>JAYZEG010000001.1:0-196968 GCA_036337435.1 Myxococcota bacterium
GCACCGCCTGCACCGCCTTCGGCACCCGCGCCGCCTGCACCACCTTCGGCACCTGCACCGCCTGCACCGCCTTCGGCACCCGCACCGCCTGCACCGCCTTCGGCACCTGCACCGCCTGCACCGCCTTCGGCACCCGCACCACCGGCACCACCACTCGCTGAATCACCACCGCCACATGCGGTAAAATAACCTCCAACAAACACACAAAGGGCCAGTGTTCGAATCAACATAATCACTCCTCCCGAATTTTTATCGATATCCTAAGCTAACCGGTTCTACCGGTCACGATTTTTCCGACAGTCTTGAGTCGATTGCTCCGGGGGGTCGACCGATAGAGTTCACAAGGACACTGGGACATGAACGGAAAAAAGTGATATTGGGCTATCAGAGTGAGCGAATCATGACTGGGACGTCCACTCTTATAGGAAAGGAAATCGACTGCACATGACCACATCCAGCTTAGTTCACATTGTTGGCGCACGACCACAATTCGTTAAGATGGCTGTCGTTCTTGATGCTTGGTGCCATGACATCAAACCTGTAATCATCCATACCGGCCAGCATTACGACTCATCGATGTCGTCGGTATTTTTCGATGAGCTAGCAATTCCTAAACCCCATTACAATCTGAACGCAGGCGGTGGAACCCATGCACGCCAAACAGCCGCCATGCTGACTGGTTTAGACCCTATACTGCAGAAACTGCCGAGGGGAGTCGCCGTCGTGTATGGCGATACCAATTCAACACTCGCAGGTGCTCTGGTGGCGGCAAAGCTCGGCTGGAAAATCGTGCATATTGAGTCCGGATTGCGCTCTTTCGACAAACAAATGCCGGAGGAGATTAACCGCATTGCAGTCGACCACCTGTCCAGTCATCTTCTCTGTCCGACCGAGAGGGCGATGGCTCAACTGGCTCGGGAAGGTCTAAGTGAGAAAGCTTATTTTACGGGCGACGTCATGTTTGATGCCTCGTTGCGAGCACTCAACCGGTCTTGGGTAAGCCCGTTGGCGCGCTACTTGACCGAGTCTGACGCTGAAAAGCCAGCCTCTTTTTCGGCAGCACAGCTGAAAATTTTAAAGAGAGGGCCGTACGGCGTTGCGACGCTCCATCGAGCGTCGAATACGGATGATCCGAAACGCTTGGCCACCCTGATCGCAACTCTCGGTCAATTAGATTGGCCTGTTTTTTTGCCACTTCATCCGCGAACCCGAAAAGCAATGGACGAGGCCGATATTAAACCCATAGGTCAATTGCATGTGATCGATCCACTCGGATACGTCGATTTTGCTGCATTGGTTGCTTCGTCCGTGCATGTGCTCACGGATTCCGGGGGACTCCAAAAAGAAGCGTTATTCCATCGCCGGCCATGTACGACGATGAGAGACACGACAGAATGGCCGGAGACACTGACGGATGGCTGGAATTGCCTCGTCGGCTGTGATCCGGACGCACTTCGGCAAGCAGCGGGCAGAAGTCGCCCTGAGACTGAGCCACCCATTCATGATTTTGGAGGTGGGAAAGCCTCTTTCGCCGTGAATTCGGTGATCATGGATGCACTCGGCCTGAAAATTGAAAAAGAAAAAATGGATACGACTCATGGCAGCTAATGAAAAACCATCTCCTCCGCAATTACCGGAATCGCCCGTCCTACGAGACTACCAGACCTACATTCATGGTTTAGAGTCATATCACGGCTGGCTTGATGTGGACTTGGTCCACAACTGCTTTCTCATGGGCGAAGAGGTCGGGGAACTATTCAAAGCGATTCGAGGCTACAACCAGTACTATGATAAGCCCAAGTCGACGGACCCTAAAGGTGATGTGGCAGAGGAAATTGTCGATGTATTCAATTACCTTTTAGCGATAGCCAATAGACTAGATATCGATCTAGAAGTCGCATTTCGAGAAAAGAATGCGCGAAACATTGAGCGGAGCTGGGACGCCTAATTATTTGTGTGACAAAGCCGCCTTTTGGCCCTCGAAATGAGGCCGCCTGCTGGTTTCAGGCGAAAGATTAGACGTCTGTGACTAGAAAGCCTTGCGAAAACCGTCATCATCGCTACACTGCGCACACCTTAAGTCTGGTTAGATGAACCTGTCTGAAAACGATGTTTTGAAGGAGCCACTGTGGCGAAAGAAGAGGGAATTGTAGTCGAAGGCACCGTAATAGAGCCACTTCCGAATGCGATGTTTCGTGTGGAATTAGAGAACGGCCACAAGGTTTTGGCCCATGTCTCGGGTAAAATGCGAAAGTTCTTTATTCGAATTCTGCCCGGGGACCAAGTGACAGTCGAACTCTCACCTTACGACTTAACTCGAGGTCGCATTACGTACCGAGCACGGTAAGCGAAAGAGCCAAGCCCCCCGCCAGGAGTTGGCTTGGCACCGCTCATGGATCAGCACCGATTCGTAGAGACTTAGGGACAGCGACACAAGGTTTACGGCTGAGATGGGGGCAATTCACAACCGTGGGCGATACTTTTCAGGGGACTGAACGATTCAAAATACTCAGACGCCTGGGACACGGGGGCACCGGAATCGTTTATCTAGCCCATGACACCCTCAGGGGCATCGATGTTGCCTTGAAGACCCTGCATCAGGAAAGCCCCTACGGAATCCTTCGGCTTAAAAATGAATTCAGAGGGCTCGCGGAGCTGAGTCACCTTAACTTGGTTGATTTACACGGCCTCCACCACGAATCCCAAACATGGTTTTTCACCATGGAATACATCGATGGTGTGGATTTTTTGGAATGGGTGAGACCCTTTTCTTTGGTCAGCGGTGAGTTTGAGCTGGATTTGCTCCGATTACGGAATGCATTCGAACAGCTGGCTGAGGGGCTCGTTGCATTGCACACCTCCGGTCATTTACATCGCGACATCAAGCCATCAAATATGTTGGTCGAACGAGATGGACGCGTGGTTATCCTCGACTTTGGCCTGGCCACCAAACTTGACCAAATCGATGTGCGAGATATTCGAGGCTTTAGCGGCACCCTCGAGTACATGGCACCCGAACAAAGCGACGGCACAGATCCACTCCCCGCGAGTGATTGGTACAGCTTCGGCGTGGTTTTATTCCAAGCATTAACAGGCGAGCTCCCATTTAAAGGTAAGCCCCTGCAAGTTGCGTTGATGAAAAAACAAAATGACGGTCCAGCACCCAGCGAGATCAATCCCCGTGTCCCTGCGGATCTGGACACGCTCTGTAAGGCTCTGTTGAAACGAGATCCACTGGAACGGGCCACTGAGGCAGATGTGCTCAATATCCTCGGCATTGAACTGGAAGAAAGCACAATCATGACAACGTCTTCGACATCGCTGACGGCCATGCCGCGTCTGATTGGACGGGAGTCTCATCTGGGCGCTTTGGTGTCTGCTTTCAGCGAGATAAAAAGGGGCAAATCTGTCGTTTGTAGCGTTCACGGTCGGTCCGGTATGGGCAAGAGCGCTTTGATTAAGTATTTTCTAGACCCACTCAAAAGCAGAGATGACGTCCTGATTCTTGAAGGTCGGTGCTACGAGCGTGAAGCTGTCCCGTATAAGGCTTTCGACCGCGTCTTCGATGACTTGACCAGGCAACTGAATGGTATGCCGTCCCAGACCGTGAACGATCTTACGCCGCCTGGAATTGGCGCACTGACCCATCTGTTTCCGGTTTTGCTAAATGTACCTGCTATCGCTAAATCCGTGCGCTCTGACACGCTGATCATCGAACTCTCTGAAACCAGACAAATTGCTTTTCAAGCAGCTCGGGATCTGTTTTCACGTCTCGCAAATCGTTGGTCTCTTGCTCTGCATATCGATGATGTCCATTGGGGCGATGATGACAGCGTGGCACTGCTTCGTGAGTTACTTGAGCTCCCCGATGCGCCCAATATGTTGGTTTTGTGCAGCTTCCACACGGAGTCCATTCAAGGCAGTAACTTCGTCAGATTTTTACGTCTCATGCTTGCGCGTCGGGCTGACGGCTTCGACGGTCGGGAGATCGAAGTTGGCCCCCTCGATGATACGCAGGCAATGAATCTCACCCGATACCTGCTGAGAGATGTGAATTTAGGACAACACCATCTCGAGCAAATTGTCCGCGAATCCCATGGGAATCCATTTTTTTTGGAATCACTCACGCGTCACATTACCGAATTTAACGAGGCTCGACATAAAAGCGGCGGACTTCAAACTGGCGCGATGACCTTAGACGCTCTGGTCGGAAGTCGAATCGCATCTATCGACGTTAATTCTCGCCGTCTATTGCAGGTGGTCGCCGTAGCTGCAAAACCGTTGCTACGCAGCCATGCCATCGAGATCGCTGGACTCGGTGCGGAAAGTGAGCGGTCCATCAGCGAACTACGCGCATCCCATTTGCTGCGAACGAAAACCATTGACAGGCATGTCTATCTCGAGGTTTATCACGACCGATTACGCGCACCTGTTCTTGATGGCATATCAAAAAAACGAGCGACACAAATCAATTTGGATATTGCTCTATGCTTAGAGCGCGGGAGTGAACGCGAGCCGGCGGCACTCGTCGACCACTTCGTTCATGCGGGTGATTTTGACAAAGCCAGGCAGTATACAGCGGAATCCGCGCGCATGGCTGACAATAAGCTTGCCTTCGAACATGCAGCGACGCTCTATGACCAGGCGCTCAGTATTCACCGCCAGAGTGTGACCATTCCCGCATCAGACGCTGCGGTCGAGGAAGAGATCGAACTTCTTATGGCCCTCGGCCAGGCACTTTCCAATAGCGGTCGAACACATCAATCGGCCAAGATTTTCGTCGAAGCGGCGTCAAAAGCAGATGATACGCTCCGTAAAGAGCTACGCATGAAGGCATGTGTAAATCTGATTTTGTCAGGCAGTCTTGAGCAGGGTTTGGACCTTTTAGAAGAGATTCTAGAAGAGCTAAACATCCCATTTCCGCTCTCGTCTCAGGATGCATTACCCAGCCTGAGGGAAACTCGAAAAGCCATCGAAGAAAGGGGGTTGTCTACCCATGTGCAACTGGACATACCTAAAGACACAGTCGACGCCCAATACATCGATGCCTGTTGGACAGCTGCAATCAGCTTAGGAATGATCGATTACGTTAGAGCGGCTGATTTTCAAGCGAGAGGCCTGCTGCGGGCACTCGAATTTGGAGATCCATACCGCCTTTCGCGGTCCCTTGGTCTCCAAAGCATGTATACCGGTGCAAGTGGTCCCAATGAACTGGATCCTGCACTTCATGTCGCTGAACGAGCAATGACCTTAGCCGAAATGGTCGATCGACCTCATGCTCTCGGCCTCGCCCACTATGGACGTGGCGTCGGCCTCTTGCTGACAGGACGCTGGGCCGAGGCACAAGAAGCGTTAGAATACGCGGCCGATGTGTTTCGAGAAAATTGCCAAGACGCGGCCTGGGAGCGCTCGACGACACACGTCATGCTCTTCTCGGCTATGGCGATGCGCGGAGACTTCAAGCCGATTGTCAGTCGAGTACCCGAGTTGCTTGAATGGGCAAAGGACCGAGGGAATGAATTCTTTGCGACCAGCATGCGCACAGGCTATCCAAGTTTGGCCTGGCTCTGCGGCGATGACCCAGATACTGCAGAGCGTAATCAATCAGATGCGCTCCAGAGATGGAGTCATGATGACTACCAGATTCAGCAGTATTTTGGTCTCATGACTCAAGTCCATCTCTGTCTATATAAGGGCCAATATGAACAGGCCTTAGAACATGTCGCGGATGCTTGGGTGCCACTTCGACGAGCGATGATCGATCAGATTCATTTTGTCAAAAGCGATTTACTCAGCCTTAGGGTCAGGGCGTCATTGGCGGCTTTAACAACAAGTAAACGAGTTCCAGAATTGAGTGAACGAATCAATCGAGACCTTGAACGACTCAAGGAAAATCCCGCACAATGGGTCCGTGCCCAAAGCATTCTTTTTCAAGCATGTCTAGACGAATACCTGGGTCGAAATGACGCCGCGAAAACGGGTTATATGAATGCCATCAGTGCTTTACAATCCGCTGATCTTGGAGGCTACCTTGCGGCAGCAAAAATCCGGTACGGCTCCCTGCTGGGTGGTGATGACGGACGACAGTGGCTCGATTCGGGTATGAGCCAATTCAAGAGTCAGGGCGTGCGAAGACCGAGTTTGATGACCCGCTTATATGCACCGGGATACACTCACTAAACCATCAATATGGAGGAGAAAAGGCTGTGTCATATCAACAGTTGACGTCCCATTATCTGACAATATCCCATCTAGACAATGTCCTCGGTCTACTGCATTGGGACATGGCGACAATGATGCCGAAAGGGTCTGCCAAAGCACGCTCGGCCGAGGCAACTACGTTAAAGTCCATCAGCCATGGCCTTAAAACCAAACCAAACATTGCTGATTGGATCGATGCCGCAAAAAATGAATCACTGGGTCAATGGGAACGCGCCAACCTAAGAGAGATCGAACGAGAATACAACCAAGCAAATGCTCTTCCAACTGACCTTGTCAAAGCCATGAGCGATGCGACGTCTGCATGCGAAATAGCCTGGTTAAAAGCCCGTCCAGACAACGATTTCCATAGCCTCAAACCCTATCTTGAGCGCGTATTCGAACTGGTGCGTGAGCAGGCTCAGGTTTTGTCAGAACGCTCAGGTCTAGACCATTATGACGCGCTTTTGGACTTATACGAGCCGGGGTATAGACGTGTTGAATTAGACTCTCTGTTTTCAGAGTTGGAATCATTCCTACCGGATCTGGTCGGTGAAATTATTCAACGACAAGACCAATTGGGTCCCATTGTAAAACCCAGCGGCCCATTCGATATCGAGGTCCAAAAACAAATCGGTCGAGACCTAATGGATTGCTTGGGATTCAATTTTGACCATGGCCGATTAGATGTGAGTGCTCATCCATTTTGTGGGGGCAGTCCTGACGATGTACGAATTACCACTCGCTATACAGCGGATGACTTTATGCAAAGTATCATGGGCGTAATTCACGAAACCGGCCATGCACTGTACGAACGGGGTCTGCCCGACCGTTTCCGTGGTCAGCCCGTGGGCCGAGCACGCAGTATGGGCATCCATGAAAGCCAATCGTTGCTGATGGAAATGCAAGCTTGCAGGAGCCCGGACTTCGTCTCGTATCTGGCCCCTAAATTGAGGGCGGCCTTTGACGGAAATGGACCGGGTTGGTCCACAGACGAGATGCTCCGTAGTTATCTCGAGGTACAACGTGGACTTATTCGAGTAGACGCCGATGAAGCAACATACCCCCTACATGTTATTTTACGCTATCGACTCGAAAAAGCCTTACTCAGCGGCGACCTCGCATTGAAAGACCTACCGACGGCCTGGAATGATGGGATGGTTGAACTCGTAGGAATCAGACCAGAGACCGACACAGATGGCTGCATGCAGGACATACATTGGCATATGGGGTCCGTTGGTTATTTTCCAACCTACACATTGGGGGCGTTGAATGCGGCTCAACTCTTCGACCAGGCGGTAACAGAGGTACCGACGATTCCTGGTGATATCGGCCGGGGTGATTTCAGGGGGTTGGTTGAGTGGGTCAGGGAGAAGATTCATCAAAAAGGGTCTCTTTTATCACCGAACGATTTGATGGTCTCCGCGACGGGTCGACCGTTGGACCCATCTGTTTTCAAGCGACATCTCGAACGACGCTATTTGGAGCAATAAGATGGCCTTGAAGAATATTTTTTTCGACTTAGATGGGACCATACTCGACTCAATTCCACTGATCGTCCAATCGATGCGACATGCGCTTGAAAAAGAGTTTGGCTACTCACCCGACGACAAAACGTTGATTTCGGGTATTGGAACACCACTGGTCGAACAGCTTAAAACCCATGGGGCAAAGCACCTTGGTCGCCCACTGACAGACGATGAGGTCATCCGCTCCAGAGACGTATATCACGAGCACAATCTATCCAATCATGATGCGTCCATTCGACCGTTTGATGGCGTAACTGATGTCCTCGATGCGTTACGAACTCGAGGGATCCCAATGGGCATTGTCACCAGTAAACCCCAAAGTACGGCTCGCCGAGGCCTCAGAATCTGCGGCCTCGAGGACCACTTTGAGTTCGTCATTGGTTACGACGATGTAAACAATCCAAAGCCGCATCCTGAACCAGTGCTGAAAGCAGTTGCCCTAATGGATTCTGTCACCGACGCTTGCTTGTTTGTTGGAGACTCACCTCATGACATGTTGAGCGGAAAACGTGCCCAATGCCTCACCGCTGCAGCATTATGGGGTCCCTTCGATGTCGCCGAACTAACTCAATGCGAACCAACATATCTACTCAACTCAATGACCGACATTCTGCAGCTCATCTGAGATGACCCGCGCTCTCGTTGGCTTGTCAAACGAGCTTAGCTCAAACAAATTGGGCTTGAATAGCGACGGCCCGGTCTGACTCAATATTGAGCGCGGCGGCGATGTAATTGAGAAGCTCCTTCTCTCTTTTGTGCAGGACCAAATCTGAGAACGCCATACTCGCGATCAACCCGTATATACCTTCATTCTGATCATCGACAGTTTGTCCCAGCAATGTTGCAGCCTTAGACACGAGTTCGAGTCGAGCTTCAGCCGAGTTCGCGTAGCGCGCCGGAGATGCGGCTGTGTTGATTCTCGCTCGAACAATCTGTTCCTTAGATTCTGTCCAATCTAATTCCAAAAGGGTTTCTTCGAATTCAATCTGCTCGAGAGCAGACATCCGGTTGTCGGCATAAATCACCAGACAGAGCATATCGACAACAGCATGCACTTGATTGGTTGTTAATTCGCGAAGATTGGCTCTCGTACTCGCGCGCGTGACCATAGTCGCCCAACTGCTCATCGGCCGTCCTCCCCGATTAAGTGCTTGCAGTCTAGATCAAATATTGCGCTGGATCGAGAGATCCGATGGCGAAAAATGAGCGCGTCGTGATCTTTTCTTTCAAACCGATGTCAAACCCATTCTTTACTAGCACGTGTTCCCACCTGGGTCGGGCTAACCCAAGATGATTACAACTTGGCAAGGCCAGGACTAAATCATGGGCTAAAGACGGGCTTAGACGACATTGTTGAGTGATTCCAATGGCCGACTGGCGCACGTGTAGACCTCGAATTGCCGGGGGAATTTGAGCTCCGAATCGTCGAAAATATAAATAAAATGAACGAAGCTGGAATGAAACCTACCCTTGGTTTCGTTGACCTATTCGAGACGCCGAGGACTTTATCTCCCCGAAGATCAAGCGATTCCCCCCGAACCGAGGTGTCTCAACTATCGAACTGTCTTTTCGATGGTGCCGAAAGGCATCATGACCGAGTCGGTTCTCGAGTGAATCCAGCCGCTTTTCCCCTCGTGCGGCTGGATTCACGACCTTTCATTTCAACTCGGCCTAATTCAATCGTGGTTGCCACGGTTTCCCTGTTTCACAAGCGAGATGTTGAAAATGGAGGCCTGATTCATCGATATCAATTTGTCCGATGAGTATAGGTAAGGCAAAACGCCGTGGTCCACAGCTACCTGGGTTGAACACTGCAACACCCCTGTCTTGAGTGAGTAGGGGAACATGACTGTGCCCGCAAACAACCAGTTGGGCATGCATAGCCATCGCTAGGCTGTGAATCGGGCTTCGTAATTTTGGGCCACGTACAGCAATATGTGTCAGCAGCCAGCATGAACGAACCGCATCGCCAGATTCAAAAAGAATCGTGACGACGTCGGGTAAGTCGCAAGTGACAGGGTCAATATTTCCGCGTACAGCAATCAGCGGTGCGATCTCCTTTAAGGGCTCGAGTACGGAAAGGCGTCCGATATCGCCCGCATGGAGGATCAAATCCGGCCGTTTTTCTTTGATGATAGTCAGGGTATTCGGATGGGGTTTGGAGTGGGTATCCGCAACCACGATTACGCGGGTCCGTGTGGCCAATTGGATACGCATGGTCTCTGTCGTTGGTTTACGACCTGTCATCGAAGTATCTCCCCAGCAACCCATTGGCAGGAGGCCTAACACGAGTACTTCGGACCTTCAAGGATAGGCATCGGTCCACAGGTGAACAAACACCTCAGGGTGAAAACCTAAACCAGATTCCATGACCATCGTTCGGCCATGACCATGAGCCTTGATCATTGACCGGATAAGATACAGCATGTCATGGCATGGGGGGTGAAATGAGCTGGAGTCAAGGTGAATCGCTTATATTCTGAATTCGATGGTTTGGTCGCAAATACACCCATGCGACAGCTTCGAAAGTTGGTCCAGCGGACAGACATTCGAGTTTGGGGGAAGTTAGAAGGTACAAACTTAGGCGGTTCCGTAAAAGATCGAGCCGCCCTGGCAATGATTACCGCTGCAGAAATGGCGGGTCACCTCGATGGGGGCCGCCGACTCGTTGAGGCGACAAGCGGCAACACCGGAATCGCACTGGCGATGATTGCGACTCTCAAAAAAAAGCCGATCACGTTGCTCTTGCCTTCATCAGCGACGCCCGAACGACGTGCGATTATGAAAGCCTATGGAGCCGAGGTTATCCTCGTCGAGGATGGCATTGTAGCGGCTCGCGACCTGGCGCAAGAAATGCACGACGCGGGGACACATTTCCAGCTGAATCAATTTGCCAATCCAGCCAACCCACAAATGCACTATGAAACCACTGGACCAGAAGTATGGGAGGGCACGGAGAACAGGGTGACGCACTTTGTCAGTTCCATGGGTACAACGGGCACCATTATGGGTACATCTCGTTTCTTGAAAGAGAAAAACGAACAGATCAAGATCATCGGAGTCCAACCGGAAGATGGTTCGAAAATCCCTGGAATCAGACGCTGGCCCTCAGACTATTTGCCGAAAATCTATGAGCCGGAGCGAGTCGATGAAATCATCGATGTCTCCCGTGAACACGCTGAGGAAATGACGCGCCGATTGGCTGTCGAAGAAGGCTTATTTGTCGGGCTATCATCCGGTGGAGCATGTTTAGCGGCACTCCAAGTTGCAAAAACAGCCCCAGCCAACAGTGAGATCGTCTTTATCGTCTGCGACCGCGGTGACAAATATTTATCTATCGAGTCTCTATTTCCAAGCTGAGGAGTAAATTATGACAACAGAGAGAACAACTGAGGAAATTGAGGCCGCCGTGTTTAGGCGCTTAAGAGATCACCTGAGAAAGAATACAGATGTACAAAATATTGACCTAATGATCTTGGCGGACTTCTGTAGAAATTGTCTGTCCAAATGGTATGTCGCGGAAGCGTCCGAACGTGGCATCGCGGTGGATTACGAGGACGCGCGGGAACTCATTTACGGAATGCCCTACAGTCAATGGAAATCGGAGCATCAGACCCCCGCCTCACCAGAGCAGCTGGCCGCTATGAATGCCCGGCGTTCGACCTAACTGCAGCCAACGCATCATCGAGAAGTGTCATATCGGTGCCGGGCTTAATGGCCTCGCCGAGAATACGCCGCCATCGACGGCCTCCGGGCCGACCGTAGAACAACATGAGCATATGGCGGGTCACAGAATTCAGTCGTCCTCCATTGCCAATCCAATCTGCTATGTAAGGCCGCATGGCTTCAACGACCTCAAAAACAGTCGGCTCAACATCTGGATTTTGCCCATAGAAAATGTGGTCTACTTCAGAAAAAAACATCGGGTTTTCATAGGCGGCACGACCGATCATAACAGCGTCGACATGATCTAAATGGTCACGCATCTCCGATACATCCGTGACACCACCATTGATCTCGATTCGAAGATTTGGCCGCTCCGTTTTCAAACGATAGACGTCGGCGTATCTCAAGGGTGGAATTGTCCGGTTCTCTTTGGGGCTCAGGCCTTGAAGCCAAGCCTTTCGGGCGTGGACTGAGAATCGGTCCGCACCGGATTGAGAGACCACATCGACAAATCGAAGCATATCTTCATATCGGTCCAGGTCATCGATTCCAATTCTGTGTTTTACGGTCACGGGAATAGAGACGGCAGCTCGCATTTCAGCCACGGCATCGGCGACCCGCTCTGGCTCAGCCATCAAGCATGCACCAAACCGACCTTTTTGAACCCGATCGCTGGGACAACCGACGTTGATATTAACTTCGTCATAACCCAAATTCTCTGCGATCAATGCACACTCGCGCAAGGCAACTGGGTCATCGCCGCCAAGTTGTAGGGCGAGGGGATGTTCGATTTCCGAGTATCTCAAGTGACGGTCTCGGTCACCGTGCAGGATCGCACCCGTCGTTACCATTTCCGTGTACAGGAGCGTGCGTTTGGATATTTGCCGCATGAGGTAGCGAAAGTGCCGGTCTGTGCGTTTCATCATCGGTGCTACGCTGACTGGATTATTTTCGCCCCGATACGGCACGGCTGCCTGCTCCATGACTAGTCTGCGTCAGTCGCTTGCAAAAACTTATTGATCAAGGGGCCATTTCCCTGAATCGCTGTTCGCTGCTGGTAAAAGCGCATGCCACGAGTCCCACCCAGCTCTTCTCCACCACCCGCACGGCCAGGTCCCCCATGGAGGAGATGGGGCAACGCCATGCCAGGCGCGTACGCCTGCTCTGCTATCTTGGCATCGGTCAGCACCACTCGCCCACTCCAGGGAGCAAGCCCATCGATGGCTTGAGCGAGAAAATCTCGTTCATCGGCATAGACCGATGCAACCAAACCACCCTGTCCTTTTTGGATCAGATCACATGCGGTCTCAACCGAGCCATCATAAGGCAATATCGTCGACACAGGACCAAAGACTTCAAGCTCATGAATGCTCTTAGCACTCATTGGATCGCGTGCCTGCAACACCAAGGGAGATAGAAAATACCCGCGACCGTCTGCAACACCTTTCATGGCGCCTCTTTCCAGGCTGCCATAGACCAGATCTGCATCTTCCATTAATGCTTTGATTCCAGACTGAGCACTTTGCAGTTGAGCTGCAGTCGACAGAGGGCCCATGTGAACACCCTCAGTGCCAGGATCTCCCACAGTGATTCGATCAAGCCGTTCGGCGACGTCTTCCACGAATTCATCTACCTTGTCCGCAGGCACTAAAATGCGTCGTGTGGCCGTGCATTTCTGACCCGCTTTCTGAGTCATCTCGTGAGCCACATCACGAATGAATGCGTCATAGGTCAAGTCCTTCGCTCCCGGCGATAGGACAGTAGAATTGAGGCTATCTGCTTCAATATTCACCGCAGCGCCAGTCTCCAGTACACGGGCGTGGCGGCGGATCCGATCGGCCGTGTCAGCCCCGCCAGTAAATGCAACGACATCAGACCACTCAAGATGATCGAGGAGGTCGTAGGCACTACCACAAACAACGTTGAGAACACCGTCTGGAAGAATATTCGCAGCCGACAGCGCACGGACCATAGCCCATGTCATGTAAGCAGTCGACGTCGCCGGTTTCGAAATCACCGGCATCCCCGCTAGAATGGCACAAGCCGCTTTTTCAGCCAGTCCCCATGCAGGAAAATTAAACGCGTTAATGTGAACGGCAACACCGGGTTTCGTACTGAGAATATGCTGCCCTTGTAGACGAGCACCACCAATCTGAATTGGATCGCCGTCGATCAGAGTCCGACGCTCACCGAGCTCAGCACCCAACTTGGCGTAATACATGAGCGTCCCAGACGCCCCATCAATATCAAATTTTGCATCACCCCTGGTATTGCCAGCGTTGATACGACCAATGTCGATCAGGGCTTCTCGTTCGGCATGAATCGCCTTCGCCATGGCTTTTAAAAGTGCTCCGCGTTCAGCAAAGGTCATTTGGCGAAGAGCTTGGCCACCACGATCTCTGGCATAGTCAAACGCCTGACCAAGGTCCAGACCCTCGGTCGAAGCCCGCGCAACAACTTCTTCGGAGGTGGGGTTATACAGACGGCTTCCGTCGCCCGTACCGTCTCGCCACTCACCAGCGATCCAACTACTCAAACGTTGCATATTTTTCTCCATTACTGCTGCGGACCCAATCCGTTACCACGTTTCCGAGGCCTGTACCCTATCGTAGTCTTGGACCGTATCTATTTCTCGCCAATCGCCGTCGATTGGAACAACCCCAAAATGCTCCTGATGAGCGATGGCGTCATTGACCAAGTCGGTCAAGTACGCTTTGCGCAAAGTCGGCGCATTGACATATGGTTGCGAATCACCCCGCGCCAGAACGTCTCGGTAGCGTGCCCAGAGTCGAGCAACCATGGCCCCATTAAATTTAGCTAAACCAATGAATTCACCGCATGCACGCTCGGCACCGACCTCTTTGCCGACCCGGACAATGTGCCCATTTTCTCTGATTTCACACAATTCAGCTTGTTCTATGGGATGATCCGTACGGCCCTCGTAGATTTTTTCCCAACCAAAATCGACAACGAGCGCATTGGGGAAAAAACTGTTCATCAAGGCTTGAACCACGCCTGGTCCATAAACGATATCGCCATAGCTCACGATCACATCGCCAACCAGTTCAGGTCCGGCACAAAAAAGGCTCATCAGAATATTGTTTGTTTGATATTCGGGGTTTGCGACGATGCGAATGTCCGGTGCCTGAATGCAGTTCCGTTTATAGCCACCAATGACGACGATTTCGTCCACTCCATGAGCGCGCAAGGCGTCGAGTTGATGATGTAAAATAGGTTTACCATGGACCTCAACCATACACTTCGGTCGGTCCGCCGTGTGTGGTCGTAATCGGGTACCCATACCCGCTGCAATGATGATTGCCTTCATTCGCTACCCCCGTCAGGATGGCGTTCTACCGTGTCAAATCGTCCCAAACGAAAACATATGCCAAGCGTCGTCTGCGCGGCATACAGCATGTGTACCACTCCATAGGCCCATACGAACAGGTCCATTCGGTTGAATAACGCAAAAATTGGCAGACAGACGGGGTATTGAGAAATCAAACGAGCGAGCATCAGCACCGGCCAAAGGGGTGTTTTTCGATTATGCGCCTCGGCGACAGCTTGGCCGTGTCGCTTGCGCTCAAGCCCCGTCGCCTCAGCGTAGACGTCCGTTCTGACAAATTTGGTCAAAGACAGAGCCATGCCCAGCAAGGCCAATGTCGAGATACCCACCCAATATGGATAAACGGAGCCGGACTCCGTTTCCAGCGCCCAACGAATGGTGAGTGCACCGATTAGGAGAAAGGCCTTGATCTCATCGATGAGAAAATCAAGTTCTCCACCCACCGGAGAGGACCGACCTGTCACCCGAGCGAGCTGACCATCGGCACAATCAAGAATATAAGCAAATTCAACCCCGATGACGCCAACCCAGAGACCCAGGGGACCAGGGAGCGCAATAAATGCTGCAACAGCCAAGATCATCGGAATAATTGAAACGATTGTGACTTGATTAGGCGTAACTCTGGTCTTCGCCAAAATGGCTACCAAAACAGCAGCGAGCGGTCTCGCTAAGTAGATATTGAACAATGAATCAGCCGGTTTGAGGCTGTTTCGATAAATCTTAGGAATTTCAGAAAGCAAGTGTCGCACCCGTCAACAGAGTTTCATCGGGTTGTCGTACAGTGACTGGAAATATGATGCGAGAAAAATCCGCCTTGAAAACAAGATCAAGAGAGCAAAAGACCAAACGTGAAGACAAACCCAGGCCTGGTTTGTCTCAAAGCCTGTGACTCGCATTCGGCTAAAAACTAGCACGATAACGACAAAAGCTAATTATTTACAGGCACTTACATTAACCATTTTCTTGACGAAAACAGAAATCAGTCGGACATTTTAAAGTGTACGTTTGTCGTTTTGGAGTCAGGGTGTGCGTACTCATAAACCGATGAGTAGAATATTAGCTCTCGCTTGTCATGGCATGTGGCTCATGATGCCGTGTGTGGGACAGGCTCAAAATCTACAGAATTTTGAGCCCAAACCAGGGCAAAATGGCATTGTTGTCTCGTCGAGTTCCAAATCCCTCGATGCAGGTCATATCGTTCCCTCACTCACACTCAGTTTTGGCGACCAACCCGTCGTGTCCAGGGACCCCAATGCACAAGTTAATCGAGTGTACGTAGACCGACAAACAGGTCTCGACTTGAGCATGCTGTGGGGCGCAATTCCTGGCTTCGAGATCGGGCTGACAATGCCTTTGGGCGATGTCCGAGGGCAAATGCTCAGAGAGTCGAATCATGAAGGCCTGGCTGTGGGCGACCTCAGATTAAGTACGAAAGTGAACCTCATCGACGCTGGTCAACGCGGATTTGGGTTTGCTCTTTTGTTTAATGCGACGGCGCCGACAGGCTCTGTAGACCGCCTCTACGGGAGCCGTGGGGCGACCATCAGCCCCGGTTTGGTGGGCGACCTGCGTTTGCGAGATATCCACTTGATGGTCAATATTTATGCCCGTTTCAGAACAGAGAAGCAGTCCTTTGAAAACCTCGAAATCGGTCACGAAGCTGTCTACAGCGGTGGGGCCAAAATCGATTTAGATTGGCCTGGATTAGCTATGGTTGCTGAAATTTTTGGTTCAATGCCACTTCAGCCGAGCCTAGTCGACGAATCGAGTTTTCCCGTTGAAGCCTTGTTGGGGCTTCGGTTTGAAGCCCTGGGTGCACACTTTACCATTGGGTCAGGCTTTGGTCTGAATCCAGATCGCGCAGTGCCAAATCACCGCCTACTCTTCAATATTTCCTATGACCATTGGGAAAAAGACAGCAACCCCGTCAATGCAAGAGAGGCGCAGTCGAAGGCGGCAAAAACACCCTTGCCTGACACCAGAATCACAGCGGTCCAACAATCCGAGCCCAGCCCCGTTCAAGGCCTGCATTCAAAGTCGACAACGAGACAGAATAAAATCGTCAAAACACCGGCTCTAGAAAGCTCGTCTATCGATGAGACCATAAAGGAACCCACACTGGCGTCGGAGCGAAAAGAAGACGAACAAGTGGCCTTGGCACCGTCCAGAGCAACTCCCGATCCAAAGCCGCATGTTGATCCAACCGACGTCATTGAGGCAGCCTCTCAAAAAGACACCCCCCCGGCACCACTACCTGATTCAAAATCAGTGAAAACTGATCCAAAGCCGGAGCCCACCGGAGGCCAACGTCTTGAACAGAGTGCCAAGGCGAGACCAGCCTTAGCCAAAGCGAACGACCGTGGCGACCAGGACAAGAGTATCCAACGGACCGATGAGGTGCCAAATGCCAATATCGATCATTCTGACTCAGATGATGCCCCACCAAATTTGGCCGAAGAGCAGACCAAAAAGGCCGGTAAAATGCAGTCGGCTGTAGAACAGGCTAATGAAAATAAAGCCGTCGCTGAAGCAACGGAGACCATAACCGAAGACACTGTCGCTCAAGTTGACATCGATCCGGCTGGTAAACCAGAGGGTGAGCAAACCAATTCGGAGCCTGATGTTGCTGATGATTCAGCGAAATCTAAACCGTCTGTGGCCGGCGACGATGACCGTGTCGACTCAGCTAAAAGAACAGATGTAGCAAGCAAACCATTGGCGAGTTCGGCTGCTGAAATTACGACGCCGACCGCGGCGGTTACTGTGACAAAAACAGCGTCATCAGAGACGAACAAAATAGCCAATGACACGACGAAGCCAACCAAGGAAGCTAAAGATGACTCGCCCGAACAAATTGAAGACACATCAGATTTGGATAGCGATGGCGTGCCGGATCACGCCGATGGGTGTAAGAATGATCCAGAAGACAAAGACGGCTTTGAGGATGAGGATGGATGCCCTGATACGGACAATGATGAGGATGGCGTACCGGATGAAGAGGACCAATGCCCCAATGGAGAGGCTGGTTCATCCGGTCAAATCGGCTGTCAGCCGGTCGTTGACACGAGTGTGGAGACTCCACAGATAAACCCCAGCACCGAGTCAGCGGGTCCGCCAAAGCGTGAACCCATCACAGTGAATGATGATGGACTGATTGCGTACAAGGGGCAGATTCGGTTTGTCCCAGCGTCTCCGCGGCTGACATCCGCAGGTAAAGCAAAGCTCAAGGCGATTGCGGCCGACATAGATACAATTGCTCCGACTCAGGTCATTTGCGTGGAAGCCTACTCATTTGTCATGACAACACCTAAGCAGAACGTACGTATTTCAGGAGAGAGAGCGGCTGCGGTGCGCGATGCCCTCATTGCCAACGGAATCAATGCCAATCAAATTGTCCATGCGGGCTTAGGCTACGGTGACGTAGAACGCCGGACGCGTGCTGTTGGTGACGGCTTAGTTCATTTGCGCATGGTGCCGAAGAACACGGCACCGTATCCCGTCAAAGCTGTTGCTCTGGCCGAAGCCGATAAATTAACCGTCCGTTTCGATTTAGGTCGAGCAATTAAAGAGGGAGATGTCGAAGTCAATTTCGACGGGCCCACGGTCATCATGATTAGACTTCGTGGTGCGCAGGTTAAGCGCCAGTGGGTCACGCTCAAAGATCCTCTGGTAAAACGAGCCCTACTGCACCCGTCTACCGAAGCCATTCCGGCTGGTATCCTGCGAGTTCGACTCAACAAGCCCGCTCCCTCAGAGCTTTTAGATAAGGCTTACTTCGAAATGTCAGGTAACTCGGTCAAAATCTCATTTGAACGATGGTAGCTCAGGACGACAAGCCTGACTTTCGTATACTCTTGGGCACCGTCCATCAATAATCCAAAAGTCGATCGACGGCCGACTCAATGTCCGCGACCTGTGGCAGAATCGTGTCCTCAAGTGTCGGGTGGTAGGCGACGAAAGAGTCGAGCGCCGCCACCCGTTTTACAGGTGCATCTAGCCATTCGAAAAGCTCCTCGCCAATTCGACTTGCGATCTCTGCACCGTAGCCCCAGGCCTTAGTCTCTTCGTGGACAACCAACGCACGCCCTGTGCGCTTAACCGATTCACTAATCATATCCCAATCATATGGAGATAACGTCCTTAAATCGATGAGATCAAGCTCACAGTCACGACGCTTTCGGAGGGCACGAATCGCTTGTGTAGACCGATGAACAAGAGCTCCATAGGTAATCAGTGTGAGGTTATCACCGCGCATCACTTTCTTACCCTTTCCAAAAGGAATCATGAAGTCATCACCGGGATACGGCCCCTTATTGTACGTCTGCCGATAGAGGTGTTTTGGCTCAAGAAAAATCACAGGATCATCACAGCGAATGGCCGTTCTCAGAAGACCATTTGCGTCGAGTGCCGTCGATGGCATCACCACCCGCAAACCTGGGATATGGGTGAACAAGGTTTCAGCACTTTGGCTGTGGTACGGTGCCCCACCCTTTAAATAACCACCACTGGGTACGCGGATTACGACGGGGGCGGGCCAATCGTTGCCACTTCTCCAACGTGCGGTCGCCAACTCATTTCGAATCTGCTGAAAGGCAGGCCAAATGTAATCCAGAAACTGAATTTCGACGACCGGCTTCAGACCGCGCTCCGCGAGGCCGACCGCACGACCGACAATGTTTGCCTCAGCCAACGGTGAATTGAAAACGCGATCTGCTCCATGCGCTCGCTGGAGACCTGCGGTGACTTTAAAGACACCGCCTTTGCCCTTACATTCATCGAGGACTTGCTCCCGACTTGCGTCGGCAACATCCTCACCAAATACAAGGATCCTTGGATCGCGCTCCATTTCATCCATCAAACAGGCATTAAGAAGGTCAACCATGGTCTTCTGACCAGATGAATCTTCGATGGTTGATTCGGTATCGAATGAATTGGATGTCGGATCGACTGTCCCCGAGTAAATGTAGTCGTACACTTCTTCCGGCAGCGGCATAGGGGCTTTTAAGGCCCGGTCCGTCGCCATCTCAATCTCCGCATCGACATCATTGCGAATCTGTTCAAGCTGTCGCTCCTCCAAAATCCCTGATTCGACCAGCATTTGTCCATGCACGACAATTGGGTCTTTCTGAGCGTCGGCATCCCGCTCTGCCGCTGGACGATACATTTTTTCGTCGTCACTCATGGAATGACTGTACGGGCGAATGACCTTCGCATGCACCAAAGCTGGTCCTCGACGCGCCCGACAATATGCGACCGCCTGAGCCATGGCCTTAAAGCTGGCGACAACGTCACACCCATCGACCTCGAGGATTAATAAGTCTGGATAGTTTTTGACCAGTTCACTTATCGAACCACCGGCCGTCTGCACTTCAACAGGTGTGCTGATGGCATATCCATTGTCTTCGACAAGGAAAATCGTGGGCAACTTCTTATTGCTGGCTGTATTCAGGGCTTCGAAAAACTCGCCTTGGCTGGTCGTTCCCTCACCGGTGGTAATCAGTACAACCTCGTCCCCGTGTCCTGTAACTGATCCCTGAACCTCGGCGACTCTCTCCCTGTACCAACTCGCTTCTGCCGCCCCGACGCCTTGGAGAAATTGCGTACCCGTACAACTGGACTTCGAGATGACATTGAGTTTCTTATGTCCCCAATGGCAAGGCATTTGTCGACCCTTACTGGTCACATCGGTTTTTGCACCGACGGCCGCCAAAAGATTTTCTTCGGCGGTCATGCCAAGTTGCAACATGAGTGCGCGATCGCGGTAGTAGGAGATGACGTAGTCGTGTGATGGCTTCAACGCCATACCAGCTGCAGTCAAGATGGCTTCATGTCCCGCACCGCTGATTTGGAAATAGATCCGATTCTGTCTTTTGAGCGCAATCTCCTTGTCGTCAAGGCGTCGCGACAGATAGATGTTCCTATACGCAGCGACGAGTTGTTCCTCGCTCAGGGTAACCGGTGTATCGCTGATGACAGACGCAACCATCGTGTTCCTCCTCAATGCACAGCTCTTAAAAACGAACGATCCGCTGCAATGGACTTACCGGAACACAGCGCGATGTGCAAGCAACCTCCGTTGGCCGATAGGGTGATGCAAAGCCCAGGTATTAGAAATTGGGTAAACGCTCTAAAGTGGATGACGACACTAGACAAGTGCCCTGTCTAAGGGCAAAACTGGCATTGTTAATAGAGTAGCGGGCCTTGGATCGAATCATGAAACAAAGACGGATACGATTGTGCATGGTGGCCTTTGTTTTGCACTCATTCGCTTGTGGTGCCAGCAAGCGAAAGGCAACGGGCCCAGATCCCTGCAAAATGGGTGAACAACACCTGAGGCAAAGAATTGGACCTGAATTTGGCCGCATAGCGGCCAAAGCAGTCACCGGAATCAAAAGACAATTTAACCACGGTTGTGCGCTTGTCTACACCCGATTGGCGGAAGAATTGCCCGAGGAGATTTCAGACGACAGCGGCCTGGTGTCGCCCATAGACCACAGGCTGGCATTGATGCTCTTGACTGAAAAAGGCAGTCCAAGATTTATCAAAATCGCCCGAGGTCGAGGTGCGCCAGGGCCTGTCTCAATGAAGATCGACGCTCGGGATGCCAATGGCGATGGGATTCCTGACTTCGTCGTCCAGGAGCGGGCATCGGTTAAAGGTGACACCTTGGACTATCAAAATTTACGCATCATCGATGGAGCCGGAACCAGCGGCCGATTTCTGTTTGATCGGCCCCTTCGGATGAAGACCACAGAAGGCCTTGAACTCATTGCGCGCTGGTCGCTTACCGAACGGGACCGGGCTCAATATCTACTCATGCAAGGTGGAGGTCAGACCCTCACATTCGTTTTTGACCAAACAACGCGGCGATTTCGACAGCTTGAAAACCAAAAAACACCGGCTAAAGCCAGCAGCAAGGCGCAGGGATCAGCCAATAAAACTAAGACGATGAGCGTAGATTCCGAAACACAAGGACCTAAGATTATGCCCGACAAGAGCAAATCGCCCGCGCCTCAGATGGAGCAATTTCTCATTGAGGATTGACAGCTCACCCCAGTAAAATTAGGTGCGTACATCGCGCCCTTGGCCACCATCAGTGGATGACTGCATTGTCGACCATAGTTCCTGTGCACGAGCCAACTCCCGATGTAACCGTATTTCTTTTGAACGAATGCGCACAACATGTTTGAGAGTGACAAGTGGGTAACCTGTTTCAGTAAACAAATACAGGTCACCTGAACCAAGGAGGGCGTATTTGGCTACATCGGCGGTTTCAACATGAATCCGAAGCCCCGAAACTGGATGGCGTTCATCCATTCCGATCGCGCGATAGCAGACCAACTCCGTTCCAACGATTCGCCACGTTTCCATGCGGGATTGCCAATAATCTGCGAAGATGAGTCCCCCGAGAAAAAAAATCCAGGTCCCATAAAATCCAGGAGACATAAAGATGTGAGGCGCTGCACCTAGGACCATGCCGGACATCCCGTTGAAGACGGTCACGAAAAGAAGCCAGACAACCAAGGTGAGACCCAACAGACCCCACGCGGCTGACCGCGTATACCGAATTGCGAGCACCGACAAATTAACAGACGTAACGATGAGGAAGACAATGCCGAGATAACCTGGGTTTTCAGGGCTACGGGCACCGACGGCTGCAAAGAAACCGAGCATGATGGAGACGATAAGACTTGGGTACATGAAAATAATCGGCGAGTGACGTCTGAGCACAACCGTACCGGATGATGGATAATTCGGTTCGTCGAAAATAACGTCTATGTCATCGTCAATCATGCGCCTTCCTAATGACCAAGGACTCCCTGATTACGACACGCATCTATGCGCTTAGCCTATGCCTGTACCGACTTGCGTGGCCTGCGAAATGCGACAATGGTCAGTACGAGCAAAGTTGATATCATCAGACCGAGTGCGACCAGGACAATGTCCTCATCGAGAACGTACTTTTTCTGACCTTTATCGTATTCAAAGAGACCGGCCCAGACCCTTTCTTTCAAACCACCTAACCCCCCGTCTGCAGCCTTAATGAGGCCCAATGTCAACTGCACAGGTGGCGTATATGCACCGTGAAAATAGCGTGCAACATGGCCGTCGGTGTCGACTACGATGAGACCAGCGCGATGGAGATATTCCATTTTTCCTTCATCATAACGATAACCAAAACCGATGGCTTCGGTGACGGCCTTAATGGTGGCGCGCTCGGCGGTTAAAAAATGCCATCCAAATTCTGACCCAGGTCGATTGAGGGTCTCCATGTAGGAGGCCTTTTTCAACTTTGCAAGCCCATGATCCTCTCTTGGGTCGATACTGAAGGTGACCACCTGATAGCCGTTACCGGGCACCCACTCCAATTCTTTCAATGTGTCGATCAATCGATTGAGCGTGATATTGCAGAGCAGCGGGCAGGAGTAGTAAACCGGAACCAACAGAAGCGGTTGGCCCTTATCAAGGTAAGATTTGAGAGTCGTCTCAGAGCCGTCCTCCCGGATAAATTTTAAATCCGATGGCACCGCTACGCCGAGACGTTCAGTAATCTGGATATCATCTGGAATTGGCGTCAGGACCGCGGGGGCTTTCTCGGCAAGAACAGCGGTGCCGTACACGACACTCGACACGATTAAGGCCGCCGCAATGGCCATAGCCCGGATGCGCTGGATTCGGTTGCGGTCCATAATTAACTGGGCTGCGTCAATTTAGAAATTATCGTAGTTCAGTGACGCATGAAGCTGCGGGTCTCGATGGGCAACGATGGCATCTTTACCAGAGACACGCATAACAGCTGCCAAAAACACGCCGCCGATACCAATGAAACACGCTGCGTCCATCCAAGATGGGTGAAATCCATGATGTAGGTTCGGCATGGCCATGTAGTACAGGTCGACGTAGTGCATAAAGATCATCCATGCTGCTACGAGGGCGAACGCATATCGACTTCGCTTCATATGGCGGCTGAGTAAGACCCAGAATGGCAGTGCGAAGTGGCCTAGAATGACCAAGATACCAATGCGCTCCCAACCATGGTTCATTCTCACGTAGTACCAAGCGGTTTCCTCCGCGATGTTCCCGTACCAGATGAGGAAGTATTGGCTGAAGCTCGTATATGTCCAAAAAATGACGAAGCCCCACATGAGCTTTGCACAGTCATGGAAATGCCACTCGTTTAACGTATTCTTCAAGGTGCCGTTCTTGGTCAGCCACAACCCAAAGAGACCGAGGGTCGCGAAACCAGAGACCATGCCCCCGGCGAAGATGATCACGCCGAACATGGTGCTAAACCAGTGTGGGTCGAGACTCATAATCCAGTCAAAACCGGCATAGCTTACGGAGAGCGCGTAGGCCAGAATGCTCAGTGGTGCCCACCAGCGCATTTTGAAGGTGTAGGCCACATCCCCTGTCGCATCCTGTTTGACACTGTACTTCCGGTAGAATCGAGCGATAACGATCCAAAGGGTGAAGTACAAAACAGTGCGGATGCCGAAAAAGACAGTGTTGAGATAGCCTGATTTCGATTGCAAAATGGAATCTTTGGCAACCGCATCACCATGAGTCCAATGGTATAAGTCGTGCATGCCGATAAAGAGCACCGGTAGCATCAACAAAGCCATATAAGGCAGTGCCGATGCGATGTTCTCGGCCAGCCTCCGAATGGCTGTACTCCACATCGCACCTGTGATGTGGTGGATGAGAACGACGAACAAGCAACCGAGGCTGATTGTTGTAAACGTCATCCCCGCCACGAGCCACGAGTAGAAAAATTGCTCTTTGGACTCGGTTGCAAGACCTGCGAATGCGGCCCCTAACCCAATGACCGCGAGCGCCAAGCCCAACTTGAATCCCTTACTGACAAGCTTCGGATCCATGTTTGGTTGATCTACGAATTGATTGCCGTGTCCCATCGTGGTCCCCTACTTCGTCTCTGCTTTGGCGGGTGCCGGTGCTGCTTGTTGTGCCGGCGCGACCTTGGCCGGTGCTGACCCTTTGTCAACTGTCTTGGGCGTCTCAACTGCTTGGCCCGCCGGGCTCCCAGCCGCAGTGTTATTGGCGGCGTCGCCCATGCTGGTGCCGTCAGCGGCAGGCACGCCAATGCCTTCAGTCCCCGTCGGGATTGCCTCAACGGGAGGTGCCGGCTTTGGCTTTACGTACATCGACGCGCTGGCATCCTGACTTCGCTGGAGTGCTCGAATGTAGGCGACGATAGCCCATCTGTCATTCACGTCTGTGATTTGGTGCCGGTACCCATACATCGCCCCACTCTTCGAGCCGTAGGCAATGGTGTGATAGATCTCCCCGACTGGCATTTTACCCAAACGTGTGGAGTGAAACGTCGGTGGTTTAATCGCCTGAACTCCCTCGAGGTCCATGGACCGGAGTGCCACCTTTCCGCCGCCAAAGCCGTCTTTAGCATGGCATGGCGCGCAGTAGATGTTGTACCGATCTCGACCCCGCTTCATCGTCTCCAATGTAAGCGAAATCGGCAGTTTCTCGATGTAAGTGACATTGTCTTTACTGGCGCAATCACTGGAATCGTCTTTGCCACAATGCAATTTCGTGTCGGCCCGCAACTGGCCTCGAGCAACGGTGCCCTGAGGGGGTTTGCGCATCGAACGACCGTCGGTGAAGAAAGTGCTCTTTCTGTAGGGCTTGTACTTATCCTGGACGTCCATATTTGGATTCAAATGGACCGGCGGCTCACGGGACGTGTCTCCACGACAGCCCGACAGACCTACGGCCAAACTCAGTAGACCCATCAGGCCTATAAAGGAAATTCCTGGTCGCTTAAACACCGTTTATTCCTCCACCAAAGCGACGTTTGTTCCGCCAGCTTGTTCCAGAGCGGCTTGTACAGCCAGGGCGTCAAACTTCGGGTCGTCCGATTCAATGCTAATAAAAAATTTGTCGTCCGTGACCCGCCGAAAGGGGGCATATCCATCGAGAGGATGGTGTGGACGAGGCAAACCGTTCAAGATCATCATGCCCGCGAGCGTACCGAACGCGGATAATAGAACCGTGAGCTCAAACATAATGGGAACCGAGGATTCGACGGCGAACAAAGGTTTACCGCCGATGACCACGGGATAGTCCACAGAACCAGTCCACCACTGCAGCCAAGTGGCGAGCGTAAATCCACACAAGCCACCGACAAGAGTGATCCACGGCACTTTCGAGCCGCCCAAGCCCAAGACTTTCTCCATGCCATGGATAGGAAACGGTGAATAGGCTTCAATCTTTTTGTAGCCCGCACCGCGGATCGTCTCAACGCCGTGAACGAGCTCAGCCGGGTTCTCAAATTGGGCAACTGCGCCCCAAATCTTTGTCTTAGCCATGGGTCGACTCCTCATGTTTTTGGTAGCCTTCCCAATGAGGGTCAGCTTGAGGCATCACCGCCTTGATTTCCGCGATGGCAATCGCCGGCAGATACTTGAGGAACAGAATGAACAGGAAGAAGAACAACCCGAAGGACCCGATAAAGGTCGAAATATCGAATATCGTGGGCGTGTAATAGCCCCATGCACTCGGCGTGTAATCTCGATGAAGCGTCGCGACAATGACGAAACGCTCGAACCACATACCGATGTTCACAAAAATCGACATGACGAACGTCCACGCCATGTTGGTTCTAATTTTCTTCGACCAAAAGAACTGCGGCGTGATGACGTTGCAGCTAATCATGATCCAATATGCCCAAGCGAACGGACCGAATGCACGGTTTACGAACGCAAATCCCTCGTACACGCTGCCACTATACCAAGCGATAAAAAACTCAGTGGAATAGGCATAACCGACCAAAGTACCCGTCAATAAGATCACCTTATTCATGTTCTCGATGTGTCGCACCGTCATGAAGTCTTCGAGACCAAAAATTTTGCGACAGGGAACCGCGAGGGTGCACACCATCGCGAACCCAGAGAATATGGCACCGGCAACGAAGTACGGTGGAAAGATTGTGGTATGCCAACCGGGAATAATAGACACCGCAAAGTCAAACGAAACGATTGTATGTACGGACAAGACCAACGGTGTTGCCAAACCGGCAAACAACAGATAGGCCCGCTCGTAATTGTTCCAATGGCTCGCAGCACCACGCCAACCCACAGCGAATAAACCGTAGGCCCAGTAGCTAATCTTTCCTTTAGCGCGGTCACGCAAAGTCGCCAAATCGGGAATGAGCCCCACGTACCAGAAGATGAGTGAGACTGTAAAATAGGTCGATACCGCGAAAACATCCCAGAGAAGTGGGCTACGGAAATTCGGCCACATACCCATTTGATTGGGCAACGGCAACATCCAATAGGCAGCCCAGACTCGGCCGACGTGGATGCCCGGAAAGACCAAAGCACAGATGACTGCAAAAATGGTCATCGCCTCAGCGAAGCGGTTGATGGCTGTACGCCATTTCTGACGAAACAGAAACAAGATCGCCGAGATGAGCGTACCCGCATGGCCGATACCAACCCAAAACACGAAGTTGACAATGGCCCAGCCCCATCCGACCGGATTGTTCAACCCCCATATGCCGGTGCCTTCCCAGAAAAGGTAGGCAACGCTACCACCCAAAACGGCCATGATCGATGCCGAGAGCATGAGCGCGAGTAGCCAATTGACATTGGGCTTCTCTTCGACAACTCGGCATACGGTTTCTGTCACTGAGGTAAAGGTATGATTGCCCGCCACAAGCGGCGGCGGGAAAACAGATGCTGCGTTTTTACTTTGCGCTGCCATAACTCTATCTATCCGCCCTTCTTCGCACCGAGTGCCGGGTTCACATTACGAACCTTGCCCAGGTAGGTTGTCCGAGGACGGAGGTTTAGTTCCGTCAATAATTGATAATTTCGCACCGAGCTCCGGGCCACGCTAAATGGCGTCTCAGCTTTGTCATTCAAGTCACCGAAACTGATGCATTTTGAAGCACATACCTGCTGACAGGCGACTTCGAGAGTGCGAATCGCTTCCTTACCCTTCTGGGTGTGCCGACCAGCGAGCTTCGACTTGCGTTTCGCCCGGTTGATTCTCTGGACGCAGTAGGTGCACTTCTCCATAACGCCACGGAACCTAACCGAGACGTCTGGATTTTTCCACATGTGCGGTAGCTCATTGTCATTGTCGGGGTCGACGATCTTGTCGTCTCGGATCTTAAGACCCTTCCACTGAGTCGATGAGCTCGCATAGTTGTAAAAATTGAAGCGCCTGACCTTAAACGGGCAGTTGTTCGCGCAGTAGCGCGTCCCGATGCACCGGTTGTAGGTCATCTCGTTAAGTCCTTCTGGACTGTGACTGGTCGCCTGGACGGGACACACGTTCTCGCATGGTGCCGTCTCACACATCTGGCACGCGAGTGGCTGATGAACTACGTCGGGGTTGTTTTCATCACCAACGAAGTAACGGTCCATCCGCATCCAGTGCATTTCCCGACCGTAACGCGCTTCCTCTTTACCCACGACGGGAACGCTATTTTCGACATCACAGGCGATGAGGCATGCGTTGCAGCCCGTACACTTGTTCAAATCGATAACCATCCCCCATTGATGTGGGGAGTACTTGATGTCTTTCTTAGATGGGTCGGCTTTGACAGCTTTTGCGTAGTCGTCTGGTCCTAGGTAGGTCGCACCCTGGGTCGGCCCATCATAGAGCTGTCTGAACTGACCGTCCTCGCCACCACCAGGATAGGTAACGACGTAGTCAGCTTCTTTACCGTCAACAGTTTTCTTCTCGAAAACACCGCCTCTGATGCTTCCGCCGTTTCCGTCCTTACACTCATCAGGTGGATCGGTCATGCCGGTATAGCAATGAATGATATCACCGTCGCGGGCGAATGTAGGGTCTTTCGCGTATTGGTCCAAGGTCGCTTCGCGGACTAACGGCCGTTGATTGTAACCGAAGCCCGGCGTCTGACTGCCAAAACGCTGCAAACAGGCGATAGGATACATCTCCCCTTTCTTCGCGATGGTTCCACCGGCCGCCATGAACGGGGCCGCCATGGTTCGAAGCGGGTTGACGTCAAAACCGACGACGCCATTGTCGTGATACGGGAGATACCCATTGAAGTCACGCCCGTAGCCGACAGCAACAGCAACTGTATCGTCAGCCATCCCAGGAACGATCCATGCCGGCATATCGACGCTCTTGCCATTGACCTCGAGGGTAATTTTGGTGGTCTCGGTTTTCCCAATGAAGCTGGACGGAGGAATGTTGAGCGCGCGAGCCGTTGTCGGGCTGACGAGTGCTGCATTGTCCCAGACAATCTTCGTGATTGGGTCCGGTGCCTCCTGCTGGTAGGAATTGTTCGCAAAGCGTCCGTCATGCGTGTTGTAACTGGTGGTGAAAATCACTTCCAAGTTTTTGCTAGACGCTTTTGTGTCGACAGGTGGCTGCGCCAACAACCCCTTCGCCCCTTTGTGAACTTGTTGGTTGGTCGTCATTGAGGCAACCAATGGCTTTTCCATCTTGCCGTCGTGGAGCCACTTGCGCCAGATGCGCTCGAAATCTGCATCTTGGAGTGGCTTGGTCTGGCTCAGTTGGGCACGCCAAAGCTTGCGAACTTGACTATAGCCATCAACGTTGGGCTCATCGGTGAGCACTCGAGCGAGCAATTCGATGTCGCTCCAAGCACCGTGTAGTGGCTCGATGACAGGCTGCTGAATGGCACCAAAGCCAACTTGATCTACCGCATCGCCCCATGCTTCGAGAAAGTGTGCGCGCGGAATCGTCCAGTGAGCATGAGCACTCGTCTCGTCCTCATAATCGGCGAGTACAATAACGGTCTTCGCTTTTTTGAGCGCATCGCCAAAATTTAAATCTCCCGGCGCCGTGTACACGGGGTTGGAGCCAAATATGACAAGCGTATCAACCTCGCCCGCATTGAGCTCCTTGGTCAACGCAGCGAGGTTCTTGTAATCGCCTTGGTCGACAGCCTTGCGTGGCCCCCGTACGATATCATCGTAGTAATTGACTGGACCCGCAATGGCGTCTAGCGCGACGTTGATGGCCGCAACCACATTGTGCACCAGGGCTGGCTGCCGAGGACCGACAACGACGACGCCGTGAGTCGCTTGGCCAACCCGAGGTTCGTTTGCGACAAGATCTTTTGCCACCACGGCTGCGAATGCCTTTGCATCTTCGCCGAGATTTTTTGTGCGCGCCGGAGCAGCCTTTAAGATATCCGTTGGGATTGGCTTACCGTCTTTCCGCAGCTCAAGAGCGATCTGAAAGGCAAATGCTTCGATCTCGCTGTGCTTCAAACGAAGTCGATGGTCGGCATTTGAGCCGGTCAAGCTCATGATGGGCTCAACAGAATACAGCCGACTCATTTGCCCGCGATATTTATCAGGGTCTCTGAGGCTCGCCCAATCAGCCGTCATGGCGACGCTGCGCGCTTCAGTGCCCATAAAATCGCTGTCCAGAGCAAGGATAGCGCGAGCCATGCTTAGGTTATAAACGGCTGTGCGCGGCGCACCAAAGGCTGCTTTGAGTCCCTCTCGCTCATTATCGCTGCTTATGGCCTCGAACGTGTACCATTTTGAGCCACGATAGCGTTCATCAATGGCGCGCTCGGCCAGTGATTGAAATGTCCAAGACGGGTTGGCACCCGATAGAAATCGTAAGCCTCGCCCGGACCTTTTCTGAAAATGAGATTTGATGAAAGCAGCGGTCGCCTCCCAAGTCTGGGGCAATTTCCCCTTCTTGGGCACGGTCGCTCGCTTCGGATCATAGAGATCTAAGACGAGTGTTTGGTGAAGCCCGGATGTCCCGCCTCGACTGGCGGGGTGCTCGAGATTCCCCTCGATTTTCGTCGGCCGCCCATCATGGGCCTCAACGACCAAGCCCATGACGTCCCCAGCGATATGAGTTACCGTCGCGTACTTATTGGGTACACCGGGTAGAATGTCTTCAGGCATTTTACTGTATGGCATGATGTTTTCGACCGGCCGTCGAATGCAGCCTGCCATACTCGCCATGGCGGCAGACGCGCCCATGATGCCCATAAAGTGGCGTCGCGTCTGGCCCGTGTGTTCTTTCGACTCAAGCTCTGTTGCAAATTCGTCGTCCAATTCAGACGGACTTTCTGCACTGCGCACCTCATTTAAGTGCTGCCAAAACTTCCGTGGGTCGCTGTTGGTACTCATCGGTGACACCCCGAACAATGAATGGGTGGGTTGACTTCTTTGGCGATCAGTTCTTTGTCGCCGGGGCTTGGCTTATAGCCCATGACGGTCACTTTGTCTTTAGGCCGCAGATGTTGCTCGGGTGCGTTATGGCACTCCAAACACCAGCCCATACTCAGTGGCTGTGACTGCCAAACTTCGACCATCTGGTCAATCCGCCCGTGACACGATTCACAGCCGACGCCTACTTGGACGTGCGCAGAGTGATCGAAATAGGCGTAATCGGCGATCTTGTGAACGCGGACCCAAGGAATCGATTCGCCGGTTTTCCAACTCTGGCGTACCATTTCGAGTTTGGGCGATTTGGTTTTGACTGCATTGTGGCAATTCATGCACGTCTGTGTGGGTGGCACACCGGCCCATGGGGTTTTCTCCACGGAGGTATGGCAATATCGGCAGTCGATCTTCAACTCACCGGCGTGCAGCTTATGGCTATAGTGTACCGGTTGTTCCGGCATATACCCTACGTCAGTAAACTTCGGCGAGAAGTAGTACCAGACGCCGCCAATCGCAAGAAGCGTGACCACAGGACCAACCACCAAAAAGAAAATGGGCGGTATAATGTTGTGCCACGAGGGAAACGTTAAGAGCTCGTCGTCCCGATCGGACTCGTGCTTATCGTTGCTCATATGTTCGGCAACCTCTCAAGCATCCAGGGGCCCACCATCCGAAGGGGCGGGCTGATTTTAACCAATGAAACGACCTCCCCGGCAGGTCGTATGATTCGTCCCAGTGCAACTTTTCTTAAGCTGCCGTCATCTAGGCGCGGAATATCATTCGGTATCGGTTAAGTCCAATACTTTCACCGATCAGATCTGCATATTTCGATCGAGAATGAGGCTATCGTGCTCAAATATAAGGACCAATTGCAGAATTTCGAAACGCAAAGACTGGGAAAAAAATGTGGCCCGCGAGACGAAGTTTTTGACCAACTGAGACGGTGAACAGGTGTAAATCTAGACAAAAAAGACCCTTTGCTCATGTGGATCGGGTCATCGGGTATTTGGATCTTGGAACTTTCCATCAGTAGATCTAAGCTCTAGAGCGGGTCGAGGCTTGCTGAGAAGGCATCGCTACTCGCGGGGGGATTAATGAAGAGGACGCTGAACGAAAAACAAACCTTACCCGTACGGTTTATCACCGCGGCGAGTTTATTCGATGGGCACGACGCAGCAATCAACATCATGCGGCGGGTTTTGCAAGCTCGTGGGGCCGAAGTCATTCATTTGGGACACGACCGTGCAGTGCACGATGTCGTAAACGCCGCCGTCCAGGAAGATGCCCACGGAATCGCCGTCTCCTCCTATCAGGGCGGTCACGTTGAATACTTCACCTACATGGTCCAACAGCTCGCAGCGGCTGGACGAAGTGACGTCGGAATTTTCGGTGGCGGTGGCGGCACCATCACGGACAAAGAAATCCAACTACTCCACTCCCGTGGCGTCGCACGACTCTATTCCGTCGAAGACGGTCGTCAGCTCGGTCTGGAAGGGATGATCGATGATATGATCGACCGCGCAAACCGACCCTTGACAACCACAGCCGGAACGCTGCCGGAAGACTTTGAGATGGGTAAACCGAGTGCCGTGGCCCGAGCCATCACATTGATCGAAAATGCGCATGCCCTTGGAGACGTGGACAAACTGGATACCCTGAAAGCCCAGTTTACTCCGTCGGAGGCAACACCGGTGCTCGGAATCACCGGCGTCGGAGGCGCAGGAAAGTCGTCACTCACGGATGAATTGATCCGACGCTTTTTGGATGCTTATCCTGACAAACGATTTGCCGTCTTATCCGTTGACCCCAGCCGCAGGCGGTCCGGCGGTGCACTGTTGGGCGATCGGATTCGAATGAACAGCACAACCGACCCACGCGTTTACATGCGGTCCATGGCGACGCGTCAAGCGAACGTCTCGGTTCCGGAGGCCGTTCGGGATGTATTGGCCGTGCTCAAATCCTGTGTCTATGACCTGGTCATCCTGGAAACCGCAGGGATTGGCCAGAGCGGGTCTGAAGTGATCGATCTATCGGATCTATCACTCTACGTCATGACGCCCGAGTACGGCGCTCCGAGTCAGCTTGAAAAAATTGATATGTTGGATTTCGCCGATGTCATCGCAATCAATAAAGCAGACAAACGCGGTGCGGATGATGCGCTCCGCTACGTCCGAAAACAAGTGCAGCGCAATCGAAACGCTTTTAGCGAACCACCGGACTCCATGCCGGTCTACAAATGTATGGCAAGCCGATTTGGGGATGCCGGCGTCGATCATTTATTCGCTGCTCTCAATGCCCATCTGAATGAACGCTGTGCAGGGGACTGGGTGTCATCCGCTCAGCCGGAACGCGCACCATCTCTGGCCACAGTGGTTCCGCCTGAACGGATACGCTATCTGTCTGAGGTTGCCGATGAAATTCGCAACTATAAAAAGGTGACGGCTCAGAAAGTTGAGATTGCCGCTCGGGCAGATGGGCTGTATCGCAGTCTCCTCGCCCTCGGTGTCAGCCTTGAGAAATGTGCGACGACTGTTGATACGCAAATCGATGACCCAGTCGTTCAGAGACTCGCTGAGGTCTATGAACAAGCGATACAGGATCTTTCCGATGCCGATCGCGACGGCATACAAACCATGGACCAAACCCGCACCCGCTATGAAGCACCACTGATGACCTATGAAATTCGTGGCCGAACCATCAGTGTCGATAATTACTCCGAGAGCTTATCGGGCAATCAAATCCCCAAAGTGGCACTTCCGGTGTCACAAGATTGGGGGGAAATATTGAAGTGGCGGCGCTTGGAGAATATACCCGGGGCGTTTCCTTTCACCGCGGGCGTGTTCCCATTCAAGCGAACCGGAGAAGATCCCACGAGAATGTTTGCTGGTGAAGGTCACCCTGAACGCACCAACCACCGATTTCATTATTTATCGAAAGGTCAACCAGCTGCGCGTTTATCGACCGCATTCGACTCGGTCACTCTCTACGGACGAGACCCAGCGAAGCGACCCGACATCTATGGCAAAGTGGGCAATTCGGGGGTCAGTGTCGCCACTTTGGACGATGCCAAACGCTTGTATTCGGGCTTCGACTTGACCGCACCCAGTACGAGCGTGTCGATGACGATCAATGGGCCTGCCCCAATGTTGCTGGCTATGTTTTTGAATACCGCAATTGACCAAGCGATCGAGACCCGCCTCAAGGAGACCGGCCGATGGGCGGACGCGCAAGCGGCGATTCGCGAACTGGCACCGGACCAACCGATCTATCGGATGGACTTACCGCCGACACACGATGGCACTGGTCTCGGCTTGCTCGGCGTATCAGGCTGCCAGCTCGTCGACGAAGCAGAATATGCGGAGGTCCGTGCTGCAACGTTGGCCTCGGTTCGCGGCACCGTACAGGCAGACATATTAAAGGAAGACCAAGCACAGAATACGTGCATTTTCTCCACGGATTTCGCGTTAAAAATGATGGGGGATATCCAGGCTTATTTCATCGAGAACAAGATCCGTAATTTTTACAGTGTATCGATCAGCGGCTATCACATCGCCGAAGCCGGTGCGAACCCCATAACCCAGCTCGCCTTTACTCTGGCCAACGGCCTGACCTTCGTGGAGTACTACAAATCGCGCGGCATGGACATCGACGACTTTGCGCGCAATCTGTCCTTCTTTTTCTCAAATGGGATCGACCCAGAGTACGCCGTGATTGGGCGGGTTGCCAGACGCATATGGGCGATCGCGCTGCGTGACTTGTATGGTGCTGGGGAAAGAAGCCAGAAACTCAAATATCATATTCAAACGTCTGGTCGATCTTTGCATGCTCAAGAAATAGACTTCAACGACATCAGGACGACCTTACAGGCACTTTATGCCATCGCGGACAACTGCAATAGCCTACATACGAATGCCTACGATGAAGCGATTACCACACCCACGGAGGCGTCTGTGCGCCGGGCTGTCGCGATTCAATTAATTATCAATCGGGAACTCGGATTGATGAAAAACGAAAATCCCTTCCAGGGTGCTTATTTCGTCGAGCATTTGACCAATTTGGTCGAAGACGCTGTCTTGGCCGAATTTGACCGAATCACCGAACGTGGTGGCGTGCTCGGGGCAATGGAAATGATGTATCAGCGCAGTAAGATTCAAGAAGAATCGATGACCTACGAGCAACAAAAACATTCCGGTCAATTGCCCATTATCGGTGTCAACACATTCCTGCCGGACCAACCGAGTGAGGGCGTCATTGAGGTCGACCTAATTCGAGCGACCGAATCTGAAAAAGAGGCACAAATCACTGGAGTTGACGGCTTTCGGACCCGATATCCGGAGAAGAACCTCCAAGCCTTAGAGCAGTTACGACATGCTGCACTCTCCGGTGATAATGTCTTCGCTGCCCTGATGGAGACAGTGAAGTGGTGTTCTTTGGGGCAAATCAGCGACTGTTTGTTTGCTGTGGGCGGTCAATATCGGCGAAACATGTGACTGCGATGAAATTATCGACGCCATTACAACTTGTGTACTTTGGGATTGCCTTTACCAGCGCCTGCACGCTCGTGATGTTCGCCTTGTCGTTCATCCGACCCTTACTCGATGAATCGACACCGACTGCCGTGAGGGTCATTTGTATGGTCAGTCCGCTCTTGATTTCGATTCCTTACGGACTCCGCGTCGTCAAGGTGGCGAAGCGAGACCAATTACGCCTTGGTTCAGCTCTGATCAAAGCGTTGAAGAGATGAGCGATGATTATCAACTTGACGCACTCTCGGCGCCGAGAACGGCCGGTCGATTGCTCAAGATAGCGGCGGCTTTGGTGGAAACGCGATGGCCCGGTGATTGGATCGCAAATCGCTTCTTGAATGACGTAGGCATCCAACGACTTCGAGATATTGACTGCAGCGACCCACTGCCCGCTGTCCACCCCATCTTCGGCGATGCCCACAATCCATCCATTGACACAACACCGTTGGCGAACACATCGACCCACAACGGAGATGCGCATCCAGGCATTGGAGCGGCAGATTTCAGACGGGCTTATCTCGACGGAACAACGTCGCCGTTGAAGGTGGCGGAGCGAATCATCAGCACCGGTGTGGAGCCCGACTTGAGACCATCGCTCAATGCCATCGTCGCCCTTGACCAAGATGACCTCTATCATCAGGCTCGCTTATCGACCCAAAGATACGAGCAAAATCGCTCTCTTGGCCCCTTGGACGGCGTACCCATAGGCGTAAAAGATGAGCTGGACCTAGCCGGCTACAGAACCCGAGTTGGAACCTGTTTTTTAGGTCTTAAGCCTGCCCTTACTGATGCAACACCCGTCGCACGCTTGCGCAGTGCAGGGGCTCTGCTCATCGGGAAATTAAACATGCATGAGATCGGGATCGGCGTCACGGGCATTAATCCCCACCATGGCACCGCGAGAAATCCATATGATCGGCAAAGACTGACCGGGGGCTCGTCCAGCGGTAGCGGTGCTGCCGTCGCGGCCGGCTTATGCCCCATCGCTGTTGGTGCAGATGGTGGCGGTTCAATTCGAATACCGGCGTCATTTTGTGGCGTCGTAGGGCTCAAGCCAACCTATGGTCGAGTAAGCGAGATGGGTGCTGCTCCGCTCTGTTGGTCCGTCGCGCACGTTGGTCCATTGGGATTGAATGTATCAGATGTCGCAGCGGCCTATTCGGTCATGAGCGGTCCCGACCCAGCGGACATCAATACGATGTTCCAACCTGAGGTTGAACATAACTTTGCGGCTCCAGAACGCCTTGATGGGCTTAAAGTTGGCGTTTATGACCCATTTTTCACAGACGCAGATCCAGACGTGGTCAACATCTGTCAGCGCGCCCTCGACAAAGCTGTGCAATTGGGCGCCCAACGACATACGATCTCTATTTCGAACTTGGATGTGCTGCGAACGGCGCACATGGTAACCATCGTCAGCGAGATGCTGACATCTATGGGACCCCATCTCAAGGCACATAAACGGAAATTCGGTTACGATGTACGCCTTAATCTCGCCATCGCTCAGCGAATTCGAAATAGCGACTATGTCAAGGCACAGCGATTGCGTGTGGGCATTTATCGAGAGTTCAAAAAACTCTACGAATCAGTGGATATCATCGCGATGCCGACCACGGCTTGCACAGCCCCCCACTTGCGCGCCGATGCGCTCGAGACGGGCGACTCCGACCTGGCCCTTCTCGATAAGGTCATGCGCTTCTCACCGATAGCAAACTTAACTGGTTTGCCCAGCATTAGCCTCCCGGTCGGTTACGACCAGCAAGGTCTCCCCGTTGGCCTTCAACTGATGGGCGCCCCGTGGACGGAAAGTAAATTGTTGAGGATTGCAGGGGCGATTGAGACCCATAGTGAACGTCGTTTACCCAAAGACTACGTCGACTTAATCAGCCCAAGATCCGGTCCCCGCTAAACGCTGTGAAATATCAGATTAAGCTTAATAAAAAAATAAAAATAAGAATAATTTCATTAACTTAAGATTAAACCTTTCGGTTCCCTAAAGATTTATCAAAAGAGGGATGTACAAGCGGATAAAAGTGTGGATAATAGGGCGCGAAAATCGCACTTACACCTACACAGGGGACAAAGTGGGCAAAACCACCACCGCACAAACAGTCGATGTCGTTGAGACCACGGACTTGACCGAGTCTAGAAACCAATTGATGAGACGTGAGTTACCCCGATTGAGAGACCTGACGACGCTCACCGCTGACCGGTCCGTGGATGATATCTTCGAGATTACGGATGGGCGTGATGCCGAGGAAGACTTAACCATCGGCCCGTATAATGCGGCGGCCCTAGCGGGACGAGCACTCGACTTGGGTGCCGGCGTTTCACAAGACTACCTGGATGGATTCGTGGCCGGCCTTAAAGATTTGCATAACCTCTCCAGATTGCCGGAGCCCCGTCGCCGTAAGCGTCGCAAGTAGTCACCCCAGCACCAAACCCACATTTCCCTGACCCACGTCCGGATACCCTGTTAATTTGATATCGACAGCGTCGATGGCAGAGGAGACTTTGAAGTATACGTCAATTCGGTTAGAGGTCGTCTAAATCCACTGTGTCGCGGGTGAATGTTTAAGGGGTGCTCAATGAATCGATTGTTTTGGTTAACCGGAATTTTGATTTTGACCCATGGCTGTGATGGGACCAGCCGAGACCGCGAGGCGACCAGTGCCGATGGCGGCAATATGAGCCTAGACTCCTTCCCATCAGATGCTTCTAGACATGATGCCGTGAGTCTGAATGATGCGACAATGGATGCTGGGCCCGAGTCAGAACGGCAAGATGAAGGACGCAGAGTCAGTGCTGAAAATCTGTGTGACGGTCTGGATGATGACGCTGACGGTCTCATCGATGAAGGGACCACCAATGCATGCGGGGGGTGTGGGGGACTGCCTCCAGGAGGCTGCCAACTTTGGTCAGTCAATCTGACGCAGGCGACTGACAATCCTGTCAACACAAGCCGACTCATTGGACTCGCAGCTCGAATTATTGGCGTGAGCTCTGTGGATATACCCAATGCCAATTGTCGTGTCACCCGACTTACATTGACGGAGACAGCGGATGAAAACCTTGGACTTGTCTCGATGACCAACGATGGACGGACCGTCACACTGAGACCGAACTTTGACCCAAATTCAGAGCGAGTTTTTTATTCACCAGATGATGAATCAGCCGTAACAATTCAGTTTCAAGCTGACTCGGAGATACACGTGAGTACGACGGGGGGCCCGCAAATCCCGGCCTTCGAAAACGAGGTGACAATGCCCCATCCAATTCAATTAGAATCGGAAGACAACCTAGATAGTGTCGCCCATTTTATGACCAACATGAACACGGAGCCGCCCACAATTCGTTGGCAACCCGACGGTGCATCAGACGGCCGCCTGAGGCTTTACATCGGAGGGAGTAAGGTCATCTTCAGACGCGTCGCCTTCTATCAAGCAATCGAGCACTTGGTTTTGGATGCGACTGTCATCGATGATGGCGAGTTGACCCTACCGCAAACGTTTTCCGGTCAAGGTATCGAGGGCAGTTCGATGTGGGTCTACCTACTCCGACAAATGAGTCGCCGCCTTACATTTGGACCTCATGCCGTGCTGCTGACCGCTGGACAACGGACCGAGACCCGTATAGCGGGCGGCACTGACCTCAGAGAGCAGCCGCCTTTTCAAATCGTCAGCCCCAATCCAAATACGCGCGCTGTCGATACCACGCAGCCCCTGTCCATTCGCTGGACACAGCTGCCGCTTGGAACGGGTCCACTTCAAATGTCCCTCAGTTACCGAGACACGGACATTGGACAACAGACCCTTGTCGAATGCGACGTCATTGACCCGACTTTGAACGAATTAATTTTGCCCGAGGACATGGCGGCAGACATTCCAACTCAACCCGGCCAATTTCGGCAAATTACACTGAGGTGGACGACCTCAGAGCAGTCGCTACCAGGACCGGAACAAGGGCAGCTCTCCAAGGCGATCAGCGTCTTTTTAAACTTCACACAATAGAGGAAAGGGTCTCCTGTGACCAATCAACAAGCAAGAGACAAGGTCGCCGTGGTGACCGGCGGTGCGATTCGAGTGGGTGAGGCCATCAGCCGACGGCTCGCGGCAGCTGGCTACCATGTTGTCATCCATGCGTTCAGCCACGAGAATAGAGCACGGTCATTGGCCATTGAATTGGGTGGTTCCCATATTTGTGCTGACCTCAGTCAGAGGGCCGGTGCTGGCGTGATTTTCAACCACGTCGATGCCCTTGGATTGCCCCTGGAAATCCTCGTAAACAACGCGGCAATTTTCCAGCCATCAGCCCCAGAAGCCGTGACCGAAGAGATGTGGGATACCCACATCGCTGTGAATATCACCGCACCCTTCCAATTAGCCCAACTCGCTGCACCAAGGATGCGGCGTCAGGGCAATGGAGCCATCATTAACCTGCTCGATATCGCGTCACTCCGTCCAGAATCGGACTACGTACACTATTCGGCTACCAAAGCCGCGCTGGAATCTCTGACCAAAGGCCTGGCTGCGCAATGGGCGCCCGAGATCAGAGTCAATGGAGTGGCACCAGGTGCTGCACTGATGCCAGAAACGTTTACGGATGCCGAACGACAACTGCGCCTAGACAGAACGCCCATGGGCATTGAACCCGGCGCGGCACCCATTGCTGAGGCGGTTGAGTTTCTAGCCATTGGACCGAAAGCGATCACAGGCGTTGTGCTCCCAGTAGACGGCGGTCTTGGAATCACCTGGTGAGGATTACCGTCTGATCCGCTTGCTTTTGTTCATCTTCGCCTCTTCCGCGATCCGCTTCTTGGTGGCCGCCCAACTACAGATTGGACAGGTGGACAAATCGTGGTGTCGGGCGGGACAATACTCACGGCCAAAGTAAATGATTTGGAGATGCAGCCGATTCCATTTCTCTTTCGGAAACAGCTTTTTCAAATCTCGTTCCGTCGTCTCTACGTTTCGTCCAGACGATAGACCCCATCGAGCCGCGAGTCGATGGATGTGCGTATCGACAGGAAATGCCGGTACACCGAATGCTTGTGCCATGACAACGGATGCCGTTTTATGCCCAACCCCAGCAAGAGCTTCAAGAGCGTCGATATCAGGCGGGACTTGTCCACCATGGCGCTCGACCAAATCAGTGCTCAGCTTATGGATATTCTTTGCTTTGGTTGGTGCCAATCCGATTTGCCGAATCAATTGCGCGATCTCCTCGACACTGAGTGCCATCATCGCACTTGGGTTATCCGCCCGAGCAAAGAGCCCTGGCGTGATTTCATTTACTTTCTTGTCGGTGCTCTGCGCACTGAGCAGCACCGCAATCAAAAGCGTAAACGGATCGGTATGGTCTAAGGGAATGGGCGTTTCCGGGTAGAGCTCTTCGAGCATGTTGCCAATTCGGTCCGCCTTATCTTGCCTCTTCATAATGCTCGTTTAACCCCCTACAAAATTTGAAAGTCCCATCGAATCTGAAGCCAGAGTTGATCGTGTGTTTTCAAACCATTGAACGGACCGACTGTCGATGCCGTTCCTGCCCCGTAATGAACGTACAAGGCTGTCAGCTTCAACGCATCAACTAATTCATAGGCCAAACCGCCCCGCATTAGCCAGCCGTATTGGGCCTTTAATCCCATCGCCGTTGCGGCCACATCAAGTCTCAATCGCTCTCGCAGATAGCTCTTTGACACTCGAGCTGCGGTCTGAAAGGCTGAGACAGGAAAGAGCGCATTGGTCCCACCACTCAACGGATAAGATTGCTGTGCCTCCAAGCTCACCGTGGTTTCACTAAAGCCAGAATAAGTCACACCCGCCATGCCGGTCAGCAGGGTCATCGTGTCGATGTCGATGGTTGGAATAGACGCGCTCACACGCCCTGTATTGTAAGCTTTATCAAACTCCATGAGCCATTCAGATTTGGCGACAAAAGAGCCTGTCACGAAAGAGATAGACGCGCCCGTTAAAGAATATCTTCGGTGGTCTAGTTCCAGGTCTATGGATTCTGGGAACCCAGCCAAATCATTGACCGAAACACCCGCATCTAGCAATCCATCTAAGAGTTCAAAACCCTCCGGTAACACGACCACCCCTTGTCGGTCTCGAAGCCACCCGTAATATAAGCCCAGATCAAACCCTTCAGCCTTGAGAAGCCAACGGGCGACGATATTCCCGCTCTCGAGTCCGTAACGCGCCTGTGTGTGCTTATATCTGACGGTCCGGTCGTCCAAGAATGTAGAGGCCAGGTCATTGGCGCGCAGAACCTGAGCTAATGGACTGTATTCAGACAGAGGGCTTGGTTGTTCGCCAAAGTACCCTTCGTGTGTTGCGATCAATTCGAATCGGCCGACGGCGGATACAACACCAAGCTGGGTGGCAAGGATCGATAGACGAATATCATCTAGGTCAGCGAGCCCTGGCTCTCGTAGATCTCGGGGGTTGACGATATCAAGTGGACTAAATACATCTCCTTCGCCCCATGCGACGGTTTGCCGACCGAACTTGACATCGATAAACGCCGTTTGAAACGCCACATATTGCTCTCTCGGAAAGTAGCGGGCGCGGTAGCTGGCTAAGGTCGCATCGTCGTAGCGTGATTCATCCAATTCGTAGGCCCCATCGTATTCGAAATGACCACCGAGAACCACGCGCCATCCCGTGCCTTTGTAGAGACCATCCAAGTCGAGACTTTGCCGTAATGTCGAGATTGGATCTTCGTCGAGCCGGTTGAGCCAAAAGCCTGCTCGACTGCGAAGAAAGCCTTTTAGTTGAAGCGCTGTCAGAGTCGGCTGGGCAGACAGGTCGATATCGGGCGTGTCCGCAAAGCCAAACTCATCTTGGTCATCTCCCCAGTCGGCGTCTTCCGTCTGGGCCGCCAGGGGCGTGGCAAGGAACAGAATCGATGCAACCAGGACGGCACGACCCATTATCAGCGCGTCCACCACTGCGCATTCTGATCAAAAAAACCATCGTTGACATCCGCATTGTCTGCACTGACATCCGCAAACTGAATAATCGTCGTCGACAAGACCTCGCGTGACCGGGTTGTTCGAGCACTGATTTTATGAGCCATCCAATGGCCACCAACCAGTTTGAGGTCATCAAATTTAATGAACTTTAGCTTTCGACCCTCGCGCACCCAAGCCTTGATTTGAACGGGTAACAATTTGGATTTGCTTACCCAGAGTCGACTCTTGACGTATCCGGTCTCATCCTTGGCTTTTTGGGTGACCGGACGCGCTTCGATGAGCCAGCAATCTTCAGCCCCGTCGCCTTTGCCGACAGAAATCGACTGTTTTACCATCGTGTACTCATAGTCCGACGTCGCCGAGCGCGTCATATCCGAATAGGTCAAATCCGTGCCCATAAATGACCCTGACTTATCCCCACTCGAAATGCGTGTACTTTTTTTCAAACTGGGGAGATAAAGCCATTGGTCATCATCTTTTTTGGAATCGTCATGGTCGATAGACAGTAATGATGTCCCCTGGACGTCCGCGGGACTATCAAAGACCATTAGCTGACGCTCAGATGCCCCTGTCTCCATTGCCCAAGACCGCATGGTTCGCTCCCGAGTTCGGCCGCCCTTATCGATAATCTTGAGAAGTAATGTGCTTTTTACACGGTTCGCTTTGTCTCTAGACTCCACCGCGGTCATGATGGCTTTTGCATCTGTGGAAGCAGCAGTGACCGCCGTCTGAGCAGTTTGGACAACTTGGTTCGGTGGTGCCTGAGCAAAGCTGTCAGTGCACAAGAGACAGGCAGTAAGGGCGAGAAGACTGTGTTGATTAAGCATTTTGGATCTCCGTCTTATCATTGGACAGGGGATAAAAGGTTCTGATCAAAGCCGGCGCAAAGAATAGGTCGATCAAGAGGGCCAATAAGGCAGTGCTGCCTACTAGGAACCCAAAGCGTGTCACATTCGTCATGTCGGCGGCCAGATACGTGAAAAAACCCAACATGAGGATGAGTGTCGTACTGACCATTGCCCGACCTGAATGGCTCACGGCAGCTCGCAAAGCAGCCTCCCGATCATGAGAACTTTGATGATTAACCCGAAAATGGTGCAGCAAATGAATGGTATCATCAACAGCCAAACCAATTGCGATGGACGCGATCAATAACGTATTCATGTCGATGGGAATTCCGGACAAACCCATAATTCCCATGATCATGATGATGGGCATCAAGTTCGGGACCATCGCGATCAAGCCCAACTTGATGCTGCGCAAGAGCAGCATCATGATCAACGTAATGACCACGAAGGCAACTCCGAAGCTCGCCAAGAGGTCGTGAATCATTTGACCGATTGTCGTCACCAAAGTGTACACGGAGCCAGTTGGTCGCGCCTCGACATTCTCCGGGATGTGAGTGGCAACCCCCTCGCTGATATGTTTTGTTAAACCGAAATACGCCGTCGCTTCCAACCACTTCATGCGGATGGTCATATGAGTCCTGGTGTAATCGGCGGTCACCAGCCTCTCCAGTTGCTCTCGACCCGCATTTTCGAACAAAAAAAGCATATCACTTACCCCCCGATTGGTCTCAGGAATGGCATAGTCAATGGCGCGGTCTTCGGTCATCACACGATTGGTCTCTTTGACAATATCCACGATGCTGATGCCGTTACCGACAATGTCGCCGACAATGGGATCTCTGTATGCTTTGATGTGGTCTTGTAGGGCGGCCATCCCGTTAAGGAGTGCCTTGTCCTTAATCCCATTCGGTCCTGCACTGTCGATGAGAATTTGGATGTTGGCCGTTCCACCGAGGTGGGTATCGATGCTGTCAAAGGCCTGCTTGATCTTGACGTCCTTTGGCATCCAGGACATTGGATTGTGCCAGACCGTCAATTGGAGACTCCCACCTACCCCAGCGACCACGAGCACGACCATAAGGGTCAAATTTCGCCGTTTTCGAACGCGGTGAGCTTTTGTAAAAGCAGGTGCTGACCGACTATCAGGACCCGATGACCACAAACAGAAATCAAGAAAACGATCCAGAAAGTCGCGTTGACTGAGTTCAACCCGACCGAAACGACCCTTTCGATTGAAGCTCAGAGCAGCCGGTAGGAATGTAACCGACAAAACAAAGGCTAAGAAAACAGCGAAAGCACCCGAATAACCCATTTCCTGGATGGCTTCTAAGCTCGCAAAGTGAAAGCTCAATAGACCGACCATTGTGGTCAGAGAGGTGAAGAAGATAGGGACTCCGGTGGTCGCCAACGCGTGGGCAAGCGCATCGTGTGCAGACCGACCTTCCGCCATGGAGTCACGATATACAGAAATTAAGTGAACCGAGTGGCCGATCCCAACACAGAAAAGAAATGCCGGCAGGATATTACTGAGCATGGTCAGACGCATGCCAATGAAGGCCAATGTCCCCACCGTGATCAAGCCCGAGGCAATGACAACAAACAGGGGCGGGAAAATACCGAGCGGATGCCTAAACAAATACAAGAGCACACAGAACATCACCACCACAGACCAAATGAAAATGGAATGGAGATCGGACGTCAGCAACCGATTTAGCTCAGCATTGAGCGCAGGCAGGCCACCCACTTGAACATGAAATCCAGGCGTACTGAATTGAGCACCAAGGTTTTGGATGGCATTAAATAATCGTTGAGCGTCGGAATCGGTCAGTTTCTGTGTGCGGACACTGATGGCAGAATACTCACCCGCGGCATCAACGACTTGACCGACTAGGCGTTGGTCATTGGTAATTTTGGCCTTGAGTTGCTCTAAGTCGCCGTCCACAGGAAAAGGGTCGAGAAGTTCTCCTACAACAAGACTGCCGCCCTGATTACGACGGGTCTCGCGGACATTGAGTATGGATGTCACCTCTTCAACAACCGTGGTGGTCTCCCCATCCCAATCCTCGGACCCATCATCGCCAAATCCATCAAAGTCGCCGAAGGCGTCCGCGTCTTCGGCTTGCGTTGATGGCGTCGTGTCGGTCTTCGGCGAGACAGCTTCGGAGCCGTCGGTCGACAACACGATATCGAGCTTTTCAAGTGAACGGTGTAGGTCTCGAAGTTTTGTCAGATAGGGGATGGAGAAAACGTCGCCTTTGATGAGGACCAGGAAAATTGCATCATCGCCGAAGGTTTTTCGGTATTCATTCAGTACAAACTGCGTCTCAGATTCGGCATGAGCGAAGGCTTCAACGCTGGTATCGAGCCGAGTTTGAGTCGCCGCGAAGTAGCCTGCAACACAAACGAGTGCGGCCGTCGCCATGATGACCGCGTACCGAAATCGGATCATTAATTGGGCCCATCGGCGGAATCCCTCGTGAATCGGTTCGGCCCGTTGGCTTATTTTATTGTCACCCATTCAAACTCGACTGAATCCAGAAGCATAGCCCACGACTCCTAGTGTAGAGAGCCGTGTATAGGAACTCGGTTACTGATTGCCCGCCCTCATTAATACCCTAATTCAAGTGTTCGTAGGTTATTAAATTCGGACGGGGCTGAGTGGTGGGTAGATTTTGGTGCTGGATCGGGTTGCAACCCAATCGGCGACAGGCTAAGAGCGCGTAGGGAAGAAAGGAATGGAACATGGAAACTTCAACTTTTGCAGCTAAAGTCGGACTTGCGGAAATGCTAAAGGGCGGCGTCATCATGGATGTCGTCGACGCAAACCAAGCGCGGATCGCGGAAGACGCCGGTGCTTGTGCCGTGATGGCACTCGAACGAGTACCGGCCCAGATCCGCAAAGACGGTGGCGTGGCTCGAGCAAGCGACCCCGGCATGATCAGGGAGATCCAGAAAGCCGTATCGATTCCGGTCATGGCAAAGTGCCGGATCGGGCACTTTATGGAAGCACGGATTCTCGAAGCACTCGAAGTTGACTTCATCGACGAAAGCGAAGTGCTCACGCCGGCTGATGAGGCGTTCCACATTGAAAAAAATGACTTCAAGGTGCCCTTCGTCTGTGGCTGCACAGATTTAGGGGAAGCACTGCGACGCATTGGCGAAGGGGCTGCACTGTTAAGGACAAAGGGCGAAGCGGGTACCGGTAATATCGTCGAGGGTGTGCGCCACTTGAGAACCCTCCACGGACACATCCGCCTGCTGACCCAGATGAGACCAGAAGAACTCATGACCGAGGCAAAAGAAATCGGAGCGCCATTTGCTCTCGTCAAACAGGTTGCAGAGACCGGGCGGCTTCCGGTGCCCAACTTCGCCGCTGGTGGTATCGCAACACCGGCGGACGCCGCTCTGTGCATGGCTCTCGGAGCTGAATCGGTCTTCGTCGGCTCGGGCATCTTTATGAGTGATGACCCCGAACGGCGAGCGAAAGCAGTCGTCGAAGCGACGACCTACTGGCAGGATCCGGCGAAGCTGGCTGAAATCAGCACCGGTCTGGGCGAGGCGATGCCAGGACTTGAAATCGCTCGCTTGGGCGACAGTGAACGGTTGTCTCAACGAGGCTGGTAATGTCCAAAACCATCGGGGTTCTTGCCCTCCAGGGTGGCTATGAGTCACACCTGAGAGCTCTCGGTCGCTGCGGATACAGAACGCGCGCCATTCGGCACGTCGACGCTCTTACTGGCATCGACGGACTCGTTTTACCCGGTGGTGAAAGCACGACCCAAATCAAGCTGATGAAGCGCTTTGGACATTGGAGCGTCATCGATGAATTGGTGCGCTCTGGCTGTCCGACTCTTGCAACGTGCGCCGGCATGATCCTGGCGGCAACCCAGGTGTCTCAACCAGAGCAATCCTCGTTCGGCTGGATAGATATGAGCGTCGCTCGAAACGGTTGGGGTCGGCAGGTCTACAGCGGCGAGACCCTTGCGGATCTCGACTCGACACAACCGCATTTCGGCCCTGTGCCCCTCAAGCTTTTGTTTATACGAGCACCGAGAATTCTCCGCATCGGGGCCGGTGTCGAGGTGCTCGCTCAGACCAATGGAGAACCGGTGATGGTCAGACAAGACGCTCTCATCGCCGCCAGTTTCCACCCGGAACTCACCGACGACCTGCGGGTTCATCGGTTGGCATTCGAGTGAGGCTCCGTTAAAACGTCCGCGTTCTGTCTGACCCTCAATTATGCGATAGTGACCTTGGGGTCGAGGTAGACGTCTTGGACGGCATTTAAGAGCTGAACACCCTCAGCGACGGGGCGCTGAAACGCCTTCCGGCCAAGGATTAGGCCCATGCCGCCAGCGCGCTTATTGATGATGGCTGTCTTCACGGCATCAGCGAAGTCATTGTCGCCGCTCGCACCACCCGAATTGATCAAGCCATTGCGGCCCATGTAACAATGAGCGACTTGGTATCGACAGAGGTCGATGGGGTGGTCAGTACAAAGGCTGTTGTACATACACGGGTGGGTTTTGACAAAACCAATGTTAGAGAAGCCGCCATTATTGGTGGGCATCTTTTGTTTAATGATATCTGCCTTGATGGTGACACCGAGATGATTTGCCTGAGACGTCAGGTCCGCTGCCGTATGGTAATCGACACCATCTTTTTTGAACCCGCTATTTCGTGTGTAGCACCATAGGATTGTGAATAGACCAAGGCTATTGGCCTCCTCAAACGCTTCTGCAATTTCGATCAGTTGCCGATTGCTGTCTTCGCTCCCGAAATAAATGGTGGCGCCAACGCCAACAGCACCCATATCGAATGCCTGTTGGACACTCCCAAACGAAATCTGCTCATAGGTTTGGGGATAGGTCATCAACTCATTGTGATTGAGCTTGACGATGTATGGAATCCGATGAGCATACTTACGCGCCGTCGATGCGAGTACGCCGAGAGTTGACGCGACGCCGCTGCAACCACTCTCAATGGCTAACTCAACGATTTTTGCCGGATCAAAATAAATGGGATTGGGCGCGAACGATGCGCCAGCCGTATGCTCAATGCCTTGATCTACGGGCAGGATCGACAGGTAGCCACTGCCACCTAAACGACCTGTGTCCCACATCCATTGCAAGTTGCGCAGAACCGGATTGGGTCGATCCGACTCCAAGACGACCCGTTCAATAAAGTCTGGACCGGGTAAATAAAGATTTTCTGCGGAGATCGTCGAACATTTGTGTTCGAGAAGATCGGCTGCGTCGTGACCAAGAAGCTCGCTGTAATCCAAAGCCATTGTACGTTCCTAAGGTAAGCAGGTTGGTTTGTGGTGCCAGGTCTATCAAATCGGGTGATGAGCAGCAAGCCGTTCGATGGTCTATTTTGTGCTTTTGAAGCACGTCTATGTGACCTGCATTGGTCTTCGCTGCCGATCCAAGATGCTTCATATGAGGATGAACTGAGCTCATGACAGCCCCTTCAATCATGGTTTTGAGCAGATAAAATGAGTTGGGGGCTTGCATTTCAGAATGCCGTGTCTAGTGTCGGTGCCGGGATCAACAAGGAGAAGACAATGGATGAGCAGACGTACGTCTTTAACGCAGGCGATGCAGATTTTCAGGAGCGGGTACTCATCCGAAGCCAAGAGGTGCCGGTGCTTCTCGATTGTTGGGCGACGTGGTGTGGCCCATGTAAGACAATCGGACCCATCCTCGAGAGCCTTGCGAAGGAATATGAGGGTCGCTTTGAACTGGTCAAGGTTGACATCGACAAGGCACCACAGGTTGCGATGGCACTGCGTATCCAATCTGTGCCGACCGTCTACCTCTTCAAAGGGGGTCGCCCCGTGGACGGATTTCAAGGTGCGCAGCCTGAATCGGCGATTCGCGCCTTGGTCGAGCGACATGTCGAAGCGCCTGAAGTGCCGCCTATTGAATTGGCAAGACGTGCTTTAGAGCGAGGTGATACCGACGCTGCAGCCGGCAATTTCCGCACCGTATTAGAAGATGATGCAGACAATGGGGAAGCACTCATTGGAATGGCCCGACTCGCACTCGGACACGGCGACGAAGGTGCTGCAGTCGGTTGGTTGGACAAGATCACTGAAGCAAATCCGATGTACTCCAACGCAGAAAAGCTCCGCGGGGTTCTTAACTTTTCAATCGACGCGGGCGACTTAAAGACGCTCCTTACTGCAATTGAGCATGATCCCAAAGATGTTGACGCCTGGTATAAACTGGGAGCGACCTACGCTGTCGCCGGTGAAATGAGCGATGCACTCAACTCATTTCTGGAGGTTGTCAAACAGGATCGTAGCTTCCGCGATGATGGTGGACGGAAAGCAATGCTCTCCCTGTTCGAAGCCGTTGGCATGGATGATCCGCTGGTCATCACACATCGAAAACGTCTCGCAGCCTACTTGTTCTAGGCAAAACGCGCCATTGAACCAGACCCAGCCTATTTGTAAGTTACCGCGGCCCTTGGTATAGGCCACTGTGGGGTCAATGGGTTTTGAGGGACTGTAATTTTGTACGAACAACAGTGGTTTTCGAGTAGCTATTCAGAGGCCAGACAGCGCTTTATCGAACTGGTCGCGCGAGAAGAGGGTATTCATACCCAATTGCCCATTGCAGCCCGTGGACCCGATGGCGATTCCTTATCGATCGATATCGGATGGTTTGGCTCAATCCAGCCCACACGGGCCATCCTGCATATCTCAGGCACCCATGGTGTCGAAGGGTTTGCCGGGTCCGCCATTCAGTTAGCAGCCATCGCAAACAAGGTGTGTGTACCGGACGACGGAGATGCCATTATCTTCGTCCATGTACTGAATCCGTACGGTATGGCTTGGCTTCGCCGAGTCAACGAGAACAACGTCGACCTCAACCGAAATTTTCTGCCTGACAATGCGCCCTATGATGGCGTATCCGATGGCTACAAAGCCATGCATTCAACCCTGAATCCGCAGAGTGGTCCCCGCTTTGATTTCTTCTTGCTCAGAAGCCTAGCCAAAATTATTCAGCACGGTTACAGCACGTTGAAACAGGCGATCACAGAAGGCCAATATGTCTATCCACGGGGATTGTTTTTCGGTGGAAAACAGCTTGAAGAAGGACCCAGGACGTACCTGGATTGGCTGGAGAAAAGCCTTGGACGCGTCGATTCAGTCTGCGCTATCGATGTCCATACGGGTCTCGGCAAATCGGGCGAAGACACCCTCCTCATCGATGCAGGCAAGGACGACCCGTCTTATCAACATCTAGCGAGAATTTTTGGAGACCGAATCGCTCCATGGGATGCCGACCAATCGATCGCATATCAGATAAACGGCGGACACCCAGCGGCTGTATGTCGTCAACTGGGGTCGGCGGAGGTTGATTTCATCACCCAGGAATTTGGCACCATCGCCGGCTTGAAGGTGCTTTATGCGCTGAGACAAGAAAACCGCTGGCATCAATGGGGAAATGGAGATTTGAAACACAGTTCGAAACAAGGGCTGCTCGATGCTTTTAGGCCGGATACGGACCGCTGGCGGGCATCTGTTCTTCGGCGGGGTATAGAACTCTTACAACAGGTCCAAAAACACACGTTCAAGTAAATCCAAACGGTCTCTTCGCACCGAGGCTAATCAGCTTGGAGTATTGTTTAAGACCCATCGACCTTACAGCAAACCGGCGGTTGTCAACGCTGCCTTAGACAGACTCAACTTTTCTCGACCGCGGTCCGCCACCCAGTCAATGCACAAGCGACCTCGCCTTCGGAGAGGGTCCGTTGAAAGCGCGCATTCTCTTGCCATGCCTCTTTGACGGCACCCAGGTCAGCCCAAACGCCCACAGCGAGTCCAGCAAGAAATGCCGCGCCGAGTGCTGTGGTCTCGAGCATGGTTGGTCTCACCAGTTCGACGCCGAGAAGGTCGGCCTGAAATTGCATGAGCAAATCGTTGGCGGCAGCCCCTCCGTCGACCTTCAATTGGGTCAACGGCCGATTCAGATCCTGGCTCATGGCATGAAGTATATCGTAGTTCTGAAACGCAATGCCTTCGAGTGCTGCACGGGCGATATGGGCTTTTGTCGTGCCGCGAGTAATGCCCGTGATGAGACCCCGCGCATCCGGTCTCCAATGAGGCGTACCCAAGCCCGTCAAAGCAGGGACAAAATAGACCCCGCCTGTGTCGTCCACTTGATTCGCTAAAGCTTCCACCTCAGGTGCAGTCTCGATCAACTCAAGCCCATCTCGTAACCATTGAACTGCGGCCCCTGCGATGAATGCGGACCCCTCTAACGCGTAGGTAACATCATCTCCAATCTGCCAGCCCACTGTCGTTAGCAAACCGTTTTGACTTGGAACGGCTTCGTCACCTGTATTCATCAGAAGAAACGCACCTGTGCCATAGGTGCACTTTGCCTCGCCTAAACCAAAGCATGCTTGTCCAAACAAAGCGGACTGTTGATCCCCGGCCATGCCCGCCACAGGAATTCCATCAGGGAGTCCAGGAAAGCCGCGTGTTGTCCCATAGACCTCGCTACAACTGCGAATCTCAGGCAGAATGCAACGGGGTACATTGATGAGGTCGAGAAGGTCATCGTCCCATTGGCGCGTATGCAAATTCATTAGCATTGTACGGCTTGCATTGGAGACATCCGTGACATGGCTCCGACCGGATGTGAGTTTCCAAACAAGAAAAGAGTCTATGGTTCCGAATGCGAGCTCACCTCGGGTCGCTCGCTGCCGAGCTCCGGGGACATTGTCGAGTAGCCAGGCTGCTTTTGTCCCCGAAAAATACGCATCGATGACCAACCCCGTTCGCTCTCGGATGAGCGGCCCATGACCGCCTTTAGCCAAGGTTTCGCACACACCAGCTGTACGGCGACATTGCCAAACGATGGCATTGTGGATGGCATCGCCCGTCTCTCTATCCCAAATCACAGCTGTTTCACGTTGATTGGTGATGCCAATCCCGGCAATTTGATCTGTTGCGATGCCAGCGTCCACAACCGCGCCACCAACGGCGGCAACAACGGAGTCCCAAATGGCAGCAGGCTCATGCTCAACCCAGCCTGGTTGTGGATAGATTTGAGCAAATTCGACTGTATGACGTCCAAGGACAGCCAGCGAACTGTCCAAAATGAGAACGGTTGTTCCCGTCGTTCCCTGGTCGATGGCCATTACATATTTGCTCATGGTGTCACCCCCTCAATCAATTAGACCTAAACGCTCCGGTGCTCTCAAAAAATCAAGTATATCGGCTTCAACGTGTTCATGCTCGACATCCAATGGGAGGATATGCCAGCTTTTTGGGTAAATGATCAAGCGGCGGTTCGGCGTCTGCAGGAGATCATAGAAGACTCGAGCATTGCGAACGGGTGCGACATGATCGCCGCGCCCGTGTAGGACGAGGACGGGAACGCTTAAACGCCGCGCCCGGTCAGCCGCCACCACTTGGCCATCCAGCATGCTGGCTGCCGAGCTGAGGGGCGTACGGTCGTAACTGGGCATGGATGCAGCAATGGCCGGATCCGACACATCCGGTCCATTGGCTTTCTTCGCAAACGGATAGACCGCTGCAATGGGAATCTTGCGCGCCAACGACAAGACCGTCTGGCTTTTTAAATCGAGTTCGAGGGGGACTGCCATAGCCACGAGCCCACCAACCCGTTGCCCGCGTTCTTGGGCGATCACCGTCGAGAGCAGAGCCCCCATTGAAAAGCCAATAATAAAAACTTTTTCATGACCAGCCGATAGCTCATCGAACGACTGACGAGCTGCAACCAGCCAATCATTCCAACCCGTGTAACGTAAATGATTCGGCGTGGTGCCATGACCGGGTAGCAAGGGTACACTGACGTCATAGCCTTGTTCGGACAGCGCGCGCGCCAGAGGGCCGAAGGTGTACGGGCTTCCCGTCAAACCATGAAGAAGTAAAACGCCCGGCCCCTTTCCGGGGTATCGGAGGGGGCGGGCGCGAGGATTAATTGAAAGTCCAGCCATTGGGGCTGCCTAGCACAATGAGCCTATTGGAACAACTCTCGTCAAGGAATTGTCACCGTCGTTTCCCTTTAAGAACGCAGGGAACGAACTCGACGGTGCAGTGGCCAAAGACAGAGCAATGCAAACCACATTAGCCCTGATGACTGGTCGTGATCCGCTGAACTACATGCGCAACCGGTGTTGGACCCTACGGCTAATTTCTCGCTAATTTCAGGGCGGTTATCGGTGACAACCTGCGTCTGTCCTGCGGGCATCTGAATCTCGATGACCGACGCACCGGGCACGTCTGATTGACGAATTGTTTCACCTTCCTGTCGGACAATCACATTGGGATTGGCACCATCTCGCTCACGAAAACTGAGCCCACTTTCCGTCTCGATGATCGCATTGTCCCAGTCTGGGCGACCCAGGACGCATGATACGCGGCGCACAGCATTGTAGACGTTTGATTGACTCTCCAAATCTCGGTTCCATGCAAAGACCGGGTCAAGAGTCATCTCCTCCGGACTCATGGTGGAATAAAGCCTTGTGAGATACGGATTTCTGCTAAATAAGTCTCCAATACCCTGTCGCACGTCATTAATTTCTGACTCGATTCGCGCCAGTAATGCATCGGTGTCGACGTCGATTAAGTCGGCGGAAGGGCTGCCTTCGAATCGTCGGGGTCGCATTAAGAATTCATTGATATCGATGGTCTCCGGGAGTGAGATCACGCCCCGGGCGATCCGGGCTAGGTCGCTGTCATTCTGGTTTAGTTCAGATCTCAGAATTGACTCGATTCGACTCCAGAGAAAAGCACCATCATCAGTGGGTTCAATCCGTCGAATGGCATCGAGTGCGTCCTCGCTAACAGTCGCCAGAAATACAGCATTTTCATGGGGTCCAGCAAAATCGGTCACGAAGGCTTGTCCGCCGGCTTCATCGACAGCCTGACTGACAACATCTGGGTAATTTGAACCACGATTACGCCAATCGATGGTCGATTCATTAATGGTTACGTGGCGGTAATTCGTCGACACCCCTCGGGCATCTGCCAGCAAGTGTACAATGATGCCCATATCGGGATTGGCTGCCACCGATGTTGGCACGATGGGCACCGCTGGAATGTCACCTGCAAAACGCAAACTCAACGGCTGGACATCACCGCTGTCAGCGGCTGGGAGAAGCTTCAGCGCAATGAACGCACTGCCCATTTCAACATAGGGCGAGAGGGTTGCATCAGCTGCATCGGGAATTTGATATTCGTTTGCATCGAGCCAGTCTCGTAATGCGTCAACAGACGTCGGGAGGAGAACCGATAGGTCATAGGGTCCAACAGCCTCTCGGGATAAAACTGCCACCGAGTCAGCCTCGTCATTTTGCACACCAGCGTCTGCCCCTCCTGCTTCAAATAGCTCTGGTTCCGAGCCATTCCGAGCATCGAAGCTACAGTCATCATCAACTTCTGTTCTCAGATTAAACCGAGGCCCAAACTGAGTATCCAGCCGAGTGAATAACTGGTCGGTCGACAAACCGTATTCTACATCCCGAGGCACTGGTAAGAGCCAGCCAAACTCAGTGGGTGGGCCTTGATAGGTGATCCGAACATGCATCTCTAAGCCGTCGTCGATCTTCGAGAATAAAATCCGCTCGGCGGCCTGATTGACGGGCGTTCGCGCGTTACAAAAAAGGCCACCACAGGCGAGAACGGCCGCTGGTGAAAGTAAGAAAAAGAGAACCAATATATAGGGCATAAATTCATCTCCCAAACGCATTGCAGATGACCAGACGCATAGGCTGCTAAGTCTTACACAAATTATTGACCCCGCCCTGATTTTTTTTAGATACTTTCGAAGAGGAGGCCAAAGCCCAAGTGGGCTTTAGGACAAATTCAATGCTCGAGGGAGGAACTGGGGACATGGCTAAACTAAACGTGATCACTGCTTTTTGGATTGGGCTCATCGCACCCTCCTTAGCCGCTGCGTGTGGTGGTTTTTTCTGTAATGCCCAACCTGTGGATCAACAGGCTGAAAGGATCATTTTCGTTCAGGAAGATGAGAATACGATCACCAGTTACGTGGAGATCCAATATCAAGGTGCGCCAGACGCGTTTGCCTGGATCGTCCCCGTGCCCGCTGTTCCGGATCTCGACACCTGGCAGTCGATGGCGTTTAACGCATTGGACTTGGTGACAGAGCCACAATGGAACTTCCAAGACGATTGTTTTTTCCTGGAAGCCGACGCGCCGGCTGCCAATGGTGGTGCTGAAGACGGCGGTGACCCGGTGATCGTCTTGGACCAACAACGTGTTGGCCCGTTCGATACGGTTACACTTCAATCCGCAGACCCACGAGAACTTGTACAGTGGCTCAGAGACAATGAATATCGAATCGTGCCTGCTATGGAACCTTTCATTGCCCTATACACGGCAGAGAACATGAAGTTTCTAGCTATGAAACTGGCTCCGGGCGAAGACACCGATGCAATTCAGCCCATTAAGATGACCTACGCGGCCGCCAATCCTGCCATCCCCCTCCGGCTCACAGCCGTGGCAGCCCAACTCGAAATGGGTGTGAAAGTTTGGATTCTCGGCGACCAGAAATATGGGCCACGAAATGTACCTGATATCGCCATCGGCGACGATGACGTGGTGATGGACTTCAATCGATGGGAGAACAATTACTTGCCTTTGGTGGCAAGGAAGGTCGATGCCGCGGGTGGGAAGGGATTCGTCACAGAACTCGCCGAACCGACAGAAAGACTCGTCGAGATTGTCCGCGAAAGCTTCGTACCCGATCGGGTGGGCCAAGAGGGGATTGACGCCCGTAATGCCCTGGCTGACCTCTTAGCCAGCAAGCCCTATATCACCCGTTTATACACGCGACTTAGCCCTGAAGAGATGGACATCGACCCGATCTTTCAGCGGGTTGACGGCCCGGATGTGTCGAACATTCATGTCATTGAAGCCGAGCGAAACGGTGAGGAAGAAAACCTGTGCGCCAATGGCGAGATTCCTGAGGTGGATGCGTGTGCCTTTGAAGCGTGCGGAGCAGGTGGTCTTTGTGCTGAACTCGATGAAGCGCGAGGGCGGCAGCGCGCTGGATGTGCTTGCGTGGACGGCACCATCGCAAGGGCTGGTTTTGACCCACAGGGACGCCAAATTGTGTCTTGTGGAGATGCGCGCATTGATTTTAGCAGCGCGCCCGCCGACTCAGGACAAATCCAATTTCCGAATCTTTGTTCGTCGGGGAACTTCTGTGGCCAAAACGGCGAGTGCCTGACTTTAAATGGATTCCCGGCATGCCGGTGTCAACAGGGCTTCGTCGCCGTCGCCAATCTTGATGACCAAGGTATGCTCACGCCCACTTGTGTCGCATCTGCAGCGTCTAATGAACTCAATCTGTCGAGCATCGATTTACGGGAGCCCAATCTGCCCTATCCGGGACGAGTTACGGAAATGGACCCAATGCCAGTGGACATGGTGGACGAGCCAATGGATATGACTCAAGACCCCATCGACCCGGCGACTCGACCTCAAGGTATGATGACATCGAGCGGCAGTGACGGTGGCTGTCAAAGCCAGGGACCACAGTCGGGTTCGCTCTGGTTGCTTATGGCACTCGTTGGCCTGTGGAGAGTCAGAAAGCCCAGCTTCAGCAGCGATTACTGAATTTTCTTCAAGACCAATGTGTTGTTCTTTGTCAGGTCTTTAATCAACAGACGGTCGCCGTCGATAGTCCAAAGCTGCGATGCGATCTTGTCGCCTTTTTTGGTCTCAATGGTCAAGACATTGCCCTCGCGTTTTAGGGTCTTGAAGGCGGTTTTTTCTGCGCGGAGCTGGCCCATGAAAGTGCCATTTGTCGCGAGTTCATTACTGCCAAACTGGATCTCCATTTTGAGATTTTGAAACATCTGCATGGTCATCGCACGCTGACCTTCCGGCAGTTTCTGGAATTCGGGCAGGGCTTCAATCCCTTTGGGATCGATGGTCCAGCGGCCAGCAAGGCCTTCTGGAGGGGTACCAGCCGGAACAGCGGGCTCCACGGGCTTATCTGGGGTCGCGCCCCTTTTAGCCGCTGTTGGGTGTGGTTGAGCGCACACATTCATTGCAGCCCCGACCGCTTTTTTAATGTCCTCCGGGCTCGCTGTACCGGTGGCTTTCAGGCTCTTTACAGAATCAAGTGCTGCCAAACACTCTGGGCTCCGCTTCGAATCGGATACTTTTGGCTTCGCGGCAGTCACAGGGCTCGTGGCAACTTTCGGCTTGGCAACCTCAGGCACTTTCGCGCTCTTGGGCACACTCGAAGCTGGGCTGGTCTTCTCACACCCTAAAAATGAAACTGAGATAAGTAGGGCGGTGAATGTCGAAGTACGAATCATGAGGGCTCCCTCCAGAGTAGACCTATTGTAAATTGGTTGAGTCACCAACGGCCTTTAGGTAGCAGCGACTTGGACAATTGTTGACATTGCTGCTATGGCACATCAGGACGACTGACGTCACGTTAATTGCTCGGTTTGCGTTTGAAAAACATCGGTTGTCCAGCCGTGCGAACAATGAGTTTCTTGTCTTTTTGAAGAAAGTGTTGGACGCGTTTCTCGCCGTCAATCAGCGTTTCCACGACCAGATTGTTACCCTCGCGACCCGTTATTTTGTAGCTGACCACTTCGTCTTGGGCGCGACCTAAGAAACGGCCCTGCACCTTGATCGTCTCTTTGGTCAACGTCAGGCTGACATCTGACTTTGAGAGAACCAACTCGGCATTCTTCCGCTTATCTTCTGGGATCATTTTGAATTGTTGACTGCTCTTTACTGCATCAGCATCAAGAACCCATAGCCCCATCAGTTCCTCGGGTGGTGTGATCTCTTCATGCTCTTTATGATCCTCATCTTCATCCTCAGCTTCATCCCCGTGTTTGTGCTCAGGGGCCGGCTTAGACGTGATTTTGATGCGAGTCGCTCCAGCACGCTTTTTGTTTTTCTCGACGATCGGGTCGGCTGTTTTGGCTTTCGAAACGGAGTCAGACTCCGAAGACGACTCAGGTGTCGTAGACGTCTTGCTGCAGCCCAAGACAAAGAGGCCCAGAAGACAAATTTGCAGTCGCTTTACATTCAACATGTCAGCACCTTTGCTTTTTAGTTCTCAATGCGTATCGCTTGTCTGTTTTTTGATTTACAAGCACTGCGGGTCGAAGATCAATCAACTAAGAAGAAAATAAGCGGTTACCCATCGAGTCTACGGAGCAAAATTCATGACTCTGCTTGTCGACGACGGATCAAGACCAGACAAACAAGTGCGGAGAGACCGCCCAGTAAAAAAACGGCCTGATGCTCCTGGATGAAGCGTAATGCCTGCGCGCCATAGGTCAGATAGAGAGAATAGTAGACGCTTGTACTCAAACCGACTGCAATCACATCAGCGACAAGAAACCGAGCCATGGGCATTCGGCCGAGACCGGCGGCGAGCAAAAGCGCATTTCGGACACCGAATGGTATAAAGCGACCAATGATCAGGGCAAAGGAGCCATAACGCCGATAAAACCCATCAACTTTGTCCAAACGTTCAGGTGCCAACATGGATGAAAACCACGATAACTGAGCCAACTTGGGTCCAAAATAACGGCCGAGTCCATAGCAGATAAAATCACCACACAATACGCCAAAAAACAGGCCGTAGAACAATGGCCACACAAGGTCTGGATGTTCTAGTCCGAGGCCCGCCGCCGCAAAAATAACCAGATCTTCCGGTATAGGTAAATTGAATCCGGAGATGGCGAGCAACGAAAAAATAAGCCAAGGAGCCAACGCTGCATTGCTGTTGATCATCACTAGAATTTGTTCGAGCCATTCCACTCTGATGCTCTCCTCGGAACAGCAGCTTACAGTGCATTGCAACCATCTGGATCTGTTGAGCCGCTTGCGTGAGACCCTAATCGGTCTCTTCGTCTATCGTTCGGCCCACAATCCAATCAACATCAACATCGACTGTCAGGACGCCATTGGCTCGCAGTCGGTCTCCGAGATAGGCCTCCGCAGTTTGCCGCGGATACGCTAAACCCTGGTCACCATCGAGGCAAGAGGCCAAGGGGTCCAGATATACGTCCGGATGTGGATGCATGAAGAAGGGAATAGAATAGCGGGGTCCAGCAGCACTCTGGGGTGCCCTCACACGGTGGGTTGTCGCTGGAATGAGACCGTTGGTCAAGCGCTGCATCATGTCCCCAGTGTCGGCAATCAACTGGCCTGGTACGGGCATAATCGGCAGCCACTCACCATCTCTTGTACGGAGTTCCAGACCAGGGTCCGACGCTTCGACCAGTAAAGTGATTAGGTTGATGTCTTCATGAGCGGCCGCCCAAATCCCATCGGTGGCAGGTGTCGGCGCCGGATATCTGATCATGCGGAGTACCGTGTTGCCTCCGTCAACCATTTGGCTAAAAGTCTCTTCGGGCTCACCCAGGTACAGTGCAAGGGCACGCAAAAGCTTCACTCCGCATCCGTGAAGTGCATTCCATAGGTGCAAGCTATCAGGCTTAAACGACGGGACTTCAAGAGGCCATATGTTGTCTGGAATCCGTCGTCGAAGTGGGTCATCAGGCTCGAATTCGGGGCCAACGTGCCAAAACTCTTTGAGATCGGCTGCCGTTGCATCTTTGGCTTTTTCTTTTCCGAAAGGCGTGTAGCCTCGCTGCCGCCCCATCTTTCGAAGTTCGTATTTGCTTTTCTGATGAGCAGCTAATTCGAAGAGGGTCTTCATGGACCCATATGCGCGCTTTAAAACCTGTGGTTCTATGCCGTGATTTTCAATGGCGACAAAGCCATATTCGACAAAAGCCTTACCCAGCTGATCGACAAATGTACGCCGCTGGGCGGCATCCGTCGAATTGAAATCGTCAAGGTTCACGACTGGAATCGTCTGTTTCAAAACCACATCCCAAGCTGAAACCGGCCCACGTCATCACAGCACATTCATGAGGCCGAGATGCTCTCTGGCCGTATAGTCACCCGAAAGAGTTGAATTGGCTAATTTTGTCCTTCGTTTCTAACGAATAGCTTAAGATATGGCCCCTGCGAACGGCTGGTCTTGATCAGATTGGCCAACTGAGGCAAGTTGCGAGGGGTGAAGGATAATACAGGCCGTAGGAAAGCTATCTTGGGTCCAAAGCGAACGACATTGAATGCAGTCGGATGGCTCGTCATCGTCTTAATGGGTTTGCTCAGTACAAGCTGCACGCGCACCGCCGATGAAGCGACTTGCGATAAGCTCTACACGCATATCATCGCTCTTAAGACCGTTGGAGAGCCTGAGATCGTCAGAAAGGTAGAAGCCGATAAACTAGAATCTCAGCGGTTCGATTTTCTCGAATCATGTGTGGGGAAATACAATCGGAAATTAACGGCGTGTTCATTGAGCTCAGATAGCCTCAGAAAATTGGAACAGTGTACTCATGAGTAGTGAAAATTCCAAAGACGACAATCCACTCATGACCTGGTTGGAGAATGGCCTAAAAAGTGGGAGTGGCGTCTCCAAACATCTGGTCAACAATTGGTTAGACTGGATCAAAGCAGGCCCTGCCCAAGACATGGGGCGTAAGCTCATCGGTCAAGTGAAAGAGAGTCACCCAGAGACGGTTGATGAATGGGTTCGCATCGTACGGGCAGGCGTGTCGCGCGTGTCGACGCAGTACTCAGCATCTGCGTCAACGGATGAGCCAAATCAAGATGAACAACCAGAGAGCAGACAAACCGAGCCTGGTCAGTCCGACTGACCCTCCAGTGGTTTGACCTGGGAGGCTTGACGTGGACCAAAATCCTCAGCAGAGTCGGGGCGACGCATGGGAACAAAGAAATACGGAGTAAAGCAATGAGAATGATATTGGTTGGTCCCCCCGGTGCGGGCAAAGGGACTCAGGCTGCGCGACTCTTAAATCGATTCAAGATTCCTCATATTTCGACCGGAGATATGCTGCGAGCCGCTGTAAAGTCGGGCACCCCGCTCGGGTTAGAAGCTGCAGGGTTTATGAATCGAGGCGAACTGGTCCCGGACGACGTGGTCATTGGTATGGCCATCGAACGAATCAGTCAATCAGACGCATCATCGGGCTTTATGTTAGACGGATTTCCGAGAACCCGACCGCAAGCAGAGGCACTCGAAGCAGCCTTAAAAAAAGCGGACATTGAACTCGATGCAGTGATTTTAATCGAGGTCGATGACAGTTTGATTATTGAGCGGATTACGGGTCGGCGAACCGATCCTGATACCGGGACAATTTACCACATGACCTTCAACCCAGCCCCGACAGACATCGTCGAACGGCTTGTTCAACGCAAAGACGATACCGAAGAAGCATGCGCTGCACGCCTGGTCAAATATCATTCGGATACGGCGCCGATTATCCCTTTTTACGAGTCGCGAGGGCTGTTGAAGAGAGTCGATGGTCTGGGCAGCCCCGACGAGGTCACAGAACGTATGATTCATGCCATCGAAGGGGCCGATTGAAGGCGTGTAGAAAACCCAGTCTGTGAGCTATGCGATCGCAGCTCAAGCTCGATAGACCCGCACGCTTTCCATTGAGATATCCTCCAATGGCTTGTCCCGACCGTCTCTTGGGCTGTTGGTGATGGCACTGATGAGCTCAACACCCTCAACGATCTCTCCGAATATAGCATGTTTATCGTCGAGCCATGGTGTAGGAACTTCGGTAATGAAGAACTGACTACCACCGGTATTTGGCCCTCGGTTAGCCATACTCAGCAGACCAGGCCGATCGTGTCGCAAGCCTGGATCGAATTCGTCAGCAATACAGTAACCGGGTCCGCCGACGCCGATACCTTGCGGACACCCAGCTTGGATCATAAAGTTTGGGATCACCCTGTGAAAGAGGATTCCATCGTAGAACGGACTCTCGGTGATAGCACCCGTAGCTAAGCCAACAAAATTAGCGACGGTGATCGGTGCCTCCGACTCGAATAGTCTGGCTTTCAATGTACCCATTCGGGTTGTGATCTCCACATAGAGATCGCCCTCGCCGTCAACATTAATGGGGGGTGGTGTAAATAAATCGGACATGTCACTCTCCTATGCAGCCTCAGGATAGGTCTGAGCTGTTGAATCTGGGGCACGATAGGTCACCTGGACTAGAGACGCAATGGCGAGAAAACAACAAGGGCGTCTTGAAGACATTCTTTTCAGGTTGAGGTGAGTTGCATGAAAGACACCAACTTCAAAGTTGACGCGAAAACCCGCTTAGCTGCTGCGCTCCGGACGACTATGGGTCTGAGCAACAAAAAAGCTAAGCAAATCGTTTACACGGGAAAAGTTCGCGTCAACGGTAAGCCCGCCTTGGACCCCGCACAGATGGTCGATATAGGCCAGACCATCGACGTAAACTGGACCCGGCCAAAACCAAAGCAAGGTCGGGTTGCGTCAGATCATCTGATTTACCGTGACGCGGAGTTGATCGTTCTCAACAAGCCGGCAGGCCTTTTATCGACGTCGACGAACCAAGCTGAACGCGACACTGCGCTGACGGTCGCGCGGACGCTATGCCGAGGCGGTAAGCCACCCCATGTCGTTCACCGACTGGACAAAGACACATCGGGTCTCATCATTTTTGCTCGCGGTACAAAAGCGGCTCGTCAGATGCGATTATTAATCGATGCGAACGAAGTTGAGCGAACTTATTTCTGCGTAGTTGACGGTATACCAACGCCATCGGAAGGCACGATCAGCAGCACCTTAATACGCGACAATGGAAAGGGTCGTCGAGGTTCCCGGGATGGCTCTTTTCAGGTACAACGCCCAACAAAGACTCTGTCGATAGTTACTCCAAAATATGGCAAGCACGCGATCACTCATTACCAAAGTGTAGCCCAAACGGACGGCCGCACGGCCATGGAGGTGCGATTACAAACGGGCCGCACCCATCAAATTCGCATCCATATGGCCGAACTCGGCTGTCCACTGATCGGAGAGCGTGTCTACGCCAAACAATCCGATGCACATCGCCATGCTTTGCACGCTGGCCGGTTGAGTTTACCTCATCCATTTAAAACAGATAAATTAGCGTTCAAAGCCCCCTGGCCAGCGGACCTCGAAAAAGTGAGTCCGATTGGCGCCAATTGGTGATTTCGCGTATTAAGTTGTATGACATCGCCCGTTTTTAGATGCCCCATTGTCGGGAGGACCCACATGATCAGGCAAACCTTTTACGTTTTCATGTTCATCACCACTGTGACCCTGGGCTTGGGCTGTAATGACGAATCGACAAGTGATCGCTGCCTGGTCTCTTCGGATTGCCCGTTACCGCTGGTCTGCTACGGCGCAATCGAAGCTAGTGAAAGCGAGCCCGCACGCACGGGCCGATGTATCCAAGAGTGTCGCCTGGACAGCGATTGTACCGACGGATTGTGCGTTGATTCGGTGTGCAGAACGCCGGAAGGCAGTTGCCGAACCAATGCTGATTGTGTGGTATTTGGCCGAACCTGTGATCCCGGGAGCCGACGTTGCGTGGCTCCCTGCGGACCGAACGCCAGTTGTCCCCAGGGGACACGGTGCGTGAATGACCAGTGCCAATCCACAGGCGCGATGGGTGACGTCCTGCCGCCTCAACCTATGCCCGATGCACGACCCGTCCGAGATCGGGGACAACCACGTGACGCAGCCAGCCGACCAATGGATGCGCGCGCTCAACCTCGAGATGCGGCGGTTCCAAGGCCTGACCGAGCGATGCCCACACCACCAGACATGGGCATGGTCAACCGCGGTAATGGACAATACGGTGACAATTGTCGCTGCGGGGCTGAATGCATGAGCGGGTTGTGTGTTCCCAATCCGTATCGGCAATTCGCCGGTGAATGCAGCCAGCTCTGTGGACAAGGAAATGGCTGTCCGAGTTCGGCGAGTTGTATCCAAGTATCAGTCCCTGGCCCCAGTCAAAACTGCCCGCCAGCAGGACTTCCTTTCGCAGAAGGAGAGATCATCTCAGTGTGTGCTGTCAATGAAACCGGTATCCCCTGTCAGTCCGGTGAAAACTGCGCCATTGGGGGCGTCTGCTATCCGCCTCCAAATCCCGTCGTCGGACAAGTTGAAGTACAAGCCGCGTGCGCCGCCCCATGTACCCAAAATAATGAATGTCCCGTTGGCTTTAGCTGCCAAAGGATCCCGACTGATGGTGGACAATTCATCAACATCTGTGCGCCTGACGCGCAAGTATTTCAATGCCCTGATGGAAGCAATCAAAGTTGCGGCGGTGTCTGTCCTATCGGACCGGCTGATGACGAGGTCGCCATCAGTCACTGCATTGTATTAGCACCGAATCAACCAGGATATTGTTCATGCTCGTGCAGTTCTGCCGCACAATGCCCCGCCGGCTATGCATGCAGTCGCAATGTGGTCGATACCGAGGATCCAAGACGACCCGGGATTTGCCTGCCCATTAGTGGATATACATGTCCGCTCGGAAACGAGAGTTGTTTGTCGCAGGGCTGCGCTGGGCAGCTCGATGCTGAGCTGATCAGCCGATGCACAGCCCCCTGTCGCAATTTGAATGACTGCCCAACCGGATACAGATGCATCGGGATCCCAGGTGAGGACGGGACATATTGCGTGGCCGATCCGTAATGACCGGGGTTCGAAACAACCCCGATTGGACGCAAAGCGGCTGTAAGCACCCAGACGTGCTTTATCAAAATGAACCTGTCTCCAAGCTTGATGAATAGCAACTTGCGAAAATAGCGGATGACGGTAAAATCAAAACAAATAGGGAGGTCAACCAGCTGTCCTGGTTGGACATTGTTGCTAAGATAAAAGGAGATACAATTATGGGTCGAGCCCGCTCCGCGATTGCGGCTCGTACGAGCATTTCGGTTTTGCAAAAAGCATTACTAGAATCCTTCTCAATGAAAGAGATAGCCCAAGAAAGTCATGATGATTTCTATGACGCTGTCAATTTTTGTCGTGAAAATAGCGAAGACTTTAGTGGCGAGGATGGACAAGAGGGCTGGCACTTCTGGCAGGTCGGTGAATGGGCTATCGCGGGTGACATTAGTTTGCGTCTGTGTCGGTCCCAAGAGCAATTAGAAGCCATCAGCGCGGCGGTTGGCGACCTTGTCGCCGCAGGACTGGACAGCAGTTTCCAGTACGCATTCTTCGCCAAGCTTGAGCAAGGTGAGACCAAAAGATTACTCTTGCTCGAAGATGATGAAATTGTTGAAGAGGGCTTCGCTATCGCAGCCGAGCGTGGCCAATTTATCGATGACTTCGACGAAGAAGAGGCCGAGAGATTGTGGACCAGTTTCGGCTTACCAACATTTGAACATGACCCCATCGAAGGCCCATTTGTCTGTGTGAGTGCCCAGTCGACTTGAGGCAGCCGACGACAGGTGCCTCCATGACGTACGTCTATGGACCCACATCAGACGGTCTACGTTTTTTGAAATGGTTTGTCGGACGACCCCATCGGTGTTGTCCATGGACTACAACTGGCTTGTTTTGGCCCCTGGCGATTTTGAGGGACCATTTATGGTCAGCCAACCGATGCCTGAATGAACCCTTTTCCGTTTGCTGATACCCGTTATTCCGGGCAAGAGACTCGACTGATGCGAAGTCAACGTCCTCCGGATAGGCGATGGTAAATCGCTCGATGTCTGTGAAACTCGCTCCGAAGTGAACACCGTGAAATCGAGAATACTCAAAGCCGAGCACAGCCTGTGTCTCTAAGGGAGCTGACCAGGCTGGCTTCTGGCCTACGAGGCTCCAAATCAGACCAGGCTTGGTTACATTTATCGCCCTTAAATCCGCGGTGACTTCAGTTGGGGACTCGGCTGGTTCATCGAATTTCATCACGAGTTGCCCGAACCGTTCATGAACGGCACTGAAGTGCGACTCGCCAGGCTGCACGCGCCAACCGCGCGTATGCAATTGCTGGATGACAGCACTTCTCAAAACCTGACCACGGGCAAGGGTGATCCATCGGATTCGATCCAAGCGATGGGTTGGCTTTACAACCGTCAACTGCATGTGATGGTGAATTTCAAACCCAACGATCTTATGCTTTATGCGGGATGGGATTAAGGCTGCGAGTTCAGGATTGAGTTCTTTGACGGGAGAGAGCCTGTTTTGCAGTCCATATTTGCGCTGACGCTCATGGGTTCGTTTGATATCGACAGACGCGGATTTGAGGAGGGTTTTCATTCGCGAGTCGCTGGCTTGATACTGTTTTCGTTCCTCAACCTTAGGCACCAATTCGGTCTGATTAGATTGGGTTGGTTTTGATGACTTACTACACCCTGTCAAACTCAAGATAAGTAAGATCAGAAGACACCGCATGACTGACCCCATCGTTGGACTTGTGGTCTCAATATCATGCTTGAGTAACTTCGCCTATGGTCAATCAATGGGAGCAAGGCTTGAGCATCCTTGTTGGGGGTGGTAGATGGGTAGAGACGCCCTTTCGCGAGCAGATGACGTGACAAAGAAAATTCTCATAGCTGAAGATGACTTAACCATTTCTGGCGCATTGGAAGCACGGCTAAAGCGACAAGACTACGCACTCCTCTTTGTGCGCAAGGGAGATGAGCTGGTCGAGACCTTTCAGGCCGAAAAGCCCGATCTTGTCGTCATCAGCCTAACCATCGACGGAGGGACAGGGATAGACGCATGCCGAATCCTGCGGTCCATGCCCCTCGGCGCTTTAATTCCTGTACTCTTACTGGGGACAGGAAATGAGTCCATCGCATCTGCACAGCAAGCGATCGCCATGGGTGCGGATCATTTTTTTCGCAAGCCTGAGCAGCTGACAGACTTGGTGAGTAAGGTGGAAAATTACCTGGGGCGAGGTCAGAACCAAGACCTTGACCTTCATGCGCACGACCCGATCACAATACCTCCGCAGGCAACTCAGAGTCCCAATGAGTGGAGTGATTTAGATGATCTACTGAGGCCGGATCCCGAAATTGAGACCTCTTTCGAGACAGACTTTGCAAACACGAACAACGCACCGTCTCTCTTGGACTTAATGGTTAATTCTCAAGCCGAGACAGACCATGATAAGGCCCAATCAAATGCAGTAGATTCGGTAGAGAGTGAAACGGAGCCGATTACATCAACGGCAACATCGGCAGGCGACGTTAAACCAGCGTCTTTGGAGCTAAACAGAGCCTTCTCAGCGCCGCGAACAATCGCTCAGCCGACCCAGAGTGACATCATTTTTGGACAACCGATCATGCTCGCTGAACGCGGGCTGGAACAGATTCTTTGGCCAATTTCAAAAATGGGGATTAATGGTCGAATCGAAATCGCAAGTGGCGGGGTCTTGCGCCGTATTTTCTTCGATCGAGGACGGCCGATTTACGTCGATAGCAGTTCTGAATCTGAAGACCTCGCCGCACACTTGTGCAGCGAAGGGGTGATTCCTGCCACAGCCCTCGCGCAAGCCCGACAGTATGCCCATTCGATGGGGGTCAGTGTTGACGAAGTGTTGATCGAGTCAAATCTTGTGACGGCTGGCGAAATTTACGATCGACTCAAAACCCACATCACGACAAGTCTCTTCGGCCTATTCGCCATCGAGGACGGAGAAGCCGTCGTGATCAAAGATGGACCAAAGCCACTGGATCCCATCGATTTAGGCCTTTCGATGGGCCGCTTAATTATCGATGGTATCAATCGAAAATTTGGTCGGCTTAGACTCTACCAAGTCTTTGGGACTGGTCGTTTAGTCCCAACTCGCAAAGGGGGTGCTGCAGCCGGTCAGAACAACCTTTTGACTTCAAATGAAATGAAAATACTCGATGGTTGTGACGGCCGCCGGTCGGTTGTAGAAATTGCCAGCAGCATGAACCTCAACGACACTGATGTGCTTGCGGTTTTGTACGCATTATCTGTCATCGGGTTCGTCGATGCGCCCGCCATCGGGTCCGGGCAGCAGTTGGCTGTCAATGAGTCCCTTCAACAGCGCGCTCTAGCCCCAAGGACAGCAGACCAGATGCCTGGCTATTCTGATTTGGTCGCATCCATGTACCAAACCATTTTGTCTACGGATTATTTCAACGTACTCGGGGTCAACCGCGGGGCCACTCAAGCAGAGCTTCGCGTCGCTTATGAGGGATTAACGCAACGCTTCAACCCCCATAGAGTGGGCCGAGATAGTCCACTTTGGTTTCAGGTCAAAGAAATTGCGACCGTTCTGGATGAAGCATATCGATTGCTCTCAAACCAGCGACTCCGGGCGCGCTATCAATCGGCGATTTCGTAAAAAGAAGGCGGTCCAAATGGCCCTTTTAAAAGTATTAACCTGGCCCGACGAGATGCTGCGCACAGTCGCTAAACCGGTCGACCAGTTCGGTTCAGAGCTCGGTCAACTCATCGACGATATGTTTGAGACCATGTACGCAGAGAAAGGCGTTGGATTGGCGGCAACGCAGGTGGGTATTGACCGTCGCCTCTTGGTTGTCGATTGCGGTCATGAAGAACGCGAACCATATGCGCTGATCAACCCAGAACTCGAATCCTGTGACGGGGAGCTGGTTTGGCCAGAAGGGTGCCTGTCAATCCCTGGAGTGCGTGCTGATGTCACCAGACATGCTCAGGTCGTCGTTCGGTATCAAGATGGCAGCGGATGTGACAAAAAACTCAGTGCCCAGGGATTACTGGCCGTTTGCCTCCAGCATGAGATAGACCACCTCGATGGCAAAATGTACTTTGATCGGCTGGGCTTGTTGGAACGCCAGTCGGTGTTGAATGCCTATCGTGACTATCTCGAAAACAAGGACGACCAGGTTTAACAATGACGCCGTTGAATATCTTATTTATGGGTACACCCGATTTTGCAGTCCCCTGCCTCGAGGCCTTAATGAATTCCCATCACAACGTCGTCGCGGTGGTCAGCCAGCCGGATAGGAAAGTCGGCCGGGGACGCAAACTAGCCAAGCCACCTGTGGCCGCTTTGGCCGTTGAATCAAATTGTCCACTGTTTCAATGGGAGCGACTCAACAACGAGAGTTATAATACACTCTGTGAGTTTCCCATCGATTTGGCTGTCGTGGTCGCCTATGGGAAAATTCTACCGCAACGCTATCTGGATTTACCAAAACATGGCTGCTTGAATGTCCATTCGAGCCTGCTGCCGAAATGGCGAGGCGCAGCACCGATTCAGTGGGCTGTAATCAACGGTGACAACCGATCAGGCGTGACCATCATGAAGCTGGATGCAGGGATGGATACGGGTGATATCGCGTCCCAGCGAGAGGTCGAAATCGGACCTGATATGACAGCCGGAATGCTCCATGATCAGCTTGCTATCGTAGGCGCAGAGCTCCTCCTCGACGTCGTCGACTCCATCAGTGAAGGTCGAGCTCTATTTCAAACTCAAGACCATAGCAAAGCGAGCCATGCCAGACGCTTAGAAAAGAGCGATGGGCTCATTGATTGGGACCAAGACCATGCCCTCGTCCACAACCATATTCGTGGAATGAACCCATGGCCTGGAGCCTACATCCCCAGTGAATTTGGGCCCATCAAAATCCATCGATCGACCCTGTGCCAAAACACCGGTGTACCGGGAACCATCATTGAGATTCGACCGGAGGGTCCAGTGCTCGCCTGTCGATCAGGCTCTGTGTGCCTCACTCAGATTCAAAGACCCGGTAAAAAAGCAGTGTCTGGTGGAGAATTCGTCCGCGCCTACAATCTGGCTATCGGCAAAACCATTCAGCAGGCATTATCATGAAAAGACGGCGGCCTGCTGATGCACGCTCAGTCGCCTTAGTCGTACTCCGGTCCCTCGAAGACGAATCGACCTTTTTGCAACTTAAGCTCGATAAGGTCGTCAAACAAGCGGGTCTAGACAGCAGAGACCGCCGGTTGGCGTGGACCCTCGTTCTGGGGACAGCCCGGTGGCGCAGCCACCTAGATGCCCAAATCGACCCCTATTTGAGAAAACGTCGACTGGACCAGCTCGAGCCGGACGTCTTGATGATTTTAAGACTGGCCACATTCCAGCTTAAATTCATGGATCGCATTCCTGAACACGCCATTGTCAATTCATCGGTTGTACTCACCAAGACATTCGTAGGTCCGAGAGCCACTGGATTTGTCAATGGACTGCTTCGCACGATGATCCGACGTCCAAAAAACATCAGCTTCTCCAACGCGGCTGATGGAATTGCGCGTCGTTATGGACATCCTGCTTGGCTCGTAGAACGGTACCTAGACTGGATGCCAACCGATAAGACCATCGAGAGATGTCAGCTCAACAACGAACCCGCTCCACTGACGATTCGAATTTGCCATGACGCGGTCGATGAGGTGATAAACGCTTTGATGGACGAGGGCGCGACAGTCAACAAGTGCAAAGTTGCGCCCGTCGGATTTCATATTGCAGACCATCCCGATCCCTTTGGCAGTGCCAGTTTCAAGGCAAATCACTGGACCGTCCAAGACGAGGCCTCTCAATTGGTCGTTGATTTGCTGGATGTCCGTCCTCGGCAAAAGGTTTGGGACGCCTGCGCCGCACCGGGTGGTAAAGCCGCCTACATCCGCGACAAGCTGGCTGGTACAGGACACTTGCTCGCAACCGATATTAACGCGGATAAGGTCATGACCCTTGGCCAAACTTTAGACGGCCCAGGGGTTACAGTGAAACAACACGATGCGACCAGCCCACTTCCTCAGACCTTCGATCGTGTTTTGGTCGACGCACCCTGCACGGCACTTGGACTCATTAGACGTCACCCAGAAATCCGATGGCGCCGGCAGGCCTCCCACGTCATCGAACGGGCGCATCAGCAAAGCCGATTGCTCGATAATGTGTCAGACCATGTCTCCAAGGGTGGGATTCTGGTCTACAGCGTGTGCAGCGACATTCCCGACGAAGGTCAGGCGATCATCGAGGCGTTCCTCGCCAAGCATCATGAGTTTGAACGTGTGCCCCCAGCCGCTGGCACCGCAACCGACGTCTTGACAGATGACGGTCTGATCCGGTTCGATCCGAATGACTTAAATTGCGACGGTTTCTTCGCTGCTCGATTGCGTAGACGTGCCGACTGATGTACGTGTGTCTCGAACTTCATCAGGGAGACGTTCATTTTGACTCATCCAATTATCGCACCGTCCATTCTCGCTGCTGATTTCGGCCACTTGTATCGCCAAGTCCAAGACGTCGTCGACGCAGGGGCCGATTGGGTTCATTTGGACGTAATGGATGCTCATTTTGTGCCCAATCTAACCTTTGGGCCAGCCATTATAAAGGCCATCAGAGGGGCGACCGATCGCATGTTCGATACCCATTTGATGATCGAAAACCCCGATCGTTGGGTTGAATCATATCGCCAGGCTGGTTCTGACTCCATCACTATTCACGCTGAAGCGACCCAGCATCTCCATCGCTCGGTTCAAGTGGTTCGCGATACAGGTGCTCGGGTCGGTGTGAGTCTAAACCCGCATACGCCACTCAATGTTCTGGAATACGTCCTAGATGAGCTGGACTTGGTTTTACTGATGACGGTCAATCCTGGTTTTGGCGGCCAGAGTTTTATTGAATCGGTGGTGCCAAAGATTGCAGCTCTCAAGGCGATGATCGATGCCCGAGGATTATCTGTTGATATCCAAGTGGACGGTGGCATTAAGCCGTCCACAATCGGTGCGGCAGCCGGTGCAGGTGCCAATGTATTTGTTGCTGGTTCTGCAATTTTTGGGACTTCAAATTATGCCGAGGCCATAACAAAGCTGAGAGCAGGCGCACAAACAGCACCCTCGGTGTCAACGGCGGTTTAATGTTTAATTTGAGTCAACGATATTCGACGACAGAGAGCGTCAACTGCCCCATCAGCTGAACCAAACTTGCCTGTCGGCTGAGGCCACCCCGCACAAATGCAATGTGTCCGACATCGACGGGCATCTGGCCCCAAGTTGGATCGACACTCAACCAGCCCTCTTTCGTCAACACCTCCGCCCAAGCATGATAACCGAATCGACCGTTAAGAAAGGCGATGCCGGTGACAAATCTGGTGGGAATACCGATGGAACGCGCCATCGCCACAAACAAGGTTGTATGCTCATTGCAATCACCGCGGCGCGTCTTCAGTGTTTCCAGGGCACTGGGCACGCCAATCACAGGCGCATCCTCCACCTGATTCGACACCCATTCCATCAGAGCTTTGGCTGCACCTATACTGTCTGTCGAAGGTCCAACCGCATCGGTCGCCTGTTCACGAATCTCATCTGAATCGCTCTGTATCAATAAGGTCGATTCGAGGTCAGCAGCCCGTTCGGGTCGGGCTGGTAATTGAAGTCCAGTACTCGACTGTTCTTTGGTCACCTTGAGCAATCCGTCATCAAAAACTTGACGTCTGTCATCCAGGTTAAATCCAGCCAGTTCGGTCCCTCCAAGACGCAAAGTGAGCGTGTTGAGTTCATCTGCTTTCTTGGGCATACCGGGCGCATTGATCATGGTTTGCTCGATAAAACTGACGTCATCAATCGGGGCTGTGGCTTGTAGTTTTGTTTCACGTACGGCCACCATGCCAAATCCTAATTCCTGCCTGAGCATCTCACCGCGCTGGTTGATCCACGCATGAAGGGTCATGCCGTTGAGAGATTGTCGAATTCGAGTTGCTTTAACCAGTCGATCGACAACCACAACGTCTTCATACCCCTCCACCGTGATGGTCACCCGTTGATTACGCTGAGTGATTGGGTCAAAGATGGACATGGTATGGACAGCACCTGGGGTTAAGGCCAGTTTGGCAAGCCGCGGCCCAAGGGTTTCTCTTAACACCGGGGTACTTTTCAGTTTGAGACTGTCTTGCCGCGTCACCCCCGCCGTTGTGATCGCCAACTTGAGTTGCTGACCCACGACAACCCCACGCCCGGTAATGGAAGCGGGTCCGGCATCGAGCTCAAACTGAAAACGGGTCAAGGTCATCGACTCGTCGAGAGACGCTGACAACTTAATCTCTATGGACAGCTTTTTATTGAGCAGTCCCAGTTGTTGAATTTTGCCGACAACTCGATAGTCAACCCCCGGTTTCGCGGCGGTCTTATGAATGTGAAAGTAACCGACACGCTTCTCTTGGAAATACAGGCCCATCCATTCGTGGCCTAGGCGCACCTCAGTGCCTTGATCGAGAATATCCTGTTTTAGGTTGCTCGTATCTGACGGCGTTTGAATCGATGACCAGTAGAGGACACCGGCAAAAACAGCCAGGCCAACCAAGCCGAACAGATCCCATCGGGTGGTGTTTTGCATAGCCGCATTATAGACAAATTCGACTTTAAAGCTTGTCAATCTATCGAAAAGCGCAAGAAACCCCCGAAAACTCCAGCACTGAACGCTTGAATAGTGTAAGTAAGAGTGCTACCTGTAAGCCCATAATCTGGGGAAATAGAACCAATGGATACGGACCTTTTTTCAAGTGATGGAGAAGGCGCTGGGGGCCTGATAGAGCCAACTGACCTCTACCAGGCGACTCGGCACCGCTACCTCAACTATGCGCTGAGCGTGATCACGAGTCGCGCCCTGCCAGACGTCCGAGACGGACTCAAACCGGTTCAGCGACGAATCTTGTACGGCATGTACAAGGATCTCAAGTTGCGCGCGGATACACGCTTTTTGAAGAGTGCGCGTGTGGTCGGTGAAGTGATGGGTAAATATCACCCACATGGTGACCAATCCATCTACGATGCCATGGTCAGGATGGCCCAGAGCTTCAGTCTGAGGTACCCCTTGGTCGACGGACAAGGAAACTTTGGGTCCATCGATGGGGATGGGGCTGCAGCCATGCGTTATACGGAAGCCAGACTTCAGAGTCTGGCCGAGGAACTGCTGGCTGAAATTGGCGAAGGTACGACGCTCTTTCGAACAACCTACGATGGTCAGTTGTCGGAGCCGATCACCCTCCCCGCACAAGTCCCAAATCTTCTCATCAATGGCGCATCAGGCATCGCCGTTGGTATGGCAACCAATATTCCGCCCCATAATTTATGCGAAGTGATCGATGCATTGGTCTCCATGATCGACGACCCACTCGTGGACTCGGATACAGTCTGTCGCCATGTTCTGGGACCAGATTTTCCAACCGGGGGCGAAATACTCTCCTCGGCAGACGAGTTGAAGGCCATCTATACGACGGGTCAAGGCCCTGTGAAGCTGCGCGGAACGTATGATGTCGAGATGATCAACCGAAAGAAATGCGTGGTCATCGACAGCATCCCCTACGGTGTCAATAAGAGCACCCTTATCGAAAAAATTGCCAGCCATATCATCAGCCGCAATGTCCCACAAATTGTCGATGTTCGAGACGAAAGCACCGACGATATCAGAATCGTTCTGGAGCTTAAACGCGGCGCAGAGCCTAAGGTTGCGATGGCTTATCTGTACAAGAATACGCCACTGCAGCAGAACTTTCATGTCAACCTCACCTGCCTGGTTCCGTCGGATGTTCCCGAAGTATCTGCACCGGCGCGCTTGAGTCTATTGGAAGTACTTCGGCATTTCCTGGACTTCAGAATGGAGGTGGTCACACGCCGTCTTCGCCACCAGCTCGGTAAACTCGAAACAGCGATTCATCGGTTAGAGGGTTTCGAGATCATCTTCGATGCACTCGATGAATTGATCGCACTCATCAGAGCCAGTGAGGGCAAGGCTGACGCTGCACGAAAGATCATGTTGCGCTTCGATCTAGATGAAGAGCAAACCGATGCAATTCTTGAATTAAAGCTCTATCGCTTGGCAAAACTTGAAATTCTACTGATCCAAAAAGAATTGGACGAAAAACGACGCGATGCGGACCGGATTCGTGGGCTGCTGGCGAGCGAGTTTGCGCGCTGGAGCCTGGTTCGATCAGAGTTACTCGAAGTGCGAGAGGCCTACGGTGACCCAAGGCGTACGCGAATTACCGGCCCGACCAATGAGCAATCCTTCGATCCAGAAGCCTATATTGTGCGCGAGCGGACGTGGGTCATCGTCTCCAAACAGGGTCGAATTAAGCGGCAGAAAGGGTTTAGCGATGTCGGCGCAATTCGTGTACCCGACGGCGATGAGGTCGGCTGGGTAATCAGAACCGATACAACGCACACAGTGAGTCTCTACACCCAGTTTGGGTCAGCTTATACGCTTCGAGTGGACGACATCGGTGCTACTACAGGATATGGTGAACCCGTCCAAAGTGCATTTAACTTCAAAGATGGCGAACGAATCGTCGGGGTCACGACCAGCGATCCGAAAGTGGTGCGTGTCTGTGAGGACGCCGATGCGCTCTTGACCGATGACGACCCCAAGCCGCCTTTTGCGGTCGCGCTGAGCCGAGACGGTAAAGCCACCCGATTCGCAATCTCAGCTCACTTTGATGTGAGCACAAAGAACGGTCGACGTTTCATGAGTCTCGGCAAATCTGATGAAGTGTTGGCCGTATTTCTGAGTAGCGGTGATGAGCACGTTGCATTGGCAACGGTCAAGGGACGAGCGATGTTGTTCCGCGTTGACGAAATCCCGCCGAAGGCGACAGCGATTCGCGGCGTCAACGCAATCAAGCTGGCCTCAGGAGATCAAATCCTCGGATTCACGCTGACCATTAAGAAGCGACAAGGATTGACGGTTTGGACCAGTCGAGGGCGGGAGCTGATCGTACGTGAGACCAGCTACAAACCAGTCAAGCGCGGGGCTAAAGGTGCAGTCGTTCTCCAGGTTGGTTCACTCACCAAATGTGATTGGCCACTGCAAATCCTTCAGCCGCCCAGCGAAGAAGACGAGACTGAGGTTGATGAGGTAGTCGAATGAGCAGCAATTACACAGCGAGTGACATCACCATTCTTGAGGGTCTCGAACCAGTTCGAAAACGGCCGGGCATGTACATCGGTGGTGTCGGTAAGAACGGCTTACATCACCTCATCTGGGAAGTGCTGGATAATGCAGTCGATGAGGCCATCAATGGCCATGCTAGCGTGATCAATGTGACGCTAGAAGCCAATGGCAAAACGGTCTCAGTTGAAGATAACGGACGCGGAATTCCGGTTGAGACGCATCCAACAGACAGCCAGAAGCGAAGCACATTGGAGGTCATTTTCACCGAGCTCCACGCGGGCGGTAAATTTGAACAAGGTGCCTATAGAACAGCGGGTGGCCTCCACGGTGTTGGTGCCAGCGTCGTCAATGCCCTATCGGAGGACCTCCTGGTTCGAGTGAAGCGGAATGGCGACACATACGAACAACGCTTTAGTAGGGGCCACTCCTTGGGATCCATCGATAAGGTCGGTCCAGGACGAGGTACGGGGACCTTTGTCCGCTTTACGCCGGATGAGACGATATTCGAATCAACCCTGTTTGATTCGAAACTGATCGCCAGTCGCCTTGAAGTGAAGACCTATCTTCACAAGGGCCTACGAATTGTCTTCCGGGATGAAACTGCACGAGAGAAGGACAACAGAGTCCGAGAGTTTCGCCACGAGGGCGGGATTGTCGAATACCTGGACGATTTAATTACAGCCCGTAGTCGACGCAAAGTAATCGACACAATTTTCAGCGTGGATCGAGACGAGGCTGACGGGCGAATCGAAATTGCACTGACGTGGACAGAAGCCACCGACATTGTCGTACACAGCTTCGTTAACGGCATCCCAACTCAAGACGGTGGGACCCACGAAAGTGGCCTGCGTGATGCCATCAATAAAGCGGTTCGAGATTATATTGACGTCCATGAACTGACCCCAAGAGGCGTAACCGTATCCGCTGAGGATATCCGCGAGGGTCTGACAGCGTCGGTCAACCTATTCATCGGTGAGCCGCAGTTCCAAGGACAGACAAAGGACCGTCTCAATAATCCTGAAGTTCGTGGGTTTGTCACCTCTGCAGTCCGACCCGTCTTGGAACAATGGCTGCATCAGAATCAGACGACATCGGGTGCCATTGTAACCCGAATCATTCAAGCAGCCAGAGCACGCCAAGCAAGCCGGTCTGCAGCAGCAGCGGTCAGACGAAAATCTCCGGTGAGCCATCGACTTAATCTGCCCGGTAAGCTCGCTGATTGCTCTAGCACGGACCCAGGTGAATCTGAATTGTTCCTGGTTGAGGGTGACAGTGCGGGCGGGTCTGCGAAGCAAGGGCGCGACAGGCAGACACAAGCAATCCTTCCTTTGCGCGGTAAAGTTTTGAACGCAGAGCAGGCCAATGATCGCAAAGTGATGTCTAACCAAGAGTTAGCAGATATCGTTAAGGCCATTGGCTGTGGCATGGGCCAAGATCTCGATGAAGACAAACTGCGGTATCACAAAATTATTCTGCTCATGGATGCCGATAGCGATGGGCATCACATCGCGACCCTCTTGCTGACATTCTTCTATCGATACCTAAAACCACTGATCGATGGGGGCTATGTATACATCGCTCAGCCACCTCTCTACCGAGTCGATATCGGTAAACAAACCTATTGGGCAGCAGACGATGCACAACGTGACCAGATCATCTCTGGACACAAAGGAAAAGGCAAAGTCGAAATACAGCGATTTAAAGGTTTGGGTGAAATGATGCCATCGACCCTGTACAAAACGACACTCGACCCATTGCATCGCCGCTTGCTACAAGTTCAAATTACAGACGAAGATCGATTGATTACGGAAACCACGATAACAGAGCTGATGGGAAAAGATCCCGCGGCGCGATTCCACTTTGTGATGAATAGCGCACATGAGGCAGAAGAACTGGACATTTAGACTCGATGACGGTGATCACATAAGCGTTGCAAGTGCCAACGTACGACGTGCGATCCAAGGAGGATTGAGATGTTTAATCGACGTGCATTTCTAAGCCTTGCAGCACTCAGTATTTACCCAATTGGGGCGCGCTCCTATGTCCTGCCCGGGTATGGAATCATCCGAGAGGCGAAGTCGAAATTAAAGGCGTCAAAAGGGCTAAAAGTCACTTTAGAGACGCAAGTATGGGGTTCTGAAACCCGTCTGATGACGACCGTATCAGAGCGCTGGAACTTTAGCGGTGCCGGCCAGTTAACAATCCTTGGATCGACGAGCGAGACAGCCTGGTCTTTGGGCATGGACGCTCCATCGGCGTCGACATTTCCCGGGTTGGACCTTCGTGTGATTCTCATCGGCCTTTTTGGAATGGGGGGACTTGATTCGGTTTTGTCTCATCTACGGATCGACTCAAAAAAGAGTCGCCTTGGTCTGCTCAACAAAACTCCCATGCTTGTGGTCGGTACAAAAACCAAGCAGGAAAGGGCACCAGAAATCTGGTTTAATAAGAGAACCTGGATGGTAGAACGACTGAGATTTGGGGCACTCCAGACGTCTTACGACCTGCGACTGAGCGATTGGACAGCACCCGCGACACAAGGCATCTTTCCTGGGCGGATGACGCTCAATCTGAATGACCGACCGATCCGTCTTTCCAAAACCGTTGGAATAAACAGGCTGAAAGGGCGGGTGAAGGGTGGCTGAATTTGTCGAAGTGGCCATACCCGTCCCACTGAGGACGACCTATTCATATGCTGTCCCGCCCCCCATGCGTCCACACATCCAGCCGGGTCAACGCGTTCTGGTCTCGTTCGCAAATCGAAAAATCGTCGGCTATGTTTTGGCCTGCTTAGAGCAGCCACCAAAGGGGATAAAGCTCAAGGCAATCACGCGTATCGTCGATGAGCAAACGCCCACGTTTAGCCCTCAAATGCTGGGGTTCGTTAAGTGGATTGCGACGTATTACCTCGCACCGATAGGAGAGGTTCTCAAGGGTGCACATCCAGCAGGCACCAACGCCAAAAGTATTCCTGCTCTCGCTCTCGGTCCTAATCAAAAAGCAGCAGAATTCGCCGCTGGTGTCGATCTAGATCTGGCCTCTTTACTCCTCCAATTGAAAGAAAAAAACAAACCTGTGGCTCTTTCCGACGTGCCTGGTGCGCCATCAAAGTCTGCCATCAACGCCTGGGTTCAGTCGGGGTTTGTTGAGAGGGACTCGCTCGAGCAAAAGGGCCGTATTGCCATCAAGAAAACCAAGACATTCAGAGCTGTAGGCCCCTGTCCACTCGAGCCGCGTGGCCGAGGTGGCCGAGTCCTTCGACGTGATGAAATTCATAGGTGGTTAATCGGTCAAGGCGACGTTATCCGAGAAGACGTGGAGAAACAATTTCCCAAGTCTCGTCAGCACCTAAAGCAGCTGCTCAATGAAGGCCATATCGTCGAGGGCTACAAAGAAGTGTACCGAGACCCTTTTATGGGCAGGACAGTTGCGCGTGATCGACCACCACAGCTCAATCGAGCCCAAGAAACGGCTGTAGACCTCATTGCAAAAACAAAGGGCTATTGCGGCTATCTACTGTACGGAGTCACAGGAAGCGGCAAGACGGAAGTCTATTTACGCGCGATTTCGCAGGTATTAAAGGCGGGCCGGGGCGCATTGGTTCTTGTCCCGGAAATCGCGCTCACCCCTCAGCTTGTTGAACGTTTTAGGGCCCGTTTTGGTGATAACATCGCCGTCTTGCACAGTGCCCTTACCGATGGCGAACGCTATGACCAATGGCGCCAAATTAGACGCCGTGAACTTAAGATTGTCATTGGGGCTCGGTCAGCGATATTCGCACCCATAAGTGACCTCGGCATTATCGTGGTAGACGAGGAGCACGACCCGTCCTACAAGCAAGGCGACGGCCTGAGATACCACGCGCGGGACATGGCGCTGATTCGGGGGAGTCGAGAACAGGTTCCGGTTATTCTCGGGTCAGCAACGCCATCCCTAGAAAGTGTTTTCAATGTCCAGCATGGGAAATTAAAGCGGCTTAATCTGCCGAGCCGAGCCACCGGAAGTGCCTTGCCTTCGGTTGAACTGATCGACCTTTCTACGACGCAGGCACCGGATGATGGTGACCGATTCTTGTCCCAACCGGTGAGGGATGCTTTGGCCGAGACGATTCGAAAAGGCGAGCAAAGTATCGTCTTTCTGAATAGACGGGGCTTCAGCAGTTTTGTGCAATGTACCGCTTGCGGTGACGTGGTCGAATGCCATCGTTGTGCAATTTCAATGACATGGCACAAACGTCGGCGACTGCTGAGCTGTCACTACTGCAACGCAGCCCGACCCCTGCCAGAGCACTGTGCGTCATGTCAAAAACCGGCATTGGAGCTCCTGGGCCGCGGTACAGAAAAAGTAGAAGACCGAATTATGGCTCTGTTTCCCAATGCCCGTGTCCAGCGCCTCGACAGAGACACGTCAGCCGGCCGCGGCTTAGAGTCCATCGTAAGCAGAATGCAGAGTCAGGAAATCGACATCCTCGTTGGAACGCAAATGGTGACCAAAGGACATGACTTTCCCAATGTCACCCTGGTGTGTGTGCTGGATGCTGACGCAGGCCTTAACTTTCCTGATTTTAGGGCCGGTGAACGGACCATACAATTGCTCACTCAAGTTGCAGGACGAGCTGGCCGTGGAGGCAAGAGTGGTCGTGTTCTGATTCAGACTTGGGATTCCGCCCAACCCAATTTGGCAACGCTGAAAACCCATGATTACGGCCGGTTCTGCGATGAAGAGCTCAAATTGAGATCCCTGATTGGATACCCACCCTATGAGTACGCACTCACTGTTCGAGTAGACGCACGCAATTCGACTCACGCTGAACGCGCCATTCGTGTGTTCGAGCAGGAGGTTTTAAGTCAACAAGACAACTTGCCCGGTCTGACTGTCAGGGGACCTGCTCCAGCCGCACTGGAACGACTCAAAGGACGGACCAGATGGGCATTCCTGTTGACTGCAAAAAAACGGCAGATTCTCCGACATGCATTATCGCTTATGAGCATCGAAGATCCCGATAGACCAAAGGATATTCGCGTCATTATCGATGTCGACCCTCATGACATGCTTTGACGGATACGGCGTCGAGCAGAGTATTCAGTTCCCAAGGAGGAGGGGTCGTCAAGTAAAGCTGCTGACATCGCCGAGCCCAATCCGGAAAACTTCGGGCGGTGCAGTCGTTAAATCAACGACACTGCTGACGCCTCCAGGGACATCACCCGCGTCGATCACAGCCTCCAACCCGTGGCCAAAAAACGACTCTACTGTCCAAGGGTCTGTTGCAAGAAAATCACTGTCCGGTTCAATAGCACTGGTGACGATCAGCGGTTTTCGTAACGCCTCGATAAGCGTTTGAGGAACGATGTGGTCAGGCACCCGTGCGCCAAATCGCTTTCGCTTGTCGCCGATAAACCTCGGAAGACTCCGCTTGGACTCGAGGATGAAGCAATAAGGACCCGGTAGGTGACGCTTTAAGATGCGAAACTGGAGGTCATCGACCAGCGCGTACTCACTGATGTGTCTGATGTCGCGAAACATGAGGGCCAAAGGTTTTTTGGGATCGAGACGGCGCAACGCGGTCAGCTTTTGAACTGCACTTTTCCGGTCGGGCAGACAGACGAGGGAGTAACTTGTGTCAGTGGGCATTCCCAGGAGTCCACCAGCCTCTAAGAACCCAACGAGGCGTTCGATCTGGTAAGGGGATGGATGTGGACTGAGCTGTAAGATCATGGTGTTTTATTTCGCCAGGGGGGCTTCGATGACTTTTCCGGGCAAGCTGATCTCGGGCCTGTGGACGCGCCGTCGGTACAAGAGCGCGATCCGGCCGATGGTCTGAGCTAAATGCGCCCCTGTTTTCTCGGCAAGAATTTGTGCATTCTTTTTTCGTTCTTTGGGTGGGTCTTCACCCATCGAAACCTTGATCAATTCATGGTCTCGAAGCGCGCTTCGCACCGATTCAACGAATTCATCAGTCAGGCCTTTCTGCCCCACCCTGATAAAGGCTTTCAGGCTGTGTCCCTGAGCCCTCAGGGCGCGTCTCTGCGCACCCGTGATTTCATAGGGCAGGCGCTTAGGATTCGGACTTTCGTTTGTATCAGCCATGGTCGATTCTCCCGAGAAACCAGCGGCGCATCATGCCGATCTCCCACCAGAGTAGCAAGCAATAAGATCGACGGCCGTTTCTAGATGAATGCCATGGTCTGTTTGGAGCCCGAGTTTACTTCTCGACATCCGATTCGCGGAGGGCTTCGACAATCCGCTTTTTACGATCTCGTCTCAGTTCGGGGTTGGCCTCCAGAGCCGCCAGGATTTCGGCCTCAATTGCAGCTAACTTGGCCGCAACGTCTGCTCTATGCTCTGGGTTAACGCCATCAAGTTTGCTGCCAAGACGGCCTCGGTCGGGGACGGTCGAACCAGCTCTCATTCGCAGGACGCGTTCTTCTTCAGCAGTCAGCTCGGTTTTCTTCCGGTCGGCTTCTGTTATCACCGTCGTCGTACGCCTTCTATCCTGCTTCTTCACTGCGACCCCTTAAATACCGAATGGACATGGTCCATTCTCGCCTACTACCCACTCGAGAATCAGACCCGTAGGACGTCTGATGCTATCGAGTTCAATGCCGATAAATCGAAGCGTTCATGCTGTGCTGCTGAGCACTCCTGAATACCCCCTTAGTATTAATCGACGCGGGATCACCAGGCAAACTTTTGCTTGTTTAAAAACTAAAAAAACTCATGGTGAGACAAGTCGAAGACAGCGCAAACCTATGTAATTGTAGATATTGTGTTGAGAACCAAGCATCGGTTTTTTTCTGGCAAATTTCGGCCTCAAATACGCCGAAAAAACCATCCTTCACCCCCGGTAATATCAATCCCCACAGATGGGTCATTGGCGGTATATGTCGCACTCATCCTGACCTTGTGCCACCTGAGCACACGCGTGTGCATCTTGACCTTCGACGCCGAAGGTGGCACCCAAAGAGATGAAATGCGTAGATGACGACGCAGACTACTCAATGCTCGAACAGGAATAGGCAATAGATTATGGCAACTGATCACGACGCAGTCATGTCCGCATTACGCGACATCATCATCCCAAACAGCGAGACAAAGTTGGTCGATTCAGGTCGAATTAAGGACATCGAATTCGAAGACAACGAGGTGATCATCACGCTGAACATGGATGACATTACTCGGGACAATCGACACGCCCTCGAAGATACCGTCCTACAAGCCACTGAGGGGCTTGATGGCATTGAAGATGTTTCCATTGAGGTCGAAATGGAGGCGCAAGACGTGCCCACAGCACCTGACCCTGGCGTATCAGTTCATAAACCAGGTGCACCAGCCGCGGCGGTCAAGCAAAAGGTAACCCCGCTCTCAAAGATCAAGAACCTCATCGGCATTGCCAGCGGCAAGGGTGGCGTTGGTAAATCGACCGTCTCGGTCAATCTGGCCATGGCACTGAAGGCAAAGGGGGCGCGAGTCGGCATCTGCGACATCGATATTTATGGGCCATCCATTCCGATACAAATGGGCGTAGCGCAGGCAAAGCCAGGCGTCTCGTCCGACCAAAAAAGATTTCAGCCTGTCGAAGCGTACGGCGTCAAGATCATGTCGATCGGTTTCTTGGTCGATGACGACACACCGGTGATCTGGAGGGGTCCGATCGTCTCGTCGGTCGTAAAACAATTCTTGGACGATGTTGATTGGGGCGAACTTGACTATCTGGTCATCGATATGCCTCCGGGAACAGGCGACGCCCAACTCACATTGACCCAATCAGCACCCCTCACGGGTGCTGTGATTGTGACTACACCCAGTGAACTCGCGTTGGTCGATGCTCAGAAAGGCCTACAGATGTTTAGAAAAGTCGAGGTTCCTGTCCTGGGTTTGATCGAGAATATGAGTTATTACGTGTGCGGTCACTGTGGTGAAGAAAGCCAGCCTTTCAACAAGGGGCGGACCAACCGACTGACGGAGCAGTTTGACGTACCCTTGCTCGCTCGAATTCCGTTGGACCACGACATCCAACGCGGAAGTGATGAAGGCCGTCCGGTGGTTGCCATGCAACCGGACAGTCCACAGGCATTGGCTTTTTCAAAACTGGCGGATGGCATCATCGAAAAATGTCCGTACGAAGAAAAGAAAAACGGGCTCATCAAGGGGCTTTTCGGGCGCTGAGACATGCTTTTTAGACCCGCACTTCCTTGCATCGTCCTGGGCATGATGACCTTTACGTCAATGGGTCTGGCTGAAGATGGCGGTTCTACAAACCAGTGGAAGAACACCACCAACGCATCTCTCGTCGCACTCCGCGCAGACGAGAAAACCTATTCAATTCTCGCACCGGGACAAGGACTGGAGGGTGTCGGTGCCGATGTGTCCGTTGCAGGTCGATTTAAAATCGACGAGTGGCTCAACGCGGAACTCAAAACAAATCAATGGTTGCCCTTTCATTTGCGTACCGCGGGTCATTTTCTTGATGCTGTCGATCCAGGGAAGCCTGGCGATCCGAGTGGGTCAGCCAACCTTTTGGCCCTCAGAGAACTCCCTGTCTCCTATCTGACCCATTGGACGAGCCTAAGTGCAAATTGGAAATGCATGCTGGCCCGGGCGTCACGGCATGCATCGGACGCCTTCATCGCAAAAATGGTCTCTTTGGTTAATCCACGCACTGACGACCGGACGCAATGCCAATTGAGAAGCCAAATTGGCGGTCTCGTCGATAACGTAGAAGCGGCCATCGAATCGAATGGCACCAGTATCAATGTCCTGCGAGCTTTGAGTCAGCGACCCGATTGGTTGGAGAACCGTGGGCTCTCTAATCGGCTTCTTTTGAGAGCCCTTGGACTCAACGAGATAGCCCCTCCAAAAATACAAGAAACGAAGACGTGGCTCAAAGAGATGAGCCAAGCACTGGATTTGGGTCGAGAGAACCAGGCGCGGGCCGTCGCAGTACATTTTGCAAGTCAGCCAAGTCATGCCCGTGGCAGCCAAATACTGAGGCGCATGAGCTGCTCGGTGCTCGACAGCGCAGCAGCCTCGACTCGACGACAGAATCTTTGGTTAGCAACAGAGGCCTATCTCCGGTTGGCAATTAAGATCTGCGGAGACAAATCAACGATTCGAGAACGAATAGCCCAGTACTACCGTGCGCGAGCCGAAAACCGAACCGCTGCACTGGACCTGATGAGTGCGGCCGACTGGCTGACTGCTGCATTCTGGATCGCGCGAGATCCAAATGACAAAGCCTTTCTTGCAGATACCTGGGCCGAGCTAGCCATTCTCAGGTTTAGAGCAGAAGATAACTTCTCAGGGCGGCTGTTCCTCAATTATGCGAGGGACTTAGAGCCGTTGAGACCGAGAGTGCTGACCGCTGCTGAATTTAATCCAGAGACCGATCCTCGAGCCCGCGTTGGTGTGGCCATCGTCATCTTTTTTTTAGCGGTCTTTTCCTGGAGGCGTTTAAAGCGAGTTCTCTTTGGCGACCTGAGCCGATGAAAGACCCGATTTGTCGAATGTTCAAAAAGATTTAGAATCGAACGGCTGTTGTCAGGTTCATCGGGAATATGATACCGGGTGTACCCTGTAATTAAGAGTTCTGATCAGGAGGTCACCAAATGACGTTTACGCCCTTCGTATTCATTCTGTTGTTACAACCGACGACGATGCCAACGAGCCAGCCAACAAAAACAGTGGCACCCGCCCAAAAGCAAGCCCAGACCAAAGACTGGAGTGAGATCAAACGGGGCGATGCTCTGTCGACCGCGGACACAATCACCATGGATGAACTCTACAAAAAAGCAGAGACCATCGGTGATAAGACCATCAAGGTATCTGGTGATATTGTTAACGTCTGCCGCAAAAAAGGTTGCTGGATGACGCTTGGCGGCAAGAATAAGACAGCACGCGCCCGCATTACTTTTAAGAATTATGCATTCTTTGTCCCCCTGGATAGCGCAGGCGCATCGGCAATCGTCGAAGGCAAATTGGAGCTCAAATCAATGAGCACCGCGGAACGGCAACATCTGGCCGATGATGCAGGCAAAAGCATCGATGACATTCCAAAGCATGAACTTCGAATCATGGCAAGCGGAGTCAAACTGACGCGAAAATAATCGAGAACGGATATGTTTCCAATCCGAAGTGAGATTCAGTCTGGCAGAGCACTGATCACTTGGGGTCTCTGCTGTTTTCTGCTCATCTGTTTGCTGATGCAGAGTCTCATGACGGTTTCGCCAGCCGCCCTGTTCAGATCCTTCGGGTTTGTACCAGCGCGGATGACGAGTCCAATGTCTTGGTCACTATTAGGTCCCGTCGAACAGCTGTCTAGCACCGTTACCTATATCTTCGTTCACGACGGGATTTGGCATGCTTTGTCTAATATTTGGTTCCTCGGTCTGTTTGGCGGACCCATTGAGCGTCAGCTCGGTCGACGCAAATATGTACTGTCGCTGCTTATCTTCATCATCTGCTGCGCATTAACGGATCTGGCCTTGCGACCAAACTCTGTTGTCCCGTTGGTCGGTGCATCGGGTCTAGTCGCTGGCCTGATGGGCTTTTTCCTTGTCGCGTATCCTAGATCTCGACTGCTTACCGTATTACCCATCGCCGTTCCGTTCCCAGTCAAAGTACCCATCGCCTGGTTTATGGCCATTTGGCTGAGTCTACAAATTGCCGTACTCCTGATGGGCCCATCGTTCGACGTACAAAGTGCCTGGTGGATTCATCTCGCCGGATTTATCCTCGGTTGTGTTTTTGGCCTCATATCAGCTACACCTGTCGAAATCGAAGGCGAGAGAACGCAGTCATAAGACCAAATCTTTGCTAGGGAAAGCCAATGTCTAATCAAGAGTTTGATCTCAATGCAGGCAACTCCGAATTCTACGTCGACCCAATTTATTACGACTATGAGTTCAAGAATCGAACGGATGATGTCGCCTTCTATACAGCCAAGTATCTCGAAGCTGAGGGTCCGGTTTTAGAGCTCGCCATTGGAAGTGGTCGAACAGCCCTGAAGGCTGTGTCGAAGGGCGCAAACGTGATCGGTGTAGACCTTGCACCCGCCATGCTGGCCAGAGCACAGGAGCAGTATGACAAGCTGAAGACGAAGAATCGTGGTCGACTCGAACTCCATCACGGCGACATGCGTACCGTGCGCCTCGAATCTCAATTCAAATTGGTGACATGCCCATTCAATGCGTTTCAACATATGTACACTCTTGACGATGCCGAGCAATGCCTGGAGACCGTCAAGGCTCACTTGGCACCTGATGGGGTCTTCATCATGGATGTGCTGACTCCTGACTTTGAGTATTTAATGCGGTCGCCCTACAAAGCCGTGCCGGGCGTAAGCTTTCGGCATCCCACCTATAAGGCGTATTACACATACAGCGAGCGCTCGGCCTATGATCCCATTACCCAACTGAATCAAATGTGGTTCCACTACGAGAAGTGTAATCAAACCGGTGACGGACCAACAGATGTTACAATCCAATTGTCCCATCGCTATTTTTACCCTGAAGAACTGCTCATGCTGCTTCGATACAATGGTTTTCGTATCGTGGACCGGTTTGGCGATTTCACTGAGGGCACTCTAGACGCTGAGAGTGATTCCATGATTCTCATTTGTAAAAGAGCGTCTGACTGAGGCCTGATTACTCCGACCGTCTCGGGTATGACGGGGATCAAACAGAGATTCATGAGCCGATTAAATTAGGATGTCGCGACCGGTTGAGAAGCGGGGTATGCTGCCAGCCATGTTCTGGCTCCCATCCACATTCAGGCAAAGTTTATCGTGCTGCTTATTGCTCATGTCATGTACCGTCAGCGGATGTGCCAGCAATGCGCTCAGTACGGAGGCACCCAATGTCTTGAATGTCACAGCACAACCGAGTGTTCTGACGACGGGTGAGACCACCAGGCTCGACTTTTACTACTCTGAAACCCTACCGCTCGGAGATGAGCAGCTTGGCCGTCAGCTCGATCCGAGTGAACTCGAAGCCCTGGGTATTTCAGTTCTTGGCTGGCAATTCGAGTCGGCATTCAATTTCTTTCTGGATATTCAGGTCAGTGAACAAGTCGAGCCAAAGATTTACAGTATCGAGTTACCCATCACCAACGAGTTTGAACAGTTTGTGGTTCGATTCAATCTCCAGGTCACTCGATGATGACGTGCCTCCCACTGGTGATTGTCTTCCTCAGTACACCACCAAGTCAAAAGGTTCAGGCCGCCGTCGACTGTTTTGAACAGCTCGACTATCGCTGTGCAGAGTTACGTCTTGCAGAGGCACTGGGTGGCACCCTAAGCGATACCGAGCGAGTCAGAGCGTATTTCTATCAGGCATTGGTCGCAATCGCATGGCGCGAACCGGCTCGTGCGCGTCGAGCCGTCCAAGCAATTTTCAAGATCGATCCGAACTTTGAGCCCGTTGACGCTCCCAAATCATTGACCAAACTCTTCGATGAAAATCGACCTGCGCAGGCCCAAGGTTGGATGCCTCAATTTGAATTGAGACTCAGGACCACGAGTCCGACGGACAATCGCGGTGATGCCCTGTGGTGGACCAGCAGTCGAGGTGCGGGCCTTGGAGGCGGCTTGATGACCGACTCAGGTTATTCTCTCATGCTGGTGGCAAACTACGAATATCATGTCGCCAGAGACCCATCCCTCGGCTTGGATAAATTAACCCGCTGGTCGTTGGATGTTGAAGGGGGCCGCTGGTTTTTTCAGAATAAGCTGAAAGTGGGCCTTTGGAGCCTCTTGGGCGCAAGCTTCAATCAGATGGATGCTCAATCTGAATTTGAGACGCTGCGCGCTTTACCTGAACTCGATCCGTTTTTTGGAACCGTTCTGGGCGGGGGCATGATGCTCAAGTATCAACTGAACCAAGGGCTCCATCTCGTAGGGTCTGGCGGCCTACAGATGATGTTTCGAAGCCATCGACAACAACTGCGTCTTTCGTTTCTGCTACCGGTGCAGGTCGGCATTCGCTATGAATAGGTGACGCTCAACCAGGACGGAAGGCCAGAAGCCCGGTGCTAATCGTACGATATGAAGGACAATCGAGTATTCCAGGGGTACCTATTCGCGGGGCTGTGACAACCATTGGTCGCGTTGCAGGCAACGATATTGTTGTCAGTGACCCACGGATTTCGTCGAGGCATGGACGCATTCTGCAAACTGGTGACCTCCATTTTTATGAAGATTTAGGGTCAAGAAACGGGTCGATTGTCGAGTCGGAGGGCGAACGAAAAATTGTTCATGGCGGACAGAAAATTGCCATCCAATCAGGCGATCGTCTCATGTTAGGCGATCGCGTATCTCCCGTGATCTTGGAGCTCCATTCTGACTCCAAACCCATATTCGACGATGAGGACGGAACAATTCTCGCGAGCCGTTCAGTGATCGCACCAACCTCGCTGCCCCATGTCATAGACGACTCTCAATCCGTTCGTGAATTGTTCACACTTCTCCATGAGCTGAGCGGTGCTGTCGAGATAGATGTGGTCTTCGAACGCATCAGCGGCGTACTGGTCAAACGATTTAAACACGCCGAATCAGTCAGTATTATGATGAAGGATGTATCGAACGAATGGGTCTGCGAATACAGTCACACCATCGACACCGCCACGATGTCATCAATCCCGAGTAAGACTCTGCTTGAACGGGCGTTATCCACTCATGAGATTGTCTCATACGTCCCTGGACCCGAACTCGATTCGGAAAGTGTTGCGGGTCTCGCTGGGGCTGTTCTGGTCCCGTTGTTGGCGCATAATCAGCCCATTGGTGTACTCCATGTCCAAAGTCGCTCGCAGGCATTTCACGCTGATGCCTTGGCTTGGTTTAGCATCGTGGGTACACACATCGCGGCGAGTTTGGCTGCGGCGAGACGCTTTCGTGCGCTTGCGCAATCGGAAGCCGAACTGAAAGCAAAGAATAATCTCTTAAAGAGCCAGGTATCGATGCCGAGACCTATCGTGGGCAAGAGCCAGACCCTGATCACCGCATTAACCCAGCTCGAGCGGGTCGGTCGCACAGACACAAACGTCCTTATTCTCGGGGAGACTGGGACGGGTAAAGAACTCGCTGCAAGATACGTTCATGCCCACAGTAAACGCGCTCACGGCGCATTCAACCCCATCAATTGCGGTGCGCTCCCAGAAGACCTCTTAAACAGTGAATTGTTCGGTCACAAAAAAGGTTCATTTACAGGGGCCGACCGTGACCGGAAGGGCTTGTTCGAGTCAGCTCAAGGCGGCACTGTTTTTCTTGATGAAATCGGCGAGATAACGCCGGCTGTTCAAGTTCGATTACTCAGGGTCTTACAGGAACGGGAAGTCCAACCTGTTGGGACCCATACGCCTGTGAAAGTCGATGTGCGAATTGTCGCTGCCACCAACCGAGACCTCGCCGAAGAGGTCAAAGCGGGCCGATTTAGAGAGGATTTGTACTATCGCCTGGCGGTCTTCTCCGTCAAACTCCCCCCGCTCCGTGAACGCGCCGGAGACATCGAATTACTCGCTGAGCGCTTCCGGGAAGCGGCATGTGCGCGTCATGACACGTGGGTCGGAGGATTTACAGAAGAGGCCTGTCGACAACTGGCTAAATACTCATGGCCAGGCAATGTTCGTCAGCTAGAACACGAAATTGAACGTGCTGTCATTATGGCCTCCGACGGCGAATTGATCTGTTTAGACGACTTAAGCGATGCGGTCGTTGGCGATCGAATCATTCCAGAAACCGGTGAGACACTTCCGAGAGGTGAACTCAAAGATGTGATCAATATCTTGGAGAAGCGTGTCATCGAACGCTGCCTGGAAGAGCACGGTGGTAACCGAACCCGAGCAGCCGAATCACTAGGCATCAGTCGCCAGGCATTGCAGGTCAAATTAGCGAAGTGGCGAGATGAAGCGGCTCTTTAACTTGATGATTACAGGGACGAACGAAATTAACGAGAAAAGCCGTTATCAAAAGCGGCCTACAAGGAACTAAATCATGTCAACAAAACCAAGTCGGGACTTACAGTCGTTCCCAAACCCTAAACCTGAGCGCGACTACGAAATCCATTTTGATTGTCCGGAATTCACCTGTCTGTGTCCAGCGACCGGCCAACCTGATTTCGCTAAGATCCGAATTCGGTACATAGCCGACCAACGATGTGTCGAGCTGAAGTCACTCAAGCTGTATCTTTGGAGCTATCGAGACGAGGGGGCGTTCCATGAGGCTGTCACCAATCAGATTCTCGACGACTTAGTGGCCGCGATTTCACCACGGTTTATGGAGATTGAGGGTGATTTCTACGTACGCGGTGGAATTGGAACCATCGTCATCGCCAGACATGGACAACGACCCTGAAATGGTGCCGAAAGGCCAAAGCCCGCGGCCATAGTTTCCTATGTCAAACGCAGAAAATCCAACTGATGCATCATCGCTATGACACGACTCGCATAGGTGCTGTCGATACCAGGCAGGGCTGTCAAGCGGTTGAGCTGTTCGGACACCGTCAAGCCGTCGGAGACTGAATTCCAAACCCGGAGCTGTCGGGTTCCGAGTCGGATATCACTTAACTTAAGAAATCGGTGCTCAAGCGAACTGAGCCTATCGTTGGTATGGGTCGAGATGAAATTGTCGATTTGATTTTGAGGAGTGCGTGCCATAATCCCATGATTAAGCAGTGCGAAAATTGACTGGTTGGGCGAAAATGTAAAGGTTTGCTCAACCATCTCTCCAGAGAAAAAATAAGGGCCTTTTTCCCGACCACAGAGCGCGAGCAACGTGTCTGAACTATAGGCCTGTAACGCGTCCAATAATGCGTGATATCCAACCCGACCAAGGGCGACTACACCTTTGATCAAGGCACTTTCATCAGTTTCATCAGAAAGTCCAGCAGTCACTAAGTCATCGCGACTCACCAAGCCTCTATCCGCGATGTAGTCGGCCAAGCGACTTCCCTGGGCATGGGCGCGTGTCCGAACGATCGTGCCGTCGACCCAGTGGATATCAACGTGCCCCGAGGCACCGTGGAGCTGTAGTTGTCCGGTCACTCGGGTCACGGCATAACGATAAATTAAGCGGGGCAAATCAATGCCAGATACATCACCCTGGTAGAGCGCGTGTTCGGGAATTTCAACCCGTTGGACAGCTGCCACCTTAAAAGCTTTCAAACGAGGCGCACCCATGGCCAAAACCTGCATGCTGGACTGGGAAATGATGCGGCGTGCCCCATCTGGAATGGAAGCCAATTGTTGTTTCTGGCTTCGTTCTTTTGCCTGTTCGACGGCCCTTTCGCGCTTGAAGACGGACTCCAGCATCGCGAGGTCACCCGAATCGAACGGAGGACTGACTTCGAGCAGACCTTCGACGAGTTGACCCACTGGTGTCTCCTTCAGGTCTCGACTGAGGGTCTGTCTGAGCCACTCAGATATCTCATCGGGAATGGCATGACCGGCATTAATTTTATTCGCATTAATCAATGCCGTTCCAAACCAATCAACAACCTCATCTATCGCCTGTTTTCGGTAATGGTCCATTTTGAATTGGTCCGCCGGCAACACGCGAAGACCGTCCCAACCAACGCGGACACACCCCGTGTAATCAACCCATAGATTCTCTACATCGAAGCTGGCTGCCCAGACGCGTTCCTGACAACTGAAAAGCGTATCGATAGCGGCCAAAGCTTGGGTTGCTAAATGGCACATCAAAGAAATACTTGGCGGCACTTGTAGAGCATCGCATCGACTCAAGAGACGTCCAAGTGTATGCCCAGGAGGGATGTGGCCGGCAATGTAATAGTCCTTGCCAACCATACCGAAGTCGTGAATTGGACAAAGGGTCTCTTTTGAGGTCTCGCTGAAGGATTCAGCGGTTGCGATCAAGTCTTTTACAATGTTCTCATGGCTAACCCATTTGCTCTTCAGCTGCTGGACTACCAGATTTTGGAAGCTGTCTTTTTGGACGGAGACCGCGCGCCAAAAACAACCTTTCTGACCTCGATGACGCTGCTCAAACAAGAGAAAAGGTCCGAATTGTATCATGCCTGGATTCATTACTCGTAACCCATTTGGACATCGACTCCGCCGTTTACGGCTGCTGGTGACGCAGAAGGCTTTGAACGTAGCATACGCAAACTAGAGGCTCGCTGAGAAGAGTAAAGACAGGTCGATGGATCGCGGTCCGGGATGACAACCGTGCCTGAGATCGTCGACAGCATCCCCAGAGATCACTCAGTAAGGTACGTGCTCAAGCTAAAAAAGAAGGCTAAAGCGAGACTAAGGTTGATCCCGCATAGGTCCGTCGAATAGACTCTGCGCCCGACCCACTGGTCTTGAATTAGGGCAGCTATGACGGCTCAAACAGATACGTTGATAATTGGTGCAGGCCTCGCTGGCCTATCGACAGGCTTACATCTGAGCGGCTCGGACTTCCTGATCGTGGACAGTCAGACCTATGTCGGCGGAAAGGCCCGAAGCGAAAAAATCGATGGTTTTACCTTTGATGTTACCGGACACTGGTTACACTTACGGGATCCCTATATTCGCAAAATGGTTCTCGAATTGATGGGTGATGACCATTTTCTTCGCATCAGGAGAATGAGCCGAATTTGGTCCCACGGGGTCTATACGCGCTATCCATTTCAGGCAAATACATACGGCTTGCCAGCAGAGGTCATCCATGAGTGTGTCATGGGCGCGATCGAGGCAGACCGAAAACGAAGTGATGCTGGCGAAGAGAGCGAAGAGCCTCAGAATTTCGCGGATTGGATTCGTTATTACTTCGGAGACGGCATCGCACGCCACTTCATGATTCCATATAATGCCAAATTATGGGGCGTCTCCGCTGATACGATCACGAGTCGCTGGTGCCAACGATTTGTCCCCAGACCGCAACTCGATGACATCGTGGCTGGTGCCGTTGGCGTCAACGATAACGAAATGGGCTATAATGCCGAATTTCTTTATCCAAAAAGTGGTGGCATACAGACGGTTGCAACAGCCATTGCAGACGCGATTGGTCATGACAAGATTAGGCTTGAGGCACGGGTCGCTCAAATCGATCTCGACGCTAAGCTAGTGACCTTGGGCAATGGCCAAAAAATCCATTATCGAAGATTGGTCAATACGATGGCCCTACCAAGCTTTCTCGACGCCATCGAACAGGTGCCAGCCGAAGTACAGTCCGCCCGAGGGCAACTTGTTGCAAACGAAGTGGTCTACTTAAACGTTGGCATCGATGGACCGTTGGGACAGCCAGACCATTGGATCTACGTGCCGGAAGACGCGTGGCCCATGTACCGTGTGGGGTCGTTTAGCAACGCAAATCCTGCAATGGCACCGGCGGGTTGTTCATCGCTCTACATCGAACTCTCTGACCGGGATACACCCCTCAACGTGCTGCGTCCGAAAATTGAAGAAGGTCTGATCGCGATGGGGTTGATCGAGACGGCCGAAAATGTTCGATTTATGGAGGAGCGTCGCATCAAAAACGCGTATGTGATCTACGATTTTGACTATCACCAGTCACGCGACACCATCCATGAGTGGTTGCAGGCTGTCGGCGTCTTTAGTATTGGACGGTACGGTGACTGGAACTACTCAAGTATGGAAGATGCTCTCATAGACGGCCGCCGAACGGCGGCTGAGATATTGGAAAAGACCCATGACCAAGGCTAAGAACGGTCAGACCTCCCCAGAGGTAAGTATCGTTATACCCGTGTACAATGAAGAGGGAATCCTGTCGGCGAGCTTGTCGGACTTGGTTCGGCAGCTGGGTCACGAATCCCTCGATTACGAAATCATCGTAGCAGAAAACGGGTCGACGGACCGGACCGTAGAAATCGCGAGTGCCTTCGCGGAAGACCATGAGCAGGTCCGCTTCTTCAGTATTGGGGAGCCAAATTATGGAAAAGCGTTGCGCGAAGGGATCAGACAAGCCCGAGGGGAATTCGTGATCTGTGATGAGATCGACCTGTGCGACGTGGCGTTTTACCGAGAAGCACTTCCGCACTTACGGGATGGGTGCGACCTGGTCGTGGGCAGTAAAAGAGCACCGGGCGCACGGGATCGACGACCAGCCTATCGGAGGTTCGCAACTCAAATTCTCAATGGCATGCTGAGGGTCGCCGTCGGGTTCAAGGGCACGGACACCCATGGGCTAAAAGCGTTTCGTCGCGAAGCATTACTCGGTGTCGTCAATGACTGCGTGGTCGATAAAGACATGTTTGCAAGCGAGTTTGTGGTACGAACCCACCGCTCCGACCACTCCTGGATGGAAGTTCCCATCGACCTCGTTGAGAAACGACCACCGTCTGTTCACTTATTTCGACGCGTCCCAAATGTGTTGAAAAATATTGTCAGACTAACAGCGATTATTCGGCTTGGTCGCGATCTTCCGAAACGGCGATGACCATCAAGACAGCCAGTGTCGGTGTAGACGTCGACAGCCTACACCATTATTACCGTATCCATGGACTTGAAGAATCAAAAGCAAGCAACGCTGCATGGGATGTTGGCGTCAGCCGCTTCCTTGAGCTCTTCGATGAACTGGGCATCCAAGCGACATTCTACTGCATTGGTGAAGATCTCGAACTTGGTGAAAACCAAAAACGAATTCGAGAGGTCGCCGACCTAGGACATGAAATTGGAAATCATTCGCTCAATCATCGATACGATTTAACCCAGCTAAATCGAGACGCCATGTTGGTTGAAGTGGCTCGTAGCAGGGCCGTTTTAGGCGAGGCTGCGGGTGCGGATGTCGTTGGCTTCCGGTCACCCGGATACAATACCAATCAACAACTGCTCGAGGTTGTTGAAGAGTCCGGTCACACCTATGACTCAAGCGTCTTTCCATGTGTTCCCTATTTTCTGGCCAAGGCCTCTGTCATGGCCTGGTTGGCCGCACGCGGAAAACCATCGAAGAGCATTCTGGGCACTCCGAAAGTTCTTGTTGCCCCAAAGCAGCCCTATCGAATGAATGCTCGTAATCCCTATCGACGAAGTGCCAAAGGATTGCTTCAGTTTCCGATTTCAGTGTTCACTGGATATCCATTGATTGGGACGGCATTCACAGCCCTGGGTCAGGTCAGCTCAACTCTAGTTGCGAAAACAGCGGCCAAATTTCAGTCTCATCTGACTTTAGAATTCCACGCAGTCGATCTTTTGGGTTTAACAGAAGATGGCCTCGATGAGCGCCTTGCGGTACAACCAGATCTCAAAGTCGGTGTTGAGCGGAAGAAAAACATCTTCAAGAGTGTTCTCAGCGCTGTCTCAAAGAGTCACAAATTCGAGAGATTAGATCATCTATCAAGTCGATTTGAATGAAGGGTTTACCATGAAATTAAACCTGTATTTCGCCGGTATCACCATCACCAGTCTCTTGCTCGCTGGCTGCGGCTTGGTCTCGGAAGTCAGCCACTATCAACCCCGCTCAGCCAAATCAGCCGCCCGGGCATTTAGCGATGCCTTTAATGCAAAGCAACAACGGCAAATCGCCCTGCTCATTCACCCGGCGCGCCGGGATATTTTCGAAGAAAACCGAGTCAGAGAGCGGAACCGAATCAAGACGTGGCGCCTTGTCAGATTCACCATCGGCGATGCTGTGATGGTCCGCAGAGGCCTGCCTGGACGAGCCGTTCGCTTCGAATATCACGATGGACGACGCTCAAATGTCGTAGACGGGTCAGTCGTCAAAGTTAAAGATCAGTGGTGGATATGGCATTACTGACACTGACAGTGATTCTAGGCCAATTCGCTCCGCTTATTGGACATGATGCGTCCAGACGTTTCTGCACGGGCGCGTGCTCTGAACTCCAAGGGTTCTCACATCTGGCACCGGCCGATCTGACAACCCGACCCGTCGCCCATCAACCGGTGGCGGTCGCATCGCCAAAGGATGTTCGGCCAAACCTCAAAAGCCTCCGAGTCGACATTGTTCTCAATGAGACCGTCCGAAGCCATATTCGGAAGTTCACACAAGGGCGAGGTCGATACACATTTGCGGGCTGGTATGCACGCATGGGACGATATGAGGTCATGATGAGATCAATTCTGGAGGGCCATGGATTGCCACCAGAAATTATCTACATTTGTATGATCGAAAGCGGGTTTTCTCCAGATGCTGTGTCACGTGCAGGTGCTGTGGGTCCATGGCAATTCATGCCCGATGCAGGTCGTGTGTATGGTCTGCGCCATGATGATTGGGTCGATGAGCGGCGAGATCCTGTCAAAGCAACCCATGCCGCAGCAAAATTACTGAAAGACCTGCATCAACGTTTTGGTACGTGGCCCTTAGCATTTGCCGCGTACAACGCGGGCCCGGGTGCAATCATTGGCCCCATCCGTCGGAATGGAACGAACGATTTTTGGCGACTTGTGGAATTAGGAGCAATTCCCAAAGGGGCTGCATGGTATGCATCACGCGCCATGGCGGCGATGGTTGTCGGTCATAACATCGAACTCTACGGGTTCGATAAAGTGAGAAAAGCCAAAGCGATTGATCCGGTACGTGTCGATGTACCCGGTGGCGTCGATTTGGCTGCTATCGCTCGGAAGATTGGGATGAAACGGAGCCAGCTAGCAGATTTAAATCCGGAACTCCGCCGCGGATTTACGCCCACCTATCCCAGCGGATATGCCCTCAATGTACCTCGGTCTAAAGCCAAACGATTGATGGACAAAGTCGTCGATTTGGAGAAGCGGAAAACACGTGTTTATCAACCCTACATCGTTCGCTTTGGAGAGCGTTTAAGCGACATTGCCTATCGCTTTCAAACCACTCGATCGACGCTCATCGCATTGAACAATATCCCGAACCAAGAGCCATCTGCTGGGCTGGAGATCATGGTCCCTCGCAGAGTTCCAAGGGCCGATCGGGTATCAAAACTATCGGTGCTCCAAGACCCTAAAATTCAGTTCAATTATCCGAATCGACAGCTGGCATACTTCCCTGTGCGACGCCATTTATCCCTGGTTGAGATCGCCGCTTTCTTCGACGTATCCACAGGGATGCTCTCGATGTGGAACGGACTCGACCCCAATCTGCCGGTCCAGCGAGGCATGGTCTTGAGGGTCTACTTGAAAAAAGGATTCGACCGAAGTCGCGCTCTCTTGGTCAATCCAAGCTCTTTGACGAAGGTTGAAGCAGGCACGCCAGGTGCCCAAGCAACCCTGCGGTTTCTTCGCTCATCTCGCTCCGAGAATCGGACCATCAAATTACACACCATCAAACGGGGCGACAATCTCCGCAAAATTGCACGGAAATATAAAGTTGATCGCGATGCGATTCGCGCGGTCAACGGAGGGAAAAAACGAATCCGCATGGTGGTCGGCAAAACCATTCGGATTCCGGTGAGCGATGCAGGCCGGCCCAGAGGCAAAGCGGCAAAGCGGAGACCCAAGGTAGAGATACGTGGCAAGCGCTACACCGTCAAGAAGGGTGACACCCTGTCCAAAATCGCTAAGAAATTTGGCGTGGGTCTGAAGGCGCTCAGGAAAAAGAATCGAATTGATAAGCGGGGCCGCATCCGCATCGGCCAAGAATTGGTCATGCCATAAAGCCATGATCAGCATCGATACCGCACAGTCCATCATCCTTCATCACCTTCAGGCACTGGACGAAGAGAACTCACCGCTCGTAGACAGTATCGGCAGGGTCTTATCGTCCGATCTCACCGCAAACTACACATTGCCTGGTTGGGACAACTCGGCAATGGATGGCTTTGCCGTCCGATTTTCCGATTTAAGCGGTCCAGACCCAATCTTAATCATCTCCGATGAAATCGCTGCCGGCGATGGATCTGAAAGACCCTTTAAAGCCCAAACGGCCGTTCGAATCTTCACGGGCGCACCGGTCCCGCCGGGTGCTGACACGGTCGTTATACAAGAAAACTGTCGTGTCCAAGAGAATCGGGTTTGCATCCACACGAAACCCAACTTGGGTGCAAACATTCGCAAACGCGGCTCAGATCTAGACATGGGCGACATCTATCTGAAAAAAGGTCGAGTCCTCACGGCTGGTGACATCAGTCTGGCTGCATCTCAAGGACGGGACTGGCTGCCAGTACATCGTCGAGCATCGGTCGCGATCGTCACGACGGGCAACGAACTCATTGAACCAAAAGAAGCACCACCGGCACGTGGACAAGTCGTAGATGGAAATTCAATCGCGCTGGCAGGCTGTGTCCAGGAAATGGGCGGTTTACCACATAGACTCGGCTCACTTATCGACGACGCTGACCTCATTTATGAAAAATTAAATGAATTAAAAACAGACATTGTGATCACGACCGGTGGTGCCAGTGTCGGGAAATTTGATCACGTTGCAGCGACAATAGAGCGGCTCTGTCAGGCAGGCTTCGGCTTTAATAAAGTCGCAGTTAAACCAGGTAAGCCTGTGATCTTCGGACGCAGAGGTCGACAGCTTTTCTTCGGTCTACCCGGAAATCCGGTCAGCGCATTAGTCGCATTCGAACTCTTCGTTCGACCTGCGTTGCGTCAACTACATGGGCATCGTTCTATTTTCAAAGCACCCATTGATGCCACCCTCGATGCGCCCCTTAAATCGGGCGGCCGACGGGTCGAATATAGACGAGGCCGTTGCTGGAATAGAGCAGGCCAACGAGTTGTTCGTGTCGAGGACAAGCAATCCAGTGGTGCGCTCACAAGCATCGCAGGACAGGACGTTCTGGTGCGAGTTGATGTGGGCCAAACGGCATTGATGGCTGGCACGACAATTCAAGTTTTGCCACTCAATGATGAGTTTGGTTACACTGAAGAGTTCAAATCAGGCTGACATCGACCCACATCAGATGTTATGAGCGGCTTACGACGAGTAGGGAGTGATTATGTATCGCAGCGCATTTACGAGTATTCTATTGGTTTGCATCTGCTCAATGGGACAGGCTGAACGGTCTAATTATGGTTATAATTTCGCCTCGAACCTGCCCTTTGCGCATATCATTAATTCGGGTCCCGTGGCCGACGCCAGCCAAATCGGTTTTGCGAAGTATGCACGCGACTTGTCTGGTAAGTGGAAGACAGGTGTAACTCATAAAAACCGGTCAGCGGCCTACATACCCGGCTTGCAGAGTCACCTGTGGTTGCCCACAGGCGGACATTTGAGCAATCAGGATCTGGCGATCGAGTTCATGATCGACCCCCTAGGGTCGGACCAAAGACTAGATATTTTCGTCGCCGGCAAGAAAATCGGACACAAAGTGCTCAAGCCAGGCTGGCAAACCCACACCATTAAGGTGCCCAATAATTTGGTTAAAAAATCTGACCTCCATGTGAGGCTTCATTTTCGACGAACCGTTGCTCATCGCGGTCGAAAAACCGCCGCAGCCCTCCGCTATATGCGCCTAAAATCCGCGACATCTCCAGAGCTCCCCATCGACGAGTCATCACTGAAAAATGTACTTAACATCGGCGATCTCACGGCCATCCGAATCTCACGGCAAACTGGCCTTGACTGGTACTTGGTTCCAGTAAAGGGTAATCGCTTTACCGCAAATTCAACCGGCAGCCCCGTACAAATTTGGGCTCAAACAGATGGATCAAAGCCCAAGAAGCTCTCTCAGGGAACCACGCTCGATGTCGATCTGTCACGCTACGCAAACAAAGCCGTTCGAATCATGCTTAGGAGTGCTGGGGACGCAACCATTCAAGGCGCACAGTTGACGGGCGGAACCCCGGGGGCGCCGAGCATCAATAAAGCACCTAAGCATGTGGTGTTTTGGCTGATCGACACGCTCCGGGCAGACAAACTCTCAGTCTACAAACAACGCAACGCAAATCGCCGCCCAAAACCCAGAACGCCTCATCTTGAGGCTCTGGCAAAAGAAGGCACAGTCTTCCAGAACTTCTGGGTTCAAGGCAATGAGTCAAAGGCCAGCCATGCGAGCCTGTTTACAGGGACATATCCTGCCGTTCATCGGGTGATTAATCACAAAGCAAACCTGCCAGGCAAACTCACGACCATCGCAGAAGCTTTCACAACCCAGGGCTATCTCAGCGGCGGCTATGTCAGCAATGGCTATATCAGTCAAAAATGGAACTTTGCTCAGGGCTTCAACAAGAAAGTCTTCGTCAATAACATCCGAAAAAGCAGAGCCAATAATGCGAGAGCCATCTTGCGACAGGCCAAATCATTTATCGATAGATACAAAACCAAGCCCTTTTATCTCTATCTGGGTACGTCGGACCCCCACGTCACATACCGACGCCACAAAAACCTGATTAAACGCTATGACAACAAACCGTATTCAGGCCTATACCAAAAGAGTCTCACAGGAACGGAATTAGGTGAAATCAAGAGCCGCAAGACACCACCATCCAAGCGGGATCAAACACGGATCGAGGCTCTGTATGAAAATGAAATCGAATTTAACGATATCCATTTTGGCAAGCTGGTCGCACACCTGAAGGCCGCCGGTATCTATGATGACACGATGATCATCGTGTCGTCCGACCACGGGGATGAATTTTGGGAACATGGGTCATGTGGTCACGGACAGAGTTTGCATCAAGAACTCATCAGCGTGCCGCTCATTATCAAAATGCCCGGTTGGTTTCCAAAAGGTAAAAGGGTCTATTTTGGGACCGATGGAGTCGATTTGCTACCCACCATCCAGCGGGTACTCGGACAAACGCCAGCCGGCGATATTCAAGGGGAGGATGTCCTTGGGAAAGTCTGGTCAAAGGGACCGATTTATCCCATCGCTCAGGTGGCGAGCATGGGCGTGAAGAAATATGCGCTGCAGGTCGGCCCAGCCAAAGTGATCATGGCCGGACCCAGTGCGCTCAGCGTGTATGATACGGGCAACGATCCGGCCGAACAAAAGAACGTACTCAAAACCAAACCGATCTTGGTACGCGCCGCCATGGATCCTTTAGCGATATTCGCGCCTCGGGCATCAAAATGGAAAAAGAAGACCTGGGGTGCTGCAAACAACCTGGATCATCAATTTACTCGAGATAACGCGGGCCAGAAATGAAACAAATCAATGCGGTTGTGTTGCTAGCGACGTTAGGCCTGCTGGTCTTGACGAATGTCGCGACCGGCCAGGGCAGTGTCGTCGACAATCCCCGCGGCGTCGCCATGGGTGCTTTGTCGGCCGACGCCATCGGAACAAGTGGTATCATCCACAACCCGGCTGGCTTGAGCCGTGCTTACGTCTACCAAATCGACCTTGTCTACCTGCGGAATGATCCCGGGAAGTTGAATATCACGGGTGTCAATATCGCCGATTCAAAATCTCAACCTGTTCTCGCGGCCGGCCTCAGCTATGGATTTCACTCCACAGACAAAGGGTCAGAGTTTGAACAAAAAGGACATGATGCTCGCTTGGGGTTCTCCCATCCAGCGATTCCAGACAAATTGCACCTCGGCGTCGGATTGCGGTACTTGGAAATCGAGCGAAGTGCGGACGACCTACAAGGTTTCACGGTTGACGCCGGTCTCATATTTAGTGCCACGAAGGGCTTTCACATCGGCTTGGTCGGAAAAAACTTAGTCGACCTTGATGACCCAATGGCGCCGAGACAAGCGGGCGGTGGGTTTGCGTTTACTGGAGATGCAGTCACACTCACAACAGATGTTCTCATCGACTTTAACCGTCATATCGACGGTCCAAAGCCCATCTTCGCAACCGGTTTAGAAGGTCTTATGGGTGATGCGATTCCCATTCGCATCGGCTACACGAACGACCGAGTAACGGCGCATCAATTCATAGGCGGAGGCCTCGGCTTTATCGTACGCGAAGGGGGCGGTAACGGGCAGCTCATGCTCGCCTACCGACATAACCTAACGGAAACGTCTAACTATACATTCGGCATTGGCCTGACCATGTTTTTGTAGCCGTTTTGAGTCGAGATAATGTCTGAAAATGCCTCCAAAAACCGAGACCATGACTTTCGCCGGTTCTTAAAAAACATCGCGTTTACCGGGTTGGCCCTGGTTTTTATATTCATCATCACCCGGCCAGATGGTGGACCACAACTCGGATCAATGGCCCCCGATTTTAAAACCCAAACACTCACGAGACAAGCGGTCTCCCTCGACCAATACAAAGGACAGGTGGTCGTTTTAGATTTCTGGGCGACCTGGTGTGCACCCTGCCGTAAGACCCTGCCAGCACTCCAAATTCTGCACAAACGCTATCAAAACAGTGACCGTGTCCAGATCTTGTCGGTCAGTATCGACTCGGCACCCAACTTGGCGCGCTATGTCGGCGCCTTTATGAAGCAGAACCAGTACAGTTTCCCAGTGATCCTAGATCCCAGCCGGGCCCTTGCGTCTCGATATAAAGTCAAGACGGTACCTACGATGGTTGTCATCGATAAATCCGGTGCCGTGTCCACCGTGCAAATCGGCTTGCTCAGCCCCCGAGTTAACCAACTCATCGACCACATCGAAAAAGCCATCGCACAAGCAGAAGATTCCTCCAGCTAGCGTCGAGCCGAGCGGGAGGAATTGAACCTAAGATGACTGGTCTCCCAAGAGCGAGGGACAGACAAGCCTAAGTTATGATATCGTCATCGCGTGAAACACTCGTCGACAAGATTCAACTCGATCGCTTTTTTGACATCGGCCATCCTCTTGTCCGTGTGGCCATGCTTTGCCAACCCTTTCTATATCGGTCGTTTTGATGGTTTGCGGAGCGGGGCCCTGAATCAAAGTGCCTTTTCAACCTATTGGAATCCAGCCGGATTAACCACCCAAGACACGCGGCTCAACTTGCATTTACTCGGTGTGAATCGGAGCGCGAGTTTTGACCGTTATGCTGAGGAAAATAATGTCCCAGACGAGTTCAAAGAGGCAAACGCAGGCGAAAACACCACGGGCGCATTTGGGCTGGTTCCCTCAGCGGCAATTGCTCATGGAATGAACCTGGGGGATTTTGATCTAGGCGTCGGGCTCGCTTGGTTTATTGATCGAGCAGGAAAAACCAAATGGAAGAAAAATTTAGCGGCACCTGCCGAATTTCCGGGTGCCATTGATGGTCCCCAGCGGTGGGCCACCATCAATACCCAACTCTTGATCATGAGCACGGGGCTCGGCATGGGCGTCGGATACCGTCCATGGGGACTGAGCATCGGCGTCACACCAGTCTTTAATTATACACGTCTCAGTACCGTCCGTGCCCGGAACCCTGACAGCGGCGATCGACTAATCGATGAGTCAGGAGGCCTAGCCGAAGGCCGCATTCTATTCGAAAATGGGGAGGCTTCTGCACTCTCGTGGATCGTGGGAACTCGTTGGCAACCATCACCAAATTGGGGTTTTGGCGTAAGCTGGAGTTCGGGTATCTCCTATGATGTGAAAGGACAAGTTCATATCTCCTTTGGTCGGGCCGATGAAACCCATGCGAATGCGCGCTTCGACTTACCCGTTCCACAAAGCGTTCGCCTTGAATTGGGGATGGACTTCGGAACCATGATAACGCTGCGGCCCCAAGTGACCTGGACTGAATGGTCGGTTTTCGAGAAACAAGAGGCTGTTAATATCGAAAATGATGAAGTCTTGCTCAGCCAGGAGCGGAACTTTGACGATGTCATTAGTTATCGCTTGGCATGCGATTTAGCCATCAATCAAAGATTAACTCTTCATACAACCGGTCAATTTGAACACGGCGCAACACCCGTGGACACGTTTGAGCCCGGTTTGGCAGAATCGAACAATTGGGAACTCGGACTGGGCGCATCGGTTCAGCTCACCGAGGCAGTAGACTTGTCGGTGAGCTTTACATGGCAACAATTTGTCGATGTTGAGGTGAGAAACAGCGTTCAACAACCCACGATGAATGGTTTTTATACCGATGCACGCCAATACATCACTGTCGATCTCGAGGTTTCGCTATGACACGTTTGCTTTGCCTCATGATTCTGCTCACGGGCTGTGCTGCCGAGACGCCGAAGGACGATTATCGGAATTATCGACAACGCACAGAGACGGCTCGCACCGACATCTGTGCACAATCGACCGGCTCAGGACAACTCAGCGACCTCACGGGAATGTGGCTCATTCGAGCATTGCTCAACGGCGGTATTACCCTCGGTTTACGAATTGAAATTCGTGCTGCTGAGGGTGAAACAGCAGTGCCACCTAAACGGATTGAGGCTCGTTTCTGGCTGGAAGAAAACCCCCTCGACATGGAGCCAGTGGTGACCACGGTGGCAGATATTGGAGATGATGGACGGTTTGTCATTATCGCCGATCCCCTTGAATTGGGACCTGAAACCTTGGGGTCGCCGTCGACGGTAGCCGCCAGAGTAGAGCTGCATGGCCAAGCAATCGATGCTGATGGCTGGTGCGGCATCGTCTTTGGTAATGTGGTCAGTCCGCTGAATTTGAACTTGGAGGGCTCGACATTCGGTGCCAGTCGGCTCACCGATGGACTCAACTCCGATTCAGTCCCCTATCGCTGCCCTGGTGATCCCTGTGTACCCGATGCCAGCCCACCTGAAGATACAGGTCTCGTGCCTGATGCCGGTGTGTCTATTCAACCAAATAGGCCCGCCTTCGACGTGGCGAGTGGACAGCGACATAACATTACGGGCGACTGGTTTCTCCAGGCCAATTTGTCTGGCTTACCCCTCAATTTGTGGATCTCACTCAATTATCGAAGCGGAGATGAGATCACCAGTCCGGCCTCCCTCGATGGCAGTCTGCGTTTGGCGACAGATCCCATCGAGCAACCCGCTCGACTGACTTTTTCCGCACAGGTCAACGAAGACGGTGAATTCGACCTCTGGCTACCAAATCTAGAACTCGATATCGGAGCCTTAGTCGTCAGGGGTGATATTTTATTGTCAGCAGCAAGCTTTGACGATGGCTGGTGTGGATTGGCTGCTGGCAACGTCACCGATCCCTTCGAAATTGATCTCACTGGCTCGACTTTCGGCGCACTGAGATGGATGCCCGGAACCGAGGCACCAGACGAACCGCTCAGTGCATGTCCATCAGATGACCAGTGAGCGTCCCGCCGAACAACCACTTTGGTTTTTCGGATATGGTTCACTGATATGGCGCCCAGACTTTCCGTTTCTGGAGCAGCAGCCGGCTCGTCTTTCCGGATTTATTCGACGCTTTTGGCAAGGGTCACCAGACCATCGGGGTACGCCCTCAGAGCCAGGTCGCGTGGTCACTTTGGTCCCCGACCCTACGGGACATTGTGATGGGGTTGCTTTCAGAGTGTTGCCCGACCATCTGCAGTCTATTCTTGAGTACCTAGATGAACGAGAAAGCGGAGGCTACACGCGCATTATCTCACCAATCGACATGGGGCACATTGTGCACGCCACAGTCTATGTTGCAAACCAAAACAACCCCCATTATTTGGGTCCAGCTGACTTAGACCAGATGGCCCAACATATCGTCAGAAGTCAGGGTCCGAGCGGAACCAATCTTCAATATCTGACAGAACTGGCTCGCAGCCTGGACAATTGGCGCATCAAAGATAAGCACGTCCTGGATTTACACGCTCAATGTCTACGGATACAGCACTGCGAGGGCGTCTCGGATGAGCGCTAGGCTTCCCGCTAACCGGTGGTCATCATCGGCCTGAAATAGAGACAGGACGCCTGGCGAACGCCTGGCTACTGACACGCTCTCACTTAAGGGAATGACGGCGTCATGTGCCCCATGGATGATCACAGTATTGGCCTCGATTACAGTTCGGGATGCGGCTCGGCACTCGGTCCAAAAAGAAAAAGGTAAGTCGACAAGCCCGCCAACAGCCGCATGCTGATACTGTATGAATCCACTCGACGACCATTGAGAGAAAGCCTTTTCTCCTAGCCTGTTCCGAAACGACTCATGCACACCGAATGCGGGTGCGAGCAAGATGGTTTTGTAGGCGTCTGAGGGCCGATTTGATAGTGCAACTGCCGATGCGAGACCACCCATGCTCGAGCCAACGAGCAGAGAGATCTCAGGGTGTAAATCGAGGGTTTCCGAGAGCACCGAGACGTGGTCTGAAAAACACCACCCCTGACTATGAAGGGTAGGTGCGACCACCTCCATACCAAGGGAATCACGCAGGTAGGTTGCTTTTCGTCCGTTAGGTCGGCCCTCGAAACCGTGGGCAAAAATAACCTTTTTGGGGACAGTCCCTGTGGATTTCATGGTCATCTTCGCAGCGTCCTCCTGGCCGTCCCAATGGAAATACACCAGAGGATGACTGTCGCAATGGCCGGCCCTAAAATGCCCATGCTAACGAAGACTGCTGTCCATCCCTCGACCTGCCCATGTAGAGAGATCGCTTGGACCGTCGACAGTACAAAATCCGTAAGGGTCGCTCCGGCTAAGAACATGCTGAGTCGAGGTGCTGTCGCATGTTGGACTTTGAGTAAGGCACTCAGCGAAAACAACCCTGTCGCCAGCAGACTATTGAAGACGATCCAAGCCACCTGAATGCTTTGGTCACCAAACCAAAATGAACCGTCCACATTGGCTAAAAGCCCAGTCCAAAGTATGAGAATTAAACATTGAACCGCCAATAGAAGAGACCAAAACTGGGGGGTAACTCGTGCGAGCAAACGTCTGAAACTATCGAATAAAAACGCCCAGGTAGATTTTGGGGCGAAAGCTTTTAAGAGAACTGCAGTGGCTTTTACACCACTGGTTTCCCGAGTCTTCAACAGATACTGGGGCACCCAGCGATGTGGATTGAAACGACCTTTAAATCGATATAGCCCGTCAAAATCGTAAAGACCCTTTACCCAATTCAACATTTTATAACCGAAAGGCCCGATGACACTCGCCCCCCTCGAATCCGTCGACAGCCGAGCTAATGGTGCCAGGCCAAGTGTCGCAAAACTGGACCCGGTCGATTGAACATCGATCATCGCCGTGTGGATTAAGAGTTCACTGGTGCCATTGGGCGCATCAGGCGTTCTGATGACATCTTCAAAAAACCAACCCTGTCGACCGTACACGGGGACAGCGGCTAAAAAACCTACGGGCTGCCCACCGTGCAGAGCAAGAAAGTAGCGTTTCTCATTGGCAAAAGAGAATGGCTCTAAACTGACCATGAATTTGAGAATCCCGATTGGCCGAGCGTCCATCCAGCGTTTCATAACATGGCGAATCGCAAGTTTCGCCGTGCCCTCAAATTCACCCGATGGCAAAGCCTGTACCTTTTGAATTGATACATTCTTGTTTTTGGCGCGATTGATCTGCGCTCTCAACGTTTTATTCTCAGCACCCTCAATGGTGTAATTCTGGCAATCCCATTCGGGTTGTTCTCCGATTTTGACGATATCGAAATGGTCTAATTCAGACCCAAAGTGAGACAAGGCCCATTCTTCCACACCTGCCAGAAGCACACGCCAACCATTGGATTCGGAAAATTGCCTAAACGCAGACAAGGCCATGCAGAGTCGGTCTTGAGACACGATGGGTTGGCCGACAACGACGGCAAAACCACCGGTCACTAAGTATGCCACAGCGCATTCATGTCCATCATCGTCAGACCAAAACCAATAGGTGTATCCTTCTTCGAGCGCTTGAAATGCACTGGCAAATCGGCCGTGCTGACGGATAAGCGACAAAACCCGTAGACGGTCTTCGGCAAGGCTGGCTTCGTTGATGAGCCTGCTGTCAACGGACTGCACTGAGTCTACGCCCCTATCACTGGTTACAGACCCAAATAACCTAACTCGAAACTGGTAGCTGAGAAATCATAAATAGACCCCACTGCTTTGGCGTTTCCATCGATGTTCGTGTTTGTCGACCAAAAATCAGTCTGATTTCTGTGAGAACATGGCCAAAAAATGATTTTCGAGTTAGCTTTTATTGGTCTTTTGAAAAAACCTGCCCCCATACAACCCGCAGTGGAATTAGGGGCTGGCCAAAGTTCAAATGACGGTTTTGCCAAAGTCGGCGAGGAGATATCGTCAACATGAGTACGATGGACGACAAGAACGAACAGGACAAGGCTGAGGTAACCGAGCCAAACCGAGAGCAGTCGACGCAATCTAATTTCTTTGATGAAGACGATATCGCGGAAATTGCGGCCGAGGCCGATGACGTTCTGAATGCACTCTTCGCCGAAGACGCATCGGGGATAGACGACATCCCCGCCGATCCAACTGAATCGGAAGATCCCCCAGAATCTGACTCCATGTCTGCGACCATTGCCCTTGATGAATCTGACATTGATGAGGCCTTGGACAATCCAGCTTCAGGGCTCGGTACAATCGCCCTTGATGACAACGACATTGATGAAGCACTCAGCCAAGCTCAATCCGGCGGCGCGACAATCGCCCTCGATGATTCGGATATCGATGCTGCCTTAGATTCAAATCAGGTTTCGCCAACACAGACCATCGCCCTCGACGAGCGTGATATCGATATCGCCTACCTGGTTGGCGACGAGCAAAATGAAACCAAACAAGCAGAGAGTATGGAGCCCGATAACGGTCCGTCCGACCTAGATAAAACCTTGCTTAGACTCGATGCCGTAAAAGGAAATGAGGCTGATGTCTCCGGTCATTCAGAACCAGCGGGAGGATCAGCAGAAACTCAGTCCAATATCCTCGAACTCCAACAAGCACTCAAACTCGCCACAGAAGAGGTTGCCCAACTTCGCATCAAGGGACGAGAGCAGAAGGTCGAAGAAACGCGCCTTCGAACGGAAATCGGTCAAGTCCGCGATGAACTTCTCAAAGCAAAGCAGGACTTGAGTGAATTTAAATCATTAAGTGAACAAGCCAACGAGCAGTTGGAAGAATCAAAGGCGTCTAGCAAGAAACTGCAATCATCGACGCGATTGATCGAAGCCCAGTTGAAGGAGCTTGATGGTGTCCGAGCTGAGGTGGAATCAGAGCGTGACCAAGCTCGCTCGGAGATTTCAACTTTGCGAACGAGAATGAGCGAACTTCGGGAAAGACTGGAGAGGACGCAAGCAGAAAGCGAGCGGCATTATATCCTAGTCACAGAAACTCAAACAAAAGCCCGCTCTAATGATGAACGACTCCGAACTGAGTTGGCCGAACTCCAAGAGAAAGCAACGGCAGACACGCTGGACTTATCCAATCAGCTCGCCGAGTTGAAGGAAAGCCAAAGCGCGCTGGAGGACCAACGGGAAAAAGAAACCAGCGCACTGGTTCGAGAGCGTGACCAGACCAAAGAGCGGTTGGCCGAGCTGAGGACGACCAGTGATGAACAGATCGCGCAGCTCAAAGCTGAATTGGCGCGCGTTCGCGACTCGTTAATCACGGAGCTCGGGGATGCGAAGCGAAATACAGAAACCATAGAGCAGGAGCTGGGGGCGAAGACGGCTGGTCTCCAAGCTGAAGTCGATCACCTGCGAAACAATCTCTTAGAGGCGGAACGAACACATGCGGATCGATTGACTGAAACCCGGGAACAAAACGAGGCCACTCTCAAAGCCCTGCGAGACGCCCATCGGGAAGCCATTGAAGAAATTCAAGCCGATATGGAAGCTCGTCTAAAGCAGCAGGCTGACGCCCATCTCAACGCAATTGAATCGATTCAAACTGAGCATGCTAACGAATCTGATGAAGAAAAGAGCCGGGATGAATCTCTTGCAGCATTGCGGTCTAAGCATGCAAAAGAGCTGGAACGCATCCGCACCGAACATATTGCTGAGACGCTTGGTCTAAAGCGAAAACACACGGAAGCTCTTGAGGTTCGCGAGCGGGAATTAAAACATACTGAAGCTGAAAAAATTGACCTGCTGACAAAGCAACATAACGCGTCCATCGAAGCTCTAAAACGAAATTCAGATGGGGAAATCAAAGAGATAAAGGCTCAGCATGAGCGCGCGATGGCGACACTCCGAAACGACGGTGCTGGTCAATTAGAGCGACTGCGTGATGGCCACCAAAAACGTCTTGACGAGATGAATGCGGAACAGCGAAAAGCCACCGAGGGCTTTCACGATGCCTTACGCAAAGCAATTGAAGATGTGAATGGAGAACACCGATCAACCATTAATGAACTCAACCAGGTTCACAGTGCCGCACTAGATAACCAAGCAAAACTGATGGATGAACGGCTGGCCGACCAAGCGAAGACACATGAAAAGACAATTGAAGCCCTAAAGGCAGACCATGCGAAGACCATCGGCTCACTCACTCGAGAGCATGGCTCGGCTTTCGATGAACTTGAGAAACGACATTCGTCTCAATTGAAGGCCACCATGGAGGAACATGGCACATTGGTCGAAACGCTCACACAGGATTGGACGAATCAACTAAAAGAGTCTGAATCAAACTTAGCGACCGCACGTGACAACCTCGAAAATGCAGAGACTCGCTTGGCTGCCGAGCAAGAACGCATCTGGCAGGGCAAACTAAACGAAATGATCACCGAGCATAATCAAGGACTCGAATCCCTCCGTGTCGAACAGGCCGATGCGATGGCGGTCATCGACTCCGAACTGAGCGCAGCCAAAAATGAACTGGCGACAAAGACTGCGCTGCTTGAGGCGAAATCTCAGGAAATGCGTCGAGCCGCGGAAGCTTCGGAAGCCCAAAACGTATCCCTAGAGAAGTCTGTTGAGGTCCTGCGGGCTGAAATCAATCAACTCAACGGGCACCTGTCCAAATCAAATCAGGACTTAGAGGCCAGCCAACTCCAACTTAGGCATATCACCAGTCGGTTTGAAAACGCGGATAAAGAGTTAAAAGAAACGGCCAGACGCCTCGCAAACGAGCAAAGCGCAAAAGCCGACGTCGAAGTTGAATTCGCTGCTCGACGGGCTGATCTAGAAGCCAAGTTTAACATGGATACGGAACGGCTATCTGAACTTGAGCGTGCACTGGCGAACCTCAATGAAACACTGGCCGAGCAGGATGACAAAATGCGAGCTGCTCATGCTCGTGCAGACACTGCAGAAGCGCACGTCATACAATTACGGGCAGAAACAGCGGAGCTGCGTGAACAAGCGACAGCCCGAGAGGAGAGCTTCAAGAAACTCCGGATGGCCATAGCCGTTGCCAATACCTTCGCAGGACAAGTGGGCGATGATGAAGCGTCTCAGGGTGGAGAACACGAGTCTTGAAATCAGACGTCGAATTAATTGCCGATAAACGGAATGGATGTACCCTCAAACCCGAGGACATTAAACGGTTTGTTGCCGATTACGCGACCGGAAAAATCCCTGATTATCAAATGGCCTCAATGGCTATGGCGATTTACTTCAGAGGCCTGACATCAGAGGAGTTGGGACCGTGGACAGAAGCCATGCTTCATTCTGGGCGGGTCATCGACCTCAGCCATATCAAGACGATGAAGGTAGACAAGCACAGCACAGGGGGTGTGGGTGATAAAATCAGCCTTCCATTGGCCCCCCTTGTCGCCGCCTGTGGCGTCCCGGTGCCGATGATCAGTGGCCGTGGTCTCGGACACACAGGTGGGACATTAGACAAGCTGGAGAGCATCCCCGGCTTTAGGACAGACCTCGATGTCGAGCGGTTCATCAGCCTAGTAGAGACCATCGGGGTTGGACTCATCGGCCAGACAGCCGATGTCTGTCCTGCGGACAAGAAACTCTATGCATTACGCGATGTGACGGCCACCGTCGAATCGATCCCATTGATCTCAAGTTCGATTATGTCGAAGAAGCTTGCCGAAGGGATCGATGCACTCGTCCTCGATGTCAAGGTGGGTAGCGGGGCGTTCATGAAAACCGTTGAAGACGCACGAGAACTGGCCCAGACGATGGTGGGCATCGGTGAATCGATGGGCAAACGGACGGTGGCTCTGCTCACGGATATGAACCAACCCCTCGGGCGAATGGTCGGTAACGCATTAGAAGTTCGTGAGAGCATTGATATTTTAAGTGGACGTGGACCCGAGGATGTTCGAGAGCTAACGCTGGCTTTGGCCGAAGTCATGCTCGAGCTGGCAGGCGTCGAACCGAGCCTGGCCAAAATCCGTCTTGACGATGGCTCAGGTCTCGCCCGATTTGCGGATATCATTGAGGCTCAAGGCGGAGATCGACGGGTTATCGAAGAGCCGGGACGACTGCCCACAGCAAAGGAACAGCTCGTCTTTACCGCACAACAAAGTGGGGTTATAGAATCCATGGACACCCGAGGTATCGGTATGGCAGCGGTGCTGTTGGGTGCAGGTCGATTACGAACCGATGATCTCATCGATCCCAGCGTGGGTATCGAACTCGATGTTCGCTTGGGAGACCGGGTCGACAAAGGTCAGCCGCTCGGGACAATTCATCATAACGGTGACGGGGCATCCATTGCTAAGAATCGGCTCGAGAAGGCCATCGTGATTGGAGACGGGACGGCCATCGATGGGCCCCTCGTCATCGAGCGCATTGGCTGAAGAGATTCCCTGCGAGGCACTCCTCGACGAGGCACTCTTCGACCCCGATCCGGTGGTCCGAGATCGAGCGAATCAAGCACTTGCCGAGCGGGTCGAATCGGACTGGCTCTTGAAGACGATCGACGCATTGGATGCAGCCAGAGATCTGACCCGCAGACGGGCTCTGAGACTGCTGTCAAATCTGCCGCCAAAACACTCACACAAACACCTTAAAGCTGTCCTCACGAATCCGGATGCAGCTGTCCGGATCCGCGTGGCTGCAGCTCGTGTTCTCACAGCAACATCAGATGGTGAGATTCAAGAATTCAAGACGGCTTTAACAGCTGATCAGGTCAAAATTAGACGTGCATCCGCAACGGTATCTGCTCCAAAAGCAGCTTTGATGAGCGCACTTTTTGATACCGATACCGAGGTTGTGAATCGAGCCGCCCATGCGCTTTTAAAGAGAGAAATTAAACTGCCACGGGCGCTCTTGACTCGATTCGAATCGGTCTCAATTCAGCCGTCTGAAAATCTAGTGCGCTTGATTGCATTTTCGGACTCAGAGTCACATCTACTCCACGGATTCGCCCAGCTCGGTATCAACGCTGCCTACGACTACTCCACCTCTGTAGACACACTCGCTGATCGACCCATATTGAAAGCCTGGGCTCTGGCCGAACAAGGCCGGTTTGACCAACTGCAAGGGGGTCCGAAAGAGCCCTATGTGAGAGCATGTCTGGCACGACATCTTCCAATAGATCACCCACAACTTCAGAGGCTCATCCATGATGCTGACACGGCGGTCTCCTGGTTCGCTGAGCAAAATCTGGCAGGCCGATATGCTGACGACCAAATGGCAAAGCGCCTAGAACCCGATCCGATCCAGTTGTCACCCAGCAGTCAAGCACCCTACGGACTGAGGGCGTCCGACAGGATAGGACCCACCCAACGAGTCGACGCGTGCCTGGCTCTTAACCAGCCCCGATTTAATATGAATCTTGGGGTCGCGATGCGCAGTGCAGAAGCCGCCGGGATCAATCGAGTCGTGTTTGTAGGCCGAGGTGATTTCATGCGGAGTCCGGCCCGTGGTGCCGACCTGGCACTAGATGTGACAACGTGTTCAGACGCCGCAGCACTGGTGACCTTCGCGCGGGAAAACAATTACCAAATTGTCGCCATACAGCAAACGGCGTCCAGTGTGGATTATCATCGAGCCACGTATCCACCCAAGCCCCTGTTCGTGGTCGGCTCTGAAGATGCTGGTATGCCAAAAGCACTCAGAGAAGCGGCTGACTTGGTGGTTCAGATCCCGCAATTTGGCCTGATTGACAGCCTCAATGTAGCTACGGCTGCGACGGTGGTCCTCTTTCATTGGCGTGTCCATCTCACAAATAGCTAAGCGGTTGAGACGGGGCTGCAGTCTTCTTCGAAATGCCGATTCTGTGAGAGTTCTAAGTCATTCAGAGAGCCACAGTTGATCCCGAAAGTCAGCCGGGATAGGGTCAACCAATTGATTGGAGGATGACATGTTCCTAGCTGCTTGCATTCAACTCAGATGCACGATGGATATCGAACGGAATCTACAGATGACCGAGACCTTGGTGCGTCGGGCGGCGAAAGCCGGTGCGAAACTGGTTGCGACTCCAGAAAACACGTCGCTCCTAGGCCCCCAGTTCCATAAGGTCGATTTGGCTCAGCCGGTCGATGGGGAGATCGGTCAAAGACTCAGCCGACTGGCAATGGAAACGGAAACCTATCTTTTAATCGGGTCTCTCAATGAAGAACGTAGATTGGTCAACGGTCAGATCGACACCCAGCGCTGCTACAACACAAGTCTCCTATTCGGCCCAGATGGACACCTCATTGAGCGCTATCGTAAGATTCATTTGTTTGATGTGGATGTGCCAGGGGGTCTGTGCGTGCGGGAGTCAGACACCATTTGTCCGGGTGACACCGTGACAGTTGCCGACACACCCCTAGGCAAACTGGGGATGAGCATCTGCTACGATCTGCGGTTTCCAGAACTGTTTCGTATGCATGTGGACAAAGGTGCAGACTTCATCGCGATCCCGTCCGCATTTACCCTCACAACAGGCAAAGACCACTGGCATGCCCTACTGCGAGCACGCGCCATCGAGACCCAGTGCTGGGTCCTCGCACCAGCTCAGTGGGGCATTCACGACGACGAGGGTAAGAGACACAGTTACGGACACAGTGTCATCATAGACCCCTGGGGAACCATCGTTGCTGAGTGCGGCGATGGAGAGGGGATTTGCTTCGCCGAGATTAATCTGGAGTACACCCAGCAAGTCAGAACAGCGATTCCCGTCCGAAATCATCGACGGGTCTGACCGAACGAACCGCAACATTTCAAATCACCGACAGAGTCTAGGTTACCTAAATTTAGACTATTGTTTTCAGGCTGTTGTATACTGCTCTAGGCATTGGCTCTGCGTCGGTCCAACCGCTGCGGTCAACAGCTCATACGGGACCAGGCTGATACCCCCCGTCGACTCTAGATGAGCTTTAATTAGCGAAGTGCAGAAGGCGTTTGAGCGCGATGACTATGGGATTTATTAGAACGTCAGCAGCCATCCCGCAAAGTCGGGTCGGCGACATAGACTTCAACTGCGAACGCATCCTAGAGTTGTGGCAAAATGCGCACGAAGCGGGTTCTGCCATCGTCGTCTTCCCCGAACTCTCAGTGACCGGCTATACCAGCCGCGATCTCTTCTTGAATGATCACCTATTGGAGTCCTGTTTATCGGCATTGTTGTCTCTGGCAAAAACCGGCTGCAAACTCGATCCTTTGGCATTTGTGGGGCTCCCCATCAGGCATCACCTCGGCGTCTTCAATTGCGTCGCGGCCCTCCATAAAGGGCGGGTCGTCGGCATCTGTCCAAAATCTTATCTACCGAACTACGGTGAATTTGAGGAAGAGCGCTGGTTCCGATCCGGCCGGATCATTCGTCCAAACGCAACCATCCGACTGGATGATGAGGAGGTGCCTTTTGGCTTGGACATCCTTTTCCAAGCATCCAACAAACGGGAGCTCATGATCGGCGTTGAAGTTTGTGAAGACAGCTGGGTTCATGTGCCTCCATCACTGGACCAGATTTCTGCTGGTGCATCGATCGTCTGCAACCTGTCCGCTTCAAATTTTGTGGTCGGAAAAGCGGAGACAAGACGTCTGTTGGCCAAGGCTCATTCGGTGCGTGGCAAATGTGCCTACATCTACGTTGCTGCCGGCCCAGGCGAGTCATCGACGGACTTAGCATTTGATGCGGATGCATTCATTTGTGAGCAAGGGGCCATCCTGGCAGAATCAACGCGGTTCTCTCGTTCGGACCAATTGATTACCAGTGACATCGATTTAAACGCTTTGCTGCACAGTCGAGTGGCAGCAAATACATTTGGCGAATGTAGTGCTGAATCCCAACGAAAATTCAGATACATACCCTTCGCTTTGAGCGAGGGTGACCAATACACTCGCGCTATCGACCCACATCCATTTCTTCCAAAAGACCAAAACACGCTCGCAACCCGTTGCTGGGAGGTCTTTGAGATTCAGAGCAATGCCTTGGCGACGCGGATGCGCGCCATCGGTTCGCCAAAACTCATTCTCGGCATTTCAGGCGGCCTCGATTCAACCCATGCGGCATTGGTCGCAACCCAGGCCATTAAATTGTGCGGCCAAGCATCAAATGAGCTGATTTGCGTAACCATGCCCGGCCTAGGAACGACATCGCAAACGGAAAACAATGCGAAGTCGCTGGCCGATCAACTCCAAGCAGAGTTGCGCATTGTTGATATCAAGGAGGAAAGTTTAAGCCTGTTGAAAGCAATTGGCCATCCCGCAGCCTCTCAAGCAACCAATACCGATGAATTAATCGACGCGCTAAGACAACACGAGCAATGGGCAAACGTGACTGTAGAAAATGTCCAGGCAAGACTACGGACGCTCATTTTGATGTCCCTTGCGAACCAAGAACACGGGATCGTTGTTGGAACGGGTGATCTGTCAGAAAAGGCCTTAGGTTGGTCTACATACGCAGGCGATCAAATTGCAATGTATGATGTCAATGCGGGTGTACCAAAGACATTGATTCAATTCGTTGTCCGTTGGGTTGCCAATGAGCGCCTACAATCTTGGTCGAATACGCACAAAGACTCCCTGCGGAAAACCTTATTTTCTATCCTCGACACACCCATTTCGCCTGAACTTCTGCCCGCTTCGACAGCCGGTCAAATCTCTCAAATCACGGAAGAGAAAATCGGACCGTACGAACTGCATGATTTTTTCTTATTTCATTTTGTTGGTCATGGTCGACCGCCCAAACAAATCCTGGATCTGGCATGGGCCGCATTTCAAGGCACCTACGAGCGACAAACCCTCACGCTATGGTTTTCAGTTTTCATAAAGCGATTTTTTAGCCAACAATTCAAACGGTCATGTACAGCTGATGGACCAAAGGTTTTAAGTGTCGCCTTGTCACCTCGGGGTGATTGGCGCATGCCCTCTGATGCACGTGCTGACATTTGGTTAGATGAGATCGAAAAGTGGGGTCGATCAACATGAAGCTCTTCCACTTAGCATTCCCGGTCGATGATCTTGAGCGGACCAGAGACTTTTATGTCAATGGCCTTGGTTGTAGCGTCGGTCGAGAAGCGGAAACCTGGATTGATTTTGACCTTTTTGGCCATCAGATATCAGCTCACCTACGACATGGCACTGTGACCGACTCAGACAAAAATGAAGTCGATGGAGACAGCGTGCCTATTCCACATTTCGGCTGTATCCTGGATCTAGAGAGCTGGCATTCACTCAAAGAAAAGTTAGTCGCTTATGGGGTCGAATTTGAAATCGGACCTCGGATCCGATTTGCTGGACAACCCGGTGAGCAGGCGACGATGTTCCTACGCGACCCAAGCGGCCATGCACTTGAATTCAAAGCGTTTGCCGATATCAGACAGGTGTTCGAAACCGATTAGTTCCGGTTGTCGATGGTGATGGGATCACCCGCATCGTCGAGACCACAACTAATTTGATCGCATGGTTCGCCGCCAACAAAGTCGTCAAGGTCGATCACTCGAATTTGGAAAAGAGGCTGTGCACAACCATCTTCGATGGCCTGTTCAAGGGCTCGGTCTAAAATAATTGTCAGGTCATTGAGCTCAGAACACGTGCGTGCAGCAGGTATGCCGTTATGCCCCTCGACGAGGATGCCCTCGCAACTCAACTTAATACAGGCTGCTGAGCGCCGAACGAGGTTATAAGGGGAGCTTTCATTGAGCCGGTCCTCCTCATCGAATTGCCCACACCCGACGGCGGTCGATGTGTCCCGAATGAATGTTGTCATACGCTCAACGCATTGGTTGAGTCGGTCGGTATTGCTTATGGTCGCCGAATCTGGACGAACAGGCGGAATGTAACGGTCTCCCGACATCCCAAGATCAAGTGCTTGCGATGACGGACGCGTCTGCGCGTCGAATCGAAGATTCGACTCTGGCCCTGGACTTGAATCAAAGCCGGTTGGACTGGTCGACCGCTGGACATCCATGTCGGCATCATAGATCGCCTCGCCAGCGCAGCCGCTAACCACAAGATAAAGCAGCATTTGAAACACTCGCATACACCCATCTCCACTCGGTGAGATGGTTTAGAATAGCACAGGCAACCAAATCCAGTTGTTCAAATTAAATCGAGTCGTCAGTAAAAAAGGATCCGCAGTTGATTTTATGTTGAGGGGTGATAATCACGCAGAGCATCACAGACTCCGCATAATGTGATACTGTTGGCACCTGGGACTGATGAGATACTCGGTGCGATGGAGACTTATGAAACGCCAATCTTTTTTTCCGGTTTTCCTATCCGTAATGCTCTTATCAGGCTGTTCAGAATCTGGAAATGACGGCCAGCAACTGACTGACCAAATGGATGGAACAAACAATCCAATCATCGCCGATGGTGGGCCACTCCCCACACAGCCAGATGCTGATGCGGCGGATGCGGCCACAAATCGGGATGCCGCTCAAATGAGAGATCAAGATGCGGCCGTAACGATGTCTGATATGTCAGTTCCGCGACTCGATGCACAAACAGCACTTGACCAGGCTGTGACAATCGATACGGCCATCATCGATATGATGCCTGCGGACGATGCAGAGCCCACCAGCGAAGATACTGGCCCGATGATGGATACTGATAATTGTCGACCCATCGATGAGATGTGCAACGGCCTCGATGATGATTGCGATGGCAGGACGGATGAAAATGCAGGTGATGCTCGGTTGGACTGCCAAACCAATTTACTCGGCGTATGCCAGGCGGGCCAAACCCGATGTAACAACGGTCAGATCCAATGCGTTGCGACCCGAAATCCAGGTCGGGAGGTCTGCGACTCCTTAGACAATGACTGTGATGGCACAACCGATGAGAATGCGCCCAATGTGGGCGATATGTGTCAAACCGGAGAGGCAGGGATCTGTGGTCCAGGAACGCGCCAATGCGAAAACGGGCAAATGCTGTGCGTCTCGAATTCCAATGGCGAAATCGAGACCTGTGATCGAAGCGATGAAGACTGCGATGGGCGCATCGATGAAGATGCTGCGGGTGCAGGTGAGCTTTGCGACCCCGGGTGGGCAAGACCTGACTGCCCACGGCGCGCAAGGACAGTATGCCAAGGGGGGCAGTTGATTTGCGAGATGGACCCACATCCGGCAGACCCTTGCAATGGTGAAGATGATGATTGCGATGGCCGAATCGGAGAGGATGTACGCGGTCTCGAATGTGACACTGAGCAACTGGGCCAATGCGCGCAGGGTTCACTGATTTGTGAAGCCGATGAATCAGAGTGCGTCGCCGCTTTTGAGCCAAATTGTGAAGTCGTGAACCAATTAGATGACGACTGTGATGGGGCCGTGGATGAAGCCGCAGACAGATTCTGCTCGCCTCCGGAACGACAACTCACTCGTTTCTGTCTTACCGACAATAATCAAAATATTGCGTTGGATATGACCGTCGACCCATTGGGCGAAATCTTTGTGACGCGTGCATCTCTCATTCAGGGCCATTTATATCTCACCCAAGTCAACCGAGACGGCACACATTCGAACAGTCGAATTCAGAGTCGAGTGGCCCTTTTTCCCAACCGCCCAATTTTCGACACGGATGTCACCATTGCCAACCAAGTCCCCCACGTTTGTTACAGAAATGCTCGGTCCAGTACCTTGTATTACGCATACAGGTCAGCCAATGGAGATTGGGTCACAGAAACGGTCGCCGAGAACGGTGACGCAGGCATAGACTGCGCGGTCGCTGTCCACAATGACCGAGTTTTCGTCGCATACCGCCATGCAGGCCAGCTGTTTGTTGCGAATCGGAGTGCCGATGGGCAGTGGTCGAGGGACATAGCCGATTCGGTTGCTAATTCGATCGTTGGAATCGAGCTGGACATGGTCATGGTGGACGGGACGCCATTTATTGTTCATCGAGACTCAGGCCAGCGTAGCTTTCGCATCACGACCAAACAAAATAACCGCTGGGTATCAGTTGCGGCCCCCGGCGGCGTTTTCGACAACGGCATTGGTTTTAGGCCGCGCATCTGGGTCGACGATAACCAAGTGACGGTCATCCACGGTGATGTCCCACCCGATCCGGACATCGGCAGCGACGGAAATCTATACATTTCAAGTATAGGACGGGACCTAAACGGTGTCTTCAGGACCGAGAACCTGGACGCTGAGGGCCACGGCGGAGGACAGGCGGTCATGAGTTTCGAGACTGGTTTGCTGATCGCTGGGCGTTACCGATTGCGCAGTGCTTTGGGTTTTCGTGAGGATGGTCTGGAACTGTATAAACTCACCGACGTCTCAAGCATCTATTCCCTAGAAGCGTACACCATTGCAGACCGACGACACACGTTTAAGAGACTCAGTTTAATGAGCGATCCGTTCGGACTTCCTATCATTGGATTTGCCGACGAAGGCAGTCGTTTTGGTGGTGATAATGGCTTTGGGCGCGTGTGCTTTTATCGGCCCAATGATGCCGATGCAGACCATGTGCCCGACGTAATAGAGGACGAGCTGGGGACAGACCCTGACCGCTCAGATACCGACGGCGACGGCCGCACTGACGGTGAAGAAATACTCATAGACGGTACAGATCCCCTGCAGCGTTAGGAGAATTTATGGGTACTCAACTCATCGACAGCCATGCTCACCTCGATTTCGAAAACTTCGACCATGACCGTTTGGCTGTTCTTGAAAGAGCGCAAGCCGTCGGCGTCTCCAAAGTGATTTCCATCGGGACAACCATCAAATCGTCAACACAAGCCGCCGCACTCGCGGACCACTATCCGATGGTCTTTGCAACGGCCGGTATTCACCCCCATCAAGTTGATGAATTCGCCGAGCAAGACTGGCCGTATTTAGAGGCACTTTGGGCATCTCCAAAAGTCGTTGGTGTCGGTGAAACGGGTCTTGATTACTTCTATGATCTCTCCAGTCGAACGCGGCAGAAAACCATTTTTGCGAAGCATCTCAAAGCGGCTGAGAGATTAGATTACCCGTGTATCATCCACGTTCGAGATGCATTTGACGATGCGTTTTCGCTGATTGAAGATATCGGTGTCGGTCAACGGGGCATCATCCATTGTTTTACCGGTGGTCGAGATGAATGCCAGCGCGCCTTGGACCTCGGGCTGTACATCTCGCTGTCTGGCATCGTGACCTTCAAAAATGCCAAAGAACTCCGAGAGTCGGTGTCCATGATTCCAGACGACCGCATCTTGGTAGAAACCGATTCACCCTTCCTGGCACCAGTCCCCCATCGAGGCATGCGAAATGAGCCCAGTTTTGTTGAGAAAACAGCGCGTGCTGTCGCTGAACTGCGGGGTCAGACCTTTGAGGATTTAGCAAACATCACCAAACGCAACACAGAGCGTGTATTTCGTCTTCCAGCGACTTGATTAAACGCTACAGACAGGCCAGCAGGAACGATGGCCTGCGCTATCAATCTCCCGGTGGCGCCCATTCAATGGCACCCTGGTCGCTGGCAGCACCTTCGGGCCGTAGGAAGCTGTTTAAATCATAGGCCGGATGCACACTGTAGGGTGTGTCATATACAATGGTGTCTGGCGTCTCGGTGATAAAGTGTTCATCGCCCAACAGGATCAGTTCAATCCAATCTGGTGCACCATCGTTGTCCGTGTCTGTGACTGTATCGACTTCACAAAGCCCATCCTGGTTACAAATATCTGCGTTGAGGTTCCACTTGGAATCTCTTGCGTTGGCCGTTGTACAACCATCGTCATTAATACAAATGCAATCATTGCCAACACATTGGCAGTCTGCATTGTCCACACATTGAGCGGCTGACAAGGTCACTGGTCGAGGATCTGGGACTGGTGTGAGCTGGCCAGCATCGATGGCTGGCGAACCGGGCCTGAGGGCCAAGTTGTTGGACTCAGCGTTGACCAAATTCAGATTAATCTGAACGTTGTCGCTCGCAAATGACCGGCCATTGAGCCGCTCCGCTGTGCCATACCCTGACCGGTCGGTTCGAACCAATGGGTCATCATCATCGAAAATATTGTTGTAGATAAAGGTATCTTGCTCCGCTTGTGAATGGACGAAGAGGTAGGTGTCATTGGTTTCTTTAGCGAATAAATTATTGGCGATGATCACCGACTTGTTGACGTTTTGGTGGACGTAAATGTGATAGTACGAGTTTCTTGAAAAACTGTTGTAGTTCACCAACGCCTTGCCATTGGCTTGAAGGTACAGACCACCGCCCGTGTTGTTGGAGAAGACCGTATTTTGAAGGGTGAGCTGCGTGCTCGTATGAACAAGAGCCCTCACGCTTCCAGGCGCATCACCGACATCATTGTTTTGGAAGGTCACCCGGTCGATGACAGTGCTGGAGATCGCCCCACCGTTGCGCTGGGTCGTCGCCAATACAAGGCCCCGAGGACCGCGGCCTTCACAGCTCTCGACAAGCGTGTCCTCCAATAAGATATTGGAATTACCAAAGACAGCCACCGGATACTCCGTATCGGCGCGAGATTTGACGATCTTGAGATTTGAAATCCTCAAATTCGTCTGACGCGGTGCCTCAAAAACACCATTATTGAGCGTGGTCACAAACAGAGTGGGTTCTTCAGTCCCGATTCGGTTGCGCGTATTACTCCCTCGGAGCAGGGTCATATTTGACAAGAGGTTCCGTGATCCATGAGCCCCCCACCTCGGCTGGCGAGACAAGAACAGATAATTTGGGTCACCAGGCTGCATGCAGCGCACATCATCGAGGGTGTAGCAGGTTCGACCTCGGGCCATCATCGGCTGGTCATCCATGTTCTCAGCCCGGACCAGTTGGCCGCCATCGGGCTTACGCAGGATGTCACAGTCTGGGTGGAGCTCGGTCAGAAAACAGGCCAGCATACCCCCGTCTATCACCACGTGATCGATGGATCCATCGCCCACCAATTGAACCTTATCCTGCATGCGAATGGGCAAATCCTCCCGCTCTGATTCAGGCATTGAGCACAAACCACCTGCGCACTGCAGCTCAGGGGAGCAGACGCATTCAGCGCATCGCTCGATGGTGCGTGGATCCCCGTTGGTCTCACAGGCGATTGTATGCGTTGCACAAGAATCATTGCTTGGGTCACCGTCTCCATCACCATCGCATTGCTGAAGGTCGACCCATTGGTCTGATGAATAACGACCCGGCTTGACGTAGATTCGAGCCGCGTATTGCGTGCTATCGATGCGACCGTCGAGTGCATGACTCATGGTTCGCCATGGATTGCCTTCGGTCCCGTCACCGGTCGAATTTGACCCATTCCGATCGTCGACATAGAAGGTCTGAAAGCATGTCCCGCTGATACACGATGCGTTCGGCAGTTCCTGACCTGGATTAAAGGGGTCTGGGTCTCGACAATCAGTGCCGCATGACCCACAGTTGGTGACGTCATTTAACTTGTCGAAGCCGTTGTCGACAATGCCATCACAATCGTCGTCTCTATCATTGCACGTCTCTTCCACAACGGCGTCGCCAATACAAACGGTGCCACCTGTTTCAAGGTCACAGGCGACGGTTCCGTTGGTGCATTGGTCGGCATCATCGCCATCACATGGGTCGCCTAAGCCAAAGCCTTCGTCGGCGGTACCGTCACAGTCGTTGTCCAATTCATCACAGGTCTCTGGTGACGAAGGCGTGTTCTGAAAGCAGCTAATTTGTCCATTACAGCGAGTTGTGCCGGCGTTACATGTACCCGGAAGACCCATTTCGCAGACCTGACCCGCTCCGGGGTTGCCTTCGTCTTCCTGGCCATCACAGTCATTGTCGATGCTATCGCAGACTTCTTGCAATTCCCCTGGTGTAAACCTTGGGACTAAAACCAATTCACCGTCGACGCATGTGCGGATGCCAATATTGCAGACACCTTGTGCTCCTGGAATCAATTCGACGGCCCCGCCGCCCGGATTTCCTTCATCGATGAGCCCATCACAATCATCGTCGTAGCGGCTGAAGTTATCGTCGACAGGAGGGACGGCATTACACACCTCTTCACGGGGCTCTCCTGGGACAGCATCGCAGCCCGCGGTGCCGTCTTCCAGGCACACGGTTCTGCCATTTTGCCTACAACGACCTTCACCAACGCTGCAATCATCACCCACACCGTAGCCTTCATCTGTGCGCCCGTCGCAGTCGTTGTCGATGGCATCACAGAACTCGTTTTGTGGAACGCCAGCAGTGACGCTACATTGGGTGCCATCTTGGGCGTCATTACACACCAATTGGCCATCCTCTGAGCACGCACCAACGCCTTCGGTGCATGGATTGCCGAGAGGAAACGTCTCATCAACACGGCCGTCGCAGTCATTGTCCAGACCATCACAGAGTTCAACGGCAGGTTCGTTGACACGGTCACAGACAAGGACCGCGTTTCGACAATTTCGGATACCCGCTTGACAAAGACCGTCGAATTCAGTGTTGCAATTGCCTCCGCTCTCCGGATTGCCCTCATCAGATGTGCCATCACAATCATTATCTAGGCCATCGCAGAGCTCAATGGTCGGGGGCCCCGGAATACCCTGACATTCGACGTCAAGCCCGTCAGCAGCACAAACCATTTGACCGGCAACCTCACACGTCCCAACACCCACAGTGCAAGGTTGTCTCAGGTTGAAGGTCTCATCGACCCGTCCATCGCAGTCATTATCCACATCGTCACAACGCTCAGCGCCAGGCGAACCCGCCGTCGCTGAGCAAACAAGGCCACCGCCATTGGAGCAAACGCGCTGACCGACACGTCGGCAGGCACCGATCCCAGCCGAGCAATCCTCACCCACGCCTGGTACTTCGTCGATGATGCCATCGCAATCATCGTCATCGTTATTGCAAAATTCATCGATAGGCTCAGACGAACGTACGCATTGAAGAGCACCGTCAGCACAGGTGAGCGAACCAATGAGACACCGTCCAAGCTCACCGGTCTCACAGGCCGCTCCAGCCCCGGGATTGCCCTCGTCGGTCCGACCATCACAATCATCATCTTGGTTGTTGCAAACCTCAGCATTGGGCTGACCCGCTGTAGCAGAACAAACGACGCCCACCCCGATTTCACAGATCTGAGTGCCGTTGGTCTGGCACAAGCCAACACCAGCACTACACGGCTCACCAACGCCGGGCACTTCATCAATTCTCTGGTCACAATCATCATCGACGCCATTACAGACTTCAGCAATACCATTGGCCTGCGGCACACAAATGAGCCCGCCCTGGACACACGTCACGATGCCAGGGCCACACCGTCCAGGATTGCCCGAATCGCAATCGGCACCGCCGTCCGGGTTACCTTCATCAACAACACCATCACAGTCATCATCCAGGGCATTACAGCTTTCGGCCTCGAGAGGCTCTCCTTCTTGAACGCTACAGACCACCTCGCCTGTTCCGTCAGGATTGCATCGATTTTCACCGTCACGCTGACAAATGCCGCGGCCGACAGAACACACATCGCCTAAGCCAAGCTCTTCATCAACCACACCGTCGCAATCGTCATCCAGCTCATTACAGGTCTCAGCGCCCGGCATCCCAGCTTGGGCATTACAACCAGCTGTGCCATCGGCATTACAGATGATGGCACCGGCCGCTTGACAAACACCTTGGCCAACGGTGCACATGCCGTCCAAGTTAAAGCCTTCATCTTGTAGACCGTCGCAATCGTTGTCCAAGCCGTCACAAATTTCATCAGCTGCGTCGCCGGGCTCTCCGACACACGTGGTCTCCATTTCATTCGCCGCACATACGGTCTCACCGCCGACGCGACAAATCCCTTGGCCAACTTGGCAGGCAGCATCGAGATCAAAGGTCTCATCGATACGCTCATCACAATCATTATCGACCGAATCGCAGCGCTCAACGTTTCCTGGAAAGTTGATGGCGTTGCCGTCATCGCAGTCATCGCAAACGCCAACACCGTCGCCGTCTTCATCGATATTGCAATCGATTTCCGGACGGCAGTAGGGCATGCCGTATTCGGGGTCTGCCTCGTCTAAATTGCAGTACACTCGGCCGTCTCGATCGAATCCACGGTCATCGGTATACTTGCAGGTTCCACCCAGAGTAAAAACCTCATCGGTAAGGCCATCACAGTCATTGTCTTTCTCGTCGCAGAGCTCGTCGATCGGGTCAACCGACCCCATACAAGGCCCATTCCACAGACCATTTTCACTACAAACCTGCAAGCCTTCGAGGCACTCACCGACGGCCGTACCACATGAACGGGTCTCTCCTGCTTCGCATTCACGGATGACCATCGCACCATCGAGACGGAGGGTATCGGTCATCGCTGCCATGTCGGTGATTTGTCGAACGAACATGTCGCGCTGCGGTACAGTCGTGCCAACGGGGTCTTCGCAACCGCCAAAAACAATGAGCCCTAGTAGTCCGAGAGTTGATAACCCTCTACGCGTTGTCATACATCGCTCCCCTGTAACAGACTGTTGTCCATCGGATTGACGACTTTCAATCAAGATGTCCAACTGCCTACTGCGGTTTACCACAAGGTACCAGTCCACTGCTAGCGTACCTACACGTCCGCCGGCGAATTGTACATCGAGAATCAGGCAGCCCTAAAAAAGATAGGGAATTCACCTCAATAATTTTTGTATCCTAGAGAGGAGTTTTCGAGGAGAGATCGGTTTCACTAGATAGTCGGTAATGCCAATTTGGAGTGCTCGATCGATGTCCATAGGGGAATTGGATCCCGTGAGAACAACAACCGGAATACTGGCTGACGTCTCGTATTTTTTCAGGAGTTCGAGGAGTTGAAAACCGTCCATCCGCGGCATGCGCAAGTCGAGAATAATCAAGTCAGGTCTGGCTTTCTTCAGAAGCTTGACCGCACCAACGCCGTGCTTGGCCAATGCCGCCCGATAGCCAGCTCGCTGAACAACTTCACCGACCAAGCGCAGTGTTTTCGCGTCGTCCTCCGCAATCAGGATTAGCGGAGACTGAGCTGGTGTTTTTCCATCTGTTCCGGGCTCGCTCATAAATCAGCACCTGCCCGATGTCGAACGATGTCCATGAGGTCATGTGCCAAGCTAAAATGAGGCATCGATAAAGCGAGCTTTTCGAGGACGGGCTTCGCTTCCTTGTATTTGCCCAGTTCAATTCGGACTCTCGCCAAGCTAAACATGATGTTGGGTAAGTCGGGTTCGAGCGTGTGTGCCCGTGTCCAAAGCATATGCGCGGCGTGATGTCGCTCTTCGCAAAACGCATGAAGCGCGGCCAAGTTCAGACCTTGAGCTAAATCGGGAATCTCGTCTGGTGCCCCATGAAGTAATCGCGCTGCATCCTTGAGCTGCTTTCCGTTAATCATGTCTTTGATGGTTTCTAGGTCCAATCGACCTTGGCGCGTCATGGGAAGGTCTTTGTCCACGTCGGTGGGCTTGCGGTCCCGGTTACGAGTGGCCTTTATGTCTTTGGCTGGGCCCAGATCGAAGCCAGCATTCAGACTCGCACCAAAGCTCGGAACAGACGCGGGTTGTGAGAACCCACTGTCGTCAAATTGTTCATCTGCCCCCGTCCCGAATTCGTTGGCTGCGTCCACTGGTTGTGATATCAGTCCGCGATCCATGGCACTGTCCATCCCATCAAAGATAGCTTCTGTCGCGTGTTCAGCACCGTCCTCCTGCACTGTTCCGAAATGCTCACGAATGCCATCATCCATGCGGACCGAGCCCATACCGCCGCGAACATCATCACCCCGCACCCGAATGCCGGCGCGCGAGTTGTAGCCACCACCGTCTCCACTGATATCGAGGGACCCTGTTACACTGGCATCCAACTCAAAAACACCGCCAGCCAAATCAAGTTCAAGTTCAAGCTCTTCGAGCCCAAGGTCAAAGGAATCAACTTGATGTGGAGGGCGCGATGGTTGAGGTGGGGGTGCTGCTCCGACATCGAATAATTTGTCAGCGGGTGTATCAGCGATGCTAATCAACTCGTCATCAGCTGCGGCGACATCCCAATTCTCGTCGTCTTCGTCGTCGGCGAAATCAAATTCATCACCTTCGAACTCGTCTCCATAATCATCATCGAGTTCATAATCGAAGCCCTCTCGATATTCACCGGTTGGATCCAGGTAATCGCGTTCAACTAAATCGACAAGCGGCCCGTCACCTAGCATGGCTCGCAACGCGTCCAATTCGGGTTGGTGGAGCTTATGTGGGCCCAGAAAGTGGTTCATGATGTTGACCTGCTCACGAATCGGGCGCCCTTCCAAAACCGCCGCCAGAACCTGTATGCGGGTCATTTCTTGGTCCGTCAAGGTGGTATAGCCAGACGGGACTGGGGGCAGATAATGGCGTATTTCATCGAGGTCGATGTTCATGTCGACAAAGGATGTTAGTGCGCCTTCGAGCAGTGCTCGTTTCTCCGCCGCCCCCTGTCGATCAACTCTGTCCGGTGTAAATTCGTTGTGTGTTTCACCAGCAAATTCGGAGATCACGTCTTTGCTCAATATTTCCGCGCACGCTTGTCGGCAAAATTCGGAAAAACGAGCGGCGTCCATCGCATTGCGCCCGACCTCGATGAGATTGCCAAGGGCGGAACTCAAGCGACCAACCGCCCCATCTGCCCTTGCACCCATGAGGAACGTAAGCCGCTGAACGATCTGGTCCGTGGGCGGTTCTGCTTTCTGAGTAAACCCCCGTCGAAGGGACATCCAAGCTGGTCGGCCCACCAAAACAGGCAACTCATGGCGAATCGCGTGGGACAAATCTTTCAAACGTTTTTGATCGATTGGACCCAAAACTCGACCGACGTCAAGAAGTTGGTCTAACGCGTTATTGAGCGGACTGTAGTCAGAAAAAGCCGACGACTCTATGGCCGACTTAAAGGCGTTCAAATCGAGTAAATCGATCTCGGCCAGAGACGGGATTGGATTGAGTACGGCCAATTCGCGGATCAGCTTTTTGGGATCGATTCCCACGTATCGACCATCGAAACCTAAGAGTGCATTGAGTGCCTCGATGTGAATCTCGCCGATCTCTGTCGTCTTCGACATTCTCATAATTTGGCCAACGAGCGCAAAGCCAACATAGTCCAGCGCATCTTGCTCATCTTGGAGCATGATCAAGCGGACCGCTAAATTGTAGCGTTGCTGGGGATTGAGAGTTGCGCTCAACCGCTCTGAAACACCCAAGAATTTTTTAATTGTCTCGTTGAGGGGGTCTTTTCGACGGGCAGGCAACCCATTGGCCTTGATGACTACGCGGGCCACTCGCTTTAAAACCATCAATCGAGGGGATCGATTTTCATCTTCCCGATCTTGGTCTCGATTTAACACAGCATCCATCAGCAAAGGGATTCTTGTCGCACCACCATGCTTCGCAGCAAAGCTTTCAACAGCAGCCAAAACATGAAGTAACTCGTCCGCATCGATGCGATAGCGGGCCGTCACCTCGGGTATTCGATCTCGACCTTGGCTCAAAACCTCGAGAACGGCGCGAGCCATATTAGGGGACAATTGGTCGATTTGTGCACTTCGCCTGACAGAGACTTCCATGTGATTGGCGTGATCGCTCATGTCTTCTGACCAAGGCCGACTCAAATGATCAGCAACACTGATCATTCGATCTCGCCATCCGTCTGCTTGGTCTGCCCATAGGGTTGGGTCAGGCTCCATGAGTTCTGGCCCACCTTGCTCTAGAATCTGTGAACGAGTAATGCTGACACCGTTGTCTTGAATCGCTCTGATGTCTCTCATCACGTCAACGGATGTAAAGGATTCAAGCATCAGACTATCGACACCAAGTTGCAAAGCGCGGCGGATGTCATCCCGCGTCCAGTGACGTTGATATGCAACCACGACGGGATGACCTCGTTCTTTAATGGCACAGGAGAGTGCGATCGCCTCCCCAGGTGCCTCGTCCCAATCGATGAGAACAGCCTGATACCGATTGCTCTTTTCAAGCTGACTGATGGCTGCATCCAAACCGCTTGCACCGAGTACACGAACGGGCACTTCAGCATCTTCAAACCGCCGTTTGATGGACATGGTCTTTGTCCAGTTAACTGGAGCGACCAATAATTGAATTTGTTGATTGGGTTTACGCCTATTCACGAAAGAGTTCCGTCGTCCAACCGATGCCGATATGCAGTGCAATCTCCAGTGGGCCACAGCAACTTCTGGGTGTCAAACCACAAAACACGAAAACCGTTCCAAAGTTCACGTCAAGCCGTCGCACAGTCTCACATGGCGGTGACAATGCGAGGCGAGGGGCGAAGAATGCTGATGGGTAGAATTCCATCAGCCTGCTCAACCGTGTATGCATACGTAGACAAGAACATTGACAGAGGCAACGCGTCCGGGCGACAAATAACGTCTGGTTTTTGTAGGTTCGCTCAACGCCAAGGGATTTAGGATGCGAAGACTCTATTGGGACTTCTTCGGCTCGAGAGCTGCCGGGACAGCGGAACATTTTCGAATTCATCTAGATGGATTTATCGTCGATATGGATATTGTGGGCTGCGAGACGGGCCTGTGCGACTACACCACCGCCCATAGTGCAGCCTGGTGCGATGCCCCAGACGCAGCCTGCGACTTGCTCGTGACTCGCCTCAGACCACACCGTGCAGAGAAGCATGCGGCCGAGGACAATCAATAGGGGTCAATCCACGAACTGCTCGGTGAGCAGAAATCTCGAAAGTGCTTGGAATTGCGCCTCTGTCAGTGCCTTTAATGGGAATCCTGGCATGAGAATAGCCGGTCTCGAACTCGATTTTGAGCGGACAAACAACTCGAGTCTGGAACGGTTGAGTGGCCGACCAAAGAGGTCGCCTGCCAAACCGGGTTGGTGGCAGTGTTGACACGCCCGTTGATACAGCACTCGGCCCGGCATATCTGGGGCCGGTTTCATCTCACCCGGTGCAAGCCCAAGTTGAGTGCTCAGTACGACCAAGGTAGTCTCATTCCACCCAGGCCTCATGAGATAGCGCTCCGTGCATCGATTGATGGATCGGCCAAAGTCAATACGCCCAGACTTTGCTGATGAACTCATCGTAAGTCTTGGAGCAGGCCTTAAGTCGAGAGCCTCGGCACCTTCGATGCCATGGCAATCTATGCAGGCATACCCACTTCGTCCCAAATTCCGGTTGGCTAGGAAGGCGGTCAAGGTTTCCCGAACCGACCCAGAGCTGGCGCGGAGGGACGGACTGGAAAAATCAAATCGCTCTTCTGGCAATCTCATAGTCTGGCTGCATGCCGCTGCGAGCACACCAACCGTCAAGTAAACGACCCCTGTCACGAATCGAAGCATGCCTGTTAGACCCAATATCAAGAAACCATGTCAGACCATCGATATCATCATCTCATGGAACGCGCAGGGCGACCAGACCTCAGTGCCAGTCATGGCCCGGCAGACCGATGGCGTTCACCAAGAATACAATGAGGGGCCCTGGGGGGGCCACCAGCCCTTTATTTGCTTGATCGAAAATAATGGTCACATATACTCAAGTTCGGGATGGCATTATTCGAGACTGGCACGGGTTACCTGTTGTCGACAAACATCTTTTTCAGGGCGAATCCAGGTTGAGTGAAACCTATCAAATCGTTGGACCGGACGGCCAGGTGTCAAAGCCGCTCGCCGAACGTTCGATCAGATTGGCCTTGGGTGCCGGTCGACTTCTCGGATCCGACCGCTTAAAGGCTGCCGATGGGTCGGTGACGCGGGTTGATTCCGTAGACGCCTTTAGAGCAGTCATCAACAGTAGCCTCAGTCAAGCCATCGACAGCACTGGGCTGTCCTTTGCTCGCTTTCTTGCACAGACCGTCGCAGGTGCGAAGGCTGGCCATGTTGTTTTGATTAAACCCGATACCGACCCGGAGGCCTGGAGCTTTGTCAATGGTGCCTTAGTGAGCGTACGGCCATGGCTTGATAGTGCGCCGACCGGACCCGATGCAGAGGCCAAAAAACAAACGGCCGAAACCATCGCTCATCTCATCGTCAACGCATTCAAAGTACCCAGCTTTAAAGTGTATTTTTTCGACGACCCAACATATGCGCCACAATCCCCGCAAGTACATTTTCCCATGCCTGGTGTTATCGAAGTTGGTCTGCGATCATGCATGACGGACGCAGATATGGCGAATCATTTGGATTCTCTTGGCAATCTCGGCAAGGGGAAGAGTAAACTACCCGATTGCCTCCAGCCCGACCGGGTTGATCGGCAAATGTTGCGGGGCTGCCTACAATACGGTGCCAGTGAGAGGGCAACCGAAGCCTTGGCAAAAGCCATCAAATGGCCCGTCGAACAAACGCGGATTCGCCTGATGAGGTTGTACGTTACTGGACAATTCACATCTCGTGGTGCCAGTTTAGCTGAGCTGAGAAGAGCTGAAACTCAGCTGCAGGGGCAAAGTTTTTTCGAACGCCTGGGCGTACCGACGACCGCTGATTCAGCGGCCATTGCCGCAGCCTATGACAAACGAATCGCGGAGCTTGTTGGCAGTAGCTCGGCTGAAGGTGGCGAAGTCCGCCGACTCGCCAACTCCATCCAAGAGCTTCTCAGCGTTGCTCGACGTGTATTGGCTGATGATGCCCAACGAGCTGTCTATCGACGTGCCCAGCAATCGGGTGCTGATTTTAACGATCCCAATGTCCGCGACGCGATGCTGAGAGATCATTTCCTGACTCAGGGTAAACTTTTGCTCGATCGCAGCCAATATGAGGACGCGAAAGGCCTTCTCGAATCGGCGGTTACCCATGCACCATCGGAACCACGAGGCCACATTCTTCTCGGGTGGGCGGAGTATCTAAGTTCTGACGAATCCGAAGAAGCAGCGAACGCGGCGGTCGCACGCATTCGAAAAGCCCTTGAATTCGATCGGAATTCCGATGAGGCCTATTTATACATGGGGAAGATCTGTCGTTTGGCAGGACAAAAAGAGGACGCTCGCCGTTTCCTCAATCAGGCAACACGAATTAATAATGACAATAATGAGGCTTGGGCCCAGCTGCGGATGGTGAACACCCAAAAAGCTGCACGAGCAGGCTTAAACCTAGACATTTCGGTCGGTCAAGGTGTCGGACCGGTATTGGCGACCGCGTTCTTCGTGTTGGCGGGTTTGTACGCTGGGGCAAATCTAATTGAGGGTGGCGCAAAAGAATGGCCGATGCTCGAAGATGGGAGCCAATTGAACCAAGTCCGGCAGATAAAGGATATGCCGGCTTGGATGAAAAAAGTTCAAGAGAAGCGTCAAGCAGAGCAGACTTTCGATATTCCCAAGGCAAAACAGGTTGTGGGGAACGTTGAGTCCTACATGCTCCCAGAGGACACCTGGTACTGGACTCGACGCGGGATTCTATTATTCATGGGCCTCTTCGGCATATTGGGGATCGCGAAAAGACGATTCAACGATATCAAACTCATCGAAAAAGGGGGTGCTTGGCTGTTTTTTGGGTGTTTATACGGACTGGTCGTGGGCTTTTTATCGCCACTGCCACTCACGCCAACGCCCTTGCTGCCCGCACTTGGGATGGTCTTGACCCATACGCTCGCCGAACAGCTTTTTTTCTTCGGTTTTATCGGGGTTGCGCTACTGGATCGAATTGACAATCCACTGTTCGCAATCGTGCTGACTGCAGCACTCTTTGGACTGCACCAACTCACATTTTTCGCAACTCTGTCATTGCCACCCTCGGTGATGCTTACAGGCGTGTTGCAAATGACAGCATTCGCGGGTGGCGTGTATGCATTCTTGCTTTGGCAAACTGGTGGAATCCTGGCTCCAATCATGGCGCAATTGACCATCATGAGCGTGATGATCGTTCGATGCATCCAGGCATATGGGGGCTGATTGACCATGACGAAGCGGCACATCTTGATGGCTGACCCCCACGGTCTTGCAGAGTTTATGAAACCAGCTTTAGCCAAGCTCAATCCCAACCTGGAGTTGTTGGCCGTTGCCGATGGTGCCCGATGCATCACTGCCCATGCCAAACTGTGCAAAGCAAAGATTCCGCCTTTGGTGACCGTCATTCCAGATGAACTCGATTTGGTCAATGGACGTCAGGCGGCCATCACTCTTCGGACTGTCGAGCGGACACTAGGCGTGGCGGCGACCGCGATCATTTACCTTCAATCGGAGGCTGGGGATGCCGACGAAAGTAAGCAATGGGGTCGAGCTGTAGCCATCATGCAGGGACCAGTGGACCAGCCTAAGCGGGAAGCCATGCGTCTGGTCAAGGCGATCGCGAAGGTGCTCAGCCAGTTGACTGGGAGGGGGCGAAAATGATGCCCTGCACCGCTTGCGGCCATTCAGGCGAGCCTAATCGGCTATTCTTTGCCGATTTCGAGCTGGCAATCTGTGCAAAATGCGGCTTCGGTGTCGGACTCGCTCAGCCCACAAACGAATCCGCTACAATGGACGGGCAACCAAAGATAGAAACACCGAGCACCGGTGACGTTGAGCTCAGCCCAACAGGCGCATTTACTGCCGCTGATTTGACCGAGGCGGATGCTACAAGGAATGCACGAGGGCAGGCGATCGTGGTCACAAATGATGAGGAGACCTATGACGTCATTGATGCCGCATTCAGTGACTTTGCGGCTATCGGATGTGTTTTCGCCGACAAAGGAACGGGCGCTATCGAAATGGTCGTGAGTCGACTCGAATCAACGGACAGAACCGGCGTGTTGATCGACGCGCAAAACGATGATTATCCAGCGTCTGAATTGGGGTATGCCATTCGGGCGATAGAAACGGGCCTCGGGGCCAAGAAGGCAGACATTGTATTTTTCGGTGAAATCGACTCCGAAACTGAAGCCGACGCGCGCAGAATTGGAGCCACAATTCAAAATGGATCAATGAGCGAAAGTTTGGCGGAGATGCTGGCGAGGTCGATCGCAGACCGGATGGTGTGAGAAATTCGAGGCCGGTTTGAGAATTTTATCGGTGATGGTTTTGCCTCACAGCCAAACAGTATGTAAACTACTGACAAGAGAGTAGTGGAGACGATAAGGACACAACTATGAAAACGAGATTCTCACGATTACTCAGCGGCGCGGCTGTTTTTCTATACGGTGCGGCGGCATTCGCTGGCTCTTCATCAGGTGGTGGGCCAGCAGGTGATGCGGGTAGTTCAGGTTCCGAACCCGCTTTGTATGCGCTCATTCTCCTGACCTTGATTCCTGGATTCTACCTCGCGAACAGAGCTCGAAACGCGCAAGCGGTCCCCGTCCGTAAGGACCGGTAGTCGAGCGCAGTTCGTAGCTGCGCATCGCTCAGAAAAAGGGCGGACGTGCAAACTCAGCCGGCACCTCATCACATACCTTCAGCGTCGACCACAGACCGATGGCTTCGGTTTTTCGTGTTCATTGCAATTGCCATTGGCATGGCACCCATCCTCGATTGGAGTTGGACGCTTTGGTCTCATTCGGCATTAGGCGGTGGCGCGACTGCAGTCGTTGCTATGCCCATCGCACTCATCTTGGGCGGCATAGCCAGTCGCAATAGCGAGCATCTAGATGAAGTTCCCTCTCCGTTGGCTGGGATCGCTCTTGCTGCATTCATGCTCGTTGCCTCCCTTTTAACGGCACTCGTTGACGGCAATGGCCCCTGGTTACTCGCAGCAGGTACCCTTTATATTTCATGCTATTTCTTGTGGTTTTGCTGGTCTTGGGGTTTTCGAAAAGCCATGTCCATCGCCATGCCCCTGAGCTTTCTAATGCTTGTCCTCCCGTGGGAATATTACCTGCGATCAACCGCTCAGCTGACTCTTCAATCCTGGACAGCTGATCTGTCTATCTTACTACTGAACGGTTTGGGCTATGTCGTTTGGCACTACAATGCATTTACCATCGACTCGGACCGATATTACCTGATCATCAATGAGACGTGCTCCGGCATCAATATGCTGGTCGCATTGTTTATGTACACACTTGTCTTCACGTGGATGGCGCGTTCTTTTTGGATGACTCGAGTTACCTTACTCCTGCTGGTTTTTCCCATTGCTATGGCGACCAATATCCTCAGGGTGACATGCATTTACTTATTGGGTTACTACGGCGGCGTAGAGTGGGCCGACGGCTTTTGGCACAGCGGCAGTGCCTATGTCCTATTCGTACCCATCTTTCTGGTTCTTTATCTGTTAAACCGCGCTTTTGACGACCGATTTAGAGCGGACTGACCAAGCACCGACACCAATAATTCCAAAGATCAAAACCATCCACCAATCACCAAACCGAACAAAAAGCGTCTGATTCTGCCTGAGCTGGATCTGACCCTCAATCAGACCTGGCTTAAATAAGCCTAAGCGTTCGGTGACTACACCGTTGGGACTTATCACAGCCGATATGCCAGCCTGCCCTACCCGAATGAGCCACCGCCGCGTCTCCATTGCTCTCACCATCGCTCGATTGGTCATATGACGCGTGATGGGCGAGAAACCGAATCCAGCATCGTTACTCGCGATAACCAGAAATTCGGCACCTGTCGCGACCAGTCGACGTGCCATGTCCGGATAAACCGATTCGAGACAAATCATCACCCCAACGTAGTTGGACCCCGCCCGCATGGCTCGTACGGAATGCCCGGGCGTCAAATGACTTTCCGTGCCAGGCACCAGACGCACTTTACGGTAAATGTCATCGACCTGGCCGCCTGGTAAAACTGACGCGACCACGTTAAATCGCTTGCCTTGTTTGTCTTGTTCAATCAGTCCGGCGAGCAAAATCGACCGGTCTCTGTTCCCGGGAAATAGACGGCTGTGTAAGGCCGTATCCCTCAAAACATCGCCGCGTATGGCCGTCTCTGGCCAAATCACAAAGTCCGGATGTCCTTCATATGCCCTGCGAGTCAGCGTTTCAAATGTGCGGATAATCCCGTCTTGAGCAGCCGGGTCTGCCGTCGCCGCGTGATATTGACTATTGGCCAAACCGGCTTGAACGCCGGCAATCTTGACCGTCTGCCCCCCGCTCTCTGCACTAAATTGCGTGACGCCAACTGCGCCGAAAACAAGCAAAAAGGCTGTCATAAAAACGATACTTTTTTGACTATGGCGAAAAGAAATCAGTCCATGAAAAGTGAGACTTTGAACGAGGGCGACAAAACTACTGACGCCAATTCCACCGATCCAAGCTGTCAAAACCAGCCACGGTCTAAGCCAGCTGACATCAGCAATATTGCCGACATAACTGGCCGGCATACAGACGGGACCGAGTGTGCGTATCCATTCTGACACCGTCCAGATTGCCGCGACCACAAGAATGTCTAGGAGACCACCTCGGCCACGCCACAACCACCGAAACAAAAGGCCATAAATGACCATTTGACTTGCTGTGTAGAGACTAAATCCAAGGAGCAAAAACCAGCCATAATTGATGATTCCGTAAATATGAACGCCGCCGAGAAACCCAACCCAGCCGGCCAAAAGACCTGATTCAAAGTACGACGGGCTATATCGTAACGCGCAGAGTAGCGGTACATTTGCAATCAGGGACATGGGTCCAAAATAAACAAAACCAATGCCATTAAAAATGCCCGCCAGGGTGGCCAGTGCCCATCGTTCTCGTGTCGTACGACCGAATTCTTTGACCAGGGAACTCATCTGGATCTCTCGAGACCTTCAAGGCGAATTGCACTGGAATAAGCCGGCAACTCGTCAATAGTCAAAACACCGATTGATTGACGAAATAGGACGTATTTCAGGCCAAATCGACCAATCCAGAGATCCGGTATCTCTCGGTTTTGGTGGACGAGTAGTGAGGGTTCTACAAGTGGATCTCCTTTTTTAAACTGACCCAGTCTGAAGCCGATTCGCCGCAGGGTTTTCTGCCAGGGTTCATCGTCGATGGGTCGAATTCCCTGTCCGTATCGTGCGATCAGTTCGGCGGACAAAGACGTCGTCCTCGGATCGATTACCCAACCCAGGGCATGTTGATAGGGCGGTAAATAAGTTCGGGTGAGGCCTTGGATGACCTGCCCTCCCCGCAGCTCTTCAATGGCTCGGACTAATACCCAACTTGTCCAACAAAGCATGAGTAAAACCAAAGACCGAAATGTCCAATTCCGTATTTTTTCCTGAGACACATGCATCCCAAAATCAATTTAGTCAGCCGAATTGAGGGCCAGTCGAAAACCAACCCCCAAATGCGCAGCACTGGGAGGCATTGGATGTCTCGATGCACAACGTGAATCTCGCACGGAGCCATTCCAACGACCCCCACGACAAATCGCCATAAATTTGCCAGCTTGCTGTATATCCGTACTCGTCCACTCGGTGACCCCACCCGCCAAATCCATTAAGCCATAGGGGCTTCGGTCATTCGGATGACTGCCAACCGGCGCGAGACTCGGAAGGCCCAATTGACCCGCGGCTGTATTACAAAATGACGCTTCCCAGTGGTCTCCCCAAGGAAAGGCACGTCCGTCACCACCCCTGGCGGCGATTTCCCATTCTTGCGAGGTTGGCAACCGATAGCTTAAGCTGTCTCGACGGGCGCGCCATCGACAAAAGGCGATTGCATCATCCCGGGTCACACCAAAAACCGGCCAGTTCGGATCCCATGTCTGACCAGAAAACTCCGAGCGCGGAATATAGAAACTCGCACCCATCTGGCTGAGTAATTGCTCTCCAGTCAGTGGGTTTTTCGGCGCGTGCTGTAGCGCTCTGGATAAGTCCGTCCGCGCCAATGCATTCAAGAACCGCATGTAATCACGCATGGTGACGGGAAGTCGGCTGATGCAGAACGCAGGATGTTCTACAGTGTCTCGGCAGGTCGGCCAGGCTGCATTATCATCGAGCCCAAGCTGGGCATGTCCGGCCGGAATGTACAAAAATCCATCGGGCACTCGAGCTGCTGCCAGCGTATTCAAATTCAGTTTCAACCTTTGGCAGCGCCCGATTCTAAATGACGCCCTGACATCACGGCCTGAGGCCGTGGGCGCGCTCACCAAATAGGGACCCATCGGTAAATCCGTGATAGAAACCGGGGTTGATGCCATCGTGTCTTTCCGGATCGGTGTGAGAACTGAATCAACCTCAGTGATCCGATAGAGCTTGACCATTAAACCTGGTGGATTGGTTTCTATTTCCAGCTGCCCATCGCCCCTCAGCAGCTCAGCATGCACATTTAGCCGCGTTAAGATGCGTCGGCATTGGGCCAAACCCGGAGCGTCGTCGATCTCATCGCAGCGACGAAATTCAGCAGACGCAATCTCAGCTAGAGTTGCTTTTGCAGCTGTATCCGATGGATCACGGATCAAACGAGAATTAAGAACGTCACCGGCCAGACTAAAGCGTTCGCGGACTTGCTCATCGAGGAGACGATGTTTATGAATTAATTTGCGAGTAATTCTGCGCTCGTCGAGACTAGACCAAGGCACTTCCTTCGCCTTGAGTGTCTTCACCTCGTCTCGAAGCACCTTTTCACGCTCGACGGAGGTCATGTATTGAGCCACCTGTTGCTCAAGTTCACTGGTGGAAAACACGCTTGGCTGTTCGAATGCCTCAGCCCCAGCCTCAAGATGCCGCTGAACGGCATGGTGTAATTCTAAAACAGACTCATATCGTTTGGATACGTCACGTTCAAGACATCTTGAACAGGCCTCGTCTAAATCGATTGGTATGTTACGGTCCGGTGCCCGTAAACGCGCCGGTTTGACGGGGCTTCTCAACATCTTTTGCAAAATCGTTTGCGCATCTCGACCGGCATAGGGCCGCTTCAATGTCAGCATTTCATAGAGGATTGCGCCCAGACTAAAGACGTCGCTGCGATCATCGACCAAATGTAATTGGCCGAGCGCCAACTCGGGAGGCATGTAACCCGGTGTCCCAATGGCCTCACCCTGACGGGTGGCCAGACGCCCGAGTTCTTCACGATGGCTTTTCACTTTTTGCCCACCCGACGCCTCTTTCTTTAAAATTTTTGCAAGACCCCAGTCCATGACCAGCACCTCACCATAGCCCCCGATCATGATGTTGGAGGGTTTTAAATCACGATGGACAACCGAACGGCTATGGGCATAGGCAACAGCCATGCAAATCTTTTGGAAAACCTGTAAAAGATGGGTCCGTGTATACTCTGCAAGCATATCCGGATCATCGGCTCGCAACCCCTTGAAAACATCCCTCAGCGTCTGACCATCCACCCGTTTCATGGTGAAGTAAAGTTGACCGTCTGCGCGTTCGCCGAGGTCATAGACTGGAATGATATTTGGGTGTTGTAATTGTCCCGTAATTTGAGCCTCTTGAGCAAATCGAAGTTGCCAACCCAGCCGTTGGCCTTTACCACCGAGGAGCAGCTTCATCGCGACGCTACGCTCCAAGGTCGTATCGACGGTCTCAACAATTCGGCCCATGCCGCCGCGAGCCAATTCATCACCCAGGTCATACCGATCAAAACCTGGCTTCATCGGTGGCAAGAGCATCGCTCTTAGGTCATCGTGTTCATCTGCAACTTTTTGAGATCGTTCGGAACTGGAGGACCCATCGACTAAATCATCGACATCGCCCGCGACTGTCGGCAATTCACCGATGACAGATTTGAGTCCATTCTGGGTGACAATGCCTAAATCGACCAAGACATCTGCGAGGGAACGTCCTTCATGGTCGACCGCATATTGGATTTGCTCAAGGGCCTCCTCGCTGAGACTGAACCGGTCTCTAAGGCGAGATAAAAATTGGGTTTGGCCCTTACTAGTCACGATAACAAACTATGCGCCATACGCTGCGATAATGTCGAAGACTTCAGAGTCGGTCAAAACTCGATTTCGGCTTTTCGCAACATCGAGAATGTGTGCTGAGAGACCATCACGCTCTTCTACTTGATTGGTCTCCATCCAATACAAAACATTGGAAAGACCACTCATGTGACCGATTTCAATCGCTTGATTTTTTCCAAATAAGCCGGCTGGAACCCCGCTATAAATACGGTCAGCCAACCAATGATCACCTTTGCGCTGCGCTTTGATGACGGCCGCTGCATGAACGCCAGTAGCTGTTCTGAAGGCATCGTCGCCCATGACCGGATAACTCTGTGGGATCTCCCAATTACAAGCGCGACTCACCGTTTCGCACCACTCGACCAAACTGGTCAGGTCATTGTCTATCTCGCCCATAAGTTTGAAATTGATGAGAATCTGATCGAGAGCTGCATTGCCAACTCGTTCACCGATGCCAAGTGCAGTGCCGTGGATTCGATCTGCACCAAACTCAGCAGCAAAAATCGTGTTGCAGACACCGAGGCCACGGTCATTATGGCCATGCCAATCAATGCCGACCTCCTGACCGGACCCCTCGATGAGGTTACGCGTCCACCAAATCAGGTTGCGTACGCCATCGGGCGTCGCGTGACCCACCGTGTCGCACAAACAGAGTCGGTGAGCCCCTTTCTCAATGGCATTCAAGAACAAGGGCTGTAAGGTCTCTGGCCGACTTCTCACCGTATCCTCAGTAACGAAAGTGACTGGCAAACCTTCCCGATGGGCAAAAGAAATCGCCTCTCCGCTGAACTTCATCAGACGTTCGAAATCCCAGTCCTCCGCATATTGGCGAATCGGCGAGGTGCCGAGAAAAGCCAAAACCTCGATTTCAATTCCGACTCGTTGACTGATTTCAACGATAGGACGGATATCGTTGACATGGGTCCGTGCTGCACAGCTGGGCTGAATTTTCATATCCTGCTTCACGATTTCGCGTGCCAACGCTTCAACGTCGGCGACGGCACGTGACCCAGCCCCGGGCAATCCAAGATCAATGCTGTCGATCCCAAGGGCTTCTTCGAGTTCTAAAATTCGGATTTTATCGCTCAGCTGAGGGTCCGCGATCGACGGCCCCTGTATCCCATCTCGAAGCGTCTCATCGAGAAAACGAAGACCCGGCGCCAGGGACGAACGACGCCCCTTTAAATTCCAATTATAGATAAGTTGCGCTTCGGATAGCGAACGATTCATTAAAGGGCCTCCACAATGACCGCAATCCCCTGTCCGCCGCCGATACAAGCACTGCCCAGCCCATAACGACCTCCACGCCGTTTCAACTCATAGAGAAGATGCGTTGTGATTCGTGTCCCTGAGGCACCAAGAGGATGACCCAAAGCAATCGCACCACCGTTGACGTTGGTGATCTCCCTGGGCAACTCTAATGCTTTTTCGCAGGCGAGGTATTGAGGTGCAAATGCTTCATTGACCTCGATGAGATCCATATCGCTTATGCTAAGTCCAGACCGGGCAAGGGCCGCACGCGCCGCCGGCACAGGCCCGATGCCCATGATCGTCGGATCACATCCACTCACGCCCCAATTAACCAGACGTCCGATGGGACTCAAACTGTTTTTCTCAGCATAGGTCATCGTTGAGATAACCATTGCGCCGGCACCGTCACAAATCCCGCTGGCATTACCGGCGGTAACGACACCGTCCTTTTTGAAGACTGGCCTGAGTTTTGCCATTTGTTCAACGCTTGCATCGGCCCGAGGATGTTCATCCACATCAAACACACTCGTCCCTTTTCGGGTTTTCAGTTCAATGGGCGCAATCTCCGCCTTAAAAAATCCATCATCGTTGGCCTTGCCCCAAGCTTGTTGACTTCGCTGAGCATATTGATCGCACTGTTCTCGGCTGATTTCGTATTTTTCAGCCAAATTCTCGGCGGTGATGGCCATTGGCATACCCGTGTAAGTATCCGTCAAGCATGACCACAATGAATCTTCCATCTCTGGTGCTCGTCCTAAGGGGAAACCAGTCCGGGCCCCGCGAACAATGTGAGGTGCTTGCGACATCGATTCCGTGCCGCCGACCAAAACCACGTCCGCATCGCCGCATAAGATCTCCCGAGCACCAGCGGTAATGGATTCAAATCCAGAACCGCACAGCCGATTGACAGCAACCGCGGGCACTCTTTGAGGTAAGCCCGTTCTGAGTCCGATGTGCCGTGCAAGATAAATAGCGTCTTTGGATGTCTGCATGACGTTGCCGAAGTAAACATGCCCAAAGTCATCTACATTCGCACCACTTTGAGCAATGGCGGCCTGCGCGGCATGAACGCCAAGGTCAGTTGCGCTCAATTTCTGAAGGCGTCCATTAAAAGTTCCAAATGCAGTGCGCTTTGCACCCAAGAAAACAATATCCGTGCTGAGTTTATTGGCCATCTCACCCGTCCTTCTTTATCGAAATAAAACAATGACCGTCGAATGCTCACTCCGGTCAGACAGCGCAGTTTAGCCAGATCAGGACCCGTCCGTCCAGCCCGACCCGCCATCGAGTCAACGTTCAGAGTGTCAAAAGGATTTTGGCCGTTAAAACGATTCGTCAGAAATCGGTAAATAATAGAGATCCGATGCCCACTTTGATGGCTGTTTATCCACGTTCATAACACCCTCTAGATGTTGAATCATGCGGCCGCAGCGTGCCATCAACGATATGGCACCTGGCACACCGGTTCGAGTGGTCGAAATCACAACACTGGATGTCCCCTCCGGCAGCACGTTCCGATACGCTTGAACGTAATTAAGGTCAGCGGGTAGACAGCAGAAAATGAAGCAGGTCGCTAAGGGATTATATCCATTTGCATAGGCGTGCGAGAATTCTCGCGGATCGATGACTCGGGTTGGTCCCAAGCCCATCTCAGAGATACGAATTGATAAATCAAGTCCGGCAGGTCGTGCCAGACCGGCGGCAAAGATCACGTAGTGAGTACAGTCGCCCAATTGGACTTGTTGAGGGACCCGGACGGAATAGTACGGTGCAAATGGGCCACTTTGACCATTCACGACCGCCGCGAGCACAGTGTATGGGATCAGACGACAAATCGGAGGGACTGTGAGCGTTTTGAGACGCCGGTCGAGGACAATGGCCTCATTGTCAGGTGCATACTCCCTCATCATTGATACCAGAGGTGCATCCACCGACTGGACGACAGCATGCACTGGGCTGTCGAGCTTTAAGGCATAGCGAAACGTCTTGAGAATATCATGGTGCCGACCTCCCCGGGACAGTAACAGTGTTCTGGTGTTGGGTGGAAGACGTCGACGCCGATATGTGTAAGGACTTAACGCCCATGCAGGGTGTCCTGACCGCTCATGCAACCGAGCCCATAAATCGGCTACCGGTCTCAAAGTACCGGCTGTGACGATGGCGAGCGGACCCGCAAGAGCCTTGCGAAATCTGTGCATTCTCCAGCCGACAAGGTTGGACTCTACGGCCTGACAAATCGCAATGGGCGACCCAGGGGACTTCTTATTGGTCATAGTCCCTCAGCATCGTCACTAACCCAGATGGTTCAACATGACTGTCCGAGTGTGGAATTCGGCGACATGGAGACCATCTCATTCGCAATTGAATTGAATGCGCCGGGGATTGAAATTGAGACAACGGGGGCATACTGACGGATATGGCATCCATTGCGTTCAAATTCACTGTGTCAACGGACTGTACCATTCTACCTCCAAGATCGGGCCCCGCACAACACACCCCATGTCTGCTCCCCGTCGAATGGATCTCAGTTCAAGCCGCGCGCCACCCGGATGTCCTAAGCGTTGATTCGGTCCTTCGCCCCCTCGTTTCAGATACCCATGGGCTAATGCTGACTTAACCACTTGTGCGACATTTTCATCCTGAGCATAGCCATTGTGATACAGCATCTGCAAACGCACCGTCACCTCATCTGCTGTAACCATCAATTCGCTCTCGATCACTCGGCGTGTTGACCGAACCGATGTAGATGATCGGAGCCATTTTGGAACCACACGATCAAGCTTCAAAGGTTTTGGCTTTCGACATTTCCTCGGTGTTTTCGGCGGCTTCGGGCGACGATACCAATTGAGTTTAACGTCGGTTTGCCGGACCATTCCTGGCGGAGCGACAACACGGTCTATCGCCAACGACCAGCCCTTGAGCGGACCCTCATTTTTCTGGTCACGAGCAGGCATTTTCACACCTTTGAGCCCCACTTTAACCAAGGCGTCACCCAAGGCGCGATCAACATCAGCGTCAAGTCCGAACAGTCGAAAATGGAGCTCGATATCTTGAGTACCATTGCGAGCGGTCTGGTGCGTAGTCTGCGCGTGCTGAATGGAAATCGGCTTTGCCTCGAGCCCCTCGAGAAACCGAGTCCACCGTTTTGGTAAGATCTTTGGAACTGGAGCTGGGATGCGATTATTGAATCTCTCTAATCTTTCGGTCGCAGAAAGACCTGTCTCTGTCTTTTGTTCGACCTTTTGGGGACCGACGGGTGCATCAGTGGAGGAACAGCCTGGGCTGAGCAGTAGACAACTTAAACCCAGGCAAAGGAGCAGTGAATTCACTCCAATCGATCCAATAGGTGTTCAAGCAAGTCTCGGGTTGCAACCGCATCGCCCAGTGCGGTGTGCCTTAACTCACTCGGAGGCTCGATATCAAAATGAGCAAATGCGGCGTCAGACCCGGTGACATGGGCGGGCAGACGACCCACTGCAATCAGACCCCACATCAAGCTATGAGTATCGAGGGTTCGATGAGAGAAACATTGTGGGACCGGTCGGCCAACCATGGTGTAAAGCCGTCGCATGAAAGCCAGGTCAAATGCGACATTGTGACCACAGACCATCGGCCGACCATCTGGATGCACCTGGTTCAAAAATGCATCGACTTGCTCGCAAGCCTGCTCTGGAGATACACCGTTCGCGGCCACGACCGCCGGATCGAGACGGTTGACGGCCAACGCTCTCGGATCTGAGATAATCTGTGGTTCGGCCACGGTGATTTCAAGTTGTTTAAGACCATCACCACTCACCAGACCAATCGTCATCAAACTGTGTTTGAGCGGATCCAACCCACCTGTCTCGGTATCGATAATCATTACATTGTTTAGTCGGTTCATTTGACGAATATGCCACCAAGTTGCAGTAAGTGAAAGAGCCGATAATGAGCAGTGGCTGCACCCAATGTCACGAGCCATTGTAAAATTGCAGCTCAACCAGACGATTTGGATTAACGACCGTTGACTGAAGCGCTTGAACACATTAATCGATTGGCATGACATGTATACTTCTGGTCGACGATGAACCGGCCATAACAGAAAGTCTTGCCTACGCATTCGAACGCGTCGGTATTAAAAGTTTGAGTGCCAGCTGCTTGAGTGATGCGACACGGTTGTTCGAGTCGGAACTCATTGACCTGATCGTTCTCGACCTGGTTCTGCCGGACGGGAATGGTCTCGATTGGCTGAAAAAAATTCGTGCCTACTCACAAATTCCCGTCATCATTCTCTCGAGCCATGATGAAACCGTCGACCAGGTGGTTGGACTCGAGGTCGGTGCCGATGATTATGTGGGTAAACCATTTTCACCCAGGGCGATGATCGCGCGTGTCCGCGCCGTGCTCAGGCGGACTGAGACGACAGGTGTTAGCGTAACCAATGGAGTCCGGATAGACACCAATCGACGGCAGGCGTATTTGGATGAGCAGGCACTTCCCCTGTCGCGAACTGAATTTGACTTACTCCATTTATTCCTGAACGACCCTGGACGGGTTTTCGAACGCGACGATATTCTGACCGCCGTTTGGGGACCAGATGTGTCTGTGACCGAACGAACCGTTGACGTTCACATCAAAAGTCTAAGAAAAAAATTGGCGGCAGCAGGCCAGGTTAGCGGACTCATTGAAACCGTCCGCGGTGTTGGCTATCGACTGGCTGAAACCGCGAACTAGTCCATGTTTAGTCGCGAATTTCTTCTTCTCTTTGGCGGCTTGATCGGTCTGGTCGGATTTGCCTTCGTTGGCAGCCGCTTCGTCCGTGCGTTCAGTCATGGCTTTTCGATTCGGTTGCAATTATTTTTTGCGATCTGGACCACATCGATGGTGGCGACTGGAATGATCGGAGCTTGGGTCATTGATCGCCTCCAAGTGCGGGCGGCTGAACTGGCTTTGTCAGAAGACACAGCTGTGGGTGTGGTCCTCGAGATCATTCGAGAGTTTGGCCCAAAAATCGCCCTGATAACGACTTTGTTGGCCATCGGTGCAGGCAGTGCAGCATACTTTTTCGGGCGGGCTGTTGCAGAGCCGATTGAACGGCTAACCAGGGCCGCAGATGCCATCGCACGCGGGGATCGTCATGGCGCATTACCGAAGCCATCAGGACGAGAAGTGCGACAGCTGACGGCGGCTTTCGATTCCATGCGACGCTCCTTGGAGGACAAAAACCATATCGAACAATTCGTCGCCGACTTGTCCCACGAGCTCAAGAATCCTGTCTCAGCCATCAGAGCCGCAACAGAGGTCTTGAATGAGGGGGCCATTGATGAACCGGATGCTCGGGACCGATTCTTAGGTCGAATCGACGAGGCAAGTCATCGGCTGGAACTCCTACTCAACGACTTGCTGTCTCTGGCCCGACTGGAAGCCGGCGGCATCGAACCTGAGCGAAACTCACACTCCCTCGACGGGTTGGTTCGTCTTGCAATTGAGGGGTTGGCTGCCGAGCGTGAAGCAAAGGGATTAGAAATCATTGAACAGCTTAAGCCCATTCGCATTAAGGGTGACGGACCCTGGATTCGAAGAGCCATCGAAAATCTCGTCGTCAACAGCATCCGATACTCACCGCCCGGGGGCCAGATTCTTATCGAAGCCAAGACGGATGGAGAACTCGCAGTCATTCGTGTCACTGACGAAGGGCCTGGCGTTCCAGCAGCATTTCAAGACCGAATCTTTGAACGCTTTGTCACGGACCGAAAGGAATCCGATCAAACAGGCCTTGGCTTGGCGATCGTCCGCAGCGTCGCGGAGCTGCATGGTGGCAGGGCACGTCTGATTTCCCAACCGAATTCTGGTGGTTGCTTCGAATTCAGTATTCGGACCAGCTGACCGAAGATGGGTTCAGCGAGACTCGGATTGCCCGCCAAATTGCTCCTCGTTTTTCGCTCGAATAAACTCTAACAATTGCGTTTGCGATTTGGGATTGGACAAAAGGCCAAGAAGTGAATGGAATTTTTTACGGTCGATCACGCGAAGATAGAGCGTTTTGAGGCTTGCTAAGCGATGGTTCTCATCGGTGATTAACCCCATCAGCTGATGAACCTGCTGAGTCGTGAAGAAATGGTCTTGAGCCGCCACTTGGAGCACCGTTCTCTTACTCAACTGAGAGTCGATTGAGCGCATACTGTTCTCGATTTGGACGAGTTCCGATTGGGTTGCAGGCCGGCGCGGGGCTGCTTTCGTCCGAACACACTCTGATCCCCCGTAGCGACTCAAGAGCGTATCGAGACCGGAGGCCAATTGCTGGCGCACCATGGTATCAGGCACGCGCTGCGTGAGTTTTTTTAGAGCACCGACGTCCAGACGTATACTGGAATCAATAATCTCGTTCTCGTCTGCAAATGAATCCGTGGGTAAACCCAGAAACGATAAGATGATGAAAAAGCGAAAATGGAGTGCCATTGTTTTTCCTCTTTCGAGTGGCAATACTGCGGATTGTGTATGCTCAACACCGGACGAGGGTCTCATCATTCCATTGGGGAGTGCAAGCATCGCACGGTAATACAAAACAGGAGTAGACATGAGTGTCAGCGCGATATTTCGTCATGACTTACTGAAGGATAAGAACATTATCGTGACCGGTGGCGGTTCAGGAATCGGACTGGAAATCGTGAGAGAATGCAGCCGTTTAGGTGCTAATTTAGCCATCGGCGCAAGAAAGATCGAGCGATTGGAAGCGGCTCGCGATGAACTGTTGGCTGCGGGTAATCAGGCTTACGCAGCAGCTTTAGACATCAGAGACCCAGACGCTGTCTCGGCCTGGGTCGAAGACGTATCAGCCCGCTGGGACGGCCGTATTGACGTCCTAGTCAATAACGCAGGTGGGCAGTTTCCGTCACCGGCCGCAGCCATTCGTCCCAAGGGTTGGCGTGCTGTCGTGGATACAAATCTCAACGGAACCTGGTTTATGACTCAAGCCGTTGGTCAGAAGATGATGAAGACCGACGGAGGCAAAATCATCAACATCGTTGCAAATATGTGGCGAGGTTTTCCAGGTATGGCGCACACTGGAGCAGCTCGTGCAGGTGTTGTTAATCTGACAAAAACCCTAAGCCTGGAGTGGGCACGACATAATATCCTAGTGAACGCAGTGGCCCCGGGCGTCATTCGCTCAAGTGGCTTAGATACCTATCCCGAAGCAGTGCGAGCCTCGGTCGAGACCGAGGTGCCCAAGCACATCCCGCTCAAACGATTAGGCACGATGGATGATGTGGTTTGGTCCGTCGTCTATTTGGCCTCTCAAGCAGGTAACTACATTACCGGTGAGACAATTTGCGTCGATGGCGGACAAGCCCATTGGGGGACTGTATTTCCAGTTTAGCCGATAGAACCGAACATGTGAGGAGAGGCTTAGAAATGCGGTCGAGGTGGCCCAGTCTCGGACGGTGTGGCAGCTACGAAAGCGCGTTGATGTGTCTGTTTTTCGGGCTCATGATTGGCATGCTTCTCGGCTGTGACGAGCAACAGCCAGGCCCAGAGAGAGACGCACAGCCCGTTTGTTCGCCCAGCCCATGCAGCGATAGCGCACCTGGTGATGTTGATAACATGATCGACCAGGGACGCAGACATGGTGAGCCATTAGATGCCTTCACCGATGGACGAGACGCGGGTCTCACGGGACCGGATGCCGACCCTGAATCTGGTGTGGCTGACGTTTGCGAAGCGATCCCACTCGAACCCGGCGACTCCCGTCTCGAGAATGCCAGCCGAATTGAGCAATTAGCGACCGGTGGACCGCTCGTTGACGGCGAGTGGTGGGTTGGCGACCTAGATGGTACGCCCGATGGACTCGGCGAGCTTTTGGTTATCCGAGGCGGTCGAGTCGAAGCACTGGAACTCAACGGGCGACCCTGGTGGCGAACAGAAAACATCAACGCTGTCAGAATTGAGCGCATCACGGACTTAAATGGTGACGGGCGTCTCGAGATTGTGGTCGTGACCGCACGGCGAGTTTACATCTTAGATGCATTGGACGGACATCCGCTGTGGGTCTTGCCGGACGAGAGTTTTGGAACGAACGCCCCCGTTCGAATCAGTCGAATTCTCATCGATGATTTTACCGGTGATGAAATTCCAGACATTTATCTTGTCGACGGAGGCTGTAATGATGAAGGCAGCGGCCGGGGCGCAAGCTTTGAATTTGCAAACGACGCTTTTGGTCGGCAGATTGCTCTGATTCAAGGCGATCGCGTCAACGGTCGTTGTGGACGCTGGCAGACGCTTATGGACGGCAATGGTGACGGATTGAAAGATCTGTTAGTCACCGATGGCCGGGGTCTGAATCTCTTCGACTTGCGGACGGGTGATCGACTGAGTTGTGGTTCGATGTCAGGCGCCCCACCCAATGGACCACTGCCTCATCTTTCAGCGGGCGAAAGTCGACAATTCGTCTTCGCGGAAAACCACATTCAGCTCCAAGAAGTCAGACCTGCTCAGGACAATGAATGCGACGCACCGTACGAGTTTGAGACCCTCTTTCAGACGCCGAATTTAGAGGGCATACATCCGCCTGGCAGTGCCGTCATCTCTAATCCGAGACTCGGAGGAGACGCAATATTGACCTCGATATGGGATCATGGCCAGGAGCGATGGCGTGTCGAGATGTTCGGTTCACAAGGACAAGAAACACTCTATCAAAATGGCATTCTCCTGGGGGTTATCGATTCGAATGCCACTGGGTTAAGTCTCTTGGTTCGACAAACGCCGACTCGAGAGATCGGCCAATACACGGGTCGATGTCTCGTCTTGGAATATGACCAAGAAGGACAACGTCAATCTGAGAGACCCTTGGGGTTTTGTGAACCGTTGCGAAGCCCTTCAGGTCCGAGCGCATCCCCCGAATTCAGGCCACTGGCAACGGTTGACCATGGACAGTCCGCCTCCGTGGCCACTTTAAGTTGGCCCGACGATCAAGTGAGAGCAGTCTGGCCGGATACGATTCGAATTGGAGCCGTTGACGTCGCTCAACATATGGATTCCAAGGGGATCGCCTCGGCGTCGATCGTCCAGCCAGCGGTTGGCGACGACCAGCGTGTCATTCACTACGCCTATTCCAGTGCCGACGGCCGTATCGGTTTTTTGGACCCGTCTATGAACTTGACACAACGGGATCTATTCGATGGGGGACCCGCACTCTATCTGGCAACAGGCCTGAGCAACGTATTTGAATTAAGTGGTGCACAGGGTTCTCGTCTGATCAGTCTCAGTGAAACCGGTGAGATGACTCGATTCGAGTACCAAAATGATCGGTTTGTTCGCATCTGGAGCCAATCGCTTGGAATGCCGAGCAGGGGCACCTTCAGTCTACAGCTCGATTCAACCGGAACGCCTCCATTGATTGTAACGCGCCATCCAAAGCTCGGTGAAGATGCCATCTCTGGGTTTAATGCAATCACTGGAGACCTGGTCTGGTCCCATTCAAGTCAGCACTTTGGGTTGAAAACAATGAGACAACACAAACTCATCACAAGCGAACTGAGTGATGCCCCTCTTGTTTTAAGGTACGATCGACAGCGACTCGAACGCGAGCTCGTTCCGGATCCAACGTGTCCAGTCATTCACCAAAGTGAAAACCCGTCTCCGGACCCTGAATGCCCTGATGCGCCGGTGTTGATGCGGGTTGTCACAGCACTTAATGCAGCAGACGGCAACTGTGTTTGGCAGACGATCATCCGACCGACTTCATCATGCAGCGGTCCATCGAACCAATCACTCAGCCTCAATTACCCCCTCGCTTATATTACAGAATCGACGGGTATCGTCGCGCTGGATGTTGACACAGGTGGACTCGTTACTCGGGCGGATCTTGGTCGATTAGACGGTGGCATTACTGGTCGCGGCGGTGGCAAAATTTCTGCAGGTCCGGCGGATGATGGGCTCTACAGGACAGGTGGAAATGGACCGCCCGAGAGGTTTGATCAAGCGCTCAATTTGACCTGGCGCGCTGCATCCATCGATGGTCTCCGAGGTCAATCTTGGCTCTATCGACAAGCCCTTGTGGTGGGTGCCCATCTCTGGGTCTCGCCTGGTTCTGGATGGCCTATCTTTCGCTACAACAGAGCCGATGGATCTGAACTAAACGTGCTTGCCTTGAGCAATGGAGCTGCCGTACCCAACCCCATGAACGGTGCCCATTACGAGGACATTCAAACTATGCAACTACAGTCCGATATCGATGGAGTAGGGACACCCGGAGTTTTGGTGACCACCGATGGAGGATTTCTTTACGGCATAACACATGATGCCACGGTTGCTTGGTCACGAACGTTCGAATCAGAGTTGGGACGCCCCATCGTCATGGAGCGGCCGGACCCCTCGCCAGTGCGTCTGGCGATCCCCGTCGGTCTTGGATATATCGACTTGCTTGGTCCATCGGGGCCGACGCCACCGAGACTCGTCTGGGACATTGCGTGTCCCTTGAGTCCCGAGTGCGATGACTCACCGGACATAGATCAATCAATGGATTCAAAATCCGTTTGCGGACGCTGGAGTCGAGTCGATGGCGTTGACGGCTACGAATACAGAGTCATGGGTGCTGGGGCAGTCCCGCTTACGGGTTGGACGGATGCAGGCCTTCGAGGAGAATTCAGCGCCTCAGCTCAACAGCTTAGAGTGCGAGCATTTTACCAGATTCAAGTTCGGAGCTATGTTTTTAACGCCGGGCGAAAACAGGTGTCCAGACCTGCCATGAGCGATGGTGTGAGGGTGATAAATCGGTCGGCACCGGACGTACATCTTCGTGTCACAGACACCCAATTAGATACAAACGTCGGTGTCCAAGTGGCCATCGAATTGACAGCGCAGGATGATGATGCACTTGCTGGCTGGAGGCTTGACGTTGTATCTCTTGATGACGGTGACCATGTAAAACGACTCGGAGGGGGCCCCTTGAATCAAGCGGATTTTAGTCAAACTCGTGATTGGTTTGGTACGGATCAATTTGGCCGACGTGTACTGCCTGGTCGCTATCGGGCCGAGTTTAGCGTCGTCGACCGCAGTAACAATGAAGCATCTGCCGTAAGTCCCATCATTGAAATTTGCTCTGGAGACTGTCCATGAATATCAAACTGAGAGACCAGGGACCGATCGCCATCAGTCAAAACGACGATTGTCTCGATGAAGATGCCTGTCGACCCCTGCTAGACCAATTGTCAGACCACTGGTCTATCAATGGCGACAATCGTCTAAACGCCGTCTTTCTCTTCGAGAATTTTGACTCGGCATTGGCCTTCCTAAACCAGGTGGGTGCCAAAGCAGAAGTCCATCAACACCACCCCGATTGTCTGCTTTCATGGGGCCGTCTCGAGGTGTCGCTCTGGACGCATGATTTGGGTGGGTTGCATTTGGCCGATTTCAGCCTAGCCGCCCAAATCGATATCCTTTGGGACCAATTGAAGCGCTGAATCGGCCATCATTTTGACCGAAGCCATGTGATCACCTGAGCACCTAAACCTAACGTCTGTCCAATGTCTAAGTTCAGTGACTTTGGGAAACCAACATGGCCACCTTCATCACTAATCTTGATGGTCACATAGTCGGTTTGCGAGCACATGATCGCTGCTTCAACAGGCACCATTGGGTCATAGGTTGTGGCGATGATAAGCGCAGGTTTTTTGAGTTTCGCTAGGTGGGGCCCAACGGAACATCGTTCATAGTAATCAGACGCATCCCGATAGCCGAATCGGGGTGCGATAACCAAATCATCCCATTGATAAATCGTCTTGATTTGATTTAGACAATCCAAGTCAATATTCAGTTCATAACCGAGATTATCCGCCCGCTTCTTAGCGGCACGCACCGTCCGTTTCAAGCCTTTCAGACAATGACTTCGATAGACATTGATCGTCGGTGAATCCAACACCGTCTGGCACTGTTTTAAGTCCAACGGTGGGCAAATCGCAACCACACCTGCGATGCACCGCTCCAATTTGAGTGCTGCCCAAAGAGAGACGTGTCCACCCAATGAAAACCCGATCAAATATCGACGCCCATACCGAGCCATTTCTGGGTCAGATAGAGCCGTTCTGACATCGTCAATGAACGCCGCATTGTAGAAGTCGGGCGCTCTCTGGTCGGCTCCTCGCAGGGCCAGCCGTAAAACACTGATGCCCGCGTCAATGCAATGGAATGCCATTTGCTCGACATAGCTGGCGTCGGGTCCAGATCCCAGTCCGTGGATGACGATAGCGAGCTCATTAGCACCGGCGACTGGGTGATAGATACCACTGGCAAAAACCTCGTCCATCGATGCCTGTTGGTCTGCCCGGCACCAGGCGGTTCCAAAAGGCAATTGGGGTTGCTTTAACAGACCTGACACGTGGGGATAAAGAGTCCAGAAGTGGCTGTAGAATCGACGCGATTTAAACCGATAATCCATTGAGCTTGTCATTTAATTAATCAAAATAGTCCTAGCCAAATAGCAAGATTTCACATCGGTTTTCCATGGGTCAAATAAAGACGCTGCGTCCGACGAAAAAAAATAATTGGGTCGGACCCCTTTACGTGCGTACGCAAGATGATATCTATGGGCGTGAATAACGGAGGAAAGCGCGTATGGGCACTCATAACCTGCAAGAAATGTTCATCGGAATCGCCGGCTTAATCGGCGCGGGCAAAACAACATTGGCGACGGCTTTGGGTCAACACCTCAACCTGCCGGTGTATTACGAACCCGTACAAGACAATGAGTACCTTGCGGACTTTTATCGAGACACAAAGACCTATGCGTTCGCAACTCAGATTTATTTACTCAATCGACGCTTTCAACAGCATCAAGAAGTGATCTGGCGCGGGGGCGGCGGCGTCCAGGACAGAACAATCTATGAGGATGCTGTTTTTGCGAAAACTTTGGTCAATCAGGGACTTATGGACGATAGAGACTACAGAACCTATCTGCAGCTCTTCAAAAACATGAGTAATTTCATGTGTCGGCCCAATGTCATCATCTACCTCGATTTAAGCCCGGAATCGTCCATGAACCGAATTAAAGAACGCTCGCGCGACGTGGAGAAAGGGATCCCATTGGAATATCTCACACAGCTCCGAAATGAGTACGAGCTTTTCATCGATGACATTTCACGGACGGTGCCCGTAATCAGAGTCGAGTGGGAACAATATCGAACTGTAGAAGAGATGGTTGAAGTCATCGAACACGAGTACTTCAATAAGAGTTTTCTTCGCAGCGCCCAATGGCGACCGAGCGCATCATAGATGGGTGATCAAGAGTCTAGAGCAGGCACCAGCTATTCCACCAAGGCCATTTGCAGCTATTGCGATAAAGTCCATGCACCACAGGGGCCAGCACTGCAATCAGCGTTCGATGCACCGAATGCCAACGCAATGCCTGAGATTATGGTCGGTCAGTCAGAAGCGCGATTTCTGAGCCTCCTGGTTCAACTCACCGGCGCAGAGAAAATCGTCGAGGTAGGGACTCTCGCAGGGTATTCAGCCATTAGCATGGCCCAGAGCATGAGTTCCAATGGGCATCTCTGGAGTATTGAGAATGAGCCAAGACACGCAGACGTTGCGCGACGCCACATTGCCGAAGCCGGGTTGAGTGAGCGTATCACAGTGATTTGCGCAGATGGCCTCGATGGACTTGCTCAGGTCGTCCAGCACGGCCCATTCGATATGGTCTTTCTCGACGCTGACAAAGAGCGTTATGACCAGTATCAAGCCTGGGCGGAAACACACCTGAGATTCGGTGGGGTGCTGTTGGCAGACAATGCCTATTATTTCGGGCAATTACTCGATGAGACAGAGGATGCGGCAGCCGTCAGACGCATGCACGAGCAAACGAGTCTGAAATTTGACTCAGTCTGTATCCCGACGCCCGATGGGCTGGTGATGGGCCTAAAAACACGACAAGATTGACGGCACTAAGACGCTGATTTCGCATAGACCCTGCGCCCTCGGATGAAAGTCGCATCAACACCGCTTCGGTCGTGCTGAAAAATCAGTGAATCAAAGAGCCTGTCTGGCCCGAGTGCACCATGAGCACATTGCACAGCAATGAAATCAGCCTCATATCCGACTTCGATTCGAGCGGTGCGGTCGCCCATACCGAGTACCTTCGCGCCACCTCGGCTCGCGTACCAAAGAAGGGCTTCAGCCGTCACCTTTGATTCAGTCAACAGAGCTGTGTCGTATGCGCTTGCTGCAATCCGACGTAATGAAAAAGTCCGACCCGCCCCCACATCAGTCCCAAGTCCCCATTCAATGTGGCGGGATTGAAGCTTGTGAAGGGGCATCTGGCCACTGCCTAGAAAGAAATTACTGTCCGGACAATGGCTCACACTACACCCCGACCGGGCAAGCATATCCCACTCGTCGTCAGACAAATGAATGCAGTGGGCGAGAATTGACCGACCGTCTAGCAGGCCCGCCTGAGCGTACACGTCGAGATAACTTTTATGGCCCGGAAAAAGGGAAAGGACAGTGTCTATCTCTTGCTGATTTTCAGAGATATGTGTTTGAACCGGCAAATTGAGGTCATGTGCGAGCTTGGCCGCGCCCCTCAATAATTTCGGCGTGCATGAAATTGCAAAGCGGGGCGTAACGCAAAACTCAAGACGCCCGTCATCATAGCCATGCCACTGTTCAGCGAGTTCTCGAGCCGCTCCAAGAGCACTGTCTGCCTCTAAGATGACATTTTGAGGTGCCATCCGGTCCATAAGAGTCAACCCAACCAACCCCCTAAGGCCGACCCGCGCCATGGCCTCGAACAGCGTCTGTGTCGCATGGGCATTGCTGCTGCTGTACACCGCCGCCGCGACCGTCCCCTTGCAGAGCATGGACTGACAAAACTCATCGGCGACCGTCCGCGCATAGTGGGCGTCAACGAATCGTGCTTCCTCAGGAAATATGGTTTCTTCAAGCCACTGGAGAAGTGGCCCCGAAGCACTACCAACCACTCGACTTTGTGGAAAATGAAGGTGCGTATCAACAAAACCGGGCATCCAGACGCATCCGGGTCTTGTTTCGGGAATCTCAGACGAATTCGCTGCCTCTTCGACCGACGAGATTCGTCCGGAGTCATCGATCGCAATCAATGCATCCGGAACAATCTTAAACCCTGGCTGGTCAAGCAATGGAATGAGGACAGTCCCACGGATTTGCCTCAACTGGATTGGTAAAGCAATTGTCACTGAAAGATTCCCAGACTGCCTCTTTGTCTGTATGGTGTACTGAGTGGAGGTCGGGGTCCAGAAAAGCACGCCCAATTTGAGCAAAAATTTAAATCTGATGTGGGAATAATGCGTCACGAGTCGATCAGAGTTATGGTGTAACTGTTTTGTGGATTTGCCCAGAGTGCCGGTTCGTCTATCGCGAGTGCGTGAAAACATGCGAGCGTGATGGATTTCCTGTCGTCGAAGTGAAGGCGCAGAGTGGACGAGCGCGCTATCCGCTGCTTGAGCGCGTCATCGACAACCGATATCAAATCATCGGAGGCTTAGGTCAAGGTGGGTTAGGAACGGTCTATCTGGCGCGGCATCTCCATCTTGATCAATTGTTTGCCGTTAAATTTCTGGACCTCGAAAATGTCGGCATTGACGTCGATAAGGGCACCATAAAGGAATACCAAAACGATTTCATCAAGGAGGCCCGGGTAGCCGCTTTCCTCAGACATGATGCCGTGGTGAAAGTGAGTGACTTCGGGGAATACGAAAAACTCCCATACCTGGTCATGGACTATGTGCCCGGTCCGTCGCTGCTTGCGATGATTACGGAACGAAGCCGATTTAGCATGGCTGAGGCTGTTAATATTGGTCGACAGATCGCGGAAGCGCTCAGCGCGTTTCATGAACGTAAACTCGTCCATCGGGACCTCAAACCGGCAAACGTGATCATGGATCCGAGGGGCAATGGTAAGCTGACCCTAGTCGACCTAGGCCTCGTGAAAGATGTAAGTGGACCGGCCGGACGTCTGTCTACCCACCCCATGGCACTCCGTGGAACACCTGGCTATCTTGCCCCAGAACAAGTGCCATCCTGGGTCCTTTCAGGTCAGGGTATCGATTTACCAGGCGGGAAAAAAGTCGTCGATGCACGGGCTGATATCTATGCCCTCGGCGTCATCTTCTATGAGATGCTCGCCGGTGTCTCGCCCTATCCAGATGGGTCCAACACAGCCATCATTGTCTATGCATGCACACGCCCACCCCTACCGTTATCTGGCGTTGAGCCAGCTGTTCGGGTCACGGCTGGTCTGGAATCTTTAATCTATCGGTGTATGTCTCGTAACCCCGATGAAAGGCCAGCGGATGCAGCGGCTTTTATCAGGGAATTAGACGCGTTGAATGCGGCTCCCATCGACAAACGGTCTTGGCCTGTCATGCTGCCCAACTCGGCGGGCGCGACCGTCCCTAAGCCAATCATTTCTCGCCACAAGGCGGGCATGCCTACAGCATTTAATGACCCACGGCGTCAAGAAACACGAGCCTACGGTTCACAAGACATGCACACGGATGCTGTCGACGCCCTCGACCTCGAGGGCGAGCTTACTGGCCACCAAGCGGCATTTACAGGCGGCGATGACGCGACGATGGAGTACAACACAGAAGACTCGATCGATTCCTTATTAGACGACGCCAACACAGGCATCGGTTCGGCCAATGCAACCCACACATTCGATGGCAGCATCGATTATATGATGACCCGGGTTGAAACGCTCGACCCGCCAGACAATGGCTCGCAATCACGCAAACCAAATGCCCGATTGGACGAGGTCAGCTTATCGCCACAAAAGCCGGCGCAATCAGGACAAAAATGGCTTTTCCTTGTCTTGCCACTGGTTGCTTTGGTGGCTGGCACCATCGTGTGGTCAATTCGCACCGGCGACCGCGGACCATCCAAAGGCATCATTGAAGATCAGACAACCGTACCTGCTTCAGACCGGCCAAGACCGACACGATTTAAGATTCCAGAGACCACCGTCAAGGTAAACCCGAGTCCCGACGCACCACCTCAAGACATCGCGGCACCGACACCCGTGCTAAAAACCGAGGATATCAGTCCACCAAAGACGACTCGGCAAATCCCCGACCCAAAGAAAACGGAACACATCACGAGACGAACGGCTCGGCCGAATCCTGACATACCGACCCAACCGCAAACGCCCGTGCAACAAGTGGAATCGAAACCAAAGAAAGCCAAACCGGTAAAGGCGAAAAAACCTCCGGCGCGCGCGAAGAAGACAAAATCTCGCTCAGAGCCCGGCCGGGGGCGGCTGACAGAGCAGATGCTGCAGCGCTTCGCAAGCAAGGGGAATGCCGCTTTGAGAGCGGGACGATTTGCTGAAGCGGCTAAAGAATATTCTCGTTGGCTGAGTGCCGCGCCTCGTAATCATCCACAGCGAGCGAGTATCCAGGGCAGACTGATCCATTGCAAGAATCAGAGATAACTTGGGTACACGCGATTCAACCTGCAATTACAACCAGGTAACTTTACGTTTTGATGCCATCGGGTTATGGATAGTTATCAATGACGCTCTAGAGTCTGTTTTGTGAGATATGCTCTGTCCATATTGCTGTTCGCGCTTTTCCCTCTGACCAGCTGGGGGCAGGCTGACTCCAATCTCTTGATGCGATTTAACGACACTGCAAACCAAGCAACGGACGCAGAAGAAAAGCACGGCATCGATGTCGCGATCGCCGTTTATGAAGAAGCTTTACTCGAACCCGAGAATGATGATTATGGCGGCTTACACCTGCGATTAGGACAGCTTCAAACCAAGGCTGGTCGAACGGTATTGGCCGCCTACCATTTTAGCAAATGTGTGCGGGATGAACGGGTTGATTCCCTTGACAGGGACGTCATCTGCAAGAATGGTTTCCAAGCAGTCACAGCTGAACTCACGGTCGTGAATCTACCATTCGACTCGGTGATGACTGTCGTCGAACCACCACAATTTGCGGGTCCGTTTAAATCAGGTAATCGCCTACCGAGAGGGATTATTCGACTCGAGGTACGCGCTCCGGGACAACAAGATGAAGTCTTCACAATCGCTTTGAATGATGATCTTGTTTGGCAGGGCAAGACCGGGCTCAAAAAACGACGAGGTCCACTGGTCCCAGATGACTTCCTGGTCCAAGATGAACCGAAAGAGCCTAGCCGGAAGGAACAGGAGAAGGCTCTAGAACCGGTCAAAATAGAGCCGACCTCCAAAGCCATCCGTTGGCCCAGTTATCTCACAGCCGCCCTTGGTGTGGGTCTTGTGGGTGCCGGCATCGGAGTGGGCATTGATAACAGAAATTACCTGGATGGCATTCGTGAACGAGAACAGAGCGGATGGTGTGCTGTCCACTACTGCCTACGAGATTTTAACACCGCGAAGGATCGCGCTCAGCTAGCCGACGGTCTTTGGATCGGTGGCGCAGTGACCATGGCTACGTCTCTGGTCCTGTGGTTCCTCTTGGACGGGGAGGACGAAGACCAATGAAACGAATCATCCTCGTTGCCCTGAGCCTATCCATAGGCTGCTTCTCGGAAGACGACTTTAATCCAAAACCCTATGACGGCTCCGGCTCATGCAGTGCAGACAATGCATGCTTATACCAAAATGATGAGGTCAGAATTTGCGTTGAGAATCAATGCGTCGCTCCCTATTTCGAAGCACCTCAATATTCGCCCATCATTGGAGATTTTAGTGAGAGCGTAGACTACCTTGGCAACGGCACCGTTGTCCTGGGCGAGGGGTTTGGTTCGTCAAATGATCAAGGGCGGGTCCGCTTCAGATCGAATGGCGGCCTCGAGGATAGTGCCATCAAAATCAAGGCAGACGACATTATCATCGAGGGGCAACTTGTGGCGATGAGTCCCAATATGCGGATTGAGATTCAGGCTGCTGGTAATATCTGGATCAAGCAAAGTGCACGCATTATCTCGAGCGATAACAGTCAACAAAATCAAGCGTCATTTGTCATCCAAGCGGACAACGCGCTCTACATTGACCGCGGTGTAAATCTCTTCGAAACAGGGACTTGTAATTGCTATTTCGACGCCAACGACAACCGGAGCGAACTCGCCTGTGTGAGCGGACAATGTACTCGTCTCGCACCACTGTCCCGTTAATTGCGGCTATCGTGCGTTCAAAATAGAACGTCTAGGAGCTGCTGAATTCCACTCACGCCGTAGTACGTTAGGTCGGGATGCGCTTTCAGTTCCGACGCATTACCTTCAGGCAGAACCAGTCGCCGAAAACCAAGCTGCTGTGCCTCTGCGACTCGGGCTGGTGCGCTCACAACCGCACGGACTTCACCACCAAGTCCAAGTTCACCAAAGATCACGGCATCAGTCGGCACAGGACGATCTAGATGACTGGATGCGAGCGCAGCGGCAATGGCCAAATCAACCGCCGGCTCGTCTAACCTGAGACCGCCTGCCACGTTGACAAAAACATCGCATCCCGAAATATCCAATTGAGCCTTTTTTTCAAGCACAGCCAGCAGCAATGACACGCGGCTCGAGTCTACGCCGACGGCAGTGCGTCGCGCATGACCCCCGCCAGCTGGGGTCACCAATGCTTGTACCTCAACGAGCAGAGGGCGAGTGCCTTCAAAACTGGCTGCAACGACAGACCCCGACGAACCCATCGCTCTCTCAGCGAGAAAAAACGCCGATGGATTGCTCACTTCTGACAGCCCCGAGTTACCCATTTCAAAGGCCCCGATTTCATCTGTGGACCCAAACCGATTCTTGACAGCCCTCAAAATTCTGAATGCATGGCCCCGTTGACCTTGTAAATATAGCACCGTGTCGACCATGTGTTCGAGAACTCGTGGCCCCGCAATCGCGCCTTCCTTGGTGACGTGTCCGATGACAAAAGTAGCGATGTCTCGACCTTTGGCAATGGCCATGAGACGCGCCGTGATCGCCCGCAACTGGCTGACACTGCCTGGAGCAGCTTGAACGTCATCGCTGTACAGTGTCTGAATTGAATCAATGACCAACATATCTGGCTTGTTTTTGGCAACATGATCCTCGATTGCGCGCAACGATGTTTCAGCCATAATCCAAAGACTTTTTGAACGGGCACCGATTCGGTCGAATCGCAACTTTGTCTGTCGCGTAGACTCTTCGCCGGTCACATAAAGAACGGTGGCCCCCGAGCTGGCACTTTTGTCGCTCGCTTGAAGGAGAAGTGTTGACTTCCCAATTCCCGGATCGCCGCCAACAAGCACCAAAGACCCGGGCACCAAACCGCCTCCCAGAACACGATCAAGTTCAATGATGCCGGTCTGCTTGCGTTCAACGGCAGAGCCCTCTACGTCCACGAGCCGAATGGGGGCTGCACTGTCAGTCAAACGTATGGCGCCGACCGGTGCATCAGCCGCAATGGCCATCTCGACGACTGTCCCCCAGTCATTACACGCAGTGCACCGACCGGTCCACTTTGCATATTCTTGACCACAGCTCTGGCAAACAAAGCGTGTTTTTTTCTTAGCCATCACCAGTTCCTTTCAGCGACTAATCTATTCGGAAACCTAAGGCGAACGTTGCAGAAAATGGCGTCGATACCCGACCGACACCTCCGTATAAAGCCAAGCCAAAATCGGACCGAGTAAACAAGGTCGAGCCTAAATCCCAGTCCAAACCAACGCCGGCACGAAGTCCAAAACCACCGGTTGTCCCGTTCTCTTGGTTGTAGAATTTAGGCTCGCCAAAGGTGGCCTTTGGACCATTCAAATCGGTGGCGGCGGCCAACGCAAATCGATAATAGGGCTTTAAGGACCCAGAAAAATAGCTCCGTTCAATACTCAGGAGATCAATGGACAAGAATCGCCGCCCGTCGGCTTTCAAATCGTCCACCAAGAGAATTTGCCAGGCAAGTCGGGCGTGGCCAACCTCATAGCCATACCCAAGTGCCAATTGAGTGGATAGAGACTGTTTAAATGCAGATGGGCCACGGGGCCAAGCATGTGGACCTATCGCCAACCATACTCTCGATTGACCGGACGTATTCTCCAAATGCCTCGCTGAACCTAGGTCGATGCCCGGATTTGCAAACGCATCGTCGTGCAAGCTCATTGCAGTAAACAATGCCACAGACCACAGTAAACCCAGCGGCCTCGACGAGCATCTCAACTTCGTAGCCACGAACCATCTACCTATCACCAAGGGGTCTCTCCCGCTCTCTATATGGCTATCGACTACACTATGGCATTGACCGAAGATTGGCGAGAACCCATCGTGGTATTTGTGGTCTTAAGGAGAGTTAGGCAAACCACATGAATATGCTCTGCTTCATAATCATGGCGCAAGCCATGACGACCCCACTCGATCCAATCCGCTTGGATGCCGAGACCCGATTGGTCCGTGTGGAATCAAGACGCGCCAGCGTGGCTGGCAGCGTGGAACTGATTCGGCTGAACCATGTCCGAGATTGGCTCCCCCTTGGCTACGTTGACAAAGCATTGGACCAGGCGATTTCACAAACTGATCGGCACCCACTCAACCGGGCTGTTGCACTGTGGCTGAAACATCAAAATGCCCTGGTGAATTTCGACACAGAAACCGCGGCAGCCACCAGAATAAGTCTCGGACTACTCAACCAATTTAACTATAAGATTGGTCCCGCCCCGCACCCCACAGCCAATTATCAGAGTACATCATGGACAGCATTCCCGTCTGCCAAGTCAACCGGTCTACTTCGTGTGGGGGCTTTCGTATCTGAGGTCGAGTCTCGAAAAGTCACCCTCATCACAGACCTATTCGTTGACGAAAAGACGGCTGGAGTCCTTCGCTTCGGATACGGCCAGGGTGTGAAGATCTGGCTCAACGGAGACTTAATGTTTAGGTCCAACGAAGCCCATGATGCGTGGCTCGACCAATATGGTGTCGTCGTTCACCTGCGCAAGGGTCGAAATCGATTAATGGTGGAACTGGCTGACCCCAGCCAGCGTTGGACATTTGTGGCGCGAATCACCGATAGCCAAGGGCACCTATTGCCATTGACGCATTCTCGGCCCGTCGATGTCCCGGTGCCGGAGGCCGTTGACGGACCTTTGACCGATGGGCCCGTTGTGCCTTGGGCTGTCTTTTCTGAGACCTTAAAGGTTGACCCACCGGAGGTCGAGGCCCTGATCGATTTGGCCTGGTACGCCTATGCGTCCAAGCTCCCGAACAAAGACAAGAGTTTGATTCAGGTTGCGCTCAATGGCGCATTTGAAACTCGGCCAGACGCAGAAACCTTGCATGCATGGACCCTCGTCTTAGACTCAGATCGCGCGGCTCAAGTTCGACAGCAATACAGCAAGACAGCTGGACAGAGCGGTCATTTGGCCCATCAACTCTACGTTCAGACTGCCCTCATTTGGGACCACGTGTTCGAACGTCGACTCAACTTAGCTTGGCCACTTGCTCAGACAGTGCGTGCCCGATTCGAGCGCAGTGGTCCGATCCAACGAGTTTGGGCTTTGCTTCATGAAGACTTAGGCTGGGTTCAATCAGCGGCCTTCTTAGCGCAGAGTGCTGCTGACGACCGCCGACGGCAAGGATTGTCTAAAACCATCGCGTCAACGCTTCAAAATGCTGGTCGTATCAATCATGAACTGGCCCATCTCCGCCAAGCCATGAAGATGAATCTAGCAACGGAAGATCAACGCTTAAGGTTAGCCTTCATTGAGAGAAGACGTGGGAATTCTGAGAGAGCAGATCAGCTCGTCTCCGAGATGGTCAAAATAAAGCCAGAACTGTGGCGTCACCAACTAACTGCGGTTGAAGCACTCCTTGAGCGGAATCGCTATGAGGCAGCCCTCTTGATCCTAGACGACCTGGAAAAAATAGCACCTCATCATTCTGCTTGGGTCGAGACTCGAATCGATGCGCTTCTGGCTTTAGGCCGGGTAGCCGAGGCCATAACCCTGATCAAACGAATGGCACCCCGGCTAGATGAAGACGTGCTTGATCGACTCCGGCTGGCGGTCAATTTGTCTCATCCGAAGCCTCGTCTAGGACCACCGACGTCAACGCTCAGTGACATCCCCTGCACTGGACCCATCGCTCGAGTGCTGCACCACCATGCACGCACAGAACTCAACGACGATGGGCGGGCGACTCGATGGGTTAGACGGGTGATTAAGATTTGCGACCGGGTTGGCGCAGAACGCTATTCAAGCATGGATATTTATCATGCACCCAACAGCCAAGCACTCGACATTGTTCGCGCTCAACGGCTGGGAAACACGGGTGGTCAGAATGCAAAAAGAAGCGGCCGGTCGCTGTCGGATCCAGACAACCGAATTTATTTCGATTTGAGGGCCGAGACATTGGACTTTGATGGGTCGCAACCAGGTGACATCATCGAGGTGATGTGGCAGTTACGGGACACGGTTCCACATCCGGCCATGCCGGGTCATTATGGTGAAATAGCCTATCTTCAAGAGGAAATACCGCGCGTTACATCCGTACTCGAGTTTGCCAGCAGCCCAAGCAAAAACCTCCATGTTGGCATCGAGGCTAAGGGGCTTCAAATAAACCGTTCCCCAGGCCGAATTGTGGTCAAAGACGTCCCTGGAATACCGGTCCAGAACCGGGGGCCAGGGGTCACAAATCGATTTGGCTACGTCCACTTGAGTACACAGAAAAAGTGGGCCAGCGTCGATACATTGTACAAAGCACTTCTGGGCAAACGAGCAAAACCCACACCCGAGCTGGTTAAATTAGCCCGATCGCAGATTCGGCCGTCGATGCCCGCCATAGAACGAATTGAGGCGTTGTATCAGCTGGTTGCCGGACGGATCCGATATGTGGGCCTAGAGTACGGCATTCATAGTTTTCAGCCTGCGTACGCGTCGGACACCCTCAATCGCGGTTACGGTGATTGTAAAGATAAGGCCGTCCTGTTGCTGGCCTTACTCGAGGCCATTGGCATAGACGGCCGTTTTGTGCTGGTCCGTACGCGCTCATCAGGTCCCCTCGGACTCGAGCCGGCCAGCCTCTCCGTATTCGACCACGCGATTATCTATATACCCAGTCTTGGCCGGTTTATGGATCCAACAGTTGCTGATTTCGATCCATGGACCTTACCGACGGAGGATCAAGGGGCAACAGCTTTGATCATAGGCTCAGAAAAGCTGACGCGCATTCCATTCATGGACCCAGACCAACAACATGAGGCATGGACGTTAGAGCTACGATGGAATAACGGGTTGGCAGATGGAACGGTAAAATTGGCAACTCGAGGTCAGCCCGCCACCGAGCTGAGACGCGCGCTCCTACAACCGACTCAACAGACCCAGAACATCAATCAATGGCTCAATCGACTCCTACCCAATCATCTCTTTAAGCAGTACCAATTTGGTGGTGTTGAGCCTGTATCAGACCCCGTCACGATCATCGGACAAATCCAACCGCTCGTAGGGCAAAACACCCGTGCAAACAGTCCGCTATTCGTGGGTCTCGCGCCCTGGAATCTCGTCAATCAATGGGCGCCCGAAGCCATGCGCGACGGGCCGTTAATCCTTCCGCACAAGTACCTGCGCACGGTCACATACAGCCTTACTCATGATCCAAAAACGCGTTTCGAAACCAACCTAAAACGCCTGATCAAGAGCCCATTTGGGTTTTTTTCTGCCCATATCGAACAACAGGGGACTCGCTTAGAAGTCCGACTGAAGTTGTCTATATCAACCACGATGGTCCCTAGAGAGGAGTATGGCAAGTTCAGGTCTTGGCTTGCTGAAATTGATGCAGCTCTAACAACTCAAATGAGAATCACACATGATGGGATTTAGGGCCTTTACCAGGCTAATACCGATGATGGCCCTGCTGGGCTGTGGCAGCATGCCCGTTGCGAAATTCGATGAGCAGAGGCGACACCTGTTCGAGCAAGTCGGTAAATCACCAAGACAGTGGGCAGAAATGGGTTGGTGGCACTATCTTGCCGATGAGGCTGCATCAGCAAAAGACGCATTTTCAAAAGCAAATCAAGAACCACTGGCCTTACTAGGGCGCGCTCAAATGGCCCTCGATCAGGCTCACGTGAAGCGTGCCAATGCACTACTGGCGGCGATCCCTGAGACAGGCCTAGTCGGTCGGATCGCCAAACGTCTCAGACAAGAGAAAGATGACCAACTGGAGGCAGAAATCAATCCTCAATGGGTCTGGACAGGGTCTGTTAGCCCATGGCCCCACCTTGGGCTTCATCACTTGAAAGGTCTTAATCCCGTCTACATGCCGAGCACCATCAAATACGGTGAAAACCAAGTTAAACTTGGGGCCCAACAGCCAAAATCAGGAGTTCACTTTGGGCTCCTGAAAGACGGTCAGATGGGTCATTGCGAGGTTTTGGTAAAAGGGCCCTTTCTCCTGTGGAACCAGGGTTTTAAATCCGAGAATTTGCTGGGACACCCAAGTGCAAGCCGATGGTATAAGGTCAGACTCAATGCCAATTCAATCTTCGCTTTTACAACACCCCAGCGTCCAAAAATTCGGTGTTTTCCCGATCTGGGCGAACACATGCATTTGAGCAAACAAGGGCCGCGGATCGATGGCAGACGCACCGGGCCTAACTGGGTTCTCAAATATTTAGACGGACTCGATGCTGTCACGCGCCACCAGGGAGACCAGGCTCTCCGGATTTTAGAGGGAATGCCAGATACAAGTGCGTTCAGCCAACTCGCTGCGAGGGCCTATGGAACGGTCAATAACAGTCCGAGGTCGGTGGTCTATAAGAGACAAATCAATCTTTGGAAACGAGCGGATGCAAGGGCACCAAGGATCGCTAGACTAAATCTCGCGATGCTGTACTTGGACGCAAACGAGTCTAAAAAAGCATACTCAATTCTTCAAAGCTTAAAGGCAATCAGTCGACCAAGTCAGCGATTCCATCGATTGATGATCGTCACGTTAGACCAACTTGGCCACAGACGGCGAGTCAGAGATTACCTTGAGCGTCACGGGGGTCGATGCGAACATTTGGAGTTACGGCAAAGGTTGCTCAGCTACGGTCAGCCGGATGAGTTGGTGGAACGCCTGGTGAGCTGTGGAAAAAATGAGCATGCTGTCGACCTGTTGCTACAATATTTCAGACCAGCAGACGCATTGAAGCAGCTGCGTTCTGAGCCGATCATCACCGATGAACAGCGTGTGCTCGAAGCCCGCTGCGAACGCGCTTTGCTCGGTGCTGAAGATCCACAACCCGACAGACCTGAGACGGTGCAGGAATTAGACTTGAACAAACTGTCCAATAGTCTAAAACGGACCCCCCAGATGGCCTTTGACGAAGCGGCACGTGCGTGGGTTCTCAGTCGGATTACGGACCCTGATGCACTCAACATCATGTCAGCTCTTGACCAATGGTCTCCCCTCTCCCATCTCTATCTTGATACAGAGACGCGGATTGAGCGTCATCAATCCACGGCATCTAAGGAATCGACGGTGCGTCTACTCGACCACAGCATTTTAGTCTTCGATTCCGAGGGTAAGAGTCTAAGGCGAGTCCATGAGATTATCTATTTGGCGAATCGGAGTGCGGCCGAAAAATACGCTGAATTAGGCCTTCCGGACGATGCAGTTCCGGTGGCGATATACACCCGAAAACAGGATGGACGGATTTTGTTCGCTCAATCGAGTCCTAACAAGGACAGTTTGACCTTGCCGCAATTAGATCGCCGCGATTATATCGTGGCCATTTATTTGGAGCCAAATAGCGACTCCGGCACATCAGATGGACAATTCATGAGCCAGAGAACCTATTTCGGTGATTATGAGTCCGACATTCAGGAACAACGATTTGACGTCGTGGTACCCGAGAACGCTGAGGTGCGAGTGGAGTCTCGTTTCAATGCGCCTGTAGCCAAAAAAATGACGATAGCGGACCAAAACATTCTGAGGTTTGAAACAAACAATCTTAAGGCCATCAGATATGAACTACGGGGTCCCAAAGCTGAGGCTGTCATTCCCTCCGTGAGGCTGGCATCAAGACTCGACCAAGAACAACAACTCAACCGACTCAGAGATGGATTTATTTTTTCGCGAGCTCAGACAGATCAGGTGTTAGCCTGGATCAGCGACGGATTTAAACCGAAATCAAAAACACCTGATTTCAATCAAATCCTACGGAGAGTTCGGCAGCGTTTCGATGGCTCAACCGGCTTGGTTGGTCATCGAGTGACCCATGGACTCTACGATGGGGTTGGCCATCGAACAACGGCACTGTCCGCCGTTCTAGACGGCTTAGGAATCTCTCATCGGGTTCTCCTCGCCGGACCGAAGCTGAAACCGGCATATCAAGATTTTGCTCAGCTGAACGACTTTTCTGATGCACTGATTAAGATCGAGAATGGACCATGGTTATATCCTGGTGCCGACGGTGCACCGGCTGGCTATCTGCCCTTCCACTTGCTGGGCGGTTCGACTGTCCAAGTATGGCCACCGACCGCTGGCTGGTCACTGGGAAACATGCCTGAGCATCGAGAGATCACCGACCAGCGTAGCGTGAGAATGCAGGCTCGTATCATGCCAAATGGAGACATTCAGGGTCGTGTGATTGACGAGTTAATTGGGGCCGAAGCCATCGCGATTGGTGGTATGTTGGAGCGCTTAACAGACGAAGAAAAGCCTCGACTATTTGAACGCGTTCTCATTAAAGCCATCGCGTCAGGTCGAATCCAAAACTTCGAGATAAATCGTGGCGGACAACAAGACGATACCAAACTTGTGCTTACCTACGATTTCATAGGTAAGATGACATTTCCGAATCGAATTGGGTGTTTTCCCATTCAACCAGGCCGAACGTTTGCCCCGCTCAAGAGTCGACGAACACCCCTCTACCTGAATCTTCCCGTCGACCAAGTCGTCAAAATCACGTTAGAAACTCCAGAAGAGATCATCATTGATTCAAAGAGTGACGGGGTGTCTTTAGGGGGTCATCGATTTGAGCGAACCATCACTCGAGACGGACAAAAGACGGAAATTAGGTGCGCACTTGTCCTAGAAGGACAGCATATTCATCCAAAGGGATACGGAGATTTTCGAAATTGGTCGTATCAGGTCGATCAACTTGAATACCTAAACATCGTCAAGCCATCCCGAATGTGATTAACTCTCGTCAGCGGGTCTAGGGCCATCCGACAGGCCAAGGGAACGGGATCATCAGGACATGAGCGTACATATTTACGGTCACTTGGACATGCGTGAACACAAACCCGGTTCAGGTCATCCAGAATGCCCGAAGCGCCTTGACGCCATAGAGAGTAAACTTCGAGAAGACCACCGATACATTTTCAAAGTGGGACAGCCCGCCAGCCGTGAGCAAATTGAACGGGTTCATCCGAGCAAATACATCGAACACCTAGCGCGTTTCCGAGATGTTGGCGGTATTCTCGATGCAGACACCGTGCTATCTGAGAAAAGTATGAACGCAGCCTGGCTGGCGGCCGGCTGCAGCGTTGATGCGACCCGAGCGGTCTGCACCAGCGAGGCACAAAGTGCCATGGCACTCACTCGACCACCCGGTCATCACGCCGAACCGAACAAGGCCATGGGATTTTGCCTATTCTCCAATGTAGCCATCGCAGCCGAAGCCGCGCTCGCAGAATTCGGCTGTCAACGGGTGATGATTATCGATTGGGATGTCCATCATGGCAACGGAACTCAAAAAGCGTTCTGGGACCGACAAGATGTCTACTTCGTCAGTCTCCATCAAGCGCCACTCTACCCGGGTACAGGTCATCCATGGGAACGAGGTGCGGGTTCAGGATTGGGCTATACACTAAATATCCCCCTGCCAGCAGGAAGCGGTGATGGCCTCTACCATGACATCTTTCTCCGCGATTTGATGGAGGCCGCAAATCTCTACAGGCCGGACCTCATCATTGTATCGGCCGGTTTCGACGCTCATAGACTCGACCCGTTGGCCCAAATGAACCTATCGAGCAATGGGTTTGCTGCCCTATGCGACCTGACCTACCAGATGGCAAAAAAGCACTGCGATGGACGACTCGTCTTGTGCTTGGAGGGCGGGTATCATTTGGGTGCTTTGGCCGAGAGTATGGGGCGCTGTGGTCAAATTCTACTGGGTGGGGCACCAGACCCGATTTCTCGGCCAATAAAAGACGCCCGTTTAATCCATGACTATGTGCAAAAACAGTTGAGAGAAACCAAATGGCCGATCTGATCCAAGTCGCCATTACTCTCGATTCAGACCAAGCCGATGCGGTGATTGAACGGCTCTTTCGAGCGGGTATACAAGGCGTTGAACTCGTGGACAGCGAGACGGATAAAATGATGGGGTCTCAAACTGAGATCCGCGTGTATCATCCAGCACATGTCGTTGATGAAATCCTCAAGACCTACGCATCATTGCTACCAGACGAACATGTCTTGACGGTCAATCAAGTGGGTGGAACCTGGCGTCAATCACTTGATCAAGCTGCGGTTACCTTGGGTAGAGGCTTCAGTATCAACGATCACGCGAATCGCTATCCAGAACGCACGACATTCCTCATTGATCTTGGCTCTGGTTTTGGAGACGGACTTCACCAAACAACCCAACTGTGCGTGACTGCAATCGAAACCTTAGCCGAGCACGTCACAGACAGTTTTACCGCGCTCGATGTGGGGACGGGCAGCGGTCTACTGGCGCTTGTCGCCGCATCCATGGGCAGTCATGTCACGGCAATCGATGTGGAAGACATTGCCCGACTCGCTTGCCGAGACAATGCCCAGAGAAATGGGCTGGCCCACCGGATTCGTGTCAGTGAACAACCGCCACCCGGCTATCAATCTGACCTCGTGGTCGCAAATTTGTATTACAATACGCTTTTCGAGATGGCACCCCGGCTTCATCGCTGGACAAAACCGGGTGGGAGATGTGTGATTTCTGGCTTTACGACCGATGGTGTCAAGCCATTGATCACCCATTTCGAACACATGGGTTTTGAGGTGGACAACCTTCACACCCATGACGATTGGTGTGCTTTGCTTTTCATCAAAAGCCTAACTGCTGAAGGGGGGAACTCATGAAGGCTCTGCAGCTTACAGAAATCGACCAAGGGCCCCAGTATAACGAGATCTCAATGCCTGAGCGCCGGACGGGTCACGCTCTCGTTAAACTCACTGCAAGTGCATTGAACAGACGTGATGTTTGGATACGCCGTGGGCAGTACCCGGGCATTCGCTATCCCATTGTCTTGGGAAGTGACGGATGTGGCGTGGTTTGTGAGACAGACACAAGTCAAAAACACTGGCAGGACAAACGGGTGATTATCTATCCGGGGTATGATTGGGGCGATGATGAACGCGTTCAAAGCAGTCATTATCGTATTTTGGGGCTGCCCGACCAGGGCACCTTTGCCGAATACATATCGGTCCCTGTGTCACACCTGAGAGACGCACCCCGCCACCTAACGGACGCACAGGCCGCCGCATGCCCCCTGGCTGCATTAACCGCCTGGAGAGCCCTCAAAGAACGGGGCCGAATGCAGGCAGGTGATCGCGTCTTAGTCACCGGTATAGGAGGCGGTGTCGCACAGTTTGCGGCCCAATTTGTCCACGCTTTAGGTGGTCAGCTTGCCATGACCAGCAGTTCCACAGAGAAGTTAGGCGGGTTTGACAGCCCCCTGGGTGCAGTGTGCTATTTAGACGACGATTGGCGCGCGCAGTTGCACGCATCGTGTCCGACCGGGTTCGATATCATCATCGACGGAGCGGGCGGAGAGGGTTTTGGGCAGCTGGTGCGCTTACTGGCACCGGGAGGGCGACTTGTTTTCTACGGTGGAACGCGGGGACGCTGGCCTGCGATCCTGCCACAACATCTCTTCTACAAACAGGCAGAAATATTGGGATCCACAATGGGATCACCGCGGGATTTTGACCAAATGTTGACCTGTATCAATGAAACTCAGTTGAAACCATTGATCGGGCGTTCTTTCCCTCTTCGAGATGGAGCCGATGCCTTTGACTACCTTGAGAGTGGCGAGCAGTTTGGTAAGGTCGTTTTGGTGAATAGCAATGAGTGAAAGTAGGTCATTATGACGACCCCGATACTGAATAAAATGGCTGACGAAGCTGAAGCAAAAGTCCTCTGCGGGATTATTTTTGACTTTCTTACGGCGCAGCCTATCGACGCATTCATCCGAACAGACACCCTCGTCGAGCAAATCTCGAATGCCTTTGACGAAGACCTCACCGAACACTGGATTAAAGCCCATATTTCTGGCTTCGCCCAACGAGAACTGGAACGCGCCGAGACAAGAGATGACCAGGTAAAAGACTGGATTACTCTTGAGATGCAAGCCGAGTTGAGGCGTTTAGCCATTCGCCCGATTCATTTGGATCGGGGCTTTCTCAGAGCGGCGGTCCAACAAGATTCGGTCAAGCATATGATCAAGCGGATCATCGAAGAGACTTTGGACCGGTTCGTAAATACACTCAAGCCATCGGGAAGTGGCGGTGGACTCATCGGCTCTGTCGGCCGAGGGGCATTTGGCTTCGCCAGCCGAGCGGGCAAGGGCCTCCTCGGACAATTGGGAGGTCAATTTGAGACCCATTTACAAGCGGCGGTAAAAAGCTTTGTACAGAACTCGACAAGCCTGATGCTGGACAGACTGATCGTGATTTTAACGAGCCCGGAAACGGCACAGCATTTTGGTCGGTCTGGCGGGGCCGCTCACGATGCCCTCATGGATCAAAGTACGGAGTCTGTCTGGCGGTTTATCAACGAGCACATACCCGTGGACGATTTAATGGAGGTGATGCCCCAACAACTCTCACATCTCGTACATCACAGTGGCTTTATTGAGATCATTCAGGGGGAAGTCGAACAGTTTATGGCCACCGAAGCCAAGACGCCCGTGAGTGTCTTTCTTGGGACTCGAGAAAGACAGCAGGCTCTCCGCCGCGCCGTCATCGATCTCGGCACCCCCCTTGTCCAGTCCCTGGCTGACTCCGAGTCTTTTAAGGATTGGTTGGCCTAGACACGCTATTGAGGAAGACAGGCACCGAATTGTCTGAATCGGCGACAGACAGTGCCAGGGACACCACCGCAATCGCCGTCGGCCCCGCAGCGAATTGTGCAGATATTAGGCAAAGACCCACCTCGGCCCCGGAAGGTCCAGCAGAACTCGGCGTCAGGGCCACAATCATCATTGCTATCACAGGCGTCTCCAAGGCCCAATTGGCCATTCCCTTCAATGGCGCTACACGCGCCTGTGACTTCATCGCAGAACGCCCGTAGGGGCTCTGTACGGCCACACTGCCCTTCGTCTACGGTGCATTGATCTTGGTTGTCATCAATGGCTGCTGTTAAAGAATACTCAGTATCCACGAGGCGATCGCTGGAGAATTGGTCAACCCGCAGGTAATAACTGCCGGGTGCTGTAAAACGAACCTCGATCACTTCGGTGACCTGCTCCGGCGTCGTCGAGGACGCGACCAAGTTGCCAAAGTTATCATAGAGGTAGATGTCGATATCGACGCCGGCTCTGAAGGTGGCCGAAACTGTCATCGCCCAGCTGGCTTGATTTGCCGGGACCACCAATCGATACCAATCATCATCATCATTACAAATTTGTAAGCCCTCGATGGCATCCCCATTGAAAGCGATCCGAGTCGCTTCATCGCGGGTATCATTGGGGTCAAACTCAGGATCGGCACCCCATTCAGCACTCGGTCTGGGTAAGCCGCAGTAGCGATCACCCGTGCGTGCAGATAAACAGGCTTCACCGTCACCACAATCGTCATCGACTCGGCATGCTCCCCGAACCGCGCATCGGCCTTGACGACATGCATAAAATCGACCGCAATCATCATCGTCATCACATCCAGGCACGCAGACCGCTGAGTTTCGAGAGATTGGCTGACAGTAGGCATTGGCCCCGAGAGAGCCACACTCACCTTCTCGTCTACACCCGATGGTGCAGAAATTGTCGTGACCACCCTCGCCGCCGGTGAAGCAGAGGTCTGCGTCCTCGGTACAGTCATCGTTTTGGCCACATCGCTCACCCAAACCCGCTCCGGCCGGCGGCGCGGTGCAAAGCCCTTCGGAACAAATGGGAAGCCCATCGGCGCGACAGTCTCTATCAGCTTCACACCGACCTGAACGACCGGCGAACTCGATGGTGTAATCGACCTCACGGTCTTGCTCATCTTCGGGAATAAAAAGTGTTAATCCGATGCGATATTGCCCTGCCGGTAAATGAGAGAAACTCAGGCGTTCTGGATTCGACCGCCGATCTGAGATGGCTCGACTGATGACAGCACCCGTATCAGCGTTGATCACATGGACGTCAATATCTTCACCCTCGTCAAAGCTTACGAGAAGATCGAAGCTGTCGCCATCTTCTGCTTGGAAGGCGAACCAATCTCGGTCAGCACCACAGATACGGCCCGTCAATGGGTCCATCGGTGCCATTATGGGACTTGCGGTCTGGTCGGTATCATTGGGTTCGAAACCGTCATTTCCGCATGGGTCATCGGCCAAGCCAATGCAGAGGCCTTCAAACCGATCGCACACTTGGCCCTCGGGACACTGATCATCTAAGGCACAGGTACCCGTCACGGCGAGTCGATAAAATGCAGCTTCGTCCAAATACCCGTCCACTCGGATGAAGTACTCACCATCGGCCGGCGCGTTGAAATCAACCTGCTCATTCCCTTCTTCGCCGGTACTCTCCACAACCACAGCACCGGTTTCATCGAGGACCGCCAGGTCAAAATCCGTCTCGATGGGATCAGCCTTTAGGACGATCTGGGTTTGCTGTCCAGCAACCAACTGCAAACGAAACCAATCGTCCGTCTCCGGACAAATGAACAAATCCTCGCGAAGAAAACCAACCTCAATTTCTGCAGCAGAGTCCGGCCCCTGATTGGGTGCCAGATCATCCTCATTACCACAGCCGGTGGGCTGTACCACCTCCGGCGGCCCGAGGTCGACGGGTCGAGGATCAGAGCCCGCATCCGCAGTGTCATCAGGTTCGACCGTCATCGACATATCGGCGATGGACTCACCGGGTTGGGGCTCCGATTCCAGCTGACGCTCCTTGTTCTCAATACAAGCCGTTAAACTCAAAATGATGCTGAAGAGAGTGACCATCCTCAGATTGGACTTGACGCGTAAGAGCATATTTATTCCCCGTGATGGATTTTGCTGGGCCTGTGTCGAAACCGGTCTATTAAACCACAGACTTCATAAAGATGGACTGTGCGTTTTTTACCACAGGCCTGTACGCAGCAAGATCCGGGCCGTTTTTAGACCAGCTGAGGGCTCTTAAAACGAGCGCGCGCTCTGGTCTAAAGCCCAGCATGCATGCTTACTGACCGCCGCACTCTGTATTGGCTTGCCCAGGAGTACCAAAGTGCTGTGGATCTGCGAGATAAATTTGGTCTGATGCACACCAAAAAAGTCCTGAATCGTTGGAGCGTGCATCTTGATTAGCCAAATCTAATTGAATGGAGCCTTGTGACTGGGCTGGGAAGCGATTGTCTCGACCATAGATGACCAAGTCTATCGTCGTCTCGCCACAAGCCAACGAAAGTTCATCCCCCGCGTTGTTCAGCGAGAAACCAAAGAGTGCATCGGGCCTAATATTTCCATTTTCATTGGTGTCCGCCGACCGACCAAAGAGGGCGAATCCACCTGGTGATAGGAAGACACCGTCAATGGCAGACTCGGAGCCTTGGTCGCGGACAACACAGCCACTCAATGATATAGGTGCCTCAGCAACACTGATTAATTCGAACCACTCGGCAGCGGAATCTGCGAGTCCTGCTCCTGGATCATACATAATCTCATTGATGATCACTTCACCCGCAAATGGCGTCCGTGCGCCTTCGGGACCACAGAAGCCATTCTGGCAAGCCTCACCGGCACCGCATTCTTGCCGCGTCTCTTCATAGTCACAAACCTCATCGATGCCGTCGACTCGACATTGACCAACGGGCGCGTAGGACACGCTGACATTGCCATCGCAGATTCGGGCCGGGGGTTGGTCACACGTGACGTCCAGGCAACGTACACACTGTGGGTTGACCACACCCGGTGTACCCCGGTGGACCGGGTCAGCGAGATACTCTTGGGTGCTCAAGCACCATGCTTGGTCTAGATCGTTGTCTGTGGCGTTGAGGGCACGGGCATCAAGGCTGATGGATGTCGCTCGAGCAGCGTTTCGGTTGCCTGCCCCATCCGTGTATGTGACCTGATCGATGACAACACCGCCACAGGTGAGAATCAAGGTGTCGCTGGAATTGGTGAGGTTGAAATAGAATCGATGGTCAGCCCGAAGCCCGCCATTGAAATCGGGGATGTCCGAACGGACGAAAAGCGCAACACCACCAGGCTCTACAATGACACCCTCGATCACAGTTGGCTCACTTTGCTGGGCTCGGTTTTCGTCAAAATCAGTCAACTGACAATTGTCGAGATTCAGGGGCCTATCCGTCGGGTTATATACCTCGATCCATTCCGCATTATTTTCTCGAATTTCTGCCCTGGGTAAATCGGGTTCGTAGTCTGGATCATCAGGATTATACATGATTTCACTGAACACAATTTCACCCCGCCCAGGTCCTTGAGGACGCTGGTCATAGCAGGCACCGTAGACACAGACTTGCGCGGTTTGACCGCAGTCGACTCGCGTCGCGGGATAGGCACATTCTGCCAAGCCGTTCTCACCGACCAGACATTCACCCGCAACCCCAAATTGTACTGCGATATCGCCCTCACAATCACCAACCGGGGGTCGTCCACAAGGATTTGGGTCACATGGCGCGAGGGGTGGAGCCGCTGTCATCTGACCCGCGTTTTCAACCGTGTAGCCATCGTCAGAACCGGCCTGACCGCCATCGCAATAAAGCCAGGAGCGGCCTCCATCAACAGTAAATCGATATGCATAGTCGTATTGGCCTGGCAGTGGAATGAACAAGCGCGCCTGATATTCATCAACGCCAGGTTCTCCGGATACGTTGGCATCGTAGTCAGCATTGGGCCTGGCCCAAATCCAAATCCATTCATCGTTATTTTGTGGCTGGCTGCCATCGGGTCCAAAGCCCAAGTAACCACGAACTAAACCGTAGGCATCGACGGACGCAGAGCGGTCTGTAATGCCCTGCTCGCGCACACGACCATAAATGGTGACCTCATCGCGGTATCGACCGTCCGTGGTTTCATTTGGAATCGCTGTGGGTGATTGCAGACGACAGAAGTCGGTGATTTCATCACAAGGGCCATTGGCCGAACCAGGCGTACCCCACTGCACAGGCTCTTCAAGGTAAGCCCGCCGTGCAACGCACCAATTTCGTGCTTGGTCATTGGCTGTTGTCGATTCTTGACCGGGCGTCAGGCTAAGACTGAATCCCTGAGCCCGAGGAAAGCCTTCATCGAAGTCATAGTGCATGACGTCTACAATGGTTCCGCCGCATTGCAACACGATCCGATCACGAGAATTATTCAGTGCAAAACCGAAAATGCCGTCAACATCGAGGCCACCGTTAAGTCCTTGATCATCGCTTCGTCCATAGAGTGCGTAGCCACCCGGCTCGATGGTCACATCACCTAATTCCGATATAGATGTGCCATCAGTGAGTTGGCAATCTTCAAGGGCGAAGGGCTGGTCGCTCGTATTATACAATTCGATCCATTCGGCGTTTTCGTCCGTCAGTCCATTATGTGGATCGAGCATGATCTCTGTGATGATGACCTCACCGGTTTGAGGCACCTCGACAAAGTCGCCAGATTCCCCGCCGGCACCTGCTGAACCGCCCTGGCCTCCCGCGCCAGCCATACCGCCGGTCCCTGCGGTTCCGCCGGCTCCACCTTGTCCAGCCGTGCCACCTTGACCACCTGTACCACCCGTGCTGCCCATATCGACCAAAAGACCGCCAGTTCCGCCTACGCCCCCTGTACCGCCTGCGCCGCCACTGCCCGCGTCCCGCGGGGTCAGAATTTGACCCGTTCCACCACCTGCATCATCACCTCCACAGGCGAATAGAAAGGCCGCTGAGACGACGAGGGTTATCCGATTTAAATAATGTCTATGAGCTTGTTTCTTCATACCGTTCTTTCCATCAGTTTAGCTAAGCCAGGCACTCAAGGTTATGGCAAACGTCGAGGTAGAAGGGCGATTTACCCTTTTCGGTCCACAGCTCAGCTGAAATAGAATCCGCCGGATAATGCTGATCTTGAACCAAATCGTCAACTAAAGAACGTCGAAAATGCAGGGCCCCCCATGGATGAGATCCAATCCTGTGGACTGCAAACACTGGATCATGATGGGTTCATCGGCCGCTGTTCATCACCGCGCAGTCGGGCTTTGTATGGGATTACTGACGGATGTCGGACGGCCCTCTTGGCTCAATCTTGCTGTTGGCATTCCCCAATCGCAAGACCCCCGCGATGCTCTGGAAACGGGTTCCGACGGTCGGCAATGGAGTTAATCGATAGAAGTAATCATCGATCCGAAGTTGACCGTCTACGACAAACTCATACGTCGGCATACCATCCTGCCCATCTCCAGGTCCGACTTCAGGTTCCACGTCAATGACGGCAACATCATCAACCCTGACCAGCATACCCTCTAAAGCTGATGCCTGGGGTCCACCCGTTGATATGTCGCCTGGCGGCACGACCACAGGGTCCGGAATCACCGACTGCCCGATGGATTGAAGTGCTTCAACATGCTGAATCTGCCACTGGCCATAGAAGTCATTGGTCCGACCAGTCAATCGGACCAGTGTACCCGGCATAGGAGGATTCATACGCCACGCCTCGTTGTCTGCATTGTTGAGATAGATCCAGATTCCACTATTGGCTTGTCCTCGATATCGAGCACTGTCGACCGGAACTTGCAAGACCATGTGCGAATAGAGGTTATCTGCATTCAGGCGCACCGCTGTGACGACGCCTTCCACAGACACGGTCGTATCGTCGGCCAATGTGCCTGATTTCACATCATAGATATCGACTTGAGTGGCATTGCCGCCACCTGCACCGCCGCTGCCCCCAGACCCGCCATTTCCGCCTCCGGTTCCGCCTGTGGCAACGGGTCCGGTGCCGAATTGGCAGATGCCTCCCTCACAGGTGGCTCCAGCCCCGCATTGGAAGCTGTCGGTACAAGTCGCGGTACAGCGAAAGGACTGCGGATGACATAAGTTTGTTTGGCAGTCGGCATTGACGGAGCACGATTGACCGAATCCGACCATCATGCTGCTCTGGCTCGTTGGGTCGTCGGTCCCGCCGCAACCAAAAGTCATGGCCGTCATCAAGGTTGAAACAAACATCAGGGTGCGAAACATATCTTCTCCAGCAAACTTAGATTGATCGAGGCGACAGAGACTGGACCCGGATACAGACGATGAACCAGGCCCAAATAGACTCTATCGACGGACTAGGGGCAATGGCTGCCGATGCCATCAAAGGTATCGTTAGGAAAACCTGTCCATTGAGCCGATGGATCAAAGACATCACCTCCATCGGCGTCGCCGATGGCCACGTCACAATTTCTTCGAAGTGTCGAGTCGAGAGTTGATAGTTCCTCCGAAGACCATGCATTTCCTGGATCGAAACCAATTTGGCCAATGACGTCTAGAATGGTGCCACCGCAAACCAATGCCAGTGCATCATCGCCATTGTGGTTTAGTGAGCCAGACGTCTGATTACAGGTATCCAACAGGACTTGGTCGGCCCGCCCATTGCACAGGGTGTAGACAGCGCCCGGTGCGAGCATCAACGGTTGGTCATCTGCACCCAAGTCAATGCTGTCGGCATCTTGAGCCTCGGCGCCATTGGTATAGACGTTGACCAAACACTCATTGAGGTCGATGGCCACGGCACCGGCGTTGTAGATTTCTACGGCCTTGTTAAAGGAACTGCCCTCGATGTACTCACTGAAAAAAGCGGTTATATCTCCCTCGACGGGTGGCTCCATTTCAACGACACATTCGCCGTCCTGACAGGTGCCTGCAAGACAGTCGGCATCAGCCGCACACACAGGGATTGCATCGCCTTCACACGGTCCAACTCGACTACTTAGGACGTATTGGTCTGCTCCTTCGGCAACCTCGATGAAGAAGCTGTCGACCATAATGAAGTATTCAACACCAGCGACAGCATTGATGGACACAGCCGACTGAAAACCACCCGCAAAAGCCGGTGCGTTATCATTACATGCAACTTCGTTGGCATCGGGTCCCGTGCACGCCGTGTCTCGAATATACAGGACAGGGTCAACCACATTAGACCCTCGGGTCTGGAAGCAGACTTCGGTGTCCTCTTGGACCGTGAAAGTGTGCACCTTCTCTGGCCCAGCACCCGCTCCACCACAGCCTGCAGCCGAATCTCGACTCAGGCCATCGGACAGGCTACCGGTCAATATCTGACCCAGAGCATAAGCGATGGGCGCTTCACAGAGACCGCCACCGTCTGGCTGAGCCACGCAGGCATTATCGAAGCAAATTTCTCCTTCGGCACATTGCGCGGTCTCAACGCAGGCGACACATTGGTTGGCCAAGGCACCATCAAGGGCACAGACTCCATCGGCGCAGTCTCCATCCGCGGCACATTGGACACATTGGTTCTCGGCACAAACGCAGGCACCACCATTACAGGCAAGCTCACCGCAGTCGGCCGCCTCTCGGCACGGCGCGCAGGTGTTATCCTCAAGGCAGATGCCATTGGCGCACTGGTCGTCTACGCGACAGTCGACTTCAACGCATGCACCCTCCTGGCAGAGCTCTCTGGCTCCACAGGCATCATTGTCCTCGCAGAAAAATTCGCAGGCATTATTACGGCACACATTGGAGAAGGGGCAATCGTCATTGTCGATGCAGACGGGTGGCACGTTGGCTGCGCAGGCACCGATGGACGACGATAAGACATAATTACCGAGACCAAACTCGCTGAATGCATCGACGAATACGAAGTAGGTTTGGTCAGCGACAACATTAAATTCAACGGTTGAACGGTTGCCGACATCGAGGATGCTGCCTTCAAAGCGATCGTCGTCGTTGCATGCGACTTCCATACCCCCATTGCATTCGCCTGCTCTCACGTACAGAGACGTATCGTAATTTGAATCACGGGTCGTCAAACACACGGTCCCGGCAGCCGCAGCGGAAAATGAGTAGATGATCTCTCGGCCGCTGCCGGCACAGCTGCCGCGCGTTGTCCCTGAGTACGGTTCATTAATGCCGCGAACGACCGTACCCAGTTCATAGGCGAGCGGGTCGTCACAGGTATCTCCACCCTCTAGACAATACCCGTTGATGCAAACACCATCAGCGCAGTCTGCATCCTCGCGGCAATCGCGACAGGCGCCCGCATTGCAGAACGACCCTTCGCCACAATCTGCGTCTTCCACGCATGCGACGCAGGCCGCTTCGGAACAGAGGCAAGGTCGACCGCCACACGCATCATCGTCACAATCCGCTGCAATTCGACAATCGACGCAGTTTTGGTCAGCACAAACACCACCAAAGCAGTCGTCATCGTCAAGACAATCGACAAAGGTACACGCGCCCTCAATACAGGCCTCTGGGGAAAATCCCATACAATCTGCATCGACTTGACATGCGTCTCGACATCGATTGGCGCGACAGACCTCGCCGTCTTCGCAGTGATCGTCTACGGCGCATTCAACACAGCGATTTTGGTCGCAGCGATTGTCGAAGAAATTGTTTTCGCACCCAGCGTCGTCAAGGCATTCAACAGCCCGACAAGCCCCTTCTGTACAAAGGGCATTGCCGACACAGGGCGTCTCTTCGTCACAAGCGAGTCCGCAATTTCCAGCCCGGCAGATTTCATCGCCGACACAGTCGTCATCGCCGATACAACTAGGCGGAATCACGTCTGAACACGCACCGAGGGATGTAGACAAGATGTAATTACCCGATGCACCCGACCAACCATCGACAACGAGGTAGTAGGTCTGACCAGCACTCACTGCAAATTCGATGGTCGACCGAGTCCCGTCGGCGATTTCCCATTCATTGTCGTCATCATTACATTCGAGTTCATTGGCCCGATTACACTCAGTCTCGAAAACATAGAGCGCTGTATCGTAATCGGAGCCTCGGGTCGTGGCACAGACGGTGCCGTCTTCTGGTGCCTGGAACGCATGGACAACATCAGGCGATTGAGCACCTTGACACGAGCCTGTGTTGAGCGGCGCATAAATGGCCGTGTTGCCTCGAGCAATGGAGCCAAATTCATACATGATAGGCTCTGCACAACTGTCACCCGGGGGAGGCGGTTGGCATAAATCATCTAGGCAGATATTGCCATCGGCGCAATCAGCATTGTCACGACAGTCAACGCACGCGTTGAGGACACAGAAGTCACCCTCACCGCAATTCGCATCGTCGCGACACTCTTCGCATCGGTTATTCACGCAAAATCCATTACCGCACTGATCATCGGCATTACAACCGACACAGGCATTCTCAAGGCATTGACATGGCGTGCTGCCACAATCCTGGTCTGCACAGTCATCGACAACGCGACACCCAACGCACACGTAATCAAGACAAACCCCATTGGCGCATTGTTCATCACCCCGACATTCGACGTCGATGCAAATGCCGTTTGCACAGGCTTGCTGTTCAGCACAACCTGCATCGTCATCACATGCAACACGGCAAATGTTGTCTACACAGAGTCCAGTCTCGCCACAATCAGCATCGACGCCGCATTGGACGCACCGGTCTTCAAAGCAGACTTCATTGCCGATGCATCGGGTCGCACCACAAGGCACACCGCCCCCGCCAACACCGCCTGCACCGCCTGCACCGCCTGCGCCGCCTGCGCCGCCTTCGGCACCAGCACCGCCTACACCGCCTTCTGCACCGGCACCACCAGCGCCGCCTTCGGCACCAGCACCACCTGAACCGCCTTCGGCACCGACGCCTCCAGCACCGCCTTCGGCACCGACGCCTCCGGAGCCACCCTCTGCGCCTGCACCGCCTGCACCGCCCGTACCGCCTTCGGCACCAGCACCACCTGCACCGCCGATAGCGCCGACACCACCGGCGCCGGCAGACGAACTTGATGAATCACCACCACAACCGACAGACAATGCCAAAGCGAATGCGATGACGAGTTTTTGCGAAATTTGGATTTGCACAAAGACCCCCTAATCTTTCAATTTGAGCGTAATAGCCACACTTGGATGTATCGTTATTCTGCGATCAGACACAAGCGTAAACGATCAATTTAAGTCGGATTCCAAGGTTGCACTGCTTTTACGAGTACGCCGACAGGTCATCGGCCGAGCTGGGTTGGGACGATGTTTACTTGGACGGCCTGGCGGGTACGTAGCGCATCGTGTCTCCGAGGCGCATTCCCAAGGTCAGCGCTGTTGCGCGACCCAGGGCAACTTCATCGTCACCACCAACACGTAAACAACCGAGAGTTGATCGAAAATCAAGCTGGTCATTGGAAATCAAATGAATCTCGGAGTCTGGTGCTGAGTCGAGGACTTGAGTGAGCGTCCCTAATCGGCTCTCGCGGATGGTTCTGATGTGGGCCGTCTCTACTCGGTAGAGTGGGCCTGCATCAAAAATATCGACTTCATCGCCAAATTCAAAACCCTCGTCGCGAAGCAGACGCAACGCGGGTTGAGCCTCCGCATGAACCTGTCCAATTACAGACTGAGCATCCTCCGGCAGCATGGAGACATAAATGGGATGGCGCGGCATTAAATCCGCGATGAACTGCTTATTGCCAGCGCTGCGCTTGTCCGCATCGACAAAGGGCATATCGAAGAAGTGTCGACCAATTGCACGCCAAAACGGAGATCCGGTCTCCAAGTCAACATTGCCTCTCATTTCAGCGATCACGTTTTTTGTGAACCGCTCAGGGCATGCCGCCATAAACAAAAAACGAGCCAGAGACATCAACCGGCCATGGCCACCTCGCCTGTAGTCCGGGTGAACAAAGAGCGTGCCTACCTCGCTCGGTCCCTTATGGTCTTGTATTAAGTTTAGGGTCTTTATCATTTTGACCACATTGATGCTCTCGGACTCTTTGACGACAGTCTTGAGTACGTAAGAGTAGAACGGGTCAAAGCCACCCACACGGCCAACCAATCCTGCGCAGCCAACAATCTGGCCCGTCATTGGATCTTCCATAACGAGCAGGTAGCGCTCGCCGCCGGGCCGTTTCACCATTTGGGCAAAGGCACGCTCCGAGTCTTGAACATGGCCCCTCAAAATGGACTCCGATGCGGGCAAAGTGGTCAAGCCAACGCCCGCTTGCCCCGCGAGAGCCACCAGAGACTCAAGGTCGGCTGTTCTAATTGGTCTAACGAGCATCATGCTATTTTCTACCCCGTAATGCCTTGGAATGGAATGCAAAGACGATCAGAATTCAAACGGCCTAAGATGCCTCCAAATACAGTTGCCCAAGTCTTGTTCCCGCGTAGACCAAGGCGAGACCGACGAGATTGCTTGATAGCACATAGACCAATGCGAGCTGTATTCGACCCGCCTCTATGAGACGAATCGACTCCAACCCGAAGCTTGAAAATGTTGTAAACCCGCCCAGAAAACCCACCAGAATCGACAATCTCAGAACGGCTGGAAGAGCCACATTGTGACTGAACACAACGTAGGCCAAACCGATTAAAAAGCAGCCGATCATATTGGCCGAGAAAGTGCCGACGGGAAATTGGAGCCCGGCAGAAAAGAAACTCGCGATGCCAAAGCGACACACACAGCCGAGAGCACCTCCCACTGCGACGGCAAACACCGATGATACGCTCAAGCTCATTACGTCCCCCCCCTTTAACGTGAATTATGCGGATGCGTGGCCTGTTTCTCTATTTTTCGAATAACCCATCGAGTATGCCCGGATCGGCATGATGAGCCAAGGTGACCTTAAGACGCGCCTCATTGGCCATCGCCTGCTTAATGGCAAATTCAGCCCCTTGGTTCCGAGCCCAAGCTCTGCGCGCAATCCCGTTATTGACATCCCAATGAAGCATGGATTGTAATTTTTTAGACGCGAGGTCGCTGCCGTCGATGACAAGTCCAAACCCCCCGTTGATAACTTCGCCCCAACCGACACCGCCGCCATTGTGAAGACTCACCCAAGTGGCACCCCGAAAAGCATCGCCGACAAAGTTCTGCACAGCCATGTCAGCGGTAAATTGACTCCCGTCGTAAATATTCGCTGTCTCCCTGTACGGACTATCGGTGCCGGAGACATCATGATGGTCTCGCCCAAGCACGATGGGTGCACTGACGCGGCCTGTCGCAATGGCGTCGTTAAACGCTTGGGCTAGGGCACGACGGCCAACATCATCGCAGTACAAAATACGGGCCTGACTGCCGACCACTAACGCGTTTTTCTTCGCTTCTTCAATCCACCTCAGATTATCTAAATACTGCGACCGCGTCTCTTCAGGTGCTTGTCTGGCAAGCTCCGAAATGATCTCGGTGGCAATGAGGTCAGTCTGCTCAAGATCATCAGCATCACCACTTGTGCATACCCATCTAAACGGACCAAAACCGTAGTCAAAACACATGGGTCCCATGATGTCTTGGACATATGAGGGATATCGAAAGCTCTGTCCATCCTCGCTCAGAATATCTGCACCCGCGCGACTTGATTCGAGCATAAATGCATTACCGTAATCCCAGAAATGCATCCCTCGGTCCACGAGTCGATTGACAGCGGTCACATGGCGTCTCAGGGACGAGTAGACATGATCTTTGAATGAATTGGGGTCATCGACCATTAATCCATTGGCCTCGGTCATAGACAATCCTACAGGGTAGTATCCTCCGGAAAAGGGGAGATGAAGGCTGGTCTGATCACTGCCTAGATCGATGTTGATATCGTGCTCAACAAAATATTCGAGCAGGTCGACTATGTTACCGACATACGCGAGTGAGACTGCTTCCAATCCCGTCCGCGCCGAAGCCAATCGGCCTGCCAACGCTGCTAAGTCAGTATACAATTCATCAACCCAGCCTTGAGCATGGCGCTTATGGGCTGCGTCCGGATTAATTTCCGCGACCACACAAATCGCGCCAGCGATCACGGCCGCCTTAGCTTGTGCACCACTCATTCCGCCGAGACCTGCGGTGACAAAGACCCGTCCACCTAACCCAGTCTCCTCGTCTGTGTTCAAGTATAAACGGCCGGCATTGAGGACCGTGATCGTTGTGCCGTGGACGATTCCCTGGGGACCGATGTACATATAACTTCCGGCGGTCATTTGCCCATAACTGGTCACACCGAGGGCTGCCATGCGCGTGTAGTCATCGGCACTGGAATAGTTAGGGATGACCATGCCATTGGTCACGATCACCCGAGGCGCATTCTCATCCGAGGGGAACAAACCGAGTGGATGACCGGAATAGATGACCAAGGTCTGCTGGTCAGTCATCTCGCTTAAATACATCATTGTGAGGCGATACTGAGCCCAGTTCTGAAAAACCGTTCCGTTTCCACCGTACGTCACCAATTCATAGGGATGCTGAGCGACAGCCGGATCCAGATTATTGTGGATCATATGCATGATCGCGGCCGCGTCTCGACTGCGGGATGGGTACTCATCGATGGGCCGCGCATACATGGCGTGTTTCGGCCGGTAGCGATACATATAGATTCGGCCGTATTTTTCTAGTTCGGCGGCAAACTCAGAGGCCAGTATGTCATGCAAATGAACGGGCACGTATCGGAGTGCATTTTCAACAGCCAATCGTTTTTCACGCAGGGACAGATTCAGCATACGGTTTGGTGCTCTAGAGATGCTGTCATCGAAGGTCTGGAGAGACGGTAACGTATCTGGGATGCCCTCTCTAATTTCATCAACAAAATTCATCGTTGTCTCCTCTCAATGCAGGCAACGTACAATGACGCCCATCATTACCCTATCGTAAGTCCCTTAAATCGATCACTGCCCTGTTTTTAAGAGTTCAGGAATGGTCTCAGCGTGACCGATGCACTCTGCGACACTGACACCGACGATGGCATTCCCAGCGATGTGTAAGCCCTTAAATTCCCCCAGAGCTGCTCTAATCTGCTTGATGCGATACTCGTGACCGACCCGATACTGAGGAATGCCCTGGGGCCAGTAGACCACCCGAGAAAATTCAGGCTCTCGAAGGTCCGAGCGAAAAGCAAAACTCAACTCAGCTGCCACCATCGAACATAATTCCGCCTGATTGAGGGACACCAACTCAGGTCGATGCGCACCGCCAACAATGGCCCGGAACAAGACATGGCCATCGGGGGCGCGCTCCGTGAAAATTTGGCTCGACCAAAGGACGCCAAGGACGTCTCGCTTTTCTGATGATGGGGCCAAATAACCAAAACCTTTGGCCGGATGCACAATCCGCTCGGCCCGGTACCCAAGGGCCACCACAGCCGCGGGCGCATAGTCGATCCCATTCAGCCAATCGCTCACCACTGAATTGTGTTCGCTCATGAGTCGGGCCGAGACATCGGCCGGTGTTGTCATGATGACATGGTCAACCAAAAGTGGGTCGCCTCCACTCGCATGAACACGCCATTGGTGCCCGCCAACTCTCTCCAATCGACTCACAACTCGACCGAACTGCACCCTCCGGGCTCCCAACGCACCAACGCAGCCATCGACTAAGTCCGCCATACCGCCTTGAAAACTGGTCAGCAGTGCCTTACTCGTCGGTCCCGATGCCTTGGCGGCCTTCTGTCGAGCGATGAGCCCTTTGATCACACTGCCATGTTGGGCTTCCAAATCCGCAATCGCTGGGAAACACGCCGATAAGCTCAATCGCCGTATATCGCCTGCGTGAATGCCTGTGACCATGGGGTCGAATAAGCGCTCGGCTGCCTCAATACCAAATCGGCGAACGGCGAAGTCGTAAATGCTCTCATCGCCACCGCCAACTCGACCTTTAATGAATCGCTCTCTCAAAATCCTGATTCGCCCAGGCAGACTGAGGACCGGGTTCAGCAAGAAGTTAGGTGGCGACGTGGGGAGCCTCTGCAAGCCCTCTGAGCCCACCAAGTAGCGATACTTGGCGCTCTCATCGGCAGCTAAGATACGGTCACCGAGACCAACATCACGGGCTAAGCGCGTAACAGCCGTCCGCGAACTCAAAAACCCATTGGGTCCATGTTCGACTAGAAAACCATCGGCGCGTTCGGACTCGATCTTGCCACCGGCTCGGTGAGCACCCTCTAGACAGAGGGCATCAAAGCCAGCCCGTTGCAGACGGTAGGTCGCAGCTAATCCACTGATACCGCCGCCGATGACGGCCACTTTCACGTGGTACGCTCCCGACGTAATCCTGACGTCGCCTGCACGTAGTCTACCAACCGTTTCACGTTGTCCACGGGCGTATACTGATAAATCCCATGACCTAGATTGAAGATGTGTCCGGTTCCATCACCTGCCGCATCAAGGACACGGTCAATGGATCGGGCGAGCTCCGGCCAGGGAGATAAAAGCCGGCCGGGATCGAGATTGCCCTGGAGGGCAACGTCCGAACCGACTTTCACCCTGGCCTGGTCAAGTGGCAGCGTCCAATCGACACCGACAACATCTGCGCCGGTCCCGGCGACCAAATCAATGTAGGTTCCCGTGCCTTTTGGAAACACGATGACGGGGATATCAGGTCGGCGGACCGCATCGACGATTCGCTTTGTGTACGCAGCCCCCCAGATTGCATAATCTTCAGGGTCTAGACACCCGGCCCAACTATCGAAAATTTGAACCGCTTTGGCACCCATGTCGATTTGCAACTTGAGTAGATCAATGGTGACCTGGGTCAGGTGATCAAATAGAGTTCTGGCCGCCGCTGGCTCTTGATGAATAAAGGCTTTGGCCTTCATAAATTGCTTGGATGACCCGCCCTCCACCAGATAACTCGCCAAGGTAAATGGTGCGCCTGCAAAACCGATGAGGGGCACGTCGTCTGGCAAGGCTGCGACCGTCTGTCTGACCGCTTCACCCACATAGGCGAGCTGAACAGACGCATCAACGGGCCTCAGTTTGTCAACGTCAGATGCCTTGGTAATGGGGTCATGAACCACAGGCCCGCGGCCTTTGATGAATTCAACATCAAAGCCCGACGGCGGTAATGAGACCAAGAGGTCCGAGAAAATAATGGCCGCATCAAGCCCAAAGGCATTAATGGGCTGTAAGGTGACCTCGCAACACAACTCGGGGGTTTTGCAAAGGGTCCAAAAATCAACATCTTTACGAATCGCCCGATACTCAGCCATGTAACGACCCGCCTGGCGCATGAGCCAAATGGGAGTTCGACTGGTGGGGCGTCCAAAACAAGCATCAATAAATAGTGACTTCGACACGAGACCTCACATGTAACAAGAATTTTGACCCATTGACGCTAGGCATCGTTTAAGCTGCAGTCAACCATACCCGAACACTTTTCTTGGGAGACTATGATGACTGAGCGTAAGCACAACTTCAACGCAGGACCGGCAGTGCTTCCATATTCTGTGCTTAAACAGGTCCATTCCCAACTCCTCGATTTTGACCAGTTGGGCTTAAGTCTCATGGAAATGAGCCACCGCAGCCCGGAATTTGATCAGGTCATCAACGACGCCAAGGCGTCGCTGACACGGCTTTACTCAATCCCTGATACCCATGAGGTGATGTTTCTCCAAGGGGGTGCGTCACTTCAATTTGCAATGATTCCTTACAATCTGGGCTCGGGGGGGGCTTACATCAATACGGGGACATGGTCGACGAGGGCGTACAAGGAAGCCTGCACCATCGGCACGGCCGACGAGATTTGGAGTGACGAGGGCAATGGTTTTAAGCACGTCCCACAACCCGAGGAACTGCCCTCGCTGCCTGCAGCCTCAACCTATTTGCATTACACCAGCAATAACACCATTTATGGAACCCAATACCAATACGTACCGAAGACCGAGTTGCCGCTGATTTGTGATATGTCCAGCGACTTTATTTCACGGCCCATTAACGTTGCTGATTTCGACTTAATCTACGCGGGCGCTCAAAAGAATGCAGGTCCATCTGGGGTGACGGTCTTGATCATTAAAAAGGCCATCAGTCGACATTTTGTTGGCGACGCAAGAACGCCAAAAATCTTGCGCTACGTGACTCAAGCCGAGAAAGGCTCCATGTACAACACACCCAACACCTTTGGGATTTGGGTGATTAAATTGGTGGCTGAATGGGTCGAATCACAAGGGGGACTGGCTGCGATCCATGCACTCAATCAAGCGAAAGCAAATCACCTCTATGACGTCATCGATGCCCATCCCCTCTGTGTAGGTCATGCGACCGATGTGTCCCGTTCTTTGATGAACGTGACCTTCCGGATGGACTCTGAAGACCGGGAGCAAGCATTCACACAACTCTGTCAGACCAAGGGGATTATCGGCATAAAAGGTCACAGAAGCGTCGGTGGCCTGAGAGCATCCATTTACAATGCTATGCCGCAAAGTTCTGTTGAGACGCTCGCTGACCTACTCGCGTCATTTCGAGGTTAATCCTGCTCAGCTTGGCGACCGAAGACCAAGCTGAGCATGTTCACTTGAGGTGTCGATGACTCACCAATTAAAGCTGGTTGGCCTTCCACGTACACGCCGCGTCTGTTTCATCGGATCCATCCGTGCAATCCGACCAAGGATCGGCACCATTTTCACAAACCCAATCCGGTTCAATACAACCCGAACCATCCACGCATTCGAAAAGGCCTGGCGCACACTCGTTATTGCCGTTGTCGCCACCGCCGCCACAATTGGCCTCGTCTGATCCGTCGTTACAATCACCAGCCCACTCATCGCACCGCCAGTCAGCGGAAATACATTGAATCCCATCGTCACAAAGCCAGCCATCAAACCCATTATCAGTAACGCATGCACGGTTATCGCCGCCACCGTTATCACCACCACCGTTGTCACCACCGCCATTGTCACCACCGCCATTGTCACCGCCGCCATTGTCGCCGCCGCCGGCCAATTCAAAGCAGCCGCAGCCACAGACAAGATCGTAGACTTGGGCGTCGGCAGAACAGCCGAACATAACAGCAGCCTCTTCCATGTTATTGACACCGAGCTGACCTGGCAGATCAGCGCAGACGTTGGGATCAGCACTGAATTGAGTCACACTCTCATAAGTTGGGTCGTCAGCGCTCGGACAGCCCGCAGCGCAAGCATTATCGACACAGATTTGCCCATTGGCACAATCGGCATCACCAAAGCAGACCTCGCCTTGATTTCGACATTCGTTTTGGAAACAAATCTGACCATTGCCGCAATTGGCATCGGCACTGCATTCGACGCAGTCTGAGCCATCAGCTAGGCAAATGCCTTTCTGAGGGTCATTGCAACCGGCATTGTCGGCCGGATCACAGACTTGGCAAACGTCGTTGACACACTGTTGTCCATTACAATCTGCATCGTTTCCACACCCATTATTACCACCGGCAACGCATTGTTCTGATTGAGGATCGCAGATTTCACCTTGGGCACAGTCGTTGTCGTTTAAGCACCCATTGTCGACACATTGGCCCGTGGCAACATCACAACGTTGACCGGCGTTACAATCACCATCGCCCTGGCAGTTCAGTGCATTCTTCCAAGCGCATGCGGCCTGGGTCTCATCTGAACCGTCTCCACAATCCTGCCATGGGTTGGCACCGGGTTCACAAACCCATTGACTTTCTACACACGCAGACCCATCAGCGCAGGTGAAAAAGCCGGCGTCACATTCATTGTTTTCGGGCGGATCAACGCACTGGCCTGTATTGGCATCACAGACTCTTTCACCATCACAGTCGGCATCATCAAGACATCGGGCAATGCATTGAGTGCTGGCCAAATCGCAGACTTCGTTCTGCCCGCAGTCCGCATCGCCTGCGCAGCCAGCCCGCTCAACGCATTGGTTCGTTGCTGGATCACAGGCAAATCCATCATCGCAATCGCCATCGCCGTTACACGGTGGCGGGTCGACGCACTCAAACGTTACAGGGTCACAGACCTGATTACCTTGGCAATCTTCTTTGACTCGGCAGGCCGGACAGTTGTTCGGCGCTTCATCCTCGCCTCCAGCGCAATCAAACGCCTGGTCATCACAGACCCAATTCATGGGTATGCAGGTGTTGTCATTGCATTTAAACTCACCTTCTCGACACGTAATCTCAACTTCATTCGGGTCGATACATCCGCAGCCACAATGTGTGTCAAAGGAGACAAAGCCTTCACCAGCTTGACCGCATTGAAGGTCAGGAATGTTATTGCATTCTTGGCTGTCACCGCTGGCATAGACCACAAATTCACTGGTTGGGTCCGGGCAGCCATCAACTTGACAGAGTTGTCCACAGGTTGCATCGGCACTGCAGAAAGCAATGCAGTTTGGGTCGTCGGGAACAGGGCAGTCCAACTCATCTTCACACGCTTGTGCGAGCACTGTGAATCGACCAGCTTCGATGGACTGGAAGCCATTATCAGAACCCGCCCCGCCGTCACACGCAAGATAGGTTTGACCACCGTCGACACTGAATCGAATTGAGAATGAGTAACTGTTTGGATTGATGGGTGCCGTGATCTGCCCGAAATACTCGTCCCGCCCACGGTCGTCGGCATCGCCCGTCAAGGTGCCGTCCCAGTTTGCGTTGCCTTGCGCATCGAACCAGGTCCATGCCGCGGCACTAAAAGGATCATTGGGATTGGTACCATTAGGTCCATATCCGACTTGAGCGATGATGAGCGGGTTCTGGTCATAACCGGTGGTCACATCGGTCATATTGCCCTCGTAGAGTCGGCCATAGACATTGAATTGTGCTTGTGGTTGGACATCGATGCGCAGGCGGTCGCCTGCGTTGCCTTGGAATCCGTCCACCCATTGCAACTTACAAAAGTCGACAGCGTTTGGCTCACCACCACCATTTTGGTCTACGCAGGCACCATTTTCACAGATCTGCCCCTGCTGACATGGATTATTTTCATCGCAGTTGGGCTCGACTGGGTCGACGCATTGACCTTGGTCACAGACCTGATTTCCGTTGCACGGCATGGCATCACTGCATTCGCAGTCATTGCCTTGGTCGTCATCACAAACACCGCACATGTCTGTAAGCGCATTGCCGTTGCAGATACCGGCGCAATCTTGGGCGTCAGGAAGGCAGCACACACCCTGATCATCAGTCACCGAGGGCCCTTCACACACGCCTGCACAATCCAGTTTATCTGGAGTACAGCATGCGCCGTTGGCATCTGTTGCCGCCTGACCATTGCAAATCCCTGCACAATCTTGGTCTGCAGGGAGACAGCATCCGCCGCTCCCATCCTCGACAGCTTGACCGCCAAAATCACCGTTACAATCTGCAGCGCAGTCGTTATTGGGGTCTGCATCGCACACGCCGCAGTTATCTGTCACACCGTTGGGTGCTTGAACCTCAGCGCTCCAGCAATGAGTGGGTCCGTCCAGGGTACATTGATTGTCGAGAGCCCACTGTTGATTTACGTCGTAGATGCGATTTGCGCCGCCTTCCCAGACACCATCCACAATGGCTTTATATTCAACTCGCACATTGAGTGGGACAGACACTGAGATAGAGAAGATGCCATCACCATCCTCATCGGTCATCGGCTCTCCGTTCCACCCATTCAGAGTGGATGCAAAGGTGACCGCGTTGACATTATTCGGATTTGCAATGCTGTAATTGATGGTCAATACAGCCGTGTTATTGCCACCGCAATTACCGCAAAGATCGACCGCGGCATTGCCGCCACACTCGCCCGCACAATCTTCGACGGCATCGCCGCCAAAAACACCGGCACAGTCTGCAACACAATCGTTATTCACGTCATTGTCGCAGACACCGCAGCGGTCAACGACGGCATCGCCGTTACACACGCCCGCGCAGTCTCGTTCTAGGTCTTGGCAACAGCCACCGGCATCTTGATTTGCAGTGCCATTACACACGCCCAGGCAATCCACTACGCCTTGGCCGTTACAAACGCCTGCACAATCCCGCTGCGCGTCGCCGTTGCACACACCGGCACAGTCTTCCTGAGCATCGCCATTACAAACACCCGCACAGTCTTCTTGGGCGTTGCCGTTACACTCGCCTGCACAATCTTCCTGAGCATCACCGTTGCAGACGCCGTCGCAATCCCGAGCATCCGCCGGGCAGCAACCACCCTCAACAGTAATCGTGCCAATCATGCCGAAGCCAGCATGCGGTGAGCACACATAATAATAAGTGCCCGGCTGATCAAAGGTGATACGACGTGTTTGCCCGAAGCCAACCTCGAAGCCGCCTGGCAATGCTTGGCTGCCACGCCTGTTATAAGTATCCTCGCTGACTTCGATCGCGTTGTGATTACCTGGCATCTGGAATTCGACAATATCGCCAATGGCAATCGTCAAATTCTCGGGATTAAAATCGAAGCCTTGAGTCGTAACGACGTGCACCTCGGGATTCGGGTTAGGTTCCGCATCTCCACCACAGACACCAGCACAATCTACGACTGCATCGCCGTTACACACGCCTGCGCAATCTTCCACCGCGTTGCCGTTACACGCTCCCGCACAGTCGACAACCGCATCGCCGTTGCATACGCCCGCACAGTCTTCTCGAGCGTTGCCATTGCACGCTCCCGCACAGTCGACAACCGCATCGCCATTACAGACGCCGGCGCAATCTTCCACCGCGTTGCCGTTACACGCTCCCGCACAGTCGACAACCGCATCGCCATTACATACGCCGGCGCACTCTTCAACCGCGTTGCCGTTACAGGCACCTGCGCAATCTTCCACTGCGTGGCCATTACATACGCCCGCACAGTCTTCTTGAGCGTTGCCGTTACACGCTCCCGCACAGTCTACAACCGCATCGCCGTTGCATACGCCCGCACAGTCTTCTTGAGCGTTGCCGTTACAGGCACCCGCGCAATCTACGACCGCGTCTCCGTTACAAACACCGGCACAGTCTTCTTGAGCGTTGCCGTTGCAAGCACCGGCGCAATCTACGACCGCATCGCCGTTACAGACGCCAGCGCAATCGACAACCGCATCGCCGTTACAGGCACCGGCACAATCCTCCACTGCGTTGCCATTGCACGCTCCCGCACAGTCTTCTTGAGCGTTGCCATTACACTCGCCTGCACAGTCTTCTTGAGCGTTGCCGTTACAAACACCGGCACAATCCTCTACTGCGTTGCCATTGCACGCTCCCGCACAGTCCACAACCGCATCGCCATTACAGACGCC
>JAYZEG010000002.1:0-62202 GCA_036337435.1 Myxococcota bacterium
TGCCCTTGATTGGCGGCAGTGAAAAATACGCACGGGTCCCGGCCATGGGCCAAGCCATCCATGATGCACTGGCGCTTCTAGAGCGACGCAAATTGGACATCGACGTCGTCATCGCGCTCGGTGAAGGCCACCACTTCAGACAGTCGTTGTGATCCGAGTCCTGCAGCCTTTCCGAAGTCGGCGATATTGACAAAGACCCGCCGATGCCATGCTAATAGGGATTGGTGGGGTATTCGTCCCGATAGGTAGAGAAGGGCTCAACATGAATAGTCGATCCAAATTGATGACAAAGTGCCTGGTATTGGCCTTTTCTGCATGTACTGCCTGTAGCGATCCGGCAGCCCCCACGACAGGGGGGTCATCTGCGGATGCGGGCATCAATGCCGACCGCGGTCTACAAATTGATGCGGCAGCCGAAGGAGACATGAACATCCCAATCATTGACTCAAGCATCGACGCGGAAGATGCCATGCCCGATGCTGTGGTCGAAATGGTTGATGCTGCGGTGAATGTCGACGCAGGCCCCAGTCTGGACGACTACATTCGCATGTTCGGTACACTGCCATCCGAGGAACCCAGCAAACTGGAAAGAGAAGCAGGCGACTCTTTCGAAGAAGGCGATTATCGATGCACAACGCGGCAAGTCACCGAAACACAGCGACACGAACAATTGGTCGCCTATCAGACCAACTCGGAAGCATTGTGGCCTGGGGCTTTGGTCCGAGGTAATGCCATAGCAGATGGTCTCTTGACTCAAGCCGTCTTGGACCGAGCACCACTGGACTTTTCTGTCTCGCTGCAAAATCTAGCAGGTGATAATTCAGGGCGAATGGAGGCACCGTCGCTCTCGCAATATCGAAATGAAATACAGCGAATTTTATCAGCAGGCGTTGAGGGGGCTACACCCGCATTCATTTTTTCCGAGATCGAAGAGATCCACTCGGAAGCACATCTTGGCATAAGTTTGGGACTTAACGTGGCTGGGTTGACGGGCATGGTCGCATCATCGTTCGATTTCCAGGATAATTCCAAACGCAGTCGCTTTCTCATCAATTTCGTCCAGGCCTATTACACCGTCGATGTAGACCCACCGGCATCACCCAGTGGATTTTTTGCGCCCGGTGTCTCCATGGATGATGTGTTTGACGCTTTTGGCGGTCCTGATGGAGGTCCACCTCTCTATGTCTCGTCCATTACTTATGGTCGCCGAGTTATTTTCACGGCCGAATCTAATGTTTCCATGAGCGAACTCAGGTCAGCACTGGAGTTTGCCTACAGCGGTGGCGTCGTCGACGTCGACGGCTCTGTGTCATTGACCAATCGTGAGGTTCTTCAAACAGCCTCGATGACCGCATTTATACTGGGGGGCAGTGGTGAACAAGCCGTCCAAGCCATCAACGGTCTCGATGATCTAAGAGAGTTTATTCAGAGTGGAGGCAATTACTCCGCAGACTCGCCGGGCGCACCCATCGCGTACAAGCTGGCTCACCTGGCCGATAATTCACTGGCCCGGATGTCGTATACAACAGACTACGATGTCAAAGAATGCGAACGGGTGAGCCAACGGGTGCTCGTCACACTCGACAGCATCACCACCACCGATGGCGGTAACCAAGTCCGTATTTACGGCGACGTTACAGCGCGGGCCAACGATCGAAACGGTCAGCAAAATGAAGTCGATCTCTTCGATGTGGACCGCAGCGATGCCTTTGAACTCGACGAAGGCGACACATGGCCGCCTCAGGGGACCGGCAACGAAGGGGTCTTGAACGTCAGTCCCAGAAATGGCGAGGCGATTCGATTAAGAGTGCGCTTGCATGACCGAGATTTCCCCAATGATGACGATGCAAACGCGACCGTTGACCTGGCTTTCGAGGGCGGTTGGCGACATGAGTGCGACGGACCTAGAAACGGCGGTCGCTTGGTCAACACAGACGGTCGCCGAGTACGCTATGCGGTCCGATTCTGTATCCGGCCCATCCCCTGAAGCCGGACAATAATTCCTCCTGCATGGAACCCCAATTCAACCGGGGTGTCCCACAAAGGTAAGACCGCCTAATCAGGCGGCCCCACCTCATGCAAAATTCAGGAGAATGATATGACCCGCGCTTCGGTCCACCGCCCCTATGCTCTGCTTTTCTTGCTCTCCTTTGGCTGCACGGTAAAACATCAAAATAAACCGGGTGACGATGGGACCCCGTCGCCATCAGAGGCTTTTCCAAAACAGGTCAAGCTCACCGAGTCAGCCCATCCGCTCGGGTCGGACCAAGTCCAAGATACACCAGAGCTCAGTGGTTTTTTCCAACCGGGTAATTTTGGTGTTCTGACAGTGCCGACTCAAGACGGTCGACGTGCGCTGCTGACCATCAAATCCACTGATGTCAAAGTCCAGATAGAAGGTCGACTGGCCAAGACGGTGGTCACTCAAGTGTTCCAAAATCACCAGACTCAACAAACGGAAGGCACCTATCAATTCACGCTGCCGGCCGATGCGGCCATCAGCCGCCTCGCCATGGATGTTGAGGGTAAAATGATGGAAGGTGAGCTTGTTGAGCGCGCGCGGGCAAGACAAATTTACGAAGAAATTGTCAGCAAACGAAAAGATCCCGCCCTGCTCGAATGGCAGGGCGGGAATCGTTTTCAAACCCAGATCTTCCCCATTCCAGCGAATGGTACGAAGACGGTTATTCTTGCGTACGAGCAGATCATCCCAAAACGCCACGGCGGACTTCAGTACCGCTATGGGCTGCCGAATCTCGAGGGCCAGACACAGGGCAGCCTCATGGATCACTTCAGCTTTCATCTACAAGCGAGGCTTTTGGGCCGACCCACGGCAAATGGCTACCCGTTGAAAACAGAGACTGCAAACGGTGCCCATACGCTTCGCTATGAAACAGAAAACTTTAGACCGTCGGGTCCAATTGACATCGCTTTTAAAGATGGAGCCAATATGGAGACCTATGTAGCCCATGCACGCTATCCCAAAGAAAACTTCTTCCTCATCGATTTCATGCCGGACCTGGAACCCGAAACCGAGGCGATTGCGACAGAAAGCCTCTTTGTTGTCGATAGTTCGGCAAGCATTGGTCGCGTCGAACTCGGCCGTATCAAAGCCCTAGTCAAAGCCTTGATAAGTCGCCTCCCGAAAGGCCACAAAGTAAACGTCATCTCTGGCGACGTCGACACACAAGCATGCTTTGCGAAAAGTCTGGTCCCAAAGACCGACAGTCAACTGGACCAATGCCTAAACTCAATTTCGGCAGGGGGTGGGACTGACTTAGGCAAGATGCTTGAGAGCAGCCTCAAGGTCCGCTCACCCAATACCGTGAAGCGAGTCATTTTGCTCAGCGATGGCAGTCCATCTTTGGGCGAGCTGGATGCCGATTTGCTAAAAGCCTTGGTGGAAAAGCAGACTGATACCTTGCCCATGACCTTGACCACCATTGCTGTCGGCCACGCACCAGATATGGACTTTCTCGACAGTCTCGCGGTGGCCGGGTCCGGCCATGCTCTTCGTCTCACGCCAGGAGATGATATCGCTGAGGCAGCAATCACCCTCAGCGGTCTAATTGCACAGCCACTCCTTACAGACATACAAGTGACATCAGATAAACGGGTGGAGGGACTTACCCCAAGGCGAAAAACTCGTTTGGCTCGCGGGGGCGCTCTGGCCATCATGGGCCGCTTAGACGAAGGGCCAGCCCAGATCAGAGTCAATGGCAATTATCGTGGCAAACCCTTCGAGAAGACATTCGTCGTCAAACCAGACAGCGGTGCGACCAGTAACTTGCTTCGTAATTTCTGGGCTCGTGCTGTCATCGGCGCGATGCAAGATGAACAGATAAACCGGACCAAGGTGGTCAAAACATCCATTCATTACGGTGTCATGAGTCGGTACACCTCGTTTCTGGTCCTGGAGTCAGACGAGGCGTATAAGCGGTTTAGCGTCACCCGCAGAAAAGAGCAGGCCCGGTTGCAACAGATAGCCAATGCAAAGGCCTTGAAGAAAACCGATAAATCCCTCGCTCAGGTGATCGACTCTCAGTCCACTGCATCATTAAGTCGTCCTGAAGAAGAAGAAAGCCAACTTGGTGGAGAAGACCGAGCGCAAGCTCAAGCTCAACCCGCCCCTGCCCGGATTGCATCGGACCGGTCTGACAGCGCACAGGAGAGAGCACGGGAAAAGGCAAAGCAATTAAGGCGGATGCAAACCAGTGTGGCTAATAAGACCATACTTCGCTTTATCGCTGTCGAGGATGATGAGGCTGGCAGCAATCTTGACACGCTTACCGAGGTTTCTGGGGAAAACATCATCGAGGCCTTTTCCGGCCAAGGCGGGGTTAGGCAGACAGCACCAGCAGGCCGAGGGCGGGATCGGCGAGTTCCCCGTTTGCACCGAAAGCACAGCCCCATCGATGGTGTTCGTAAAAGTAGAGAGATGCGTCTGAGGGGCGTTGTCAAATTTCGGCGTGCCAGCTCTGTGACGGGGCGCGGTACTCTTGAAAAGGCAACCATCGTCCGAGTGGTACGGCGTCGACAAGGTGCGATACGACGCTGCTATGAAAAACAGCTCCAGAACAACCCTGGGCTCTCAGGCCGTGTCAAAGCCCAACTCACCATTGCTGAGACTGGGCGGGTTACCTCGACACGCATCCAGAAAAACACCACTGGGAGTGAGGTACTTGGCTCATGCATTTCCAGGCTTATGAAGCGCTGGAGATTCCCTAAGCCGGAAGGCGGCAGTGTGACCGTCGCGTTCCCCTTTGCTTTTTTACCAGCCGATGCAGGAACGGCGATGCAGGCAGAAATGGAACAGATTCGCTCGCTTGAGCAAAGCCTAGAGACACTCAAACCCGGACAGACAGCCAAGCTACTGTCACTCTACGGACGGCATAAGCAAACGGAGAAATTTGGCAGATTGCTAAACCGGTGGCAGAAAATCACTGCAAAGGACCGCAGATTTGATGACCTCTGGTTCCCGTTATCGAAAATCAAGCGGACAAGGGCCATTGAAAAGGTGTTCGTCAAATTATCAAGGGAACTTTTGAACGATCCGAAGCACGCTGCTGTGGTGGGTCAACACCTGGCCAAACACTACGCCAACCGGTCGCAGTGGACGAAATTGCGGCAGGTGCTCAAACGCGTTCGCCTCGACCCCCCGACCCACAGTCGCATCTTGCTTGAAGCGCAAGCAGACCAAAGGCATTTTAAGACCTTGGTCGACGACCTATTGACATCATCACTTCATGACAACGCCACGCGCTACCAAATCCTTACCATCAACGCTCAATTGAAATCGAGGGTACCCGATGCCCTTAGACAAATTGCACATGCGCTGCTCGTCTCAGGAGACCTGCGTCCAGAGGTCATGGATGACCTGTTGTCCGTCGTTAAGAAAGGTCAAGTGAGTACAGATGTCGCTGAATTAGTCATTAAACGCTGTCCAAAAGACACGCGAGAACTACACCGTTGCCAAGAGTGGTTAGCGCGTTTGAATGAGCAAAAACGGGTGCGTGAACACCTGATTGAACTCACTGAAGAATCCTTGCGCCGAATCAGGAAACAGCGTCTACACGATGCAGCCAACCCAAACTTGATCGAAGCCTACGTGAACATCCTCGAAATAAGAGCCGAAAAACAGCGGGCAGCGCGTATCTTAAGCGAGATTGTCGAGTTTGCACCCCACGATTACGGGGCTAGACAACGCTATGCAAAGGCGTTGGCCAAGCGACAGGACTATACGGGGTCATGCGAGCAATTGGCCGCAGCCGTGCAATTAAACCCAGCAAAGCGAGACACCTTTAGGTCTATGATGGCCCTGCGCCGTCAGCAGACTGAGCTGGGCAGGGAAATCAATGCCTGTATCGTCAATGGTGTCTCCAAACTGCCGGTGACCAGGGATGTATCCATTGTACTGACGTGGGATGACCCCAAGGCGGATGTCGACCTACATGTCCATGAGGCCAACGGGACTCATGTCTCATTTAGGAATCGACGCCCAACCAACGGAGGTTTTCTGTACTACGATATCACCGATGGATACGGACCAGAGATCTACGTCCTTAGCCAAGGACAACGCGGCCAGTATCGACTCGGAGTTGTGTACTACGCTGGCAAATCGCCAACCGTCAGCGGTGAGCTCACGATTATCCGTCAAGCTGGCTCTCCATCGGAGACGAGAGAAGTCAGACCATTTGTCTTGTCCGGACCCAGGGCGACAGAAGAGCTACCTCTAGGCACATTTACACTCTAATCGGCGACGTATCAGCGCGTGACAGACGTCAAGACTCTTGTGCGGCACGCCAGTTGACCACAACCGGTTTTTATTGCTTTAACATCACCGCTTAGGGTCCGCCCGTTGCGCCAAACCTAGTTTTTTGGAAAACTGCTCCGCGAAGGAGCCTGCTCACACCATGGATCAATGGACCCAATTCAAGCTTCGCCACGAGCAGCTCTTTGAGCGCGCTCTACTGGAGCTTAAAGACGGTAAGAAAAAGAGCCATTGGATCTGGTTTATTTTCCCCCAACTGGACGGGCTCGGAAGAAGTGCCATGGCGAAACAATTCGCACTCGAGTGTCCAGAAGACGCTGTTGATTTCTTAGAGCACCCCGTTCTGGGTGCTCATTATCTTGAGGCTGTTTCGGTACTTGCTAAGCAAAGTCAGTCGGGAACACAACCACTCAGAGATATTTTCGGTGCACTTGACAGGCTTAAAGTCTGTTCATCGCTCACACTCTTTGAATGGGCATCAACTCAAACCAGTGACCCAAAAAGCGCAGTATTAACCAGACTCTGCCAGGATATATTCAGACGCTGTCCGGATGCCAAACGGTGTGCCTTCACGCTGCAGAAATTGACCGAATTGAATTGAGGCATGACCGGCACTCGGATATGCAGTGTGATGATGCCAGATAACCTGTCCAAAGATAGACCGAGGGGGTAGACCTTGAAGATTTGTCTTCACTATGGAGATATTTTCGATGTGAAAGACGCGGATACCATCGCTCTGCCCATAGATGGTTTGGAGCCAGGCCTAGAGGGTCGTATCGCACATCAATTGCTTAAACGTATCGGCGAGACCTCATTGGACGCCATCTACGATCGTCCGGCTCAGTATCCCTTCAATGGTCGAGCCCATTGGAGTTCTCTAAAGAGTTTTGACCAGGTTCATTTTCAATGGTTGTGCGCCTTGGGGACCGGGATTCGAAGTTCATCAGGGATAGGCTCCGATTCAACACCTCGGCCCAATCAAAAACAACTGGCTAGAGGGGCATTGTCACACATGTTTGCCCAAGGTCACGTTGGCCATCTTGGCCGGCGGATCGCCTGTCCTCTTCTCTCCGGTGGTGGTCGAATTTCATCCATAGACGCAGCGTATCTGCTGCTGGATGTAGCCGGTCACGAACGCAGTGATATCGAGCTGCATGTCGCTGAGAATCGGCAAGATGTATATGAAATGGTCAGACCGATTTTAGGATAAGGTCTGTCTGATTTTGGCTAAGTAACGGTGCGCCCGTTGCAATCACTTGGCGCACCGAGTTAGTTACGAGGCGACTCGCTTAGGACCGGCTGTCAAAAACCAAGGTCGGCATCGGTGGTGGTGGTGCATCTGCGTCCAGCCCATGAACTTCCTTTGCAAAGCTTGCAAAGTCTGCATCCATCTCACTCATAATTTTGCCAAAACTCTCGGCCGGATTGTCCCCTTCAAAGGTAAGAATGACGAAATCACCGTGTGGAGTCTCTTGAAGAAAGCTTCGCTCATGCACACCCGCGTTTTCCCGAGAGGCCTTGAATTCTTCACCCATCGGGCCTTTCGTCACTTTGTCCATCATGTCCAGCCACATTTGCTTCTTGCCGGGTAGAATCGGCATGCACATCGCGATCATTGCCATTGTAACGCTCCTAAATGAATTGTTTGTACGCATGCCGAGGAATGGCATCCTGAGCTGCGGGGACAGCATAACAGAGACAATCGCCCACGTGTCAGGTGAAAGTGTCTGGGAACAAAAAAACACGACCATCACGCGTGCCGCCGAAATACTGTTCACGCCAATAGGCTTGGGCGTCTCTATGTGTCGTTAAAACCGCGTTTTTTGGACGGGGCTTGTCCATAGACTGAAGTAAGTGACGGTGAGAGGAAAATGATGGCCACTCCCCAGGGTAGAGAGTGGTCATCTGAGCCGATGGGTCTAACCTCGGCTTTGCCCGGCCGTTCTGGCCCGCGCTTCATCACGTTCATCTTCATCTTTGCCGTCTCGACCGTCGGCATTATCCTCATTTTGTGAGGTTTCTTCGGCCTCAGCTCGAGCCTCATCGGCCCTGTTTTCTTCGTTAGAGTTAAGACGACCTGTCCTCTCATCGGCTGAGTCGACTGATTCGGGCATCGCCGTATCCTCGTCCCCGTCCACTTGGGTATCATCTCTGACAGGTCGGGCCACCGTTCGTCGACATTCACCGGCTCTCACGGTGAGGGTCCAAGAGCCGGGGCGTCTCATATTTGAATCGATAAAAATGTAGTAATCTAGGTCTTGGGACACATCGATTTGCACTCGTGATGCCGTAGTTGCGCGATTCATGTCGTCATTACACGCGATTTGGGCACGTGAGCTCCGGCAGCGGTGTTCACGGACATGGAGAACCGTGTCTAGGCGACTGCCAAGGGTGCTTAGGCAAAAAGTCCCCGAGACACTCGGTGAAAAGGAGACTACAGATTCCGCACCAGCACCGCCGCAAGTTCCCGAGTACATTTGTGTGCCGGTCACGGTCATACCAGTGATCCGTCCGGGTCCCGTCATGTGGTCTGCTGGGGCCTCACATTGGTCTCTTTCCACCGGTTCGACACAGGCGCCACGAACGCAGATTTGAGTTCCAGGGCAATCATCATGGCTCCGGCAGCGATTTGGCTGCGGGTCAACACATTCACCGTTTTCACAGACTTGACCATATGCACAATCAGCATTGTCGTCACATCCGGTGTCCGGGTCTTCGATGCAATCGCCCTCGACACAAGTAAAGCCATCCAAGCAGACGATCTCGTCGCACGGGTCGATTTGCTCTTCGACACACTCTCCGTCGACACACACCAAATCGTCCTCAATACAATCTTCGTCGGTTTGACACTCAGGTTCTGCATCGTGGCACAGCCAAGTGTCCAGCATGAATGTGCGCCTTTTAGGAAGAAATGTATTGATCAATGCAGGCGAGAGGTTGCCATTGAACGCAACATGCTTGAATGAGAATGACATGGCCGGCCAATCGACGGTCGGCGAGACTGGCTTGTTGGCAGAAAACTGGTGACATCCACCGCAGGTCATCGCACCCAGTCGGTTGAGCACATGGGTGCTGTTTACCGTCGAGCTGGGGAGGCCAAGGTCGTTTGTCAACTTATCATCGATGGCATCTTTCAGGCCTTGGTCGGCCGCACTGGCTGGGTCATCGCTGGTGTTCTGCGAATCGGAGGTAAATTGAGAAAAGACATTATCAAAAGCGGGTTCAAATCCGGTCAAGATGTCATCGGACGCACTCAATCCCAATAATTCTGGCTGGACTAAGAGTGGCACTTGGACATCGAGAAAGTTATCGACGAAATCATCGCGCATCGCATTCGGAATGCCCGCAGCGGTTGCGGCGGTTGCGTTGTAGAGGGCTGTAATGGGATTACCCTTGATTGTGTCTGGGACAAGTTCGACCGTGCCGTCAAGGGCAATATTGGTGCGAAATTCCCGTAACTGCCAGTTCAAGTCGAGGAATTGATTGGTTCGAATCTGGCCCATGGTGCCCTGATAGTTTGCAATGGTCACCACCGCTGGTAATGCCACGGTGTCGCCGGTGACGCTGTTTGTGACAGTGACACCATTGAGAAAGAAATCAGAAATGGCAGCTGCACGCTGGGCGTTTGTCAGACCTGGATCGGTGAGGCCTGCATAGAAATCAGCGATAGGCTGGCAACCGGCCAAGCCATCAGCCGGATTAGGATTGGGATATCGAGCTTCGAAAATCAGAGTAAAATCTTGAAACGGAACCGTCTTCAAGACCGAACTAGGGTCCAGAGAGTAGATAACCCGCTGCTCACCGCAATCCGAACCATCGGAACTGGCTAAGTCAAGGCGATTGAATGTTGCACTCGGTTTCATGTCGACCACGAATTGAGCGGCATTAATGGCATTTTCAAGTGGGCGATTGTCGACATTGGTACTGGTCATTCCATAGGCCGCCAGCGCATCGCTGTTGGCCATGGCTGTAAAATTGAAGGTATCCAACATGGTTTGCACGATCGCGGCCTGGGTGGCTGACCCAGTTGGGGTATTGGCATCGCCAGCCAGCGCATCGAGGACATTCGCCAATGAGAGTGGACTCTCCAGAGCCTGGATGTCGTTAAACACGAGTGCCGGCCCGGTTGCGGTGACAAGGTCCGCAGCCTCGCATGGTGCGGTGCCGGCCCGACGTTCGGCGTTGTCACCCTGAGGAATCAGAGCACCCGGTGTGGGTCCGCGCATTTGCCGAGGCGGTGCCAAACCGGGGGGCGACGCAGGTGACATAGGTATATTGGGCGTGGGTTGGCGTTGCAAATTAGATTGGGTGTTTGCCGCAGCGCCACTTGTCTCATCGCCAGACGTCTCCGCCGAGCAAGCAAATAAAACGCTGGTGGCAAGGCACATGGCCAGAAACCGCTTTGCTTTCGTTAATGTAGTCATGATTCAAACCGTCCTTTTGGTCTAATTTTTACTGTTCATCTGAATCTGTGGGTCGCTCGTGCCATGGTCGGCTCGGTCGACAGTTCACATAGAGACAAGAGCAACGGCTGTGCCAAACATGCAAAACCCTGACATTATTGAACTTTTTATTCGAACACCCAGGGTGACTGATATTTAAAGACAAGCGTGCTTGACAGCTGACAACCAAACACGACAGCCATTAAGTGTCTGGAGTCGTGGGTGTGATAGGCCAATAAAGCGACTTCAGACGATAGCCAACCAGGGAGATTAAACCAGACTAGCTATAGGTCGATCCGATGGCGTCTGAATTGCCATTGACTCAAGACCATGACCGAGTTCGACAGGCGAGAATAGTGCCGACAATGGTGGCTAAGCTTAACCATTTTACGCAGGCTGCAGCACCAGCCCACGGAACCAAATGAGCGTGGGCTAATAGGTTTTTTTCGGTCATGATGAGGTGAAGTATATTCTCCGTATAATCGGCCACTGCGGCCAACAGGGGTACGTACAACACGGTCTCGCAAAACTGAGTGGGCTCGATTCGTTTCACCGAAGAGACAAGACAGTTATACAAAAACACGGCGTATGCGAACGGATAGACAAAATCGGCGATGAAATGTCGTCGGTAGGCTTGGTATTGGCCTTCGGTCCAACCATGAAAAATCGTTGCGAAAGACGTCGGGTCAAAGGTGAGTTGGAGACGCATTAAATCCGCTGTTTGATCGCCCAGAAGCTGGGCCATGTAAATTTGCAGTCCGACAACCGCAGTTAAGCTCATCCAAAAGGCGTTTACACCAACGAAGCCTTTAAGAATCCTTGGGCCAATATGCACCACAAATCACCTCCTCCTCCATAGGATTAAGTCCTTTGCAAGTGTTGCGCAACCGATCCCGATTAGGCCGCGCTTGAAATACTGATTCTCTCAGAATCACTTGCGCAAAAATACCGAGGCGGTATAGGTGTGTTCGGAAGCGTCAGTCAGGATGGATCAACGGCCAATGAATATTCGAACCCTGTTTTTTCTCGCAGCCATAACGCTGCTGCTCGTCCCAATCGCATTGAATAATTTAAGCGAATACCAGGCACGTAATGCGGTCGATGCCATCGCATTAGAGCACATCGTTGCTGGCGAGAAGGCGCTTGACGGCAAACGGTTTTTAGTCGCCGAGAAAGCCTTTGCGTCGGCCGTCCAACTTAGGCCTGCCGAAGCGCGCGGAGTGATCGGGCTTCACCGTGCCCAGGCAAGCCGGATCATCAACGCCAACGAAACATTGGATCGTGAAGGCGCCTATAGGCTTCTCTATCGGCTCGAGAACATGCCCAGCAAAGACCCTGACAGAAAAAAGTTGTATGAGCTTGCATTGGCCAATATCTACTCTGCACTCGGCGATACCGACTCTGCTAAAAAATCACTCGATGCCGCGACTACAGGCCCCAATCCAAGTAGCAAAGCCTGGGCGATGCGTGGGTCATTCGAAAGCAAAACGGGCGCTCTAGACGCCGCCGTGAAAAGCTTTGAGAGCGCGCTTGAAGTCGATGACAAAAACGGGGGCGCCCGTCTTGGGCTTGGCATGGCCTACAAGCGTCAAAAGAAGCTCAAACAAGCGGCCGATCAACTTCAGCGCGCGACTGAACTTTTGACCGGACCCAAAGCATGGTACGAGTTGGGTGCGACTCAATTGCAATCGGGCGACTTTGAGTCTGCCTACCGCTCGCTATCTGCCGCAGCCAATGTGCACCCTGCGCTCAACTCAGAACCCAGCTTGCTTTTTCGATTGGGCGTGGCTGCATACAAGACCAATAAATTTGATCAAGCCGTCAATTATCTCGAAGCCGCTTACAAACTCGAACAATCATTGGATACGTCGCTTAACCTCGGTGTTGCCTATCAAAAGGTTGGTCGGCACCAAGATGCAGCGAGGACATTGGTGCAGCTTGTGAAAAAACAACCCGCTCATGGGGAAGCTCATGCACTTCTCATGAAAAGTTTGGTGCAATTAAATCAAGCGGAGGCCGCCCGCAAACTCGGTCGCCAGTATCTGGCACGCGCACAGAACCGACCCGCCATGCAGAATGGTGCAGCCCTCATAAAACCATTGCTCCAACAGCTGCGTGCCACGTTGCCGAAACAAATCATGAAAACCCCGCTGCCTGCGAAGGCGAAGTCGTCCAAGAAAAGCAAAAAGTAAAACCGGCCAGTCCGTCTTCAGCAAAGAATAAACGATAGCATTTCCGAAACCGCCTACTGTCGTGTGACCAATACCGCCTGCACTGATAAAGGGCCTGGCAATTACAGGCTGTCGACCAGAACAAGACCCATGATCGATTTTATCAATCGACCACTTTCACTTGACAGCGATGTTGAGAACCACTAATTAAACAAACGATTAATTAGTTATTTGGAGTGAGCCCATGGCGTGTCCAGCAAACGCAAATGCGGCCGACACAAAACAGCGCATCATCGAGGCTGCATCGGAGTTGTTTGCGCACAAAGGTCGAGACGGAACATCCGTTCGTGAGATCGCGGAAAGTGCTCACGTCAACAGTGCGATGATCAGTCATTATTTCGGGGGCAAAGATGGCTTATACCAAGACTGCATTCGCTGTTTGTACGAGGCGATGGGAACCGGACAAGCTGCATTGGAAGTGGCTTTAGTCAATGGAGAAGACATCCCAGAGGTGCTCGAGAGCACCATGCACCATGCCATCAACTTTGCTCGCGAGAAGCGGGACATGATTCGCCTGGTCATGCGCCATGTGCTCGACAGGGGTGAACTTGACCCGAAGCGACGGGACAGCGTGCTGCTCCCCTTTTTGGACAAGGCGAGTCAGGCAATTGCGCCCGTGTCGATGCTCAGTGAATCAGACATCAGGATGGGCCTTCAAAGTCTGATTTTCCTAACCGTTCGATATGCACTGAGTACGGACGACGAGCTTAAACAAATCACAGGCGACAATACCCAATTCCTTGTCAAAATTGGCGACCATCTCGCCACGACCAGTCAACATGTTCTCGGTCTGAGAGGAGACGTAAAATGAGTGCTGCAGCCGTATTTGAAATGGGTGTAAACACCGCCGCTGATATCGATGACCTACCCTTGGATACTCGGTTTGAGTTGGGCTCTGAGATCACACCGATCCAAGCCGCATTTCTGGAGCGGCATGGGTATCTAATTTTCGGCAATGTAGCCTCAGCCGATGAGGTTGCTCAAATCAATCAGGAAGTGAACCGAATCGAATCTGAATGGATTCAAGCAGAACGCAAGGTCATCAACGGCGTGCCGATTTTTCAAGGGGTGGGATTGGAAAACAAACCCATGATGCAACGAATCCCATTTTCGTCATGCTACTCAGATTTTATTCGACAGTTTATTCGAAGTGAACGTTTCGAACCGGTCCGTAAACTCATCGGAGATAATGTTCGAATCGGCGATAATGAAAAAGACGGGTGCGTTGTAAACACCTACGTCAACGTGCCGGGCAGCGTTTATCCAAAACTGGGCTGGCACACGGACGGGCTTAGAGACCTGTTTTACTTTCGAATGCCAAAGCAGATGTTGAACGTCGGCATCCATCTGACCGATTGCCCGGCATCCAACGGAGGTCTAAGACTGTTGCCTGGTACACATCACCAGGGCTTCTTCAAGATGTGCTTTCACAAACTCTACTTTGTGGACCACAAACCCGACCCCAATGAGGTTACCGTCGAAACGCGAGCGGGCGATCTGACAATCCATGACGGACGGTTGTGGCATCGTGTGCAACAATCGCCGCACACGGGCGCAGCCAGTGTTCGACGGAGCATGTATGTGCCGTACCTAACCGACGATTTTGAGCCAAAGCATGAGGCTAGTAAAACACCCTTTTATCATCATCTCGGCGCGTTGGCTCGAAAACTGAAGCTGTGGAGACATCGCTAACCTGTCCCACCTAAATGGGTCGGTAACGGCCATTGGATGCGAGCGGCACCTGCACATGACGCACCAGCGGTTGCTCTTTTAACGACCGGTGCAAAGTTGACGAAATGGCTGGCTGAGGTCACGGGCGAAGGAGACAAAAAGCTCGCATGTGGCTTGTTCACAAAGGATTGGAGAGCTATCACAAAGCGTTTCCCGACATACGGAAAAAGCAGTGCGATATTCTCGTGCATCTTCGGTGATACAAAATGAACCAGCACAGCGTGCGAGATAAACACAGAGGTCATCGCATACATTTTGAGGTCCGCATGCCGGAGGTTGATCCGGGACCGACGTGACGCAGGTATCGATACACGTCCCTTCAATACATGTTACGCGACACCCAGGGATGTCGGGGATCATGCAATCAGAGCCATCTGTGCAACCGCCAACAGTGCCGTCGTGCTCGACAGATGAGTCGGATGAGCGGCCAAAATCAGTCGCAGCACCACCATCAGGTTTAGCAGGACTCGATGATCCGTTGGTTGGGTCGATGGTTCCAGACCCCATATCGCTCCAAGTCCCCGTATACCCTTGGTCATTGATGTTGACTTTGCCGCATCCAAGCAACAAGCACGCGAACAGGACACATGAGATTTCCGATTTCATAGCGACAGCCCAGACGTAGAAACGCCGTCCTGAAGACGGACGATGAGGTGTTTTCAGCGTAACCAAATTGAGCGGCAACCACTCATTTAGTTCCACACGGGGGTCTAGCGGATTTGGGCCCAGTTGTCGACACAGCAGAATATCCTTGGGGCCGGAGAACGGATCGTGTTCAATGTGTTGAGGGGCATTTAGGGGGAGTCGAGTCATGTTTACAGGGATTGTGGCGTGTTGCGGTCAAGTCAAAGATGCAAGACTGTCACGGGGTATTTTGAGGCTCGAACTGGGAACACCAGACGGGCTCACGAAGGACCTTGAACGGGGGGCGAGCGTCTCAGTCAACGGAGTTTGCTTAACCGTTGTGGATTGGACAACCCATTCCATCAAGTTCGACGTTATCCAAGAGAGCTTAGACCGCTCTAATTTAGGTGCCTTGAAGGTCGGCGATTTGGTTAACCTTGAACGCGCGGCCCGTTTTGGCGACGAAATCGGTGGGCACATGCTTTCTGGTCACGTCCATACCCAAGCAAAAATCGCCGAGATCGTTGATGCCGAAGACAACGTGAGCATGCGTCTTACCATCGACGCCCAGTGGTGCCCATTTGTTATCAGCAAAGGCTATATCGCGATCGACGGCTGCAGTCTCACCATTGGTGACGTAAACGAGACGGATTTTTGGATCCATTTGATCCCGGAGACGTTGCGGGTAACGCACCTCAGCGAGCGCCGTCCAGGTGACACCTTGAACATCGAAATCGATCATCAAACGCAGGTCATAGTGGAGACGGTTGAACGGTACCTGAAATCGAGGAACTAGACTCGGCCCATTGAGTCCGATGCGAGACCATAAATCGCTCTATGGTCTTGCCGGGACAGATTTTTTACAAGAGCGAGGAAAAGGAATTGTCATGTTAAACGTTGGCGACAAAGCACCTGAATTTTCACTGCAAGACCAGGATGGGAACACCGTCTCACTAACCGATTACAAGGGGCGCAAGGTTCTGCTCTGGTTTTACCCAAAGGCCAGCACACCGGGCTGCACCGCCGAGGGCTGCAACATCCGTGACAATATCAACGCGTTCACCGAGAAAAATGTCGCCATTCTCGGTATGAGTAAGGATTCGGTGAAACGGCAAAAAAACTTCGCAACCAAGCAGGAATTCCCGTATCCACTGCTGTCAGATGAGCCTGGTGACATTGTCCAAGCCTATGGATGCTGGGGACGAAAGAAATTCATGGGCCGCGAGTTTGACGGCATTCTCAGAAAATCATTTCTCATTGATGAAGACGGAAACATCGAACGAATTTATGAAAAAGTTAAAACGAAAAGCCACGGCACCGACGTTCTGGCTGATCTTTAGCCTCACGGCCCTCAGCACCGGCTGTGAGGTTTCAGTCAGCGACACACCATCCGATGACGTAGGACGCGTGCCATCTCTGGATGCCATCATTGACGAACAAAACGATGGGGCAAGCACTGGAAGCACTACACCCGATTCTGACCTTGACGTAGGGTTCGTCGAAGACACCGGTTCGTCACAACCCACAGATGACGGTGTGGCCGATACGGAAAGGACCCAGGTCTCGTCAATTGATACCGGGATCGACGAGCGCGACGATGGCGATACAGGCATCACAGAGACGGATTCACCTGATGGAGCTACAGGCGGTTCAACAGACGGTCAAATGTCTAGACCGGACCAGCCCATGAGGGGCGACGGGAGTGCGCCTGGCAACGATGCAGCGGCGACGCCACCTGATGCTGCGGTCCTGGATATCGAGGAGCGAACCGATGCGGTGGTCGAGGCTGCAAGCGATGCGGGCGTTCCTGACGCCGATACGCCCATGGTCATTGATTCATCCGTCGATGGCGGTGCAGCGAACGTTGACTTTGGTGCTCTTGACAGCCGTGCGGACGACGCTCAGATGGCCGATAACGGGCAGTACCCTGAAGGCCCGTATGGCGTCGCTGTCGGCGACGTCATAGCGAATTTGAGCTTTGTCGACTCGACCGATGCACCAACCGACCTAGAGACTCTTCGGCGCGACGGCGATGCCGGCTTCCTCGTCCTGTTTAACGCTGTGGCCTGGTGTGGCTCATGTGTGAGGAACATGGTCACATTGCAAGCCTCTCAAACTCGGTTAGCTGATGCTGGTGTGCGCATCGTGGTCTCGCTGTACGACAACGAAAACTTCATGCCGGCCGATGCCGTCGATGCAAACCGATGGCAGCAACGAAACAATCTAACAATGCCAGTCGTCGCCGATGGCGAGCGCTCACTCGCTGCTTATTTCGACCCCTTCGCCAGAAACACCTATTTGGTGATTGAAGTCGATGAAATGCGGATAGTGGCTCGCGGACAGCGGTACAATTCAGCGGCCTTCAATGACCAACTCGACGGCCTGCTGGACCCGAACTAGGGTGCCGGAAGCTCGGTATCAAGCGCCCCGAGTAGCAAGGTTGAGAAGGTCAACAGCAAAGATCTATCCAGCACGAAAAGGGGGTTCTACACAGGCGCAGAGGTGGCTATGGTGGAGATGAGATTGCGTGAAAGTGACTTTTCGTTATGGATAACCGAGATAAAGAGTTAGAGGCCTTAGAAGCGAAACACCTGGACGAAGCGTCCACTGATGCTCAGCGAAGTCCCATTGATTTCCCCCGGATGATGCGGATTCAGCACCCCAGTTGTCAGGCACTTCCGCAATCTAATGAATGGCTCGAGCGGCTCTATGCCGGCGACCGAATGCCCCGTGAAAAAAAACCGATGGTGTTCGACCACATGCGGTCATGGGGTCCCTGGATGGTTTCAGTCGACGCCGAGCCAATGAGCGTTTTGGATGGAATGAGTCAAACGGCGACACTGAATAGTGGATTTGCATCCGATGGAGCCGTTCGCGCGTATTTTGACGGGTCGTTCGACGGGTTGCTTGTGCGCTCCCCAGACTCCAGCATCATCACCCATCCCATGGCGACTAAATATGCTCATTACCTAGGAGCACAGACGCCCGAAATCGATAAAATCGCTTTTACCAATAGCGGCGCCGAAGCGAACGAAAAGGCACTCGCGCTCTGTAAACTCAATGCGAACAATTCGGCGGCCGATACCGTACTTGCTTTCGAAGGCAGTTTTCATGGGCGCACTCTCCAAGCACTGCACGCCACATGGAACCCCAAAAAACGGACCCCGTATGAACTGGATGGGTTTCGCGCAATTTTCGCGCCCTTCCCTGCGACCACGTCAACAAAGCCATCCGACGCCGCGGTCGACGCATTACTGCGCGCCTGTGACGTCGGAGATGCCGACGCGATGCAAAACGCCGCGCAAATTGACCCATGCCTTCAGGAAGAGGCTGATTCGCTCAGGTTCGTAAACGACGCACTTCGTGGTGGCACTATTTATGCCCTCATAATCGAGCCGATGCAGTCGGAGGGCGGCGATCGGTATGGTGTAGCTCGGTTCTACCAAGCCCTCCGACGTCTGACGCGGTATCATAAGGTTTCGATGATTTTAGATGAAGTGCAAACCGGCTTCGGCTTGGGTGGACCTTACTCGTGGGGCCTTGGTTATAACCTGGTGGACAAGGACGGCCGTCCAGATAACCCCGATGCAATGACTTGGGCCAAACGAGCTCAGGTAGGATTCGTCAACAGTCGGTTCATCGATCCAGAACCGACCAGTGCCCACGTCGCATCCATGGTCCGAGGGCTGAGTCATTGTCAAAGCATAGGTGATGGAGCCCACGCCGCTTGGGTCGAAGAGTATGTCAATCCCAGATTAAACGCCCTACCGAATCTTTACCCAGGTCTGGTTCAGGGCACTCGACAGCGCGGCTACGCATTCGCCTTTGACCTTCCAACACCAGAGCTGATGTCAGCCTACATCAAACAACGTTTTTGGCGAGGTGCGGTGGTCTTTGCTGCCGGCACACGAACCATTCGCTATCGACTTTCAGACGCATATGGTGCACGCGAAATCGACCAACTTTTTGAAACCATTCAAAAAAGTCTCGACTGGCTCAGTGCCAACGGACCCGCGGAGGTTCCCAGCTGGGAAGAGATGGTGGCTGTACGGCCGAAACAGCGCAACGAGATATACAGGACGCGGCCTGTCACAAATGATGAGAAAGAGGTGGTGCTAGAGACGATCCTGAGGCTCGAATCAGCTGTCTACGAACCGGCTCGACGAGATACGAGAGAGACCCTATCCATTGGTCTCAATGACCCCTATGGGGTGGCCATCGTAGCAGAAGTTAAATCACAGGATGGCTGGGTCATCGTCGGCTCCGCATTGGCCGGCCCTTTAGAAGCGTTTCGACAGATTGAAGGTCCAGACCAGGATCAATATTTGGGTCAGAACAACACCGCTTATTCCATGGCCATCACGATCCACCCCGACCATCAAGGCGCCGGCTTAGGCGCTGAGTTGAAACAAGCACAACTGAAACAAGCGCGCGCGCTCAAGACGACGGAGGGTGAGAATCGCTATAGGTGGATGACAGGGCGAAACCGCGTAGGGCTTGCCGATTCGATGACTCACTTGAATCGAATGTTCGGTGCTTACGAGGACGTCACACTGTCAGGCCAGTATGGAGAGCAGGGCGCAAAGGCAATCTATTATCGAATTCCACTCCAAGGGTATAAACCAGGCCGTCAAGACCCGATAGACCGTCGCCCTTTTGACTGGAATGGTGTTCTAAGCCAACCGCTCGCAAGCCCACCACAGGCACTGGTGGACCTCCGAGATCAGGGCGGTTTATTTGGACCGGCCGTAACTAAGATTACGGTTTGTAATTACATCACGCCCGCCATCGTTCGAGCGGTCGAATGGGTGACTGCGCTCAACGCGGACTATCCTCATCTATATTTGACATCGTGCCGCGATGAATTGGTCGATAAAACCATACGGACATTGAAGCACCATCGAAAAGATGGAGTGGCGGCCATTGGGCTGAAAGGTGGTTACGTTGGACATACGTCCGCTGGCTGCCGCGCTCTCTCGGATCAAGCCGTTCACAGCATGGGATCAGCCGCGCGTAGCTGGCCACTCGTCGATCATCCAAGCCAAGTGGGTGTGACTCAAATGCTCACACAGCTTGAGCAATCTGTGGCTGAGATCGGGTCGAAAGAAGCCGTTTTGGGTCTTTTCGTGGAACCTGTCCAAGAGCGAACCGGTGCTGTCTTATCGGACGAGGCTTGGGCCGTCCTAGAACAATTCCGAGCTGATACGGGCATTCCCATCGTGAGTGTCGAGACAGCCTCGGCTGCGTATCGCTGCCAGACGACCCCATTCGCCACCGACACCGGTCCTGGCAACCCCGATATTAGAGTGTGGTGGCCGGGGGGGCAGACTGGATTTATCCATCTTAAGCAGGACTACTTCGTACCCAACCCGTTGACCATGGTCTCGACGTGGGATGGCGACGAGCTCAGTATGATTCGTGTCCATTATCAGATGATGGAACTGAGGCGGACGGACAGCAAACCCACCATGACTAGACTGGCTGAATATGTGGATTCACTGGCAGGTCGGGGCATAACTGTCCAGGGACAAGGTGCCTACTACGTTCTACACATGGGTGAGCAGGCGAACACCATCATCAATCGCTGTAAGCGTCGCGGTTTATCACTGCGAGGTTTTAAAAATGGCGGTCTCGTTTTGAGTCCACCCCTCGATATTACAGCTGCGGAATTAGAGGCTGCACTTCGAATTCTAGACAAGGCCTTAGATGGGACTGATTCGAATTAGCCCTAAAGATCGACCGGTTTGTCGGTGGACGCCACGAGTGACTGGGGGCTTTTTGGAGGGCACCTAGACCGCGGTGAAACAGTATTTGGTCACGCCCTTCTACGCGTTCGACTATCGAGTAAAGTGAATGTAAGACACCGACCTCAGAACTCTCTCTGTTCATATGGGGCTCAGCCTGCTGGTGATCTGACAGATGTTCCGGGCGTATGGGCGGCAAAAACCGGACTGAGAAGATACCAAACCCGGGCCCGCAGTCAGTGACTGCGCAGAATCCATGTGACATTGAGCGTCTTTCAAGAGATAGTAGCGACAACGAGTCGATCCTGGTTGTTCACATGCAAGATTTCACGTTTATACGCCTCAAGTGCGTAGGTTGTCCGTGCCATTTGCGCGTGCCAGCCGAATATGCAGGAAAACAAGTACGCTGTCCGGACGCCAATTGTTCGGCTATTAGCCAAATTCCAGGCCGACATGCGCTCAATGCACTGACCGATGCCGGGCGCCTCACCTTTTCCGAGCCACCTATGCCAATGGAGGCTACGGCGACAGAAACTGCACCACCGCTCTAGGGTTGTTTTACCGGTTCTTAAACGAGACCGAACCCGACGTAAGCACCATCGACAAGTCAATTACCATCGACTTCGAACGCCTGATGAAGCAGTGCATTACAATAAGGAGTCTCTCTATGCTTCCCGCCACGCTGAGCTAGCTTCGGGAGTAAAATCTGTGAAACTCTAAAGCCCAATCGGTCAGCCACGACGTCCATTTCCAAGCCGGCTTCAATCGTTTGCGGTAGGTCATCAGCGAAAAAAGCGCCTTGCAAATCCCCGAGTTTACCACCTGGATTGCCTTCCATGGAGACGATGGTCGTGACAGCGTCGATGCAGTCGCGCCGACTGAACGGTTCAACAGTTTTGGTAATCGGGTTTTTATAGGCTGTTAGACATCGAACCAGATAGTCATTTTTACCACACAGGTCTCGTTGAAAACGCCTTTCTAAGCGCATCCGTTTTATCCATTTACGCTTGGACTGAGTCCCCCCTGAATATTTTCTTCGAACTCGTTTGGGTAGCGTAATTTTGCCGGCTTTCTCAACAGCTACTTGATTCAGAGAGGGATCAGGCAATGGGCTCTCGACGGTAGAAGATTCATTGGGACTCGGCTTCAAAATCAGATTGAAGAGCACCACCGCTAATGCGGCCGCTCCCAAGGCAAGCACCGCCAGACTTTTCGGAGAGTTTAACGCCATATCGCACGCAATTCGCTAATAACAGAGGTCGGTACAGCCCTCTTGTCCAGTCCGCATACATGCCTCGCCCTGTCCAGCTGGCTCAACCTCAATCCATTGGTCATCTTCAAATGAAAAGCTCCAGGTATCGTCAAGGTAGCCACAATCCCCTTTGCCACCGAATAGAATCGCGCGGTGTTCGTCAGGAATTGGCTCGAACATATGATATTGTCTACGCTCCGGACTATTGATATCGACCTGAACAAAATCTGGTGGGCATTCACAAAATCGAGTACATCCCTGCCCGGCCCCGGTATCCCCAGCAATAATCCCGCGCCATTGTTGATTAACAGTGTCGTACTCCCAGACATCATTTCGATGACCCACATTGGTGTCATCATGCCCAGCAAACATCAAAATCCGTTGGCCCTCAAGATCTTCCACAAGAGAGGCATTAATCCGAGCATCAGGTCCACGCCCGGTCCCGTCCCAGAGCTGTGTCCAGGTTTCATTTTCGAGGTCAAAACTCCAAAGATCCCGATAGAATGGTCCGATAAATGCGTTGGCACCACCACCACCGAATAGCAAGAGCTGTCCATGAGTCGAGTCTATGACCATCTCATGAAATAATCTGGCACGGGGAGCGGGCCCGTCGACGCGTCGCCAAACAAATGTGTCCAGGTCTAGGATATAGGTGTCGTTCTGCGGAATAAATTCGAGTCCACTGCGTGATGTGGACCCTCCAAAAAGAATGACCTGATCATTGACATAGTCATAGACCATGGCCGTGTTTGTTCTCGGACTGGGGACATCACCCATGGTCAATCGCTGAGACCACGTGTCCGTGTTGACGTCGAAAATCCAGAAGTCATTGAACAATTGGTAGAGGCCGGAATTCGCTTGTTCTCGGTACCGACCGCCGAAGAGATAGATTTGTTTTCTGGACCGGTCGAAAACCATCCGATGACGGCCTCGAGCTCGGGGGGCCACGTCCAGGTTTAAACGGGCCCAATTGTCGTGCTCAAGTGAATAGATCCAGGTGTCACCTTGAAATCGCTTGGGACCAAAATCCGCACATTCTTCCGGCTGAAAATCATTTCCACCAAAAAGGATGATTCGACGATTACAAAAATCGTATGCTGACGACTGCTCACCGCGACCCGTCGGATGGACGCGACCCCCATTGAGTATGGGGAGTAATCGCTCATAGCTAACGTTTGCTTGACATCGGACAGACTCACCCGGAAAAAGCTCAGTGCCTAGAGTCATATCGGGACTCAACTCTGCATCTTCCGAGTTTACGGTCGTATCTGGAGCAAAACCGCCATCTGCCCCGACACCTCCATTGGCCACATCGGTTTCGATAATCACAATATCCTGTCCACCGCGCTTCTCGGCGCAGCCGCTAAGTTGAACAGATAGAACTGTCAAAACAGTCAAGGTAAAGGTGCTGTTCTTCAAAATAACTTCTTTCTCTCTCCATCTATTTTAAAAAGGCCATCGTACATTGAGGACAGTATCAAAATTGCGTCCTCGGACAGACCGCCCTGTGCAGTCTCAACTTACCGATTTTGAATATCAGTACCAAAATTAGCAATATGGCGCGCCCCGCCACCCCCAGTCTAAAAGTACGAGCACGACTCGATTAAAAGCGCACTAAACTGGTCGCTTGGCTCTTTTTTTAACGCACCCTCGGCCAGCAATATCTGAATTGGAACCACGTTTGGAGCAAAATGTGATCAACATCGAACAATTCTTCTCTGCGCGAGATAAAGTCGATACAAAAAAATCCATCGGTCATTCTCTATGTTAAGCTTAAGTAGATGACGTTTTGGACGACACTCATGACAATCAAAAACAGGATCCAAATTTTGGTCTTGAACATGATGTTCTTGGGCTGTAGCGACTCAAATACGCCCGCGTCGGTGGATCAATTTCGACCTTTAGTCGATTCGACACTCTCGACTGACCTCGCCATCGATTATGATTTGATCGACGGTGCCCCGGACGATTCAGAAGACGCCACTCTACCATTTCAGGATATGTTCATGGGCGATTGTCGTTCGAACGCAGAATGCGATGACGGCCTGTTTTGTAATGGCCAAGAGATTTGCTCAAATTACCGATGTTATGCAGCCCCTTCCCGTCCATGCGACGATGGCATCCGCTGTACGGCTGATAGTTGCTCTGATGAGACCCGCGAATGTCGAAATGAACCTAGCCCAGATCGCTGTCCTGAAAATCATCTCTGCGACCTGAAATTGGGCTGTTTCCCCATCGTTCCGTGCGAACGGGATGACGATTGTATCGATGGTACCGAATGCAACGGTGAAGAAAGTTGCTTTGAAGGTCGGTGCACTCCAGGTCAGCCAATTGTCTGCGACGATGATGTCGAATGCACCATCGATGTCTGCGTAGACAGAGACGGCTCCTGCGAGTTTCTACCTGTCCATGGACGCTGTATTGAAACTCAGCTCTGTGCAGTTGCTGAGGGCTGTGTGGATCGACCTGAGTGCCAGACAAATGACGATTGCGATGACAACTCATTTTGTAATGGGGTGGAGACGTGCAATCAAAATACCGGGCAATGTCAACCGGGTGAAGCACCTGAGATCGATGATGGTGTTCCTTGCACAATCGATGTTTGCAGCGACGTATTTGCGATGGTCTTACACACACCAGCACCGGCTAGATGTTCCGATGGACAGTTCTGCAACGGTGCTGAGGTTTGCCATCCCATCGACGGCTGCCAAGCAGGTACTCCACCTGCACTATCCGATGGCATTGCTTGTACCCAAGATGTCTGCAATGAGCAGCTAGATATCATCGAGCATCGGACTATTGACGCCGCATGCGACGATGACCTCTTTTGCAATGGGGAAGAACGCTGCCATCCACAGAGTGGCTGTCAACCAGGCGAACCACCCCAACTTGACGACAACGTCGGGTGTACAATCGATCGCTGCAGCGAAGTCGAAAGACGGGTCATTCATGTGTCCGAGGACAGTCTCTGCGATGATAACCTCTTCTGTAACGGTGCAGAGCGATGCCTGGCCGACCAAGGCTGTATAGCGGGTGTTGCACCACCCGTCGATGATGGCATTCCATGCACAATCGACTCATGCGACGAAAACACCGACCAAATTATCCATCGAGTGGATTCAACCGTCTGCGACGATGGCCTTTTCTGTAACGGAGCGGAACGCTGTATCGCCAACGAAGGATGTGCGGTGGGGGCTGTCCCGATACTCGATGATGGCGTTGCGTGTACGGTCGATAGGTGTGACGAAGAGACCGACCAAATAATCCACCAAGCCGATGCATCCCGCTGCGATGACGGTCTTTTTTGCAATGGCATCGAAGTTTGTGATCTGCGTTTCGGATGCCAAGCAGGCGTGCCACCAGACGTTGATGACAGCGTCGATTGCACAATCGATACTTGCGATGAGGTGTCGGACCAACTCAGTCATATTCCGTCGAACGATGTATGCAATGATGGACTCTTCTGCAATGGTGTCGAGTTTTGTGACCTCCGACTCGGATGCCGAGAGGGCATTCCACCGAGTACGAATGACGATGTCGACTGCACAATCGATTCCTGCGATGAAGAACGGGATATGATCGTCAACCGGCCTGACCATACTGTCTGTTCCAACAATTCTTTTTGCGATGGTACCGAGCAATGTGCCCCCGAAATCGGCTGCCTTCCTGGTCTCGGACGAGCAGACGGCACCCTTTGTGAGGTCGAACCGCGCTCTCTCTGTATTGCCCAAAATTGCCGGCCCACGGCATGCGGCGATGGATTTACCGACGTCGCTGGCGGCGAGGAATGCGATGATGGAAACCTGAACGACGCTGACGGATGTAGCTCCGCCTGCCAGACCGAAGGTGCAGGTGGTAACCTCGATCATGCTGGTCTATTTACCATCGACCCCGTAGTTCGGTTCAGTTGTGGTCTGTTCGGGATCCCCTTGGTGGATGTCCATATCAGTCGCATGGGGTTCGTTGTGGGTGGAGGTCGCCTTGAGGTCTCCGCTAGCCCCGGGCCCAAACCCCCAACCATGATTGCAAACCCTGCACCCGAGGACAGGAACTTCAGTGTCGTTGGCGTTCATGAAGGCGGCTGTAACGAGATTTATCGGCTATCGGGCGCCTTTGAGCCTGGTGACAACTCAGTGTGGCGCGGTCGATTGGTCATCGAATTTGAGGGACCCGATTGTGCATTTACAACATGCAATGGCCAGAGGACATTTCAGGTCCGAGGTCAGCGTCTTCAATGACACAATGGGTCGGTCCGCTGCATTGTATAGCCATTCTCGGGCTCGTCTCGGGCAGTGCCTGGTGGTTGCGAAGCCATTTGGAGCGTCCTCCGCCGGTTCGAATTGTCGTGGCCATAACCTGCGGACCCATTCTGGTCCTTGTGGTGGCACTCTTATCTGTCCACGACCATGCGCTGGGCCAACCCGTCCAGCAGTGGCTGTTCCCAGGCGCGATGCTCTGTGCATGCTGGCTCTTCGCAGAACATCAACCGAGTAAAATGTGGCTTCTCGCCGGAATTTGGGTCTGCTCGCTCGGCCTCTCGATGCATTACGCACACATTGTACGGGGCGATACCTGGATCGGTGTCACCCTCACCTACGACGAGTCAGGTCAGATCATCAACGCCGCATCGGAATGGCACACCCCGGTCAGTGGATTGTACCGTCAGCTCAAATAGGGGTGAACCGCCGAGGACACGGCCGCGACGCTGTGAACGACAACAAAGCGATCAGCTGAGGCAAGCGAAGTATAGACGCGACAGAACAAATACAATCTGTTATACTCCGCGCGCACGACGTTATGGTGCGATGCACTGCGCGTTTTCTGATGCCAAGTACATCGTGCGGAGAATCGAGGTTGGAATGGATAAAGTCTTAAACTATTTCTGGATCCCGGTCGCTGTGTGCACTTTTTTGGCCGGCTGTTCGGACGCACCAATTGAGACCTCGCAAGAGCAACAGGAGTGGCTTGCTGAATACGGTGCGCAGGGTCCCTTCGAGCAAGTGGTTGGATCCGGCAAAGAGGATGGTACAGGTCGACCAGGTCCGTCTGTAAGTTGGGATAATGATGATTACCAGGTCTGGCCCGTGACACAGGGTTGGAACGAGATCACGGCTGAATCAGGGCTCGCTTGGGCTTCCGACAGCGGTCTGACTTGGGATGAGAAATACGCCGCTTGGCTCGAGAGTATGCAGACCACCGAGCAACCGGGCGAAAACGGCTTATTGACATTTAATCTTACGACGCCATACGGCAAAACCCTGCTCGCACCAGTTCTGGAATGCGCTGAAGTGGCTATCTTCCTTCGAGCTACATTCGCAAGTTGGTATGGCCTGCCCTTCTTTCTTGAAGCCAATGATGCAGGCGAGCGAATTTATCTCGGGCATTTTGGTTTTCGCAGGTCCAATGGAGCTCCCTTCTCAGGGACGCCTAGATTTAAAACACGCTACCAGGATTATACCGCTCAGTGGACGCCGAATGGACCGTGGCCAATCGACAGAAGGCTACGAAAACGAGGTCTCTACGGAGGCGGTGATGAAGTGCCATTTTTGGGACAGTTCGAGGGTAAAGCAGCCCGAGCGGGTGCCTACTTCGATGAAATATTCGTCAATAAGCGTGTTGGGCATTTCATGCTGTTGGCCTTGTCTTGGTTTGGGTCAATGCATCTAGCCGACGGCGCGAACATGTACCACTTGAAAGCTGATAAAATCAGAGCGGGAGATGTGCTCCTTATTCGCTGGCAGCGCAGAGGCATTGGACACACGGTTCCCGTGATGCGGGTCAAACCGTACGATGATGGCCGCTTAGAACTGGCCGTCGCGACCGGTTCAATGCCGCGACGATATCCCAAATGGGAAGACGGGGCGGCGGCCGGTCGATATTTCAAAAAAACAGATGCGGGTGGTGCGGGAGAAAACGTGGATGGGGACCGATTTGCGGAACTCGGTGGCGGACTTCGCCGTTGGCGCATCGCTGAACCCATTAATGGAGCCTATCGAAATACCTTCGCCAAGAACGACGAAGCGCATTGGATCAACAGCTCCGATTTGACGACCATCGCCGCACGCATCACTGATTTTGAAGAGCTCCTCAGAGAATTGTCACCCGAAGAGAAGGTACGCTTAGCCGAGCAGCTGATCAATTCGGCCCGCAGCCATTTACGACGCTACCCCGCGAGTTGTGCGGCGCGAACGCGACGCGAAGACGCATTCAAGCAACTGTACGAGGTTAATGCCGATGAATTCGGCATCAGCCGACAAGAGACGGATCGGCAACACCGCACCCTCGAAGATTACGTCTTTGGAGAACTCGTTTATGGGTCATCGAGAACGTGCTGCTGGAACAGCTCTACGGGGGCCATGTACGACATGATTATGGCTCACGCGCAAACAACACTGATCGATGAGGCCAGCGGGCTTTGCCAAGAGCCACTTGTCTTCAAGGCCAGAAACATCTCCGAGAACAATGATGGTTACGCTCTCTATCGTGACTATGCGCGCTCCATTGGTCGAGATGCCGAGTGGATCGGCTGGAGCCCCGATGAAGCTTGTCCGCAGGCAAATGATTTTGTCGACGACCTGGAATTACAACTTGGCGATGTCAGCTACTGTGAGCTTACCTCGGGCGAGACGCAAACCGGTTGCCAAGACACAGGCGAGTCTCAAATCAACGCTAAGGAATTAACAAGTGGCGAACATCCTGGTCTGAAAATTTGTGCCGGTGAGACCGACTTTTTTACCTATGTAGCAGAAGGTAACATTGTCATTGCGGCTTCATTGGATCCAGGACAAGGCGAATTACGCATGAGCGTTTTCGATGACAGCGGTTCACTCGTCGATACGGTGTACTCACAAACACAACCCAACGGAACAAGCTTCATGGACCCCATCTCCGTTTTCTTGGAGCCCGGTGATGCACTCTACATCGAAGTCAACGGCGTGAATCCGGACACAACCCGCGATTATCGGCTGTCCATTTTTCAAAGAGACTGAGCTCATTCTCTGCAGTTGCCTCGCCCAATCCTTTTACAATCAACACGCTGGATTGAACAAAGACGCAACCATGCCGTCTGAATGGCGCTGTGCCAAGGCCAGAACCTCGGGGGCTTGTCCGAATTTAATGACCCAGTTAACGTAGCTGCGGCATACGTGGATCAGACGTAAAAGGGAATTCCGAAAATGCACATAACTCAAACACGCACACTGTCTCCTTTCATCATGGTCTCATTGGCCTTTGGACTGTCCGTTGCTCATGCTGAGGACGCCGTCGAAAAGACAGGAAAAAACACGGCTAAAGTCATCAAGTCCGATACAGCGCGTCAGACTAACGCATGCCGACGCGATGTCCTGCGGCTTGCAAAACGCAAAAAGCTTGTCTTTAACAAGCCAATAAAAGACGGAAAACGACTGATTTCAAAAGCTTGTATAAAAGCCAAATTTAAGCGACGCGCTGCCCTAAAGATCGCCTTTAAAAATCAGATCTTCATCAAAAATGACGCACAGAATGAGGCTGTCTCTAACCAAAAGGATCAAAAACGAGTCGCGCATTCCGATTGCATTCGAGCCGTATTCGACCTGGCAAAGCGCAATAAGCTCGTCCTTAAAGATAACAATAAAAAATCCAGTCGATTGGTCCGTGACGCTTGCACTGAGGCGAGGTTCAAGCCGAAAGTCGCACTGAAGATGGCCAAACGCGCTGGTGCCTTTGCCACGGCCGCCAAAGGGACCCAACCGAGCGATGCGGAGTCCAACAAAACCGCCGATAAGAAAGAGTATTTGAAGACCTGTCAGCGAGAAATCAAGGCCCATGCCCGCGACAAAAAACTGATCCCAACAGTGCGGGGGGGTGAGCTCAAAAATCGCATCATAGACAGCTGCAAAGACAATAAGTTCGATGGTTATTTGGCACTCAAAGCACTCTTTAAATCAGGCATCTTTACCAAGAGCGACAACGGTGAAACAAACCAAGAGAAGGGTACAGGTCTCGCCGAGAGACGCGACGTGGGCCAGACCGCCCAGAAAAAGAAAAAGACCAAAACTGGGACGCAAAAACAGTCAACGCTCACCCCAGGCCCTAACAAGCTTAAGACCTGCGTTAAGAAAGTGAAATATCGCGTTAAAAGCGACAAACTTTTCCCTCGAAAAGGGGTCAAGAGCCTGAATCTTGAAATCCGCGATGCATGTAACAAGGCAAAACTAAATCCGAGACGGAGCTTTGGGCTCATCAAACGCTATCTGACCAAAAAGCACCCAAACTCAAATACAGCACGTTCGAAAACGAAAAAGAAAACGTCTTCGGGACAGAAAAAAAACACGATAATTAGTTTGAGCAAAAAGCAAGAAGGAGCCTCCAAGAAGTCCTTGAGTACCTGTAAGACACAAGTCTGGGCCATATCGGAAAAGGAAGGCCTTAAGCCGATAAAGGGTAAATCGAACGTCAATAAACATATTCTTGAGCAATGCAGACTCAATGCGTATGTCCCATCAACGGTCTTTAGGAAAGTGAGAAAGCTATTTGTGGCAAAAGATGGGTCCAATAAGACCACTCAGTCAACGTCATCGTTTCCATCAATCGGTCCGTCGCTCAAGCGCATTGGTCAAAGTAACCAGATCGCAATTCCGACTGGAAACATAAACCAGAGTAGGACAACGAAGGAGAGCAAGGCGTGTCATCTTGCTGTCGCTAAAATCCTCAAAGCGAAGGGTAATCAAACGGTCAACAAGCACCCGAAGAAGGAGTTCAACCGTCGCGTCGTAAACGCCTGCCAAAAGACCAATAATGACGCCAAGGCTGCTGCGACAATCCTACTCAAATCGAGCGAGTGACCACTTCCAAAGAGTCTAATGTGCCTTAAAAATGCGCGTTGAGTCCGAGAAAATTCCGAATTCAGCTTGCAAGCTGGTCTTGTCACTATACGATACTGAACTATGGCGCGTTTCGTACACATCGCCGACCTACACCTAGGCCGCAGTCTGAATAATTATTCTCTCCTCGAGGAACAAAAGTACGCCCTCGATCAGATCGTCGACTTCATCAGATCGTCTGAGCCAGCTGTTGATGCGCTGCTGATCGCGGGTGATGTATTCGACAGAGCCGTCCCGCCCACCGATGCAATCGTTCTGCTCAACGACGTGTTCCAGGTGGTTGCGTCTCAAATGGCCACGCCAGTGCTTGTGATCCCTGGAAACCATGACAACGCCCACCGGATGACACTCACAAACGGTCTTACGAAAGACACCTTGCGAATTGCCCCGTCCATTGAAAACGGTTTGACACGGGTCACACTTAAAGATCAGTTCGGACCGGTCGATATTTTCTTAATCCCCTTTCTAGAGCCAGCTTTAGTTAGGTTTGCCACCGGACAAAAATCGGCTAGAGATCAAGAAAGCGCGCTGCGTGCGGTCATCGATCAAATTCGCTCGCTGCCCGACAAAGCAGACAGATGCGTCTTAGTCGCTCACGCCTTTGTTCGAAACGGCACTCAGTCTGACAGTGAGCGGGATTTATATGTGGGTGGAAGTGGTCAGGTACATGGGGATGTTTTCAAGTCATTTGAATACGTTGCCTTAGGGCATCTTCACAAAGCGCAAGCTGTGGACGATATGGGTCGGATTCAATACTCCGGGTCCCTACTCAAATATTCTAAATCGGAAGCATCTCATACCAAAAGCTTCACAGTGATCGACATGAATGAGAAAGGCGATATTGAAACATCGCGTATGCCACTGGTTCATCGCCGTGACCTCAGGGTGATCCGTGGTCTTTTTTCCGATATTATGGCCAATGCGAAAGATGACCAGCACCGTGATGACTATGTTTTCTTCGAATTAGAAGATGACACACCTGTCAGTGAGGTTATGGCTCGATTGCAACGTTGGTATCCCCAGGCCGTCCATCTCAGTTACGCCGACAAAACCGACACTATGTTGGACCCAAAACCCGAAGTTGACCACCATAATTTGTCCATCGAAGGTCACTTCAGTAATTTCTACGCACAGGTCACAGGTCAAATGATGGACGCCCGTCAAACTGAGGCAGTCGAGCTGCTCGTCACAAAAATGGATGCGCCCACGAATGGGTCGTCATGAAGCCAGAAATTCTCACCTTTCAAGCGTACACGGCGTATCCGACAAAGCAAATCATTGACTTTAGACAGCTCGGTACGGAGCGTTTGATGATGATCTCCGGTGAGACAGGTGCCGGTAAAACCGCCGTTTTGGATGCGATGACCTACGGACTCTTTGGTCAATCATCGGGGGGACTGCGTCCAGAGCGCAGCATTCGAAGCGACCATGCTCGAAAAGGGACGATGACCTTTGTTGACTTTCGCTTTGACGTCAACGGTCAACTCTATCGAGTCCTCCGAATGCCGTCACAACCGGGCCGCTCAAATGGCCTAGTCGAATTTTATGAGCTGGAGACCGTAGACGATGGCGATGGCACACCAAAGGCGACGGGAAAAACTAAAGTAGACGGCCTTATCCGAGACCTTCTCGGATATTCCATCGACCAATTCAGAAGTGTCGTCATGCTTCCACAGGGTCAATTTAGGGAATTCTTATCTGCCAAGACTCGCGAGAAGGCTGACTTATTGGCCTCGCTCTTCAAAACACATCGTTATGCCTCATTCCAAAGCCAACTAAAAAAGACAGCAGATGAACTCGGTAAGGCGCAAGCTGATGATCTGAAGAAGATTGGACAATGTCTGAAACTCGCCCACGTCTCGACGGAAGATGAGCTGTTTACTCAAATTCAAAACGGACGGCGTAGGGCACAGGCTCATCTAGAACGTCGGACTCAACAAAGTGAGTTGGTTCGACAGCACGAAAGCACGTTGACAAAAGCTCAAACGCTCGACCGTGCTTTTATACAACTCGACTCAGCGAGGCAAAATGCGGCACTGTTCGCGGCTAAAGAATCAGAAATAGCCGAAAAAAGAAACCGCCTCAAAGCTGCTCTCGCAGCAGAAGAACTCCGCGATGCGCATCTCAATCTTGAGCAGCGAATTAAAGAACATCAACGCGCAATTGATGGTCTTAAGATCGATGCTCTCCAACTTGAAAAAGCGCAAACAAAAGCACTGCAGCGGGACGAAGAGTTCGCCATCCAGGACGATCGCCAAGATGAGACTGAAATGCTGAGATTGAAGCTGGAAGATGTCCGAAATCTGAGAAACCGCGTGCTCGAATTTAATTTGGCCAAGCAGGAGGAAGAACACAAAACTGAACAGACTGAACAGGCAAAAGATCGGCTAGAAGAGCTGCTATCGATCAAAACGGACCACGATGCCAAGCTGTCCGAATTTGAAGCAACTCTAGCCAAGATGCAGACCAAAATGCTCGAGCAGCCAATGGCAATCCGTCAGCTTGAACAATGCACGGTCCAACTAAATCAGAGACGACGGCTGAATCAATTAGTGGAAGAACAAAAAATTCAAACGTCTCTACTCGAAACTAAAGACGAAAACCTGCAAGTCGAAACCGCGGTCTTTGAGCAACGCAAAAAGCATCACCGTGAGGTCTATCAGCAGCATTTGGATGCCTATGCAGCCCGTCTAGCCGAGGGGCTTACGCCTGAACAGCCATGCCCTGTATGCGGTTCCACTGAACACCCGACAAAAGCAGATGACGTCGATGATGCGCCAAGTGTTCAAGACGTCCAGCAGGCACTCGAATCCATGCGAAAGGCTGAACAAACAGTCGCAAAAACCCGGTCCGACTTTGTGCAAATAGAGGCCAATTTAGCGGTCATCAAAGAGAAACATGAAAACTGGGCGTTGGAACTGGGGACGGCGGCCCGGGTTCCCATTGAAGAACTAGACGCAGCCTATCAAGATGCAACAACTCAGGTAGACCAAATCGAGCAGGCGCGCCGATTTATTGAGGAGAGCGAACCCCATTACCATGAGCTCAAAACACGAATGTCTTCACTCGCCGACGCGACGACTGAAGCCGTGAATCTGCTCGAGCAAGCCGAACGAGATTTGGCTGTCACGACGACCCGAGTGGAAGAACGACTGACTCTCGTGCCACAACCAGTGCCGACTCTGTCGACACTCGATGCACTCGAGGTAGAGACTCAAACCCGATGGAGGACATTAGCAAGGCGACACAAAGACGCGAGAGATGCCCAACAGGAAGCCGCAGAGGAACTCGCTGCATCCATGGCCAAATACGAGGCAGCAACAACCACCCATCAACGAGCTGAGACAGCAAACGCGGATGCACAAAACGCCTTCGATGCACGTCTTCAGACGGCACAGTTTGAGACCATAGACGCATATGAAGCCTGCCTGATGAGTCTGGCATCCCGTGAGGAACTCGATCGCGAAATTAACGAATTTTCTGCCGACAAGAACAAGAACCAAGGGCTGTTAAATCATTTAGAAACGCAACTTAAAGGGCTCAAAAGGCCGGACCTAGAGCAACTTCATGCGCTGGTTGAATCGTCGAGAACAGACCTCGATACGATCGAACAAGACCTGGCGGCCAATCAGCAGACACTCGGTCCACTTTTGCGTGCGCAAACGGAAATCGCTGAGTTGAAGTCCGCCAGCGATGCCAGAGAAGCTGACTATGGTTGCTTTAGTAAGTTGAGAGACGTTGCCTTCGGAAAATCACCGAATCGGCATGGGATCCAGTTCGAGAAGTATATTCTGGCCACCATACTAGACGAGGTGCTTGTATTCGCAAATGAGCGCTTCAAACGTATGTCGGGTGGTCGATACACGCTGCAGCGAAAGGATCCTGAAAGGCCAAGGGTAACCGCGTTCATTCAAGATAATCGGTCAGAAGCTGGTCTTGAATTGGAAGTCACTGACGCCTTCACAGGCAAAGAGAGAGATGCATCAACACTGTCCGGTGGTGAGGGATTTCAAGCCGCGTTGGCTTTAGCACTGGGCCTCGCCGATGTGGTGCAATCGAAGTCCGGCGGAATTCGATTGAGTGCGATGTTCATCGATGAAGGTTTCGGTACCCAGAGTGAGGAGGCATTGGATGCCGTCATGGATACGTTAACGCAACTCCAGTCGGCGGGCCGGCTCATCGGTCTAATCAGTCACGTTCCGGAGATGAGGAGTCGGATACCTGTTCGCTTGCACGTTGAGAAAGAACCCACCGGCAGTCGTGTCAAGTGGATCCACTCATACGCTGAGTGATGCTAATTTAGGCGACCAAAACGTCCTTCAGCAGATTACGTTTGAGAATCGACGATGCACATAAAACACCGCCAACCATGGCCCCACCAATCCCTGCCGTCGCGACATCCTGACCCGTGAGATAAAAGCCCTTCAACTTCGTTTTGGGTCTTAGCTCACGCGTTGCGAAGCGTTTGGGATCGTGCTCGAGACCGTAGATCTCACCTTGGTCATAATTGCAGAAATGTCGTGTTGATAGCGGCGTCGATAATTCAACGTGATCGAGGGCTCCTTGAAGCTGTGGCTCCAGTTCAAATAGCTTTTTGAGCAAGCGGTCGGTCAGGGTTTGCTTAAAGGCGTCGTAGTCGGCACCCCGCTTTCCCCATTTCTTATCAGCCCATGGTTGAAACCATTCAAACGGGGCTAAGGTCACCAGCTCGACTGTACTGCGTTCGGGAAAACGTGCGTTCCATGATGGGTCTTTGGCGGATGGAAACGACGTATAAACAACCGGAAATTCAGCATTTCGATCGGCCAGATAACGCTCAACGTTTTGGTCATGGTCGTAGTTTTCCGGATAATACCACCAATTGGCTTTGGGTAGATTTAAGTCTGCTGATGTTCCATTCAAACCCAAGTATAGGCAGAGATGGGCTGCTGAATTTTCCAGTTTGCCGACGCAGGACCGCAATCCTGTTAGGTGGGCTGCTGACTCATCCAGAAGCCTGTGGGCTGTTGTCGCAACACCAGCACCACTGATGACTGTCTGAGCATGGAGCATCCGACCATCGGCCATCAGAACCCCAGTCACTCTGCCCTTCCTGTGCATAATTTGAGCAACCTCCGCGTTGGTCACGATGGCACCACCGGCGTCGATTATGGTCGGCGCGATGGCGTCAAAAATTCGCGACGATCCACCGACGGGATAGGCCCCCCCGTTAAAATAGTGTCTCACCAGCATTGCATGCATCGCAAAGCTGCTTTGTGCAGGAGGCAGCCCGTAATCGCCGAATTGGCCAGTCAAAACACCGATGAGTTTCGGGTTGGCCGTAATCTCGTTGAGTACATCGAGCGTCGTCCGAGACCCGTATTTCATGAACCCCCGCCGCATCCGTTTTCCAGCGAGTGCAGAGACAACGTCAGGGACTGCTTTTTCGGCGAAAAAACCACGTGCTTGCCGGGATGCATCGGTTACCAGAGTCATATACTGGTCCAATGCACGAACGTCTTCATTGGCGGGAAAGTAAGACTTCATCCGCTCAAGCCAAGCCCTCCGGCCACGGACGAAATCGTAAATTTCATCGCCGAAACGAATTCGGTCGTAGACATCACCCATATCCGCCCATTCCAATGTTCCATCTGACACGTACCGAAAGAGGCGCGAAAGCAGACTGTCGGTCCTCATTACTTCACCGACATAATGGACACCGACATCCCACTCATACCGTTTTCGCTTAAAGACATGTGTGTAGCCGCCAGGCGCATAGTGGCGTTCGAGGAGGAGGCACCGAGACCCTTTTTTTGCCAATGCGGCGGCGGTAACAAGTGCCCCCGGCCCGGAACCAACCAAAATGACATCGTATTCATCGGTGATCTGGGCTTGCTTGTAAGATACGGTCTTCTTCATGCATACTCTCCAAGGTAACGTAACGACGTGGTGGCTATTCTCATCATTCAGCCACCACAGGGCTTAGGACAAGCACATATTAATTCTTTCAAACAAATTAAGTTTCGGACGCCTGAAGACGTACCATCAAGTAATCGAATTGTAAGGGTGGCCTCGTAAATGCTGGAATCCGAGCTCTTAGGACAAAGTGATCCGCTTATCGGGCATGCCATCGCCGAGCGGTATCAGGTGAAAAGTGTTGTCGGAGAAGGCGGGATGGGCACCGTCTACCGAGCCGTTCAGGAACCCATCGGGCGAGAAGTGGCTGTCAAAGTACTGCTACCCGAACTGATCAACGATTCTCTCAAGTTGAAACGGTTCGTGAACGAGGCACGAATTCTGAGCGGCCTTCGCCATCCCCATACCGTCTCACTGATCGATTGTGGACGGCTTCGAGATGGGCGTCTCTTTATCGTGATGGATTATGTCCATGGGGGTACGCTGCGCGACCTCATGGATAAGGGCCGGCTGTCGCAGGTGGCTGCCCTCAAGATCACACGACAAATTCTCCAATCTTTGGCCGAAGCGCACGCGCATGGGATTATTCACCGTGATCTCAAGCCAGCAAACGTTTTGCTAGACGAGGTACAAAGCGAAGACTTCGTCATACGAGTCGCAGATTTTGGGATTGCCAAACTCGATGGTGATGAGCGCTTGTTGGGAATCGCGCCAACCAATGCGAACGCCAAATCGGGATTCGGCCCCCAAGCCCACATCGCGACATCGCCGGGTATACGCCTGGGTACGCCCGCCTATATCGCGCCTGAGCAAGCATTCGCAAAGGAAATTGACGCACGGACCGATCTGTATTCGGTCGGCATCATGCTTTTCGAAATGTTAACAGGGCATCAACCCTTCAAATCAGACACAGAGCGCGGCCTTTGCCTCGAGCATCTGCACACGGCACCCAAACCCATCAATTCGGTGAATACGCAGCTTGAGATTGAGAAAGACATAGAGCAATTACTACTTTCGCTGATGTCGAAAGACCGACTGGCGCGACCCGAGAGCGCAAAGGTCGTCATCAAAGCTATCGACCGAGTCCTTGTGCGGATTGCGCCTGCCAGTGGTCCAACCGCGCCCATCCCCAAGGTTCTCCCCGCGGTCACACGACCCAAGACCCTGACCATCGATGCGCCCATCGAGTTTACAAGGTCGCCGATTCCCCCGTGGATTTGGGGCTTGGTATTTGGAATCACAATCGGGGCCGGATTGGGTTGGCTTATCTTAAGGAACGCCTAGTCGACGCGTTTCAGGATGACGAATTCCACTCGCCTGGATAGCCGAGCCGCCACCGGGCTTTTGCCATCGCCCACAAGTTTATCTTTTCCGTGCCCCAAGGCTTCGAGCCTGTTTGCAGTTACGCCACTTTGAACGAGGTAGTTCATAACCGACTCCGCCCGTGCCTGCGCAAGTTTCTGGTTGAATGCCTCGCCCCCGAAAGCATCGGTGTGACCTTCAATGCGAATTTTCGCCAGGTTGGGACGCTGAATAATCGCGGTCGCAATGCGATCGAGGATCGGATAACTTTGTGTCTGAATTGTTGACTTCGCTGTCTCGAAGTAAATCTTATCTAAATGTCTAATTCGATGTTGCTCCACGATGATTCTCTCGTCATCGGGACAGCCATCTCCGTCAGCGTACCCGTTTCGATTTTCTGCATGGGCAGGGCAGCGGTCATCGGCATCCAAAACACCATCTCTATCGTTGTCCGGATCAGGACACCCGTCCTCATCTTGGAATCCATCCAAATCCTCTGGATGAGATGGACACCGGTCCTGAGGGTCCAACAATCCATCTTGGTCATTGTCTTTATCAGGACACCCATCCGCATCTTGAAAGCCGTCTCTATCTTCTGGCAGCTGGGGGCATGCGTCCGCATTGTCTCTCACGCCGTCCTCATCCTCATCAGACAAACTGACCACGTAATGACCGCCGCCACCACCACGACCGCTCATCGACCAGCTGAGACCACCCACGACACGGAATTCAGGCGAACTAAATTCGTCGTTGAGCCCCCCGCCAATCCCCATTGAGAACGCAAGGTCATTGCCTCCAAAGAGCCTGAAGCCGGCCAGAGCTTCAATGGGTGCAGGTCCGTCAGAATTGTCTCTAAATTCTTTAAACTGCGATCCAAAGACATCAATGAGCAATTCAAACTGATTTGGATACGGACGGAAACCGATGCCTACAGACCAATACGTCCCAGCATCGAGAGCCAATGGAGGTAACTGTTCTGGCCGAGTCGGAAGCCAGCGGTAGCCGATATTTGTACTCAGACGCCAAAAAGTCTGCTGAATCTCGAAGGCAAGAGTAGGCTTCACTGAGAATTGCCGCGACGAAAACTCATGTTCGTCCCCAGCAGTTGGGAAATGCATGGGTAGACTTAAAGAAACGCCAAATCCTTGCCTGCGCTTCGCCCCCAAAAGTAGGAGTTTCGATGACACCCTCAGGTCGCCGACACCAGACCCGTCATCGACATCCAGTTCACTGGGTGTCGTGGCATGAGCTACAGGCAATGAAAAACCGACTTCAAGCCGTTCGCTCAGTGCCCAGGATGCCAAAAACTCTGCGGTCGTCAGGTCCGTTACAACGGTCTCAATGATGCGCCCAAATTGATCCCGCCTGACCAACGGATTGCTGGCATAGTGAATTTGAACGCCTGTGAGCAGGCGTCCCTGAGGCCCCACCTTGGTACCGTGGGTCGAGAAATAGTTTGAGCCGCCAATCGCGGGGCGATAGTGCTGCAGGTCTTGAGCGTGTGCGATGCCGGCATGAAGAGTGCCAAGCAGTAGATAAACTGACGCTATCCAGACCAGCGCATGCGCCACTTCATTGCTCGTCATTCTGCCCATAAACCTATTCCGTATGCCAGACGTCTCCTAGTCTACAACAGGGTAACCGCTCTGTTCACGGCAGCTAAGAAAAAGATCTGATCGGCACGATAAGGTGCTTTTGACGCATTGGAGTGAAGGTAAGGCCCAATTTTGAACAACAAACACAGCCAAGAGGATGTTTCAATTGATTGGTCCAGGGTGCCTCTTCCCAGTGATGAAGCCGATTTACACGGACCGGCTTTTAATCGAGGTATGTCGCCAATAGTTGAAAGAGCTTCGGTCATCAGATAGCGTGATCGCTTGAATTCAAATGAGGCATTCCAAATGACCCATCGAGTCTCTGTATCAATGGTAAGCATAGCCCTCCTGCTCTCGGCCGCTTGCCAGGATCCTGATAACCGGACCGCTGGCGGAAACGTCGTGATCAATCTCGACTCATCGTTCCCTGTCGACATGGCTCAAGCGAATCATACCGATGATGGGGAGACATCTGATCTGAGCACACTGGCCGACCCGCCAGATGCAGAGTTTGATACCGATGCCCATGACCCAGCTGATCAGTCCGTTCTAGACCTTGGATCACGCTTACTCGACTCATCAACCCAACCCGATGCAAGTCAAAATATGCAACATCAATGCGGGCCTTATGATTTAAGTGATTTAAATCAGGAGCAACTGACAGAGACCACTTGGCTTCTTCGAGGCGTCGTCGGCGTTGACCGCTTTGCCAATGGATCATGCGCTGGCTCCGGTGCCGAAACGGTCATTCCCTGGACAGCCCCATTGGATGGAGTCTATACCTTTTCAACAGTGTCAAAGGCCGAATTTGATACGACCCTGTACGCGCGCACGACCTGCCTTGATCCCAATTCTGAACTTGACTGCAATGATGATTCCATCGGACTACAGAGTACAATTATTGTTCAAATCAACGCAGGCCGCACCATCTATTTATTCATCGACGCCTGGGCTGGTGGTGAGAATCAGCCATTCGAAGTGGCTGTTTTCAGGGCAGCGGTCGATGAACCGCCAAGCGTCACTCAACTCATCGCCAACCGAATTGGCGATTCCGAAATCGCTGTCGCATATGAGGGTCGAGATGCCAACGCAGATGCACGCTTTGCTGTGGTCGCACTTGGCGATGAACAAGCACCATCCGATGAATTTAGCCAAACTCTCGTCCAAGAGATCTTCGGTCTACAAACGTTTACGGGGACGCTTAGAATTCAGAATCCGAACGAACAATTAGCTAGTCATTTGTGGCTGAGTCTAAGAGATTGGAGCGGTCAGGTCGGAGAGTCAGTTCAGGTTCAAATTGGCGAACGAGTCATTCGTGAGATTGGTGAGGACTGCGACTCAGAAAACATTGAAACGGTCTGTGTTGATGGGACTTTCTGCCCTCCAAATGCAGGTGACCTCCAACCGATTTGCTCAGAACCCACTCGACCAGAGATCAGAGATGCAAATATCTGGAGGCGTGATATTGGCGCGACAATTCGTTTAAGTGGTCTCGATGAAACCCGCGATGTCACCAGCGTCCAGCTCACACCGAAAGAGATTAACGGTGCTGTTGAGGGTCCCAGCCAAACACGGCTCCCATTGGAGTCTGTTCGCGGTTCACAAGAATTTGAATTTATCGCTTTGTCTGAGACATTATTGAGCCCCACAACTCACTCAGCCGACATGGTTCTCATCGACAGTCAAGGCCTGATGTCGGAGCCCGTAAACGTCCTGATCACAGATTTGCCCATCGGGGGAGCGGGAGATCAATGCGACCCCTTTGAAAGGCTAAATCGATGTGCCGACGGCCTCGCATGTCTTGACAGCGACATGGGCTATCAATGTCAGGAAATTACAGCCCCCGTCATCGACCGTGCCACCGTGAGTTTTAACCCAGCCTTGGGTACGGTTGGTGTCCGCGTATTTGGGCAAGAGTTGGACCAGGATCTCGCCTCTTTCACCGTGGTTTTCCGCAGTGCTGATAATTCCGTGATCGGGGAAATTAACCGTTCACCATTTAGGCAAATCGAATACAGAAACGGAGTTGATTTTGAGGCGACTTGGTCTGGTCGGAGTCGTTTAGACCTTGACGTGGGAACCCACGCGATTCTCACTCTCTTCGATCGATTAGACCTCGCGAGTGATACCGAAAACATACCCGTGACGGCACCCTTGGTAGCCGATGCCAATCGCCTATGCGATCCATATTGGGCACTCAACCAATGTGCACCCGGAACAGGGTGCTTTGACCGAATCGGAAGCGGTGAATTTCGATGCGTAGCGGTCGCTGCGCCAAACGTTGAAAGTGCTGCCCTCTGGTATAATCTTGAAACGGACGGCATTGGCATTCGGCTTCAGGGCACAGACCAAGATTCCGATGTAATTGGATTCCAGCTCGAATTATTCGACGTTCGAGGAGAGCCTTTACTAAACCCAGACAATGGCACTCCATTTAGACTCCAATTCGACTCACTGACCCAGTTTGCTGGCACTTTCACAGGCGTGACCTCTTTTCTGTATGCCGACCTAATGGCACAGCTGGGCCACCAGGAACCCTACTCACCACCTGCTCGAGCTCAATTGTCTGCAGTGGATGCAGCACTGCTCGCGAGCGCTCCAATGGATCTGCTGCTCGAGCCACCTCCAATGGTTGCAGACGGCGTCCGCTGCGATCCCATCGGGGCGACGAATCGATGCGAGCCAAACTCAGCCTGTGTAGACTTTGATCTTGAGGACGGCAATTTACCGCAATGCCTCCGACGGCAGTCAGCATGTCCTGCTGACGTTGCACCTCAAGATCTGAATGACGGACTTGGCATGAATGGCTGGTCTGTGGATACCGATACCAGAAACGATACGATCGCTACGCGAGGGTCTTGCTTGAATCGGCTGATGGGGCGCGTGTATCGGTTCATTGCACCAGCCGATGGCTCGTATCGATTCTGGACGGAAGGGGTAGGAGAAGATCCAATTCGGACAGCAGGGCTATTGGTACGCAGTGCCTGCGCGTTTCCCGATCAAGAACTGGCGTGTGAGGCGAGCCCACATCCAAGAACAACGGTTGTCATTCCCCTCGAAGCAGAGCAAAGCGTCTATGTTTTTGCCGGAAAAACCGTCCAGTGGGCAGACGGTGACTTTCGACTACAGGCCGCCCCCCATATCGCGCCAGCTCTGGGACGGGCGGAAGCGTGGCTAGACCGTACGTCATCTCGGCTTAGTCTAGACGTCGCAGGTCTCGTCGGCAGTGCGCAAGTCACCGAGTTAAAGTACAGTCTTTTCGACCTAGATGGCGAGGTCTTGAGTACACTTAGGCGGACAGAGGCAGCAACCCATCCCCTCGAGGTGTTGGTCGATAATTCGGTCAACCCAGCCCAATTCTCTGGCGAAGTGAACCTCAGCCTCGACGCAATTTACGACCGGCAAGCCCTTGCCCAAGCACAATTCATCCGTATTCAGGCTATCGACGAATTCGGAGGGCTGTCTGACGCTCAGGATACTTTTTTTTCACCACCAACCCCCCTCGTCCCAGGCCAAATGTGTGACCCCAGCAGCGCACGCGCGATTTGTCCGCTCGAGTATGCTTGCTTCGACCCGGCCCCTGATCAGCCTCAGGGACATCAATGCCGGCTCTTCAGCCAAACTTGTCCTGAAGATTGGACCACCATCGTTCTCAATTCAAACAACCCCGTTGGTCCCTGGTTTCATGATGGCGACCTCGCGCGCGCCGCACCCGCCTTGGAAGCCCATGGCCAACCGACCTGTTCCGCATCGGCAACGGGTTTTAACGACCTTTTTGAATTCACAGCTGAACGGGCCGGTCGCTACCACTTTTCGACCAGCGGTGATTTAGCAGACACAATTTTATGGGTCCGATCTGCTTGTTCAGAGCCTGCGCCCATCTTTGAATTAGCCTGTAACGATGACTCGGTTGGTGCGTTTAGTGCCGTCAACATAGACATGACCCAAAATCAAACCGTTTATGTTTTTGTTGATTCTTATGAAGCCGAGGGACGGGGTCCATACCGACTGACAGCTCGGCTCGATGAGTAAATCAATAGATTGTCTTTTCATTTTGTTACAGACATCGCTTGGACAAACCGGTCGCGCTCAGTATGCTGCAAACCAACGGCAACCGAGAGGACAGCATTGAGAATAATTTTTACGGCACTATTCCTGAGCCTACTCGCTGGAATAGGCTGTGAGCATTCGACGACACCGGTGGCCGGTCTCACAACGAAATCGCCAACGACTGTCGGCTCAACCGCGCGACCGGATATCAACATAAATGAGCGGGGTTCAGCCGCAGTCGGTCCAGATGCAGCAGCAGTCGGTCCAGATGCAGCAGCAGGCAATCCAGATGCAGGGCAGCCCTCTCGGCGGATTCCAAAAGCCAATACGCCAGATGAAACCGCTGCTCAGGCGACGAGAATGACACCGACGAAACCGGTTAATCGGCAAGCAAACAAGCGGATTGATGCCATTTCGAATAATTTAATGACACGGCAAGTAAACCAACGCGCAACGCAGATACAAAACGCTGGTTTGATCGAAAGCAATCAACGCTTAGCGGCCTATAAATCGACCGCATTTCACAGTGAGATCGTCAAGCTCATGACATACGCGGCAGCTCACACCCTCATGAAGCGACGAGATCACTGGCGCGTCGTTCAAGCACCCGAATGGAAGCTGCTGCTGAAACGAGTCAGACGGGACTTATCGCAGTATCGGACAAAATCAAAACGCGCAAACGTACGCCTAAACGACATCATGATGGCCGTTCTTCACATGCTCGATAAGGATGATCCCTATGAGAGGGCATCGGCCTATGCGCTCGTCGATCATATTTTCAGTGCGCTTGGAGAGCGCTTGCCTCAGGGCTTTGAGGCACCATTTATCCGCTCGATCGCGGCTCGAATGAGCCTTGCGACATCGGTCCCAGAGCGGACAATGCTCGTCGAGAGTGCTCTTAAACATGATCGAGATGGCAACTTATTCGCTTTTGCCATTAGCGTCATTTTAGGAAATAAAGATTGGGCGGTTCGAAAAAAAGCACTCGAAGGTCTCGAACGGTGCGCAATACGTTACAAGAAATGCAACCTCGCTCCGGTGATGCTGGACTTGATCTATACCCGTCATGAGGACGCACGAACTCGCGGACCACTCATTCTCTATGCCGCAGCACTCAAGTACCCAGCCGTCACAAAGTGGTGTACTCCCCATTTAAGTAACAGTCCACTCATGCTGCCGTGTCGAGCCGCTTTGGGCCGCCTACAAACAGAAAAGGCGTTTGATTTACTCTATGCATGGCTTGATCAGCGCAAAGACGAGCCGAGTTCAAAACGGCCTCAGAATTATAGTTTCAGGGACGAATTCAAGAGCATTATGCCTTTCGCAAATAAACGTTTCGCACGATACAAATTGCCGAAGCTCCTCTACACCGTTCTGGGGCAAGACCTGCGGGATGGTTTTGCGACGGGCGGCATCGTTCGCATGATGGATCAAATGGAAGATGCAAAGAGAGCCTTACAAATTTTGAAGGCAACGAAGGCCTTCTATAAAGCTAAATTTGCTGACCGTGTGCTCCACAGAAGTCAACAGTTCCTAATGGATGAGCTTGACGCCATGATTAAGCGGATGAAACCGCGAGCGGTCAAGCAGGACCGCCATGAACAGAAAGAAATGATCCGCCCGAGGCAGTAAATGGGTGTTGAATGAATAACGCCGCCTCGGAAACAGCATGGATCCCCACTGCGCTCAAGGAGATCTCCTTTGTCTGGACACCCGAAGAAATTGGATGTTTTCGGAACTCGGGCCACCCAATCTCGTGGATTTTGGGCCGGTCGGGCCGGTTTATTCCTCACCTTGGTCGCCATGTGCATGGTGGTCGCGCTCTTGGTGGGCTGGATTTTGCTTTGGGTTTATCAACCAAAGCAACCTAATGTTGCCCTCTTGACCTTAGGGTGCATCGCATTCGGGTTCGTTTTAGTTTTAATGGCAACGGTTCAATTTCGACTTCGCAGCTACTGGCAATTGCGCCAAAGCCAAGCCGCATATCTCATGGGCATGAGCCACACCCTGCGGACACCCGTCGCTTCAATCCGTGCCGCCGCGCAGGCTCTCCAAAATCCAAAGATAACCGAAGATCAGCAAAATCAGTTGCTTCATGGGATCGTGCTCGAGACGAGACTACTTGGACTTCGGATTGACAACGTACTGGAGACAGGTCGACTCCAAGTTGAAAGAACGGCATTGCTCAACCAGCCGCTTGATTTCAGTAGTTTGGCTCGAAAAGCCCTGGCTACGCCGGCGGAAATCGCAGCCAGCCGAGGCGGACTGTTCGAAACAGAGGTCGATGATGCTCTGACAGTTCGAGGAGATGCAAGAACTCTAAGGCTTGTAATCGACAACATTCTCGATAACGCAATCAAGTACTGTGATGGCTCACCTAAGGTCACCGTGAGTGTCAAAAAACAAGCAGAAAACGTCAGGTTTGACGTTGTTGATAAAGGCATGGGAATGGATCATGCCGAGCTGAATAAGGCATTTAAACGCTTCTGGGGTGGCTCCAGAAGTCAGTCTGGTTCAGGTCTTGGGCTGTGGTTGGCACGCGCCATTGCCCGTGGTCATGGGGGTGAAGTCACCTTGGTCAACAATACCGACGGGATTGGTTGTACAGCGTCATTTTCGCTGCCCTTCTACGATGGTGTCGCCCAAAAACGAGGTACCTGAATGGCCCGTATTTTAATCATCGAAGACGCAGAGATACTGGGCATGAGTATTCAGGTCGCTCTCGAAGAGTTTGGTCATGATATTCACTGGTGTCGAAACCTTGAACGGGCGAATCAGGCATTGGAGGCATTCCAACCCGAACTGATCATCCTTGACCTAGGACTACCAGATGGTGATGGAACCGATTTCTGTCGTAACCTAAGAGCGACCGGCTCGATCATTCCGTTGATCATTGTCACTGCTCGAGAAACACTCGCTGCTCGCATAGAAGGCCTGTCCGTGGGCGCCGATGACTATGTCGTCAAGCCCTTCGAGTTGCCCGAACTCGTTGCGAGAGTCAACGCGCTTTACCGGAGACAGAAATGGCATGGGCCTGGCGAGATCAGGACAGTTGGTCGGCTCACTGTCGATCTAACGCGTCGAATCGCCCTGAGAGATGACGAACAGCTGGAATTGACCGACACAGAATTCCGCTTGCTGGCGTACCTGATGTCCCACCCAAATCAACCACTGTCACGGGCTGAATTACTGGTCAACGTGTGGGGCCAAAGTGGCTCGACCCAAACTCGGACAGTCGACGTATTCATCGGCCGACTCAGACGCTGGGTCGAAGCAGAGCCAAGTCAACCCACCGTGATCACAAATGTGAGGGGGTTAGGGTATAGGCTCAGCATGAGCAATTAGGCGGAGCCACCGACCCAAAAAAGACTTAAGTCCAGTCGACACAGTCTGTTTACTCATTGACGAAGCATCGTCAGCGGCTTGACAACTACCGGTTAGCGAAAGAGTCTAAAAATAACAATAAATCAATAATTACGAAACCTTAAACCTTTCACCACCTTTTGGCATGCAGGTTGCTTCTATCCAGATTACCCGCAACAGTGGATGAGGAGTATGGGACATGTCCAACGAAACAAAAAACACATCGATCATATCCAAATCGGACTTGGTTAAAGTAGGCATAAGCTGCCAAAATTCATCAAATATCCAAGATGTTATTCATGGAATATCTGAACCAATATTGAGCATCCCCGGCGTGGGAGCAATCGCCGTCGCGATCCATGCAGGCCGAAATAACTATTTGGTCTATTCACGGACCAACGGTCACATCGATTCAGGGATCGCCCTGATCATCAATGACCAAATTCATCGCCATCTAGAAGAGGTTTCCGGGCAACGCCAAATTAACTGCCACAGTCGAACCCTTCCGTCTCGACTGGTCAATTCCAACAGCAGCAGTCCAAGAGCACTTTGGAGTGTCGCCCTCGGCGATGAAAACCAGCCATCCGGCAGTCTGATCATCTTTACAGAAGACCGAGGCTTATTCTCCGCTGATGACCTCATCGACTTTCGCCAACTAGGACGTCTTGCAGGCAGTGCAATTGAACAGTTTACTGGCGATATCATCATACCGGACGATGATATTCTTCAAGCACCTCAAGCCCCAGTTTTATATTTTCAGGTCCAGCACTTAGCGGCAATTGAGGCCGTCTTCGGAGAAGACCAAGTCAACACCGTTATGAACACAGTGACTGACCGGATCGCTCGTGCTGTTCCATCCGTTGCGGTGATTGCGAGGCTCGGTTCAGGCGCAATTGCAGTGGTCTTGGCCGACGCTAGAGTTGACACAAGCGAATTGGCTGGAGCGTGTCTACGAGCATGTCGTGACATTGCAATCGAAGAAAAAGTGCTGATCCAAATGACGTCATCCACAGCGATTCCCACGGAGGGTGGTCTAGGAGGAATCGATCCATTGACTCCGCCAGCGATCGGGAAAGTCCTCTCTGAAACAGCATAGAGTCTACCCCTGCCCATTGGCTGCCCATTTACTCGCGTGAAGAGTTGCCACCATCCAGCCTTTCAAGATGGTGCACCCTGATGCAAATCAAACAACTGCAATTCCCAGTGAATTTTCCACGGCTTTTCACATCTACCCAACTGGCCGAGTTTGCCGACAAGCAATTTGTCGCTTATCGTAAGCAGAATCGTCCACACATCGTGTGTCGACTAGAAAGCAAAGGGGTGTGATTTGTGATTGTTCGCTATAACCACCTGGGTTTGATTGCATTCGTCATGCTTAGCTTGATGGTGCAAACGGCCCTTGGTCAACCCATCGATTCCAAGCAAGCGGACGTAGGCCTCCAAGTTTTCTTGGTGGAAGATAAAACCATCGCAGGCGCAGACTTCAGCTTTGCGTCCTCCAACTTAGGAATTCATACCAGTTTCAGCATCGTGACAGCCGATGCCGACGCACCCCGCCACAATATCGACAATGAGTGGGTCGGCAGCCTTTTCGGATTGCATTTCTTCGGGCGCGTCCCAATCGCACCAACGATGGAGGCACGAATCGGCACCGGACTCGATAGTTGGCTCCTACATGGGATTGCGGCCGGCGAAAACAAGTATGCATGGCCGGCCTATGGAGAGCTTAGGTTTATGCCCACCGCAACATCGGCTGCCTTCCTCAGGGGCCGTTATTACATCCTTAGCAGCGATGGTCTCGACGTCGGGGAGGATTACCAAGGACGCCAACACAAAGAAATCTTATTCAGTGCTGGAGTCTCGTATGTGTTCTAGGCCAAACTGTTTTAAAGTGGCGTCTTTCTTGGCGGCCTTTGTCACAATCAGCTTATCGGCATGCCAGCCGGTTACTTTATCCCATGAAGGCCGGATCGACTTTTTTCAATATCGGTCAGTTTACGTACAGCCGATTGCCTTGAGTGGCGATGCGGTTTTCCCCGACTTAGATTCAGCGACTCAGCTCTACCTCATCAATGAACTGCGGACAATATCTGGCTTCAGAGACGTCACCGGAGTCGATACTCTGACGTCGGATTCGATTTTGATCGTCGACATGCAAGTCGACGCAATGGATGATTTTTCAAGGCAGGACATCGAATATCGTGCGATCGCTTCGTTTCAACTCATACGCCACAGTGGTGGCTTGCTCGCGCGCGGAGAATTTTCGTCGACCAACATCGATATATTGGAAGCCCAAGAGGATGCTCTTGACGAAATCGCACTCTATTTCCTGAAGCCATCTCGACTCTAGCGGCACGTTATCTGACATCATTGCGGGGGGGCCCAGTCGATGGCACCCACTCGAACCATCAAGGCATTGTACCAATCGGCAAATGTATCATCAGTCGCCGGGAAGGTTGGGATGAAAACATCATTTATGCGCGCCTCATCAAAAGACCAGATCCGTGTGGCTTTGGCTAGAGCCAAGGGGAGCAAAAAAGCACCTGCGTTGTCGTCCGAGTTGGTCGCTGCGAAGTCAGAATTTAATGCGAATTCGTTGCTATCGCCTCGCTGGTATTCGGCAAACATAATCTGCTGATATTGTACCCGTTTGAGCGTACCCAAACCAAACCGATATTGTAGGGTGTTAATCCCGGCTGTCCGATCCGGGGCAACCAAAGATTCGAAGCCTTCGGAGCGACTGTTATCGAAATGAGCACTGTCTGTAATTACGGCGTCCCCCCAAACGATGGAACGCCTGTCCGCAGAGAGATGCCCCTCGATGAGTTCACGCTCGTCGCCACGGTCAACAATGACACGAACTCGATCTTGCCCAACCAGTTCAACGCTGGGATTTCGACCATCGATGAAATGCCTAGCAGCAAACCAGGTGATGGTGAAATCAGGGTTCAGATGTCCTATGGCACCGTACACGCGCTCTGAATTACGGTGGGTTCTGTGGATATCAAAGATGATTCCACTATCGTTGACGACAACAGCAGGCTCTTGCCCTGTGTCATATTGTCCGTGATGCCACCAATCGATGGTTTCATCATCTCGCTTAAACCCGGTCCAAAACCACAATTCGTTTTGAAATGACGCGTGGATTTGAACAACCCGACCGAGAGAATTGATGGACAATGTCGGGTCTTGCCCAACGTCGCGCCAATAAAGTTGGGTATCCGTTCGGTTGCCTGACAGGACGATGATAATTCGGTCTCTCAACTCCCCTATGGAGGGCCATCCTACCGCCTGCATGTCCATTGCCTTAAACAATTTATGGCCGAAGACATCGAGCAGTGCCCGATTGAGCGCACCTAAATTACCTTGATGAGGACCACGCCGGTCGCTCAGCGTATCCTTCAAATCAATCAATAAAGTAATCGGCGCGTGTCCACGGTTCGAGTTAGACCAATCTTGAATCAGCTGTAACCACGGTCTGAGGCGGTCGGTGTCCGGGTTACCATCCAAGCGGTCGGCAACTTCACTTCCCGGCCTCCAATGGCCTATCCGCCAATCGTCACCAAAATCATCGTAGCCATCGACATGGACATCCAATTCGAGCATGCGGATACCGACATTGAGCTGCTCGGTCAGACTACCGCGAGTGCCTCCAGAGTAGGAATTATGGGTCGCTCCAAAAATCACGCTCGGATACGAGCGCGACCAATATCCGCTGTCGGCAACGCGGTCTGCATCGACCATCGCATCCGACACCTCAGCATCAACCATCGCATCCGGCACCGCAGCATCAACCGCCAAGACATCACTGAGGGCCGCATCCAGGCCATTCTGAATCGGACCAGCATCCATCAATGCGCCGGCAATATCAGCATCTAGGACGACCGATTGGTCCTCAATTCGCAGGCTGTGTACATCTGGTCGGGCATCCAGTTCTACATTCATATCCATTGAGTTAGGCAAGGTACTCAACGTCGGCGGATCATTAACACAACCGCAAAGGCTCAAGCCTAACGAGAGAGCCAAGAAGAATTTCATCGGAGTCCACATAAACCAACTGCGCGTCAACCACGAGGCCACTATAACACAGAGTGCGGAGTTCGTACTCAGGGGAATCGAGTTTGCCCCACGGGGTTTTCAATCAGAAATATGTCGGCCTGTTCATTGGACACAAATAACTGCTCCCCTGCCCAACTGATCGCCTCAACCTGCTGCATCTCACGTCGCCCAAGTTCGATGGTCCCGATTAATGTCCCGAGAAAATTATCAGTCTGTCTGGTTCGCTGAAAAATATAAATTGCGTAATATGTAAGCACAGCGATTCGCTCACCATCGTCATGGATGGCTGCACCCGTCACCAGCCCTCGGCCTTTCTTATCCCCGTCGAGCACTGTCTTTGCGACCATCGTCAGCGTGTGCGGCTCTGCATGCGCCTCGACCGAATCAAACCGATACAAGGTCGTTGAGCGGTCACTTCGATGTTTCGTCAGCAGAAATAAGGTTGAGCGTTCAAGCTGGTGACTGTGTCCCCAGAATAATGCTTCGGCATCATAGTTTCGATGTTTTGGTGGGAACTCCGTCTGGTCAGGATATTTAAATTTGATGGTTCGATGAACGGGAATCGTCATACGACGTATTTGGTCGGCGGTAGACTGCACTTTAGGTTCGACGAGGACGTGAATCGACAAATCCCGTCGGTGATTTCCATTATTCCCAAAATCTGCAATGTAAAGCAGGCCCCGGTCATCTGCCGTCACGGCCTCCCAATCGACGGACGAGGCACCGAGCAACTCGACTTCGGCCAGCAGTCGTCCATGCGCTGTAGTCGCATACAAAACGGGGTCCGCCCCCGAGTCATTATGAGTCCAAAACACGCCGATATTCTTACGGCTTCTGGCAAGGCCCGACGCTTCAGGTAAGACGGCTCGGTCGTATCGACCGAAGGCTTTCTTCGATGTCCGCCCGCCCCCTGAATCTACAAAATAAATGGCAGCCACTATGACACAAAAGGTGACCGCAACCACAGGAAGCCTAGGCACCTTCATTGCTCGTTTACCACTCGGCTCTCTCCTTGATTTTTAAGCTTCGCCATCAAAGCATCGTAATCATCCGGGGTAACTTGTACCCATCTTTCACGCTTCAGTTTCCGATCAATTTCACCGGAATGAAGCCTGAGACTTGTTACGTGTAAGCCTGCCGGCGAAAAGATGTGTGCACGATTGCGCTTCCCTATGACGACATAGGTTTTGTGACGCTTGTCGTACAGGACGCGTTCCAGGGGAACGCGTTTTGTATCATCCCAGGCGGTTCGTGTCGGCCGTTGGCCTGACAAATGTCGCTCTCGGGCATGCTGAGTCCGTCGAGTCTGACTCGAGAAAATTTGACTCACGTCTCGCTTCAAGGTCCTAAGGGTCTTCTCAATGAAAACTGAACGACGTTCTTGGTCAGTGCCAGACAGAGTCGAGAGCTTCTGTGGGGCGGCCTGCAAGCGCGCCTGCGTTTTTGAAATCAGTCGTCGCAAACGCTCTGCTGTGGCTCGCCCGCCGCGAGTTTTCGACGCTGCATCAGCGATTTCGTTTACAGTGAAACCTATCAAATTTAAGCAGTATTCGACATCACCACTGTTCGTGTTCACGCTCAAGACTTGAATTGTGAGGGTACGCTTGTCGTCATGGGTCGAAGAGACCTCAAGGTGAGGATTAAGTAGCCCGACGACAACCTGGCCCAACACGCGTCGGGTGCCCTGGCCTTCTGTGAATTGTGGTAACCGCTCATCACTCAACTGTTCGTCCGTTAAGTCCATCACAACAATGGATGGCTTCGGGGTAAACAATTTATCCATACCCGGCGGTCTAAACTTGAGGCAGATGTCTAATAGGCCCTGCCAAGTTGGCTTACCCGTCGCAGTGTAGCCGGCGAAGGTTTGTCTTGGGTCAGTTGGCCGCGAGTGTCCACAGCCGTCGGTCTTGCATTGAAAACACCATAAAATGCCATGTTGGTGTTCTGGAACCGATGCCCGGTTGGATGCAAATGCAGATGAAATAAGCGTGTCGGCCGAACGATGCCATAACGCGCTGTCATCCTCCCCGACAGACAGGTCAAAACAAATGCGATTGGGGTTCTCTTGCCCTCGGCGCGCGGCTTCGCTTTTGAGAGCTCGGTGAATGGTCCGCAAGGCACGAGCAATTCGGTCGCGGGGCTGTTCTTTCTGAACTCGGTTCCTCGACGTTTTATGCGCCGCCATGTACACCAACCTTTCCTCCCTGTTTTAGCGATTATTTCGGCGTTGCTCAACGCTCGCGAGCAAAGAATCCATCGGCCATCAGGCAGCACATGCGATAATCGTCGTTGCATCACAGGCCAAAATCTAAATAGATTAGCCGTAAACTAAACCATGAGGTGAATCCCAATGGCTAGTTCGGAATCACGCTTTGCCGTCGTCTCTGCGATGGTTGGAAATACTGTTGTGGCCATGGCCAAATTTGTGGCCTTTGCAATGACCGGTTCGGGCTCCATTTTGTCAGAAGCGATTCATAGTGTCGCTGACGTAATGAATCAGGCCTTGTTATATCTTGGGGTCATTAAGTCGTCGAAGTCGGCAGACTCGACGTACCAATATGGCTATGGTCGCGAACGATTCGTCTGGTCACTCATGAGTGCGGTAGGGATCTTTTTCTTGGGGTGTGGCGTGAGTCTTTACCACGGCGTTCATTCGGTCCTGCATCCAAAGGAGGCGACTGGCATTGCATGGGCTGTGGGCGTACTCATTTTCGCATTGGTCGTAGAGGCACTGATTCTGTTTTTGGCTGCACGAGCCCTCTGGTCGCTTAAGGGAGAGCGTTCTTTTCTCGACTATCTCAAAACAGACGCTGACCCACCCGCCGTCGCCGTTCTACTCGAGGATGCGGCTGCCTGCGTAGGTGTTTTAATCGCCCTCGCTTGCATTAGTTTAAGCCATTGGACAGGCGATCCCCGCTGGGATGCTCTTGGTTCCATCCTGATCGGGTTACTCCTGGGATGGGTCGCAATTTGGCTCATCGCACGCAACCGTGAATTACTCCTAGGTCGAGCAATACCAAAAGAGGCAGAGGCGAAGATTAAGGCCTATCTGAGCACCCAGCCGAGTATTGCGGAGGTCATGAGTCTGAAGAGTGACATGATCGATACCGAAACCTACGATCTACAGCTGGGATTGCGCTTCAACAGTGGATATTTGGCTGATTTAAACCAGGGTTCTGTGAAACTCGCTTGGAACAAAGGACTCAAAACAGAAGCTGACCTAGACGCCTTTGCACGGCAGCATACGGATGATGTCGTCCGGACACTCGGTCGAGAAGTTGACCGTATCGAGATCGATATTCAGGCTCTCGTCCCGAGGTTGAAACATATTGACATCGAACCAGAGCTGGCCCCTGCCCACTCATTGACCTCCGATGGTGATCAACTCAGTGATGACTCGAAGTTTGAGTGAGGGCTTGTGGGCGTCTTTCAAAGCTGACTCAATTTCTGCGGCGACTGCCGGGGAAAATCGAGACTCACCACGGACTTTCAAGATCACCCAGTCACCTCGTTTTTCAAGCGCGCCCAGTTCATAACCAGCGCCCTCAACCATCTGCTTTACTTGACCGGACAAACCTGCGTTCGGCCGTTCTGCAATACCCCATAGAAACGAACTTAAGGGCACCGCCAATAGCAGGGTCGCAAAGACCAGCGCCAAGATGAAACGAGAGGACCAAGACCGCAGGTCGTTTCGACCGCGCAGGCCAAAACTGTAAAAAGCGCAGGTTGCTCCGACGATGATAGACAAAACGTTAGTCCCGAAAAGTAAAACTGCACCCGCACCAACCTGAAACTCGCCGAGGGCAAAACACAAACCAGCGGTGGCAATGGGAGGCACTAATGCTGCCGCGATCGCGACCCCCGGCAGTGCTGCACTGAGATGGGTTCTTGCATAAGCATAGGCAGCTGCAAAGCCGGAGATAAGCGCGACACCGAGGTCAAGTAAATTCGGGGCACCACGGGCGGACATCTCACTGGTCAGAACCTTGACAGGACTCAGGACTCCAACGATGACCCCCAGTGTTAAGGCCATCAAAAACCCAAGGAAAATCGACTTCATCGACTCTTTCAAAAGTCTGGGATTCCCCTGCAGTAAAGCCAAGCCAGCACCCAGCATCGGCGTCATAAGTGGCGCGACCAGCATCGCGCCAATGACGACGGCCGTCGACCCCTGGAGAAGCCCAAATGCTGCGATGGTGGTCGACAATGCGATCAGCATCATAAAATCGAATCCCCATCGTGATCCGCTCTGCAAACTTTCGTAGACATCAATTCGGGCCGCGCGATCCGTTTGAGGCACCCACAAATTAAGCCATCGATCAAGCACGGGCAACACTCGTTGATGCCACCGTTTACGCTGCCTGAAGACGATAAATGGAAGCGCATCATTCGATCGATTTATGCGGTCCCGGAGTCGGCCAAAAAGACTGCGATACATGGTCGATGGCCCAGGAACAGCCATCAACAATGCATCGTGATCTGATGCAGTTCTTGCAATTGCTTCATCCCGGTTGTCTGAGATGACCACTTTGGTTTTGAGGTGGGAGGTGCTGCCCGCCCCGATGACTCTCAGGGCTCGATGAATGCTCTTCCGCCCAACATCTTCTCCCAATTCAACCGATGTCGGTACGACGGCAAGCACCGTTTAATCAGCGGGGTCTCCACTGATGATGGGCACTAACTCACGTACAGCACTGTCAATGAATTCCGTCTCGGGCAAAGGAATCAAGATTCGCTTCGGCGCCTCGGTGATGCCGCCGTTACAGAGAAATAAAGGAAAGCGCGAACGGCGAACCAATTTCATCGATAAGGTTCTGTCATCATTGCGTTTAGAGCGCTCGGCTGACGCGATGACGAAACTGGGCTCAGCTCGTTCTAATTCTGCTAAAACCGCTCGGTGAGGATGGGGTGCGATGACTTTACGTATGATCAACTCAGAGGTTTCTGGATCCTTCTGTCCAGCGGCGTACCAAGGGCGGACCTTGGCTGAGAGAGCCAACCATACCTCATTGCTCTCGGCGTCATCCACGGCAGTTGGGTCGAGATCAGAAATTGCCTCTTCTGGACCAGCCTGTGTAAACAAAACGAACAAACCTTCTGCTCGCGCCAGGGCCATTCTCCAGGCCCAATCGAGGCTCATCTCGACATCTGCCGTTTTTTCAACGATAACCGCGATGGCCAACTTAAAATCTCCCTGGTCTTCAAAAGGATAAAAACCAAAAGTAACGAACGGAGGCTGAAAACAATCTTTTAGCAGCCGAACCAATGTGGTCAGATGGTGCCATGGACTGACCGTCGGAGAAAAGGAGTAAACGGTGTCACGACCGACCGCCCTAATTACCAATGATGATGGCATTGATAGTGCCTTCTTACATGCTCTTGCTGCGGCCCATGCCGACCATTTCGACGTCTTTGTTGTTGCGCCTAAAGAGGAACAGAGCTGGGCTGGGCGCTCCTTTTCAAGGCATCGGGACGTGGCCGTTGAAAGACGGCCGGACCTGCCTTGGCCTGCATGGTCTGTCGATGGCACGCCCAGCGACTGCGTCAATCTGGCTTTTGGTCATCTCTTGGATACGCCAGTGGATATCTGTGTTTCGGGAATCAATGTTGGGTTTAACGTCACTCTGCCATTGGTGATGACGTCGGGCACCGTAGCTGCAGCACTCGAAGGGTCATTATGGGGCTGTCGGTCTGTCGCCTATTCACAAGCGGTGGACCGACGTTATTTTGACCGCGTGAAAGAAACCAAGGGGCACCTGGAGGGTGAGGTTGCCGTCGCGCGTGACCTGGCAGCCGGTCACGCAGGTCGGCTAAGTAAGGCGTTGATGGCCGAGCCAGCCGTCAACGGCGTCGTCCACAACGTCAATTTCCCATCCCGATTGACGGCCGATACAGCCACCGAAAAAACGGGTTTAGGTCAGATGCGGCTCGGCTGCTTGTTCGCTCGAAAAGGCGAAGGATATGCATTTGCATTCCCCTCAGACCCAAGGCCCATCGGAACCAGTGAGGCGACGGATAGCGATTGTCTGAAGCGCGGCGTCATAAGCCATACGATTCTTGATTATCGCAATATCAGCCGCTCACTCTAACGAGCGACCCAACACGACGACAAGGTGATTTTTCGTGGTCACGAGTCGCGGTTGTTGAGTGGCCAACCCGGCGGGAATTTTTAGACGCAGCGGATAGCCAAAAAACTTCCCCGACAAGGCGTCTTTCAAGAACTTTCGGTGCCTGGATGTGTTGTGCTTGTTCAGCTGAACGGCCTTGACCGTGGTGGTCATCCAGACTTCCGTGTTGCGATTACCCAATCTCAAATGAACGTCTAGGTCGATGGTTCCTCCCCCCTCCAGAGCAGTTTTTATTTTCGTCTCATCGCGTCGACCCGCCCCAAAAACGCCTTTCAAATTAACCTTAATGTTGCGAGCCTTAAACGCCATTCGATAACTGAGTCGATTTCCGGGAAGCAGAGTCAATCGCTTTGGTTTTTCAAACCAAATCTGTCCTTTGAGTCGCTTCTTACTCATATCTTGGCCACGAAATTTATAAGGCATGTAAGCGGTCATGGACCGTTCTAATTCGCGGGCACTAAACGCCACCCAACGCCCTCTCTCGCCCTTCAGATTCGACCCGTAAAGTTTCATCGCGCGGTTCATCGCTTTTGCTTTTCGAACGGCCTTTTCCAAGGTCTTGACCTTGGTTTTCTGAGTCTTGAGATTATGTTGAGTCGGCCCGCAGCCGACGCTCATTAATGTGGCCAGGTGCGCAGTCACCAAGTATTTATGTAATGACCTCATTTAACCACCCTCAAGCTCCAATGCTGACAGCCCTGGGGTGCCCTTAAATTTTGTTTAGTAAATCCGACTCGGTAGCCTTTCTTAAACCTAAAAGGCAGTGGGCCAATGTCTTGCCCTTTTAAATTGAGTTGGCAACTCAAGACGCCTTTGGCGACCCTTTTCACACGCCGCTCCAAGCGGCTCAACTCGTTGAATTGGCTGAGTTCCTCAGCCTGGAGGCGAGCGAGATCAGACGTCAGAGCGTCTTCTTTTTTGGCGAGTTCATCATACTGTTGCCGCTCAAGCTCACTCAGGCCAACGCCACAGCCGGCGCACAAAAGCAACAAGAAAACCACCGTCAATTTTATCATGGACTCACCTCGGAAGAACGCGACCTGGTCTAGAATATACCCATTAGTCTCCTGTTGATGAATGCTAAAGACGCATCGGGACACTTAAAAAAACGAAGCGCACAATCGGTACGCCCTCACCGCCACAGCTCAACCAAGCTCCGAACTTGGCCAAGCAGACGCTCTCGAGGTCAGACCGAGTATTGATTTTCGATTGTTTCGCTCGTTTTCGGTACCGTCAGGAATCTAAGATCGGTCGAGCAATGGTCTGAACTCACTGTAGATTATTGTGATTGCTGTTGTGTTTTTTGCGAGACCGTTAAATCATGTGACGTTGACCAACTTGGGAGATGCAACGATGACCGAAGCCAGCGCGCGAATGCAAGATAAGGAAATTTTTGGACCTGACCACGAACAACTGCGCGACACGGTCCGGAAGTTTGCAAAAAGTTTGGCTCCATTCGCCGAGGAGTGGGATGAGGCCGGTATTTTCCCTCGCGAGGTGTTCACACAAGCAGGTGAGTTAGGACTGCTGGGTATTGGCCATGGCGAAGAGTTCGGTGGTCTGGGGCTAGACTGGTGGTATACGGCCGCCTATGCGGAAGAGTTAATCCACACTGAAAATGCAGGCGTCAATATGGCGTTGATGGTTCAGTCAGACATGGCGACACCGATCATCAATGAAATTGGCACTGACGAAGTCAAAAGAGAATTTTTAGCACCGGCGATCAAAGGCGAGAAAATCGCGGCTTTGGGCGTGAGTGAACCGGGCGGCGGGTCTGACGTTGCCGCCATTCGCACGACAGCTCGAAGCGACGGTGATGACTATGTGATCAACGGACAGAAACTCTGGATCACCAATGGCACTCGAGCAGACTTCATCACCTTGGCTGTGCGGACGGGAGGTGATGGCTTTAACGGGATCTCACTGGTGGTGTTTCCCACGGATGTCAAAGGTTTTAGCATTGGGAAAAGCATCAAAAAGATCGGCAATAAATCATCGGACACTGCGGAGCTATTCTTCGATGATTGCCGGATTCCGAAGCGTTATCTACTGGGCCATGAAAATGCCGGTTTCTACCACATCATGACCAACTTCCAGGGTGAGCGTCTGATCGCTGCCGTTGGTGGCGTCGCTGGTATGGAGAAAGCGGTCCGAGATGCCATCGCCTACGGGAATGAGCGCAAAGCGTTCGGGCGCCCCGTTTCTAAATTCCAGGTTTGGCGGCATAAGATGGTCGAGCACCTCACCGCGATCCAAGCGGCGCGGCGGCTGACTTACTGGGCTGTAGATCAGTTCGTGAAAAACCCAATGGGGTCCACCGAGGCGATTACAATGGCCAAACTGTTCGTCGGTGACCTGTCTCAGCGTGTTTTGTATGACTGCCTACAAATGCATGGTGGCTTCGGCTACACCACCGAATACCCCATCGGGCGTGCTTGGGTGGATGGGCGACTCATTACCGTCGGCGGAGGCACCTCCGAGGTCATGAAAGAAATCATCGTCAAGACACAAGGTCTATAACGACGCTGGGTCGATTTTTTCAATAACCCTTGCTCTCCACTGATGGACAGGTATTCTTCGCCGAACGTCAGGCAGGGAGTAGGCGATGAAAGACACCCCAAAGCAGAACGAGGCCAAGACCGTCTCGATGATCGGCTTCTTCTTGCGGGGATTCGCGATGGGGGCTGCTGACGTTGTGCCAGGCGTCAGTGGCGGTACGATCGCATTCATTACGGGTATTTACACTCACTTCATCAACGCGCTACGTTCAGCCTCCCCTGCACTCCTGGTGAGCCTTATCAAAGGACAACCACGCGCCGCGCTCGCTCAATTTAAAGCGATCCATTGGGGCGTTCTGATCCCTGTCGGTGCCGGCGTTGGGCTCGCAGTCTTAGCATTGAGTAAAACGATCCTCGGCTTAATGGACGACCAACCCGGGCCAACCTATGCTCTGTTTTTCGGCCTCATCTTGGCCTCTGTATGGATTCCATACCGGCACATGAAGAAGCCGAGTGGCCAACATCTTCTAGCGGGTGTTCTGGCGGCCGCCTTTGCTTGGTTCTTTGTGGGACTACAACCCGATGGAATTCAACTCAGGGCGATCGATGGACAAACACCGAGTAAAATTGAGGACACTTTAGTTTTCTATGGGGGTAAACTCAGGCATCCAGCAGATCTCGCTGCGATCGAACGAATTCGTCAAACGACATTTCCCAACGCCAAAGGAATTGTCGTCTTCGATCCAAAAGGGATCCTGTCAAACCACGGCATGACGCTCAATGAATCAGACATCGCCTTCAAAGATAAGGGGGAACTCAAAGAATGGATCAAGTCTGGCCCAGCCGTTCGGGTTTTGGCTGAACAGCGGGTCTCGCCCCTCACAATTTTTTTCTACGGCTTGATCGCGATCTCAGCAATGGTGCTACCCGGCTTGAGTGGCTCGTTTCTGCTTCTGTTCTTAGGAGTATACCATTCGGTTTTCACTGCCATTCATCAATGCAAAGACCATTTACTGGGCCTCCTCGGTCGAACTCCGGACCCTGTCACACTACTCAACGCAGGTGACCCCTTAACCGACCTTCTTTTTCTCGGCTGTTTTGGACTGGGCGTGGTCGTGGGTCTGGTGACATTTAGCCGGGTCGTTGCGCTTTTGTTCGAGCGCGCCCATGACGTGACAATGGCCTTGCTGATCGGTTTAATGGTTGGCGCACTCCGCCTCCCAGGCACACAGATACTAGAGCAGGTCGATGCATCCCAAACCGGGTGGACAACCGTGAGTCTCGTGGCCCTGGTTGGCGTTATCGCAGTTGTTGCGCTCAACTCTCTCGATAGGCGCGATGCGAATTAAACGGGTTTAAACTGAGCCCCGCCGCGTGACCTTAAGGGTCACGGACTGATGACTGCGAAGAGTGGCTTCCAGCTGCGCTATCGCCTGGTTTACAGTAGCGACAGACGCGTCACCATAATCGATAGACAGCTTGACTCGATGCGCCCGGATTAATGGCTCTGATACATTCCGTTGGGACAGAGACTGAATCGCAGCAACACAGTCTGGGAAGCGCTCTTCCCTTTTTTTGGCCGTCGTGAGCTGAATAAATTCAGCGATATCTGTTGGGCAATCGGGTACCAATTCCCTGACATCAGGTGTTTTTTCGCGCACCTGACGTCGCAGAAGGGCCCGAATGTCAGATTCATTGAACGGAACCTCACCGACAACCATTTCGTAGGCAGTTATACCCAGTGCGTAAAGATCACTGCGACCATCTAAAGGCTCGCCGAGGATTTGCTCTGGCGGCATGTAGCAAGGTGAACCTAATCGCGCCTTGTTCTTCGCCTCTGAATTGTCTTTGTGCACGGAAATGCCGAAGTCTAATAGCTTTGTTTGCTCATTCCGGGTGATGAAAATATTAGACGGTTTCACGTCTCGATGGATCAAACCGCGGTCATGGGAATACTGTAATGCACTGGCCGTTTCGAACAAAATCCGGCGAATCCTACTCCAGGAGAGGCGTTGGCCTTTGTAGATCAGGTCTTCGAGCTGCTCTCCTTCCAAACGTTCCATGACGGTGAAGCGTGTGCCATATGCACGTTCAAAATCAAAGACTCGAACGATGTTTGGGTGGTCGAGTGCTGCAACAATTTGAGCTTCCCTATC
>JAYZEG010000003.1:0-17903 GCA_036337435.1 Myxococcota bacterium
CTGACGGTCGATTTATACGCGCACCCGATGATGACTCGACGGGCGTTCTCGGTGTGCTCAGGGCCGCTCAAAGCCCCTGCGTGCTTGATTTTCACTCTCTAAATAGAAAATGTCGTGGGCTAAATCCATTGTTCTGCTGTATACTTTCGCGACGATGGGGGTAATTCATTATGAAGAAGACCAAATCAAGGTGTTCTATCCGGCCTGCGCTTGTCCTGTTGTTGGGCTTGTCTTTGAGTTGTGCGAATGCTGATGAAGACATTGCTACACAATCCATTGGTGAACAAGGGTCCGGAAAAGCGGACGGGGTAGAACAGGGTAATGAGGTTGAGGTGCCCGACGGTGCCGACGTTTTGGCTGACCAATATGCGTTGATCATTGATACCTGGTTGAAAACGGCGGAGAACGATGACGATGATGAACCCCAGGAATGGCGCGCTCAACTTCGGGCTCGTTTAGAACGGTATTCGTCAGATACGACCACCGATGTTGTGATCACACCGTGCAGCGTTATCTTGCCTGAAGTTGATGGCCGGACAGTCGAAATGGAGTCGAGCGGTTTACGAAGTATTCGGTCTCAACCCATCCGAGCATCGTTGGCAGTGACGGAATCAGGTCTCGAGTTCGCGACCGTACCTGGTGCATTGGTTGCTGGTGTTGACTTGAAGGATCCCGTCACCGACGAGATGCCAACAAGCGATCGCGACGACCGATTGGTTGATATCGACGGCGATGGGCGTCCTGCCATGACCATCAGTATAGATGGGTTTTCTGTTTATGTCGGTCTGCGATACCGCTTCTCCCTCGATGGGATACTGGACGCAGATCAAGCAGCGTCAGGCGATGCCGCCGTTCGAATTGACTTGGAGGTCTATGGCGATAGCGTCCCATTCGTGAATATCAAGAACCGACTCGATGAAGCCCTCGGCAAACTTGACTTACGTGATGAAAAGCATGCATTTCGAATGGAGCCCCTAGCTCCAGAAGATGCGAATTGCGAGTCCATTTCAATCCTTGACCATACCCATACATTTGCAGACATGAGCAGCTCTGACGAGTAACCGCACATCGGTCTCTCTACAATGAGGTGAGGAAATCACTTTGGCAGGAAAACAGCTACCCAGACGGTTCCCGTTAGCGGTTCTCCGCTGTCAAAACACTGTCTCGCCGGTCCGTTAACACGGGGCTGGACATGAACATCGCCCTCCGTCTTTCTCTGGCCATCTGTCTTTTTGCTTTCGGGTGTGGCCGAATCACGAGTCAAGCTCAATATATTTCTGTCGATGCGACAAACCGGGGAGGGACTGTACATTCTGCGGACGGAATCGAGCTCGGAAAAACGCCTTTCTTCGCAAAAATCAAGCGAACCCGACGTCTCTACCTGGTCTCGGATGGTGCTGACCAGAAAAAGCATTGGAGTGAGACTCGATGCCGTTACGCTTGGCTCGGATCACCGATGGAGAATATGCCCCTCGCTCTGTTGGCAGCACCATTGGGCGGCCTCGCCTTTTTGGGTGTTTGGGCTGGATCGCTCGGCGTGGATTGGTGGACTGAATCTGCCTATGAGTGTCCGCTTCGCGTGATGGTTAAATCGCAACCGGGTGGTCCGGAATGTCGACGGTATGCGATCCATATCTCCTCTGGTTTTGCCGCAGAGACCCGCGACGCGTTAATCAAGCACTGGCAGGATGCCTTCATGGATAAGGGTCACTGCGACACGGTAATCCATGCAAAGCAAGTCTCACCCTGGGTAAGGCGTTTGGCCCTTGATTGGAATGCCATTCAAGAGGTCAAAAACGAGCCTGAACGGTGGTATCGATTTGGTTATGAGACAGGTGCAACCCATGCCATCAGACTTAAAGTCGAGAGTCGACAAGGCCAGCGCCATCGATTGCTATCCGATGCGACGGACCTACACACCGGCGGCTATGAAACACAAGCACCACTTGTTTTAGATGGTCAATTGGCCAATGGAGCTGAGGCTAAGTCGACCTTTGTTGGATTCCTGAGACGTGGTCTGACTCTCTTGCCTGAAAGCATCGCTCTCTCGGGCCAGTTGCGTATCATTTCCAATCAGCGAGACTCGGCCACATCGAACGACGAACGGGGTCGCTCTCGCATTACGGCGAAAATATTGAGCGTGTCCCATCCCGATGCATTTGAAAAATGGGACTATGATTTTAGTTTTGGCCCTGGATTTGGATTTGATGTCTTCGAGTCATTTACACTAAACGGTCAAAGCGACGACGCCCGTTTTAGTCGTTTAAGTATTTTCGGCTTAGGCAGCCTGACAGGTCACACGCCCATGGGTGCACTGTCGCTCGGAGTTGGCGTAGGGGCGGGCTATTACCATTTTGGCCGACAGACGTTACAGACGCCCCATCGCTGGACCCCAGAGGTCGTCGCCCACGTATCCTACACAGCTTTTTTAACGGAAACCGTCTTCTTTAGATTGTTCACCGAGGAGATCCAACCGTCTGACAGCATTGAAAGGCTAGGCGTCGCGAAAATAAGGGATTCTGGGTTCATGTTTGGCTATTATTTTCAGAGTATTGACCAAATTGTTCGAGGGATCTTTTGAGTCGAACCAAGCCGAAGGCAAAGGGGGTGTTGGTCTCATCCCAGTTCTGTTGATATGGTGTCCTTTTCTCCGAATGGAGCATAGTCGGACAGCATAATTCTCGGGTTCGATACCAGTCGATGTGTCGAATGAACAAGCCCACATAATCGCAACTTATCAGCTTTACCCCGAACAGCGATTTCTTCGACTGGAACCGCATGAATAGACTCGGGCATTTCAGCGAGGCGAACCAGTCGTGAAGAGGCCATGACGTTGAAATCGAACTGGCGACAGGCATCCTCAATGCGCTTGGTCGTGTTAATCGCATCGCCCAGCATGGCGATCTCAACGCGGAGGTCGCCGAGCTCACCGACCATAACCTGGCCGACGTGCATGCCGTATCTAAACCTCGGCGTATCGCCATAGCGCTGCTCGAAGTAGGGCCTTTGTTCCCGGAGGGCCTCCATCATCGCGAAGACACATTGTACTGCTTTTGTCGTATTTTTAGAGGGCCATGTGATGATGATTTCATCACCGACGTACCGATAAATTTCACCGCCATGTTGTATGATGGGCTGCGTGAGCTGAAAAATTGCATCGTTTAGAAAACGCATAAATCCGGCATCACCGATCTCCTCGGTTAAGCGCGTTGAGCCGATAAGGTCCATGAAAACGATGGTCCGCTCTTCTTTTCTTGGCTTCATATACAGGCCGACGAACAGCCTCCATAAGATCCCTTTACCGATAAGTGGACTTGCTTTGTACGCGACTAACAAAAGCATGCCCAGGCACATGGTCAGAATGAAGGAACCACCAAAGTCAGCATCGAGGGCATAGGGGTTGCCAGGTATATGGAACGCCAAATACGTACATTGCCGACCCATGAAAATACCGAGTCCGATACTGGTTGTGTAAAACGCCAGCCGAATTAAGATCACGAGGCCAAGTGGAACCCGCCGTACACGCCACATGAGTGAACCGCGGTCAAACAGAGTCTCCAGACCACCAATGGCAGCACCAGCAGAGAGACCCGTTATCAGTCCCCTCAGGGCACCTGCACCAGGGGGATAGTTGGCCATCAACCCAATTCCAACACCTGCGAGAACGCCGAAAATCATGCAAATGAGTACGATCGCTCCGAGGCTTGTTAGAATTTCCCTAGCGCGTGGCTGCAGCACCTGCATTCCCCGATGGTTGTCCAGGCAAGGCGTCGCGTGGGTAAACCCGAGCTATCTGATCCCGACAATCTTTGCTCGATGCGACCTTACGAATCCCTTGCTAACATGCTTTGTCAAACATGTGCAGTGCATAAGATATTCAATGTTTATTTTTAGTTTCAGTCCGAGTGTGCCAGGTTTCGCTTAAAACCCTCATCTACCCGGTTAACGAGACACCGGCTCAGGCTGTATCATACAGGTTAATTGGGTCCAGACCGCCCAATCCTGTACCTGCAAAACCGTACACCGTTCAAATCGAAAACGGCGACCAAGTTTTGGCGTCTTTTTTGAGTCTTCAGCGGGCGCTTGCATATAGATGGTGAGTCGGGATTGTCCACTCTTCACTTCCAAGCGCATACATCGGGGAATGAGTTGTCCCACTGGACTCAATAAATAGCACTTGGTTTTCGTCAGTACCAGTCCGGTGCCTCGGAGTTGGGTGTTGAGTAGGGACTTTGCGTTGATGGGCTCGTTTTTCCGTTTTGCCGTCTTTAGCTTGCGAGCGAGTTGGGTCCACTCGCTGCGCTGTATTTCGGTGGCAACTTGAGTGTCGAGGTCTAGGAGCGAGTGCCCCGGTCGCTCGAAAAGCTTGGTTTGTGCCTCAGCATCGCAGAAACTTCGGGTCGCAAGTCCCCAGCGAAGGACATCCAGGCCAACACACTTTTCGACCGTGACATGCGTCCCGAGTTTTGCTTTCGCATCGGCTGTGATTTGTTCGGGTGTATAGACGATCATCGAATGTCCACCGACGCCTCGGATGGAGAGCACGTTGCAATCGGCTCTGTGACGTTTAGACCGATTGACAACATCGCATGGACGGGTCTCTACGAGCAGTCCACTCGCGTCGACCGGCTGCCCGACGATTTGACTCCTGAGTTGCTCTAAGTCTTTCCCATCAGGTGCCGACGTACTGATAGATGAAGGCCACTCAACTTGGGCTATCGCTGTCGTGGCAACGAACAAAGAGCAGACAGTAAGGAGAGTGCGTGCGGTCGCGGTAAACAAACAATGGGCCTTTCGAGGACATAATTGACTGGCATGCTACGTCTTATAGTCAGCTTCGTAAAGAACGGTCTGCGCCTCCTCCAATGCCATATTCATTGCGCGTTGGCAGACATCAAAAGACAATTGCCTGCGGGCCAAGGCTGCCATTTGCTTGCGGCGTTGCGTCCAATCGAGTTCGCGGGGGTGGAAAGGCCCAAATCGTCGTTTTCTCAAATAGCGAAGGGCAGCGATTAAATCTGCATCGTCGACGCGCCCTTCAAATTGAGTTAGGAATTGCTCGACGGCCGTTTGGATCGTGTCCGCGTCGAAGCCTTTGCGACGAAGCTTCGCCTTGACGGTTCTTATGCTATTGCCGCGCCGGTGATAGCTTCGGGCCAGAGCGTTCGATAAGGCTTGGTCATCGAGTAAACCAACGCGTAGACAGAATGCCTCGGCAGCTTGCACCCATTCGGCGAGCTGCGCGTCGTTTGGAGGAGTTGGGTGCTCATAGCGCTTCAACTTTTGTCGCATGATGGACTTGTAGCGAGACCGACTGGCTGGGAACCTTTGCAGGTAATGGACGGCCATCCGTTCGACCATTTGATAGGTCACAGGTTTCCGCTTTTTTCGTTGTCGAGACTCAGTCATTGCGGACTCGGCGTGGGCGGCTGGGTTCGCGCTTTGCTTGGCTTGCGAGACGGCTCATTTTTTTGAAGTTGTTGAAGTCGGATGCACGCCTTCGAATACCCACGTCGACACGCGCTATCGAAGAGTATACGCGCTCTTGATGGGCTGGTTTTTCCGAATTGGCCAATAAGGAGCATCTCTGCCAACGTGTAACAGGCGAGTGAGCGTTGAGCCTGGCATGCAAAGTACAGCTTCTCCGAGGCCTGTTTGAATTGTTTGGGCGTTTTTGCGGTCTCGTACATGACCATGCCGAGCTGCTCGCAGCCTTCTCGGTCCGCTCGATCACAGGCAATTCGACTCAGTTGCCGACGCAATTTAATTTGACTGGGCTGTTGTTTGGCCAAGTCGGCGGCTCGTCGATTGCAGACCGACGTCAGTCCCGATTTACACGCGGTTAAGATCAGGTCATCTCCTCGGGTTTTCTCATTGCTGTTGGCTTTTTTTAGGACGTTAAAACCGAGTGCCGCACATTCATCTTGTAAGCCATATTCACATCCTGATTGGTGAATCTCCACGGCATTTTTTTCGCATTCATCTGGGCGGGAACGTGAGTTTGGTACTCGACAGATTTCGTTCCACTTCGCCACAAATCGTCCGCAGCTGGCGTCGTCTGATTTACAGGCGTCCTCCAGGGTCTCTAAATGTGCAATCGGCTCAATGTTCAGTGGGAATCGTATAATCACAAACAAGGCGACAAGGGCGGCGATGCTCAGGACGGTGATGGGCCCCGATCCCCCGCCTCGATGCACCGGGTCAATGGGTTGCTCTCGCGCTGTTTTCTCGAGAGCCGGGACAATCAGGCCCAGAATGGGAAACGGGAGAAAACAAGAGAAGTAGGTCAGCTGTTGGCCCCAGGGCAGGCCTCCGTAGGTCCATAGTGCTTCGTATGCGCAGCAGGACAACACGCCAAATAACAGACCAAATCCCAGTTGGCCGCTCCGTGTCATAGGTCCGCTGCGTTCATCAGGCACTAGAATGAGGATGGTCAGCACGATACTGATCGGAATTGGGGTGTCGAGAAAGAAACCTGCGCCCGAGCCGAGTCGCCAGCACGCGTCGACCAAGAGTGTGCCGCCCAAGGCGCCGATGGCCGTTGGCAAAACAGGCCTGACTCTGTACGTCAAGAAACCGATGAGCAGCAAAGCGACGAGAATTAACTCTTTATCGCCATCTGACCGGCCCAGGGTCGCGTCCCGCACAACGTCGATTCCGGGACCAAAGATGAGAACGCCCGAAAGGATCGCCAGAACCAAACCCAGAACGTTAAAACGTGCTACAGCGCGCTGTGTTTGAAGTGTCAACACTGTTTGCGCACTGACCGCGAGGGCCAGCATGACTAATTGGAGTGCCCACCATTGGTCTTTGAACCAGATGAAAAAGCTCAGGGTGAGAACGATGACCAAGGGCATCAAGTCGAATCGATACAGTGTCCGTCGTCGCCATTGCATACCCATGGCAATGAGGTATGCAAATGGGATTTGGAGTAGAAAAAGAAGTCCGTCATCCCTGCTTATTTCTCGGGTGTATGTCCAGTAAACGCCCAGCAACACCAAAGACAGGGCTCTCATCGAGAGGGTGCTGTTTTTGATGAATTGAACGCTCTTTTCCGTTTTTGAGTCGCCACGACTAAATAAACCGACCAGGGCGATGGCGAGGGCAGTCAGCGAACTGACTAAAGTGGTCACCAATAGCTGGATCTGGCCCAAGACTTTTGGAATGACGAGTCCGGCAAGGAGTAAGCCGAAGAGACTCAGGACGGCGACCAGCGGCTGCTGACGACCCGTTCTGACGGGTTTAGATTGATTTGCAAGGCCCATACCCACAATATGGCATTGTTTTACGTCGAAAAAAAAGCATCTCGAGGAGGGGCCGTTGAAAGACCCGAACAGGGGGCTTTGGCGTCCGCAAATGGAGGGGATTCAGCATGTCTTATCAGGGATGGAACACAGTTGTTTGGGCGACATTTTTCGGCGTTTTCTGCGGCGGGTGTAATTCAACATCGGAGCAGATACAACTCGCCCTGGATAGCAGCTTTGTCACTCTGGATGCGGGCACGACTGAGACTGATATGACTTTGGACCAAGGACAAGTCAGCACGGATATGCATCCCAGTCGCGACGCTCGAATTCTCGACGTTGGTACATCAGACAGTACCCTCGCGAGTGACGCCGCACGATCTTTGGACTCGGAGCCCGTCGATCAAGAATTGACAGATGCCGGTTCAATAGACGCCTCCATGTTGCCTGTACCGACCTGCGGCGATGAACCATTCGTTGATCTGAACCAGCGTGCAGATAATGACGCCGACCATTTCGTGTTCACCGGTCGGGTTGCTGGTAATCAATTCCGAGGAACCTGCTCTGCGCCTGGGACAATCGGAGCCGATGCCTTGCACCGATTCACGGCTCCCAGCTCAGGAGAATGGCTCTTCGATACCTTGGGCAGCGATGTCGATACGGTCATCTATGTTCGCGAAGTGTGCGACCAATTTGAGTCAGAGCAAGTCTGCAATAACGATGTCTCAGATGGCTATCGACTGAGACATAGTCAAGCGCGCATCGACTTAAATGCAGGCGAGAGTGTGTTTGTGGTTGTGGATAGCTATCATGGCCTAGCCGAGTCCGCTTATCGTTTGACGGTGCGGCCCTACACGGTGAGCGGGCCACCGACTTTGCGGAGAGCTGAGGCGCTTCGTGTCGATGAGACGACCCTTTCACTGGCACTCGAAGGCCAATTAGCTGACGACCCAATCGTGCTGATTGAACTTGAATTCGTCCACGACGACGATCGAACCACCCGTTCATTTAGCCCTCTCGCATCGGTTCGTGAGTTGGCCGACGGGCACTTCGGTGCCATTCATCAAGTGGCTATGCCTCAGGACGTAGGTTTGCTCGACGCACTTCGCATCCGTGTCGTCGACGGGTCAGCCAACGTGTCTGCATGGACACAGGTGAATCGGCTCGACCTGCTTGATGCAGGCAGCCTCAATGCGCTTTGTGATGGTTTGGTCTGGCGTTGCGATACCGGCTTGGTCTGTTTTGAGTCGAGCTGCAGTCCAGAAAATGAACGACGTGCATGTCCACCCAATTGGCGACCACGCCAACTCGAGACAGATGCGTTCGGTCGAGTTCGTACCGCAGGTGATAACTCGATGTCGCCATCTTTACGAGGTGGGTCTTGTGGCGGGGGGACAGCAACTCAGGTCTTTGAAGTGACCGTGCCGCAAGCGGGACTTTATCAGGTGTCCGTAGAGCCATTTGATCAACCGGCTTATCCCGTGTTGTATCTTCGTGATTTCTGTGATTTTGACGAGACCGAGTGGAGCGGCGAATTGGCCTGCAGTGCCGATGGTTCGATTTTGAATCGGCCTGATGTTGAGTCGGTTGCTGCTCTCCAAGTTGAGCTACAGGCAGACCAAACCACGTATCTTTTTGTGGACAGCACCGGTCGCGCCAATGTCCCCAGGTGGTCGGGTCCGTATCACTTGGACATCGCCCCAGTAAGGGCCCCTGTCATCGAGTCGGCTCGTGTTGTCTTCGACCGAATAAACAACATCATAGGTGTTCATGTCACTGGTCGAGATTTGGACGCATCGGCGGTTATTCTGCGCCTCTACACTGCGGATGGTCAGTCCATCAACTATGCTGACGATGACTCGGATTGGCCCGTTGAGCTGGCCGTCCTTGACGCCAATGAGGACGAGTTTATTGCCTATGGACAGATCGATGTCGCCGGGCGAATCAGTGTCAGGGCAAGTCGATCGCTTCAGCTCGTTGTCATTGATGAAATGAACCTGAGGTCCATGGCATTCGAGGGCGGATTCGTCGACCCAGGTCAGCGAATAGAAGGAGACACCTGCGACCGGTCTGGCCTGGTCGACCGCTGCGTAGGAGAGGCACTGGTCTGCCAGGGAAATGAACTCGGACGCTGTGTGCCTCAGGAATGACTTACGAGCGTCTTACGGGAAAGTCTCAGCCTGATAAACACTGGCGTTTTCAGTCCAAAGTGTGCATTGTGCTTCTCCACCGTCGATAGGCCAAAAAGGAGTCTCGTTTATGCGTCTTCATCTCTCTTTCTTCTGCTTGGCTTTCGCACTTCAGCCCGTCCTGGTTGCAGCCCAGGAGAGTAAAGCTGAGCTTGAAGCTCAATCAGAGAAGCCGAGTATTGAAATAAGTGGCTTCGTGCGAGCGCGCTACGTAAGCATTTTCGAGAGTTCGGACGGCCCTGATTTTGTTGGTGAGAATGATGGTTTCTTCTTAGAGAACGCCCGTTTGGTCGCCGATGTGAAGAAACGATCCATGTTCGCACGGATTTCAATCGACGGTTCGGTTGACCGTCGAGATGCTAACAATACGGCTGTTGGACAGGTCGATGTGGGCATGCGCGATGCTTGGGTTGGTTATGAGACAAAGGCGGGCTTTGGCATTCTGGTGGGACAATTCAAGCCACCATTCGATGCCGAGGAACTGCAGTCGACCGCGGATATGGTTTTTATCGACCGCTCTGTCGAAAGCCGTGGGGTACGCGGTGTCGAGGGCTTCAATACCAGCGGCCTCAGCCTGCCCAGGCAAGCGGGCGTGCAGACTTATGGCCGGGTTCATTTCGATGACCAATGGCGCCTTGATTACGCATTGAGTGTGACCAATGGAAGCAGAGCAAATCAACCCGTAAACGATAACGAAACGCTTGCTTATATTGGGCGCATCAGTCTCCACCAAGGCCCCTACATGACCATTGGCTGTGGGGCATATCAAAATCGAGTCACCAATGGTGTGCCGCCGGATTTGCTGAGTGAAGATCTCTTTGGTTGGGTTGTTGATTTAAAGTACCAGCGGCCCGTTGGTCCGGTTCGTCTCCTTTTGTCTGGCCAGTACATGTCGCAGAGCACAGATGCCCTCGATGTGCCAGATGAGCCAACGATGACGGCGCGTGGGTATCACGGGGCGGCCGGTGTCGAACTCCCAATGGGTGTCATTCTGGCCTATCGGTATGCTTACGTGGACCCGACGGCTGAATTTGAATCGGAGGATCCTGCGGCAACAGCTGTACTCGACAACGATGCTGTGACCTTGCATACCGCGGCACTGAGCTATGGATTTAAAGACATTCCTGTTCAGCTGCAAATGAACTACACGCTGTTCGCGGAGCAGGACGGACGTACCATCGATAACGACAGGTTGGACCTTTTGGTCCAGGCCATCTTCTAGGCTGATATCGATGCTGACCTTTTCGTCCCAGAAGACTCACCTCCGACTCGGTTTTATCCTGTTTCTTTTACTTGCATGGGGCTGTGAGGCCGTCGAAGTGAAGGCTACAGCCAAGCGCGTTTCCACGCGGACAGAGTTGATCGGTGGTCCCTCAGCATTGGGCGAGGTCGGAGACTTCATTCTCCAGAATCGGTTCATTCGGGCCATCGTCCAAGACAAGGGCTTTTCCCGTGGCTTTGGTGTCCACGGTGGCAGTCTGATCGATATCGACCGTGTACGTGCTGCTGAGCAGGGGGATTCATCAGGTGGCCGAGGCTTTGACCAATTCGGCGAATTATTTCCCATCGCTTTCTTGCAGGCCCTCGTCCCGGAGCGTGTCGAAATCGTCAACGACGGGTCTGACGGCGGCGAGGCACAAGTTCGCTTGTTTGGCTCCGGAGGTGATTTTTTCTCTCTTACCAAAGCATTGAATCAAGCGATTCTTAATTCCCACGAGCTGCCTGAGTACGAGTTGGATGCGCTCAACGCCAACGGACTTAATGGGTCACCCACCGTTGGCTATGATGTCACTTACGGCCTTAAGCCTGACAGCCGTTACATCAGAATCACAGTTCGGATGACCAACATCACTGACAAACGGACCTCATGCCCCGATGGCTGGACTTGCGATTCGGCCAAAGGCGTGTGCGACCGCGATGCCGGCGTTGCCTGTGGTGACACGACCTGCGATGAGTCAGAACACTGTGTCGATGGGGCTTGTGCCGCACTGCCCTTGTGTCCCCAGGTCTTAGACATTCCGTCGCGAGCCGGCAAGCTGGCCCTGAGTGCGCTCAGTGTTGATGCAGCGCAATTCCAAGCACCATTGGGGATGGTGATTTTGTTTGGTGCAGGCAATGACGTCTTTGCGCCTGGAGTTGGCTACGGCGTGCGCTTTGCTTTGGATGACGCTTACCTCACAGGTGCTGGTCTTCCATTCCCAGCTCTGCCTGGTCTCCTGACTCGAGGCTTGGTCAGTACCAGTCGAAACGGCATCTCCTATGGCCTGTTCTCAGATCCGAAATCGAAGACACCAAACTTCGTTCAAAATCGAACGACTTGTCCTGGCGGCTGGACCTGTAATTTTGAATCCAAGGCCTGCGAGCGATTTGAGGGCGAAGAGTGTGGCGATTCGACGTGCAAAGCCACAGAGCAATGTAAGGAGGATCAATGTGTCGAGATTCCTCCGTGTGAGAATTTGTATGAGCAAGCCTATGGACGCCCTGTTGGTCCAGACTCGATGCTTGTCCCATTTCTTGCGTCCGCATTCACAGGAGTGTTCTACGCGCAAACACCGGACCGTTTTGAAGCCGGTGCATCCATTGAATACACAACCCTCTTCGTGGTGGGCGATGGCGATGCAGCCAGTGTCATGGATGTTGCGTATGAACTTCAAGAAAAAGAGACCGGGCTCTTGGCCGGTCGTGTGACCGATGGGTTTACCGCATCGCCGGTTGCAGGCGCATCTGTTTTGATTTACGGCGATGAAGACGGGCCTGTTAACCAATTCTTTACCGACGAAACGGGGCGATTTAAAGGGACTTTACCGCCGGGGCAGTATACGGCGCGGGTCCAGCACGAACCGCTTTTATCAGACCCAGTCCCCTTCGAGTTGGTTGCAGGCGAGAGCGAGTTCTTGCTTTTAGCTGCTCCGACCGCTGGTCGTGTGGCGGTGACTGTACGGGACCAAACAGGTCGGCTGCTTCCAGCCAAGGTCACCGTCGTTGGCATTACCGATGCAGACAAAGCGATGCTGCATCCACGACAATATCTCTTCGATGTCCATGCAGGTGAGCATTGGCGAACGACGGACTTAGTGCCTGACGACCCTGACAAGCCAGAGACGCGGCAATATATCGAGACATCAGATTACACAGACAATGGTCGCGTGGTCTTAGACCTGGCACCCAACACCGACTGGTACCTCTACATTTCACGGGGGATTGAATATTCGGTGGAGCGAATCAAAGTCAACGTGGACGTAGGCCAGACTCAGCAGGTTGCCGTCGTGTTAAACCGTGAAGTGGAAACACCCGGATATATCGGTGCTGATTTTCACTTGCATGCAAGACCCTCTCTGGACTCAAATCTCTCGCTTCCAGACCGGGTACGGAGTGTCGTGGGTGAAGGGGTTGAAGTCCTTGTCTCAACGGACCATAACTTTGTTACCGACTACCAGCCGACCATTACCGATCTGGGCTTGCAGAATTGGGCAAACTCAATGGTCGGTCTTGAGCTGACAACATTGGAGTCAGGTCATTTCAATGGCTATCCCCTTATTCGAGAGGTTGGTGCCATGACCAAGGGGGCGTTCGAGTGGTCGCTTCAACCACCTGACACCATTTTTGACACCATCAGGGGCATGGGCGAGTTGGGCCCTGACCAGACCATTGTGCAGATCAATCACCCGCGTGACACCATCCTCGGCTATTTCGAGCAATATGGAGTCGATCCCCTGACGGGTGGTTTACCCGAACCGCCCGATTGTACTCTGCCATTAACCGACCCAACGGGCTGTATCATCCCGCCCAATGGCTCAGCTTTTAGAACAGCCGATGGACTCAGCACGTTTAGTTACAATTTCAATGCCATCGAGGTTCTAAATGCCAGTGTCGCAGGCCGCATCCACCACGCCCGAATGCCGGCTACTCTCGACGGCTTAAATGACGTTCCCGAAGACTTGAGAAATAATCCACCAGAGGTGGGGGCTATCCTATGCGATGGAGACAGCATTGCTCACGCGGGAACGGCAGACGATTGGTTCAATATGCTGAACCTAGGGCATCGTTATATCGGCACAGGGACATCCGACAGTCACGATGCGGAAGACCATCCGGGGGCGGGGCGGACCTTTGTGTATATCGGGAGCGATGATCCCGGTGAGGCAACATCGAGAGTCGTGATCGACGGCCTCCAGTCACGCCGAGCGATCATGACCACCGGCCCCTTTCTTGAAATGACCATCAATGATGCCCATATCGGCTCGACCGTGTCTTCGCCGGGTGGTGAGGTGACGCTTAAAATTAAGGTGCAAGCCGCGTCTTGGGTGGATGTCGATGAAGGGATCATTTGGATCAATGGGCAGGAACACAGCCGATTTCCCATACAATTAAATGAAGGTCGTTTTCGATATGTGGAGACCATTCGGCTTCCCAAAGACAGTTGGGTCGTCGCCGAAGTACGCGGAGACAAGTCCATGTTTCCTGTCTACAGGCCAGTGGACCTGCCGCCTGTCTTGATCGCAGATGCCATCGCCAGCTTCGCTGATGTTTTGGGATTTAATGAAGCCGCGTTAGGCGACTTGCAACCGAAGCTCATCGGCCAGCACAAGCCGGTGGCTTTAACCAATCCAATTTGGATCGACATCGATGGCGATGCCGATAACGATGGGTCCGTTTTTGAGGCCCCTGGGCCTAGGGCGGGGCGCTGCGAAGGGTTCCAAGTGGTCTACGAGAAACATCGCTATCTTCCGGGGGAACCGATCCCCAGCTTGATCCCCCAAAAACCGACGCTGACGACCTCTTTTGGCTTGCCTCGTTTCAAGGGCGATATCCTAGATGTACGCACGGTCTTTGAGCAGTTTGGACGCCACGCGCATTGACCGAATCATGCGTTTAATCGGTTTGTTACTGCTCGTTTTCTCGAGTATTCTCGTCGAGCCCGTCTCTGCCCATAAAGCCAGGACAGCACGCAAGGTAATGGCCACAATTAGCCCGGAATTGGGTGGGTTACGGGTCGACGTCATCTTGTGGCAGCATCTTGCCGGTGTGCGGTCGAAGCGTGTTCTTGCTCAGTTTGACTTGGATGGCTCGAAATCCTTCGATAAGACCGAAGCTTTATTGGCCGGCAATCAATTGAGTGCTGAGACCATTGGGACATTTGTCATGGTTGCCAATGGCCGGGCACTCAAGCCCAAGACCGCTCGTTCGAAAGCGGCTCGCGTGGATGCTCAGACAGTCGAGTCCATGGTGTTATTGAGCTATTACATGCCGAAGACCTTATCGGCGAATCTGGTCTTTAAACTACATCGCGACGACAAGCGCCATGCGAGGGCATTTGAGGTGACCACCAAAATGCCACTGGTGCTGGGCAGCAAGACTGGCCCGAAAAGCATGAGGAGTGGATTGAAGTTAACGCCTCAGAAGCCCATTGGGATCCAGGTCGAAGTAGACCCAGTTATTTGGCTAAGACAGCTGGGTTTATATCCGTTCTAGGCGACAGAAAACACAAGCCTTACTGTCTGACTTTGCTTTCCGGCCGAAAGTAGTCCAGCGGGTAGATGGGTCCGTAGTTGACTTCACCCGGGAACGCGCCATTGGCTTTGTAGTCGACCATCAATTGGTCTTTTTCACGGTATCTCGCAAAGACCCAATCCGATAGTTTCTCATCGCTCATCTCAAAGGCATTTATCGGATACCGGGTGACATGAATATCGACCCGTCTGACTTTACGCAGAAAACAATCCACGAAGGATGGCACACCATCCGGATAGCCCATGGACAGATCGTAGACGGCATCTAGATGGTCACCGAGCCCTTGCATTGTTGCCACAAACCCTTTGGTTCGCGGCACCAAGGTGGCCTGTGGGATCGGCAGGTTGCTTTTCCGTGCGTATTCCTGGGACTTTTTCAACTTCTCAGGCGTTGCCCGAGTGCCTTCCAGAAACGACACTAAAAACACGGGGATATCGTTGCGTTTAAACTTTGAAAATAAGTCCAAGACGTCCTGCTTGTCTCTTGCCCAGTTTCGTTTAAGGAAGATGCAGTCGATCATGTACATGCCCCAGCCGGGACCTGGAATCCACTTTAGGATGTCTTTGACAAACCACTTCATGTCACCGATTCGACCGCAGCGCCAAGCGAAGCAGAGCATCACCATGATATCGGCGACGCTCTGATGATTCGATGTGACAAACACATTCTCCCGGACAGGAACCTTGTCACCGGTAATCCGCACTTCGATGTTATTCTGGCATTCTGCCATGACAACCCACCAGCCCCAGATGGACCGTGCGCACCATCGGTTGATGCGTCTGCATAGCTTGGGAGACACGGGGTAGATCAGGACACTGATGATTTGAATCGGGTTTATGACGAGGGCTAGGTACAGGAACGACACGACCATTCCAAGTAAGCTGCCCACCCATTTGAGCGGTTCCAACATGGCGCTGATTTACCCCTTTGTGAGTTGGATGACAAGCCGTGCGATCTGCTGTCTTGTAAAATTGTCTCTAAAGCCCTAAGTTGCCGCCGGTTTCGTGATCGGGAGAGCCAAATGAAAGCAGGAATTGTCGGACTGCCAAACGTCGGTAAATCAACACTGTTCAATGCGTTGACTGCGGCGGGCGCAGAAAGTGCCAATTATCCATTTTGCACCATTGAACCAAATGTCGGCATCGTGTCGGTCCCAGACCCACGATTAGGGGAGATTCAGTCTCATATCCCGACACAGAAGGTGATTCCGGCCGTCGTCGAGATCGTCGACATCGCAGGTTTGGTCCGCGGGGCCAGCCAGGGTGAAGGTTTGGGCAATCAATTTTTGGGACACATTCGAAACGTCGATGCCGTATTGCATGTGGTGCGTTGTTTTGAAGACGCCGATGTGGTCCATGTCGATGGGTCTGTCGATCCCATCAGGGATATAGATACCATCGATACCGAATTGATTTTTGCTGACCTGGAGTCTGTGGAACGCCAGATTGAACGCACCAACAAAAAGGCGCGCGGTGGTGACAAAGAGGCCATCGCCAAGATGGCCGTGCTCGAGCCTGTCAAAGCCCTGCTCTCCGAGGGAAAGGCTGCCCGGGCAGGGGACTTTAGCGATGACGATTTAAAGCTTCTCAAATCGGCTGGTCTCATCACCATTAAGCCTGTGCTCTACGTATGCAATGTCGATGAAGACTCTGCCCTCGATGGCAATCAATACACGGCCATCGTCGCTGACCATGCCAAGGCGCAAGGTGCCGGTTGCGTTGTCATCAGCGGACAGATCGAAGCTGAAGTCTCGGAGTTAGCCGATGAAGAGCGTGATGAGTTTTTAGCCGACTTGGGTCTCACAGAGCCTGGTCTCGATAAGCTCGCACGCGCAGCGTACAATTTGCTTGGTCTACAGACCTATTTCACCGCCGGTGAAAAGGAGATTCGCGCGTGGACCATCCCCGTCGGTGCCACAGCCCCCCAGGCTGCCGGCGTGATTCACACGGATTTCGAGCGAGGGTTCATCCGCGCTCAAGTCTACAGCTTAGCCGATCTGAACACACATAAGACGGAAGTTGCCCTCAAAGCAGCGGGCCGGCTACGTGCGGAAGGTAAGGATTACATCGTTGAAGACGGGGACATCGTCCACTTTTTGTTCAATGTGTAGGGCTTCTACAAGTGACTCAATGTACCTTCTCTCATCGCTGCGAGTACCGAATTCGGTTCGAACCCGGATACGATGAACGTGCACCTGGAGGTGCGATAACGGTCGCTCTCTGTGGGCATTGGGATCACGAGGGGCCATGTCGCTGGCCCCATTTTTCTGCGATTAGCCCCGACCCGAGTGGGCATCATCGCCTGGTTGTTGAGTTCAATGCCCCAGAAGATGAATTGGAAATGGTCAGAGCCAAAATTGATGCTGCGGTCAGCCATGGGCAGTTGACCGGCCCAGATGGTGTCGTTTCCAATTGGGCTATTCATCTGTGACAAACGAGGATGCCGGCTCGTTTCAGCGGGAACTCGGTGATAAACGGCGAGAGTGATTTTGAAAGTCTCGGATTTACAAATGGTTACGCAGCCGATCACATTTGGGTTCAATGTGTAGTCAGGAGATTCTGCAATGAAAAAGGTTTTCATCATCGGCGCTACGGGTGGTCTGGGCCGGCATGTTCTACGAGGTCTTCTGGATCGCGGTGGCGTTGAGATCGTCGCGTTTGTACGTACTCCGACTAAGCTCGATGACCTGATGAATCCCCACCTCCATTTGGTGCAAGGAGACTTTTCGAGTCTGGTACCAGCACATCTGAACGGGTGCGATGTCACAATCGCCACGCACTCCAGCTCGAAAAATGAGCGACACATCGGATATGAGATCCTAGTCAAAAATGCTGCTGAAGCAGGCGTTTCGAGGCTCATTGGTGTCGGTGGTGCCGGCCAGTTGTTAATGGAAGATGGCCAAATCAAGCAGGCAGACCCATCCTGGTTTCCTGCGCTCAGTTCCGTGACTGAAGACCAT
>JAYZEG010000004.1:0-55279 GCA_036337435.1 Myxococcota bacterium
GATGTTCTGCTTTTGCGGGCCCAGGGTCGTTTTGTCGATGTGGGCACGGAAGTGAGCAGGTGGTTCGAAGCCAAGCCGGTCTAAAACTGACTTGAGACTCGCGTGGTCCACCTCTTCACCTTGCCACTGACATGGTTCGAATCGGTATTTTTTTGGTCTCGTTTTCGGTGGCCGACAGTCGCGAGGCACGCGCACCGCCATACCAGTCTTTAATCTAACGCTCGCAGGCCATCTGTTGAATTGGACGAGACGCGTCCATTCACACCCAGTGCGTTGGGTAATGGTCTCCTTTGTGTCTTTGGCGCGAACGGTATCGATAATGGGGATGGCCTGGCTACCCGGAGGCGGAGGTCGAAGAGACTCCGCGAATGAAGGGGTCGCAATGCATACCCAGAGTAACACGAAATAGGAGGCCATTCCGATGGGGTAGGGGGTTGGCTGTTGGGCCAAATTTCCCTGTTCTTTCCTCAATTAGGGGGCCCGATTTCATATCGCTTGTATTCGACTCGACTCTTATACGGGAGCATGTCGCGTACCGATTTGATTTTTTTGATGTCGAGCCACTTCAAGAAGTCACTTTGTGTTTGTACAGCATACGTATAATAAATTTCTTTTCGTTTCGGTGGTGTGCGCAATTCCGGTGCGTTGGGTTTGAGCTTCAGTGTTCCATCGGCGAGTTTTTGCTCCAACTCTTGCACCTCATTCGGAGTGAGGTCGACGAACTTAGCCCAAGCCCGAGTTCGCACAACTTTGGAACGCGCGTCGTAGGGCAAGCTGCGGACATTGTTACGGTAGTTTTTGGTGTAAGGGAAATACTGCTCTGCATTCGAGGGATGGTAGACTCTGACAACTTGTCCATGTTTCCTAAGGGCCTCGCCCATGCTCTTCATGGCACCGTCTTTCGTGAGGTCGCCTCGGATAAAAACTATTCGATCTTCCTTAAACATTTTCACGATGAAATCGTATTCGGCCTGGATGCCCAAATAGCTGCTTGTCCGACTTTTCCTTTGTGTTTTTTTTGTTCGCTTGAGGGCCTTGACGATACGCGAACGCGAGTACCGATAGGCTTTTCGTAAGCGTCGGGCTTTTGCTTTGTCGTCCCCGCAGGATGTCTTAATCAGCTGGCGAAACTTTTTCTTTGAGCGGGCATACCAAAGCTGCATAAATTCTTTAGGTGTCGATGCATTTAGGAACGCTAATCGATAGAGTTCATGAACATCGATGACCATTTGATCGAAATCCATCATGATGGCTAGGTCAGGTTTTGCCCATGGCAGCATGGTGTAGTTCTGGTTGGTTCCTATGCCAACGAAGGTGCCACCCAATCCATCAATGTCCTTTTTGAAGAGGTGGTGATGGCTTTCGTCTGAAGCAACATAATGAATGTTGTTCACGAGCTTAATTTTGAGCTCATCAGGTGTGATTGCTCGCAAAGATTGAACCACCGCCCGATGAGACTGAGCGGAGGTCTCAATGGTTTGTGCGTGGGCGCCAATGACGCCGCCAGAGAATGTGAGGGCTAGCACAAGGCCTTTAATCGAGAATCCCTGCATTTTGGCTCCTTTACTCGTTCATCGTTCACTAATAACTTAACGGTTTGTGCTGTCAAGTTGAGCCGAGCGTCGGCCTACCCTGAACAGTGAGGTTCTTAGCCATTTCACAGGTTCGCCTGTGTCCGCTTCGTGTCTTAAAAAAAAATCGATCACTTAAAAGCATTTGGGTTTTTAATGATTTCACCCATGACCCGGCCTGCTTGTGTCAATGTTCGTCGGCCTGGATAGCCGGCAGCCGCGACAATCCAACGCCGTTTTGACCGGGGCAGGTAGACGTACACTACGTCGCTAAACCATTTACCTGCATAGCCGGGTTTGTGAAACATCCGAACGTCAGGATCCTTAAAGGCTTTTCGGAGTGCATTGACAAACTGCATTCCGCGCCGTCTTTGGTCTTTACGATTATAGATACCCATCGAGCGAGAGATGATGTCTCGATTGGTTTGTGTCAGGCGAACCTGCTCTCGCTTCGGAATTTGATTTCTGTTCATGAGAAGTCGTTTCATGCCCTCCGCTAAATCCATGAGCGTAGAACACGTACCGCCCCAGGGGCAGTGATACTGACCACGTTTACCCCGTTTGTATTGTTTTGCGGGGATTGTCTTCCGTTTCTTACCATGGCGGAGTTGGATTTTGGGGCTGTCTCTAAAGCTGCGAACACCACTCAGTGGGATCCATTTCGACCGAGCATAAGGCCCGTGTAGGCCCGTGCCTTTAATGCCTCTGCGAGGGTGCAACAAATTGCCATTTAAATAATCATATCCGGCCAGCTGAACGAGCCTGTCGTATGCAATATTGTCGCTTTCGATCAGTGCGTCATCGACTAACTCACGGACGGTGCAGTTCTTACGTCGTATGAGGCAATTTGTTTTCTTTCCTGTTTTCGAATGGTGAAAAGTGGCCCATGTCTCTGCCGGGAATCCCCATTTTTCCAGCCGCTCTAATGCTGCGATTGCGGCGAAAAACTTAATGCTTGATGCCGCATTCCAGCCGCCAGCTTGAACGCTGAGCCCTTTCCAGTCGAATGCGCGTTCGCTGATCACTCGGCCTTTTGAGTTCAATTCATATTCGATGATCAACGCCCTGAACCGATGCGGGGGCGTAAACCCACGGGCACGCATCATCTTTTCCAGTCGTTTGGTATCCAAGCGGGCTTTTTTATACCCTCGAGCTGAGCTTCGAGACGCTCTGGTTCTCGACGGGTCAACTTTGACATTCTTACAACCCAGCTTGAGCTTCATACCAGGATAGATACGGTTTGGGTTTTTGAGTTTCGGATTAACCTGAAGGAGTTGACCGACGCTGCAGCCATTATCTCGGGCTATTTTGCCAAAGTATTCTCCGGATTGGACGACGTGGACTTGCGCTCCAGCAGCCGTGCTTATCGCGGTGACCAATAGGCAGGTCAGGCTCTTGATCCGCCACGGATTAGCTACAGCTTGCATGAGTTTATATACTCCTTCGCGGTCCACTCCGCGCGTCCTATAACGTCTCAGCCTAAGCAACTGTTCAATGTCTGTTACAAATTCCTGAATTTTGATAACAAAACTAGGCGTGGCTGGCCATTGATTTAAGTGCCATTTCCTTCCCTAAGGCAGGGGCTTCACCTGAGTCGTGGTCTTTAATTTCGGTGAAACATTGGGGCAGTGCGTGTCAATGAAAGGATAAAATAACCCATTTAGCGCACACCATAGCAACCACATCCGCATTCACCCTGGTAAACCGAAAATGTGGGTGGACAGCCCATTCGAGTCGCCACTTCGAAGAGATCATTGACCTCGAACCAACCAGGGACGTCGGCACAGTCTTCCGGACTAAAGCCGAAGGGAATGATCTCAAGGGCTGGGTTAGCCTCATCGGGGCAGCCAGATAAGCGACACGTGCACTGATCGCAGCCGTTTTCATCTTCGTTAAACCCGTCCGGGCATACTAAATTGCAGTCATCGACCGGCTGACAGACGATCGGACAAGACATTCGAACCGGGAATTCATCGCTTTCGTCCTGACAGTGGGGTCGACCATCGCAAAGAAGCGGGGCGTCTAGGCATTCACCACTGTCGCATCGAAATTGGCCTGCATTGCATGGACCTTGATTACGGCATGCCATTTCATCACTTCCATCGCCGCAATTGACGTGGCCATCACAGCGATTTAGCCTCGGAATACATTGATTATCTTGGCAGGCCCATTGTTCTGGGGCACATGGTAAAATCACGTCATCGGATGCGCATCCACAGCCACACGATGAGGTGAACCGAGTCTCCAATGGCCCGCACTCCAAACCACCTGCTGCAATGGCCGCGTTGCAATGGGCCACATCAAGGGACCAGTAGGTGATGGACTCATGTCGGGGCGATGGACAATTCGGACGGTCGCAGACCGAGGCGCAGAGGCCGTTGTCGCAGATCGTCGCGCAATCAGGCACCGATTGCGCACAATCCGCTGTCTCGATACAACGGGAGTTTACCCCGCATGGCTCACAATTTTGACCGCCGCAATCAATGTCCGTTTCATCTCGATTCAACACGTTGTCCGTACAGGTGGGCTCATCCGCACAGCTGCGATTGTCTCTCTGTAGTGTGAAACCTGGATCGCATTGGCATCGAAATGACCCTGGTAAGTTGATGCACTGTTGGGCACAGCCACCATTATTCGCCGAACATTCATCATTATCTCGACATCCAAAACCAGCAAGTCCGTCGCCGTGATAGCCATCTTGGCATTGGCAAATAAAACCACCAAAGACGTTAATGCAGTCGCTATTTTGGGCGCATCCAGCCGCAATGGGCCCATCTTCGCACTCATTGATATCTTCACATGTTGGTGGTGCAGAAAGATTATTTACGCACAGCACCGCTGCGGGATCACCACAGTCGCCATTGAAATTTAGGCATTCATTGACGTCCTCACAAATGGGGCGCCGGGTTGGTTGATTGACACAATTGGAGAAGAGTGGATCGCCACACCCCCCATTTTCGAAGGAGCAATAGTCGACAAGTGCGCATGTGGGCGCGCCTCCATATTCATTCGTGCAGGTCACGAATTCAGGGTCACCGCAGCCACCATTTTCGATAGCACATTCATCGATATCTTGGCAGTCGGGCGTGTCGGCGACTCGATTCACGCACCGAATATGTTCGGGCGGACCACACAGCCCGTTGTCTATGGCACATTCATCGACATCTTCGCAGCGCCCATTATCGAATCTAAGGCCCGGGCTGCAAAGGCATTGGAACCCACCCGCAATATTTTCGCAGGTTGTGTCATCGGGGCATGGAGATGGGGCTTGGTCGCACTCGTTGAGATCGGTGCACCGATATCCATCGCCAACGAAACCGTCGTTGCACTGGCAGCGCCATTGGCCTGCAGAGAATCGGCATGTTGCATTGTTCGCGCACGGACCATTGTCATGCAGGCAACGGTTCACTGGCTGGGCGTCTCCGGAGTCCCACTCGTCATGCATTGTTCCTGCATCCGGGTCGATCAATGTCATCGAACCGTCGCTAACCGACCCATTTGTTGCATCCAGGTGGGCATTAAACGCGTCGGTAGACGCCGCCATGTCACGACTATCAGCATCGAGGTATAAGTCCGCATGGGGGGGGGCGGTGCCTTGGTCGTGCGATGATGAATCAACATCGTCTGTGCATGCGTGTAATGCACACAAGCCGAGTAGCAAAACAGCACAAACACGCGTCACAGGCCAGTTGCCTCCACAGACCAAAGGTCATCAGCATAGCTTACTTTTGGCACCGATGGCGACCCGAAGACGTGAAAACCAGTTTAAAGCCTGACTCACTCGTCAATTTTACCGCCAATTTTTAAACTGGCCGCTGCTCGGACTTAGAAAAACCAGTGCGCATCAGTCAAATCAAGACATCCGGTGTTCAGGCTCAAAACGACGAGGCAAATAAAGAGTTTAAATTTCATGTTTTCATTCCTTTGTTGAAACAGCCGTGTCTGGGTTATTCAAGAAATGAGCCAATCTTACGATCGGTTGGTTTAGGGCCCGTGACATCGATGGTGTCACAATTCAAGTGGCCCTTTGGCCCCCCTTTCTTTACTTGTTGGGGTCCGATGTCGCTCAATCAATTTTGATGACTCTGTTAAGTTTTGGTGTTTTACCGCATATTGGTAGCGCGCGTTTTTTAGCCGGCAGCCAGGAAAGACTATGAAACAAGAATCCGGAAGCAAGGTCCGCTGGTACAACTCCTTTGTTTTCCGTTTCAGTGCCATAAATATGGTTGTGGTCATCGCCCTCGTGTCAGGCGTCATCTACAGGAGCCATCAGCGGGACCGCGAGCAGCTTGTAGAAGGGTTCTCAACGGTGCTCAGAACCATTGCTGTGAATGCAGCCCCACTTATCGATGGGGGTAGTTTAAACGCCGTCCAGGTCAATGCTGACGCGAATAAAGACGCGTTTCTAAAGGCTCGACAGACCCTAGATGGCATACGGGAACTGAATGGTTTGGCGGAAGATGCAATCTACATCTTGCGCCCGTCTGCCGAAACGCAAGGTCGCTATGAATTTGTCGTCATGCTTCAAGAGCGGACCTTTATTGGTGACTCTTATGACCCGCCCGAAAAAATTATGCCCCTCTACGACAAAGCGTTAAGTGGAGAGGCAGTCGAATCGCCCCTATTCGAAGATGAGCACGGCACATTCATCAGCGGTGTTGCCCCGATCAGGGACAGCTCTGGACGAGTTGTTGCTTTGTTGCAGGCGGACATTCGTCTTGCGGAATATTTGGAGAGGTTACGTGAGGAGACACGCTATCTTGTCGGTTTTGCAGTCCTCATTCTGCTTGTCATCATGTTTTTGTCTTCGATTCTTAGAAATAAGCTAGCGACTCGTATCGGTGAATTAATGAAGGGGACGATGGCACTTAATTCCAATGATTTCGGGGTGAGAGTCCGTCTTGATACGGCTGATGAGTTGGAGCAGTTAGGACGCTCAATCAACGTCGCTCTGGAGCACTTACAAGAGCGGTCTGAAATGCTTAAGTTTCTACCTGAGCATACTCAGAAGATGATCGCTCGGGTTCTTGACGCCGGTGCGCAGCAAGTGGAGTTGACAGAAGCGCGCGACATCGATGTGGCGATCATGGAAACTGATATCCGTGGCTTCACAGCCTTGGCAGAGAAGCTGAAACCAGCCGATACCATTGCTCTGATTAACAAGTACATCAGTTTACAAGCTGAAATCGTGCGTGAATTTGGCGGCTCCATCGACAAGTACATGGGCGATGCCGTCCTCGTCATCTTCGAGGGCGACGATGCCACCTATCGGGCCATCGGCTGCGCTACAGAGATCCTGCGCGAGGTCGCCAAGTTAAACGAGTCCGCAATGCAACCGGTCCACATCGGGATCGGACTGACCTTTGGCCCAGTTGTGATGGGCAACATGGGGTCTGAGTCACGCATGGAACACACGGTCATTGGTCCATCCGTCAATCTTGCAGCGCGTTTGTGTTCTTTAGCGAATCCCGGCCAGCTGGTTCTACCCAGCCATCTCTACAAGGCGCATGCCGATGCCTTCGGCTCGCACTCAGTCGCAATGGCAAAGGTCGAAGTGGTTGAAGTGAAGGGGTTTACTGACCCAATCGACATCTTCAGAATCGAATAATGACCCAGGACGAAGGCGGGGTAGGGACCATGGGCTAGAGCCACGAGTCTTCACGTAGACGTTGTTTGCATTCATAGGTCGACCTAAAGTCCACTTTCGATGTCCGACGATGGGAATGATTTATTTAAATGACCAATCTCTGGTAAACTCGCGCCAGACAAAAACGGAGACACTGCTTGTGAGACCGAAAGCTTTTGGTGGGATTGAGATACGAATCGGCCTTTTTCTCTGGGTCTGCTTTGGATTCATTAGCGGCTGTGATGATTCGAGTGCTCCGAGCTCTCCGGGTTCGGTCATGTTTGCTGCAGACGCGGGTTCTGATGGCCAAATGGCCATACCAGATATGCTTAAACCCGACTCCATGGTGGTGATTCAAAAACCTGAAATTATTCTGGAAAGTCCCCAGTCTGGGGAGTTTTATTCACCGATGCAACGTACGGTGTCCGTCCGGGGTCAGGTACTAAATGCATCGCCCCTGGGGCGATTGAGCATCGGTGGCGTTCAGATTGTCTTTAATGAAAATGGCCGATTCGAATCGCCGGTTGAGCTCGTTCGCGGTCTACAACACATCGATGTCCGCTTTGAGGTGACACCAGAGATCTATGATACAACGCGCCGCACGATTCTGGTGGGGGCCGACATTCCCTGGGATGCGGAAGTGACATCAGCACTGTCGGCCATCATCAACCCAAGTGCTCTCGAGCGTTTAAGCGAGGCCCTCGAAGGGCCGACAGTCCGGATGCTATTCCAAGATGAGGTTGTCTCCGGAACACAAGATGACGAGGATTTAGAGATCGACGAAGTGCTCTATGACAATATCGATGTGAACCTCAATTTGGCCGACGGGTTTGTAAGAGCTCAGGTCATTCTGACAGGCCTAGCGATTCGCTTCACTTACAACTACGAGGTTTTGGGAATCGATACGCGCGTCAGGGGGGTGGCGAGGGCAAATCCGGCTGAGCTCATTGCAGATGTTTTCATCGTTCAAGAGCCGACAGGTGACTTTGGCGCGGAAATTCGTAATCCTCAACTTAATCTGACGGATTTCGAACTTGAACTGGAAGGGGCGTTTCAGGCGCTTGAGGGAATCCTTGAACCGCTGATACGTACGCTCGCACAAGATGGATTGCTCAGTCTACTCGATGACTATTTGGTTCAGACCATCGTCGAAGCGGAGCTTTTGAACCGAGAAATCGACGTACTCGGCACACCTGTCGGACTCAACTTTGAGCTGCGCGATCTCACTGTGAAACCAGAAATGGCGACAGCGGTCGCATCCGGTAGAATTGTCGGTGTACAGCCTGTCAAAGAAGCGCCCGGTATTTGGCAGGCAGGCGGGAGTTCAGCGCCCACCACAGGCCCCCACGATGTGTCGCTCAATGTCGGTGTTGACATCCTCAATCATCTCCTCGCTCACGTCTGGCGTGGTGCCCTGCTCGATACTGTCTTCGACGGGGCCGATCCCGACTCTCCAACGGCAAATTTGACCATGGCTGTGATCGCCGGGGCGGCCGCACCTGAGTTGCTCGATACCTTTGGACCCGACAGTCCCATTTCGGTAAGGACTGAGGCTCTGTTGCAGCCTACCGTTCGTTTTGGTGAGCCACAAAGTTTTGACCTGAATTTGGGTATCGGTGGACTGAGGATTTATTTGTCAGCGATCGACATGCAGGGGAACCAGCGAGAGTGGGGTGTCTTTGAAGTGTCGGGCGATATCACGGCGACGCCCGGAATCAACGGCTTGGCTTTGACCTTAACAGCTCAAACTGACCTTAATTTCGAGGTCGTTTCAGCACCCATTGTGCCATTACAAGAAGAAGTGTTCTCGAACTTTATGAAATCCATTGTGGATGGGCTCATTACCTCAGGTCTAGATAGCGCCATCAGCCAAATTATCGATCTGGACTCTTTGGATTTATTTGGACTGCGTCTTCAGCAAATTTATCTTCAGCGGCTCGTCGGGGCACCAAGTTATCTCCAAATCAGCATTGCCTTCGACACCGTCCAATAGGCGATCGTGCGCCTCAGACCGTCGGTTACGTCATAACGAATGTAGGCTCGTGTTGTTCTCTTTCGAGCCGCTCTTCTCAATGAGGAGCTTTGGGTTGCGGAGTCGTGAGTGTCGTGCTCGGTCAGACTCTGAAGAGTGGGTTTTCTACCTCAAACCGTGTTCGATCCTGAATTCGCACTGGCGCTCGATGTGCAAGTCGAGCCAATATAGAGGCACTGAATTTTGAGAATGGCGACTAAATCCTTGGTTTGACCAAGTCGTCTATTCCGTTTGATAGGAAAACCCATGCGAAAAAACACAGTCTTATTTCTCCTTGCAGCCTGCTTTTCGACACTTGTTCTGAGTGGCTGTATTCAAGACTCAACGGCCGGTGATGATTCAGAAAGTGATGGTTCCATCCAGGCTGATTCGAACGCCGGGATGGGCGCAGGCGGTGTGGGCGGTGCCGGTGCCGAAGGTGGTGCCGGTGGTGCCGGTGCCGAAGGTGGCGCGGGTGGTGCCGGTGCCGAGGGTGGCGCCGGCGGTGCAGGTGCCGAGGGTGGTGCCGGCGGTGCAGGTGGGCAGCCCCAACCCAGGGATCGAGATGATGACGGCATCTTAGATGGGGTAGACAATTGTCCTGATGATGCTAACCCTGACCAGGCTGACGAAGATGGTGACGGCATTGGAGATGTCTGTGATTTACCGGCGGATGGCGATGCCGATATGGATGGTATTGTAAATTCAGAGGACAATTGTCCAAGGGCTGCCAACAACAGCCAACGAGACCAAGACGGGGATGGTGTCGGAGATCGATGTGATAATTGTCCAAACGATGCCAATCCAGCACAAGATGAGATCTGCGCGGACACCGACGAAGACGGGATTCGCGACCCGGACGACAATTGTCCAAATCGGAGAAATGCCGAACAGGAAGACACTGACGAAGATGGCCTAGGAGATGTTTGCGATAACTGCCCCGATGTCTCTAACGTAAATCAAGCTGATGGGGACGAGGATGGCGTCGGGGATGCCTGCGATGTCGCAGACAGAGATGGCGATGGCATTGCTGATGATGATGACAACTGTGTGACGGTCTTCAACCCACGGCAGTCCGATGACGATGATGATGGCCCCGGAGACGCCTGTGACAACTGCCCGGCCGTGGCGAACTTCAATCAAGCGGATGAGGACGGAGACGGAATCGGTGACGCCTGCGAAGCCGCCGATTTTGACGATGATGGTCTGCCCAATGATGCTGATAACTGTCCACGTGTCGCCAATATGCAGGATGATGGGGATGAGGATGGCGTCGGGGATGCATGTGACAACTGCCCCGAGCTGGCCAATGCTGACCAGTCAGACCTGGATGGCGATGGTATCGGGGACGTCTGCGATGATGTGCGTGACCGAATTCGGTTGCGTTTGGAGTGGATCTCTGGCGAGGGAATCGACTTAGACCTCCATGTCGTACATCCACGTGGTACGTATGACTCAGCTCTCGACTGTTACCACGACAACCGGTCTCCAGCCTGGGCTTTGCCCGGCTTAAACCGCGATGCACTTGGGGGAGACAGCGGCAATAGTGAAGAGATTCGGATGGCAAGCCCAGAGCCCGGTCTGTACACTGTGGGTGTAGAACTCTTCCGCGGCCCAGGGGATGCGACGCTGACCTTCGAATGCGGCGAAGAGGTACGGCGAGTGTTTGGTCCGCGTGCTCTTGAGTTCGATGAAGATGACCGCGTGATGTGGGAAGTTCTCCAATTCAATCCATCAGATTGTAGTCTCCGTATCCTCAATCAGGTGCGTCCTTTTGAGTGTGGCCGCGGCGGATGCCAATGTAACGAATGCGACGCTGGGCCGTGTAACGGAGACGCGTGTCCTTTGGGCGGTTGTGATGTTGAAACGGGCGTCTGTGAGGACCTCTGCGCCGCAGTGGAGTGTGACGCCGACAGCTTTTGTAACACGGAGACGGGAGAGTGCGTTGGCCGGGACATTGCCAATTGTGATGCATGTGAGACTGAGGCGGAATGTCCGGCAGGTTATTGGTGTATTCGTTACCTCGGCCGAGGCGGTGAGATCGGCCGATATTGTGGTGCAAGTTGCGAAGATGACCAATGTGTCGATGGCTACTCATGCACAGACCTCAATCGAAATGGGCGGGCCGTTCGCGCATGCGCTGCAGAGGACGTGAGCCAGTGCTTCGAATGTGTCGCCGATGAAGACTGTGATGGTGATTTGAATGTCTGTCGGTCAAACGCGTGTGTTGAAGTCGCCTGCGTAAACGATGACCAGTGTGACGGTGAACGCAGCTTGTGTATCGATGATGCTTGCCTGGAAGTCGAGTGCCTTAACTCAGATGACTGTGGTGAAAATCAGCTGTGCGATGACAATGTATGTCGTGGTGATGGCAGTGAAAGAACCCCGACGGATTGGTCTGGCAATGGCCGCAGCTGGGATGATAAACCCCCCTGCGACGACGCATCGGATTGTCAGCCTGGCGAAGAGTGTGGCGGCTTTCCAAATGATCGATTTTGCCGTTTGCCATGTGACGACGACCTAGCATGTCCGGACGGATTTGCTTGTTGTGACATTCGCGGTTTCTCTGATTTTTGTGTGCCCGCTAATCTAAATGACCAAAATATTTGTCGTGATTTTTGATTTTTTTTAAAGCCCCTGCGGGCGACCTAGAATACCTCAGGGTCTAGGGCGGTTCACGTATCCTAGGCCGCTGTCCTTAGACCACGACAGATCCTTCCTCTTTCCGCCAGTGACACAGTCGGACCGAGACCGCTTTAATTTTACCAAAACCGATCGCCCTTGTATTCGTCAACGGGTTCGTTAGTGTCTGAGTGGGCGCGGGGGGTATCGCGTCTGCAGATCGATTTAAATGACTCTGGCATTTCGCCTTAGAGTCAATTGGGGGAATGACATGTCAAATGACGCTTTAGATCCCGTCGAACGTTTGGCTGCTTTACGCCACGAGTTCGGTGAACATGGTGGTGTGAATATGTCCATTGAGGCGTCGACCACATTTACTGTCATGGAAGCTGGCACCATGCCGGATATCTTCAATGGGCGGCTTGGACCCGACGCGGGCGGCTGCTTTCTTTACGGACGCCATTTTAATCCAACCGTCTATGTTCTCGGTCGGCAGTTGGCCGCCATGGAAGCGGCTGAGGCTGGGTACTGCACGGGCAGCGGCCTGGGGGCTATTTCAAGTGCTCTTTTGGGTCTCCTTGACCACGGGGACCATGTGGTCGCATCGGATACTCTTTATGGCGGGACTTGGGCGATGCTCGCTGAGTTCTTCCCACAGAAGTGCGGCATTAAAACGAGCTTTGTCGACATGCAAGATCCCGAAGCCATCGAGGCCGCATGTACGCCGCGAACGAAGGTGATTTATACCGAGTCCTTGTCAAACCCAACTCTCCGAGTGGCAGATATACCGGCCCTCGCTCAAATCGCTAAGACAGTCGGTGCTCAATTGGTCGTGGATAATACGTTCACACCATTGGCCATGTCGCCCATTGAGCAAGGTGCCGATGTTGTTGTCCATTCGCTCACAAAATTCATTAACGGAGCGAGTGATTTTATCGCAGGTGCTGTCTGTGGACGCGCTGACTTCATCGGCTCACTGATGGACTTGCATTTGGGGCCATTGATGATTCTGGGGCCCACCATGGATCCGCAGGTCGCTCATTCTATCAGCCTAAGAATTCCTCATTTACCCATTCGAATGATGGAACATGCAAAGCGGGCCATGACCTTTGCGAAACGGCTGGAGGCACTCGGGCTTAAGGTGGGGTACCCCGGACTAGAAACTCATCCCGACCATGAATTGTTTTCGCGCATCGGTCGACCAGAGTATGGCTTTGGTGGTTTGTTGACAATTGACGCAGGAACCCGTGAACGCGCAGAAGCACTCATGGATGACCTCCAAAACGAGGAGGGCTTTGGCTTCATGGCCGTAAGCTTAGGGTATTTCGATACATTGATGTCTTGCTCTGCAAGCTCGACATCCAGCGAGATGGACGACGCTGCCCTTGCTGCAGCGGGCATTCGACCGGGTCTGATTCGAATGTCTGTCGGATATACGGGAAGTCTAGAACAGCGGTGGAGCCAGCTGGAACGCGCCCTCACCAGAAATGGTCTGGTTTAGGCGCGTTCTGTGGTTCGGTGGGCTTGCGCTCTAGCTCTGAACGACGTGGTACAGCTCATCAAAATAACGCTGGACACATCGATTAGAAGAGAATTGCACTTGCGACGATGAAATTGAGGTCTGCATCATCTCAACCCAAGACGCTGTGTTGCTGTAGGCGGGTAACACATCTTGTTCAATGAGAGTGCGAAGAGCGTCATAGTCATGCTGATCTGCATCCACGCCTTCCGGAGGGGCACCAACACCCCAGCCGTTGAGACCATGTTGGCAACCTTCAGCCCACCACCCATCGAGAATACTCAAGTTCAGCACGCCATTTGCGGCAGCTTTCATGCCCGATGTCCCTGATGCTTCCTTCGGCCTGATGGGATTGTTGAGCCAAACATCACAGCCTCGGGTCAATAGAGCACCTAGATTCATATCGTAATTCGGAATGAACACGACCTGGCCGGGGTACTCTTGCCCTGTTTTGACCAATTCTTGGATCAGTGCTTGGCCGAAGACATCATGGGGATGAGCTTTCCCTGCGAAGACGAACTGGACCTTCTTCTCTGCCAGCATGGAATGAAGCCACTGACGGTCTCTCAAAAGCAGCGTCGCACGCTTGTAGGTTGCAGCGCGTCGGGCAAAACCGATCAACGGTACGTCGACATCCATGGTAACACCCAATCGAGTTTTAATCTCGTCGATGAGCTGTTGCTTCAGTAATTGATGTCGCTCCCAGAGTGCCTCGCCATGACCTCGTCTCGAATGGCCTGCAAGAACCGGATCCTGCCAGGTTCCCATGTGGACACCATTGGTAATGGCGACGATTGGTGCTGCTCCTTCGATATCTTTCCACATCTCCCGTGCCGTCTCACCATGCAACTCAGCCACGGCGTTCGCCTGGCGACACAGTCGAAGTGCCGCCGGCGTCATTTGGAAGGGATCACCACCAATTTCTTTCAGCTGCTCCCAGCTGAAGGCATCAACGTGCGCGCCCACATCAAAGAGCAGCTGCAATGGGTGTACTTCGTTTCCAGCCGGGACAGGTGTGTGTGTCGTGAAGATGGTCTGCTTCCGGGACGACGCAATGGCCTCCTCAAAGGATTGACCTTTCTCCATGAACTCTCGTACCAGTTCGAAACCGGCAAACAGTGCATGACCCTCGTTGAAGTGGTAGACATCGATTGGAATGCCCAGTGCTCGTAAAACCCGGACGCCGCCGACACCGAGTAGAACTTCTTGTGCTACTCGATCGTAGGAAGACCCGCCGTACAGCCGCTGAGTAATCCACCGATGCTCTTCGTCAATCGGTTCCAAAAGCAGGAGTTCAACGCTGCCGAGGTGAAGCACGCGCCATGCCGTAACGGCGACATTTGCCGATCCGATCTTGACGTTAACAGTGACGCCCGTGGGTCGAAGCCTTGTTCTGGGTGTGGGAATATACCTCGGAAGTTGGCGGCCTTCACTATCAATATCTTGAACAAAATAGCCTTCGCCCCACAGCATACCAATGGCGATGAAGTCTCGGTTTTGGTCGGATGCTGCCTTCACGATATCGCCTGCTAGAACGCCTAAGCCGCCGGAGTAAATTGGCAGTTCGGCACTGATTCCGTATTCCATACAGAAGTAAGCAATTCGGTCACCATTGTAATTGGAGCGAGAGCCGGCGGCTATCGTTGGAGCCGAATCGGGTCGCGCTGCCTGTGGAATGAGGCGACCTGCAGCTCTTATGCGCTTTCGCACATCGGTTGCGACTGCCTGCGGAAGGTCTCGTTCGGCTTGCCGCCATAACCAGTTTCCCTCACACGTCCCGGGCGTGTTCATGCGTGCTGAATTGGGTAGGCATAAGAGATCTTGTAGTGGGATGATCGCCCAGCATGACGGCGATCCAAGAGTTTCATCGACCTGCGTGCGACACGCAGTTTCTCCATCCGAGCCAATATTGAGCCAACGTTTCGTATCGTCGCCTTGATCGTCCCACCAACCACGTGCAGTCGGACTGTCATGTGTGCTGGTGTAAGCTACGCTGAGTTCCGGATGGTTCTGGACCTTGTGCGGGTTGCTGTCATCAGCATCAAAGGAGAATTGTAGCACTTTCATTCCAGGCAGTTCTAAGCTGTCTCTTAAATCAATCGTTGTTTGATCGACACTGCCCAGATCTTCAGCGACGAGGGGCAAACGACCCAACTCCGCTCGGATTGCATCGAAGACAGCACGTCCGGGGCCAGGTACCCAATGGCCACCCAGAGCGGTTTCTGCCTCGGCATCAACTGACCAGTATCGTGCAAAAGCGATGAAGTGATCGACTCGAAGTGCATCGCAATGGTCAAGAGAACGACGGATACGCTCAATCCACCACTGGTAACCGTCCGCAGCCATCGCAGACCAGTCAAATAGAGGATTTCCCCACCGTTGTCCCGTGTCGGAATAGGCATCCGGTGGTACGCCGGCTACACGAGTGGGAAGACCGCGGTCATCCAACATGAAGAAGGGCTGATTGCTCCAAACATCAACGCTATCCTGACCGACATAAATCGGCATGTCGCCCATCATCTTTACGCCACGAGATGCTGCATATCCTCGGATCTCAGACCATTGTTGCTCAAAGAGAAAAAGAGCTGCCGTCCACGTCTGATAGTCCTCCTGATAGTCCGCTTTAGCTTGTGCCAGTGCGGCTGGGTCGGCCTTACGAAGCGCATCAGGCCATTGCCACCAAGGTTGGTCTGCATTGGCCTTCTTAATGGCGTAGAAAAGAGCTGCATCGCGGGCCCATGCGGATTGCTCGACGAAACGGGTATATTCGTCAAACCAGAGATGGCTTGGTTGGTTGACCAAATTCTTTGCTGCCTGAAGGATCAGCGGGCGTTTTTGATTCCTTACCTTCTCGTAGTCGACCTGGGCCTGACGTTCGAGACGTGCTTCCTGAGGCAGGAGCCCATTGCGAACGCACCATGCAAGTCCGACCAAGTCTGGATTACCAGACAGTGTCGACCAGCTGCTATACGGACTGCCCGCATCGTCCGTAGGGACAAGGGGCAGAAACTGCCAAAGACCCGCACCAGCTTCCACCAGCCAATCAATAAAAGAAACGGCACCATCTAAGTCGCCGATGGGTCCTTGGTTACCTAACGCACTGATAGGCTGGAGAACACCTGCTCGGCGGTCGTCTACAGAAATGCCTGTAAAATCAGCCGGGAGACGGTCTGGACTCGTGATATTTGCGTCGATGGCATCGACGAGCACCTTGGTATCAAGATTGGCTGGAATTGCATCGACCGCCGCTCTAAAGTCGGCGATGAGGTCAACGCCGGAGAGATCTCGTAACTGAGCTGCCGCGGCGGCGGCTAGACGAATGTTTTGGATGGGCTCGAGTCCCGTCACATCGTCGAAGAACCAAGCACAGCTGGTAAACATCGCGAGAAGTTTTTGCTGTGTGCTGAGCCACTGATAGGCAGCCGCTTCATCAGCTTCAGGGCCAGCGAAATCCGCATACCAGCGACTAAACTTGGACGGCGCATCTAAAACGTCGATGAATTCGTTTCGCGCAGTTGTTGAGTCGGCGAATAACTTTTTACCGAGCGGCTCAAGGGCGATTCGGGCTCGGTCCCTCAGTTCTTCGAGGGCTGCTCTCAGCGCAGGACGCCAAGCTTGATGCCAATCGCGGCCCGGATCAATTTTACAACCGCAATCATCAGCCCAACGGCCGATCCCGTGGGCGCAGCTCCAGCTGCTTCTTTCAACGATGCGGGCCACTTGTTTTGCGGGATTTCGGGACAGCCATGAGGCGACGTTTGTGAGTGTGCAGTCGCTTCGAGCATCGAGCTGCTCCTGTGCGTAAGCAAGAGCCATTTCACCATGTGTGTGATGGTGTCCGTAGCTCTCACCATCCGTCGCGATCAGAACAAAACCAGTCCCATGACTTGCATCGGCGAGTCTGTTAGCGAATCGTTCGCCACTGTGTAACAAGCCTTCGAACGCGACACCCCTCGAGACTGCCGCATCGTAAACGACAGCACTAATCGAACGGCCACTGGGTAACTCGATCTTAAATGCTCGGTTTGCAGCCGCTGTTTCCGACGCATCATACCACTGACCGTTGTCGTCCTGGATGGCGTCAATTTGAGTCGGTGCGAGCAAAACAAATTCAATGCCCTCATCCACGAGGCATTCCAGCGTAGGCGTATCGACTGCTGTCTCCGCGAGCCAGATCCCTTCGGATTTTCGACCGAAACAGCGCTCGAAGACAGCCAGCCCCCACCGGATTTCTGTTTTCCGGTCTTGGTCGTCACAAAGTGGCAAAATCGGATGATGGTAAGGCTGAGCGATCGCCGACCCCTTACCGAACCTGGCAATGCTGTCACGATCGGCCTTACGCAGCTGTTCAAGGACAACCGGATGGTTTCTATCCAACCAGTTAAGCAGAGTCGGACCGAAGTCGAAATTGATATATCCGTAGGTATTTCGCGTTCCCCGAGTTCTGCCTTGCTCATCCAAAAGCCTGGCCGCTGCATTCGGCGCATAACATTCAGCAGTAATTCGCTCATTCCAATCGAGGAATGGAGCTGCAGATGGCTGAGGTTCAATTCGATTGGTCCAAGGATTGACTCGAGTCGGTTGGTAAAAATGACCGTGTATACAAATCTCTCGCATTATTTGTCTTCCTTGCTGTCTTCGTCTTTAGAAATTGTGGTCTCGGGTTCGGAAATCGTCTCAGCTTTCTCTTGCGCCGATGTATCGTCATTGGTGTCCGCCATGAGGGCATCGTTGTCCGGCTCAGACGTGGCCTGAATGGGTTCATCCAGTCCCACGGTCCGCTCTTGGATAGGCTCGATTTCATCGGTCTCATGAAGCTCGGACTCGTCTTTAATGTTCGGTTCAATGGAGCTGATCCAACCCCCATGAGCGCGTCGCATGAGACCGTCAACAAAAATATGGTCTGCACTCTCAGATAAGTTCACGATGCGGGTGAAAACGTGAGCTTGATAGCCGCCAAGTTGGGCGAAAAGTCCATTTTCGGTCAGTTCGCGTCCGGTTCGGAGCAACCAAGCCTGTTGCCGAAGGTCCCAAAGGCCGTACACCGTGTCGTCGGCTCGCTCTATACCCATGGACTGAGCCAATGTTCGATGTTCGAGTATCGGAGCATCGCTATCGCCTACGTTGATTGCTGTCGATGACTTGATCCAACCCGATGTCGAATCATAGCCATTGTTGTAGAGAACGAGACTGTATTCCCCTGTGAGTTTGCTCTTGTTGGCAAATGCGAAAACGTTTTCATTGACATCATCGCCCACCCAGAAATCAAAAAGGACGAAATTTTCAACGCCACAGAACAAGTGTCGATCTCGCAGAAGGGGAAATATAACCCGTTCGTGGTGCTCCATCAATCCATGGTCAGGTTGTTCATTACGATAAGCTCGGGTGTATTCCATCCCGTACTTCTCCGAGAAACCCTCGATTTGACCGTGGCCGAACATGGGCAGGCCCGGCAATGTCGCCATCATTGTGGCAATGCCAAAATATTTATCACCCTTACCGAATTGCTCGACTGCTGTCTCCTCATCAGGGTTGTTCATGAAGTTGACGTAACGCTCGAGAATGGCAGGACTGTATTCCAGCACGCCTTTAATCCCAGACCGATACCCAGCATTATCTTCATCGCGTAGCATGTGCATGAACGCAGAGTTGTAGACGCGGTGCATACCGAGGGTCCGTACAAAGTAACCCTCCATCATCCAGAACGCTTCGGCTAAAAGGAGCGTATCGGGGACTTCTTGACGGACTCGCTCAACGACTTCACGCCAGAATTCGCCGGGGACTAAACGGTCGAAGACCTCCTGAGGCACGCTGTTTTCCGCCCGGGATGGAATCGCCCCACCATGTCCCGGAGGTGGATACCAGAGACGAGCAATATGTTTTCTCGCCAAGGTCATAGCGGCATCAAATCGAATCACCGGAAAGTTACGGGCAACCTCCAGGATGGTTTGGATGACCGCTTCTCTGACCACAGGCTTCAGATAATCGAGCTGGGCGGTATCATTCCAAGGCATCTGGGTTCCGTCGTTTCCGTGATAAACGTAGCGCGTTGACCCATCAGTGTGGTTGACGCACTTGAATACAACAGCCGCATCGGTCTGATCCCAATAACCATCTTCCAAATAAATTTCGAGTCGGTCATCGCCAGACACATTTGGTCCGTTGAAGCTATATCCGGGGTACGGAGCGTAGGGCAGTTGCAGGAACCAATCTGGATGCTCCACCATCCAATCGCTGTCCATACCCATGTGATTTGGCACCATGTCTGCAGCCAGGCGGAGACCCTGTTGGGCTGCCCTCGACCGAAGTGTATCAAGAGCTGATTGACCGCCCAGTTTGTCTGCGATTCGATATCCCTTCAAGGCGTAGGCGGATGCCGCTGCTTCAGGATTTCCATTTTTAACTTTGATTGCTCGACTGGCGTCGCTGCGTTCCCAGAGTCCGATCAACCACAGACCGCTAAAACCCTTATCTGCGAGGCGAACCAATTCTTCATCGGGGATTTCATCAAGCCGCTGGATCGGGCGCTGATATTGGGCACTGAGTTGGTCAAGCCACACATAGGTTTGCTTCGCGATCATGACCAGACGAGGCATCCAATCCGCATCATCGGAAAACTGTGCCTTTTCATCGACGTATCCCGCTGTCTCCGATGTGGCATAGTGACCCATCAATTGGTCACCACTCAGAGCACCAAAACTCGTTTCGAGCTTGGCCATTTCCGCCCGTCCACTGCCACCCATTCTCATTTGATAAATCTCAGCTGCGACGTCTTTAGAAAGCAAGTAGAGCTCTCGGACTTCATCCGTAATGAAGTCGTCCCAATTGTCCATAATCCATTCGAGTTGTGCTTCCAAATCGTCGGGAGCAGCATTCGATGGCCCTTGTAACGCGATGGAGCAGTGTGCCCTGAGGCATTTGATAATCGGTCCGGTGGTCTCAACTTGTTTGAAAAGTTGTGTTGCGTCGGTCAGCGACCCATCATTTCGCCATTCGGTCACACCGAGCGGCAAAGCCAGTGTTGTGTTGAGCGCACCATTCTTGCTCATTACATCGAGGATGAGAGCCGTTTGGTAGTCGCTGTAGTCAACGGGGACACAGAACTGAGACGGCAGACCAGCGAACGAATCTGTGCAGTCTGCTGTTCGTAAGGCTGTGTCAAAATAGTCTGGTTGCTCTTTGCGGCTAATTGAGATGATGTCCCGATAGGCGAGCTGCAGAGCAGCCATTCGGAGAACGGTGCAAGAGTCAATGTTGCCGTCCACCAAATGATTGATGGCGTCTGCCAGTTGGCCCCAGCCACGACCTGCTCCCGACCCCTTAGACTCAGTGCTGAGTAACGTACTTAGAATAATGCGACTCGCCGGTGAGCGGGCTTCTGTATTGAGATTCGAGGTAGGTTGCATAGCTGTTACCGGTACTTCATTTTCCGTTGACCCAGTAGGGCCTTCTCTCATGTTCATATCTAACATATTCTCGCTTAATTGAGACCCAGAATAGGCCTTCATTTTCGCTGTCCACAGCCGATTTGTAATTAGTAACTCTTTTTAGAGTGACGCTTTCCCACCAGGATCTACATGATCGAGGAAAAGAAGTCGATTAGATTCGTCCTTTTTTTGTTGAGACGTTTGCAATTAACGCCAATATAAAGATGCGAGTGGCATCGAATGATCGCCAGCTCACGTTTGGCTGCTAAGAGCGGATTCGGACCTTTTCATCTCGGCTCTTTTACACGCCCACCGATCCCGGGCTGCGTGGCGGGTCAGTCGGGGACGTTTTGAATCAAATGGACGCCGAATCACGCGACGACAGAGGGTCAGCTCATCTGAGATGGGCCTGTTTTTTTGATGCTTGAGTCTCATCGCTGGCAAAACCAGCGAGGGCACCCAGCCAAGCGAGCCATTAAATTTCGTCGATGATTCCGTTCAATGTAGTGCTCGGACGCATGGCTTTGGCTGCCTTTGCTTGGTCCGGAGCATAGTAACCGCTGATGTCCATAGCTTGGCCTTGAACGTCATTAAGCTCATTAACGATGGTCTGTTCGTTGGAGCGCAACGCCGTGGCAATCGGTTCAAATCGCGCAGCAAGTTCAGCATCATCGGTCTGGCCTGCCAGTGCTTCAGCCCAATAGGTCGCCAAATAATAATGGCTGCCTCGATTATCCAGTTCATTTACGCGCCGTGATGGGGACTTGTTCTGAAGCAAATATTGAGTGGTCGCCGCATTGAGCGTTGTCCCCAATACGCCAGCGGACGCATTTTCGTACTTGTCGCTGATGTGTTCGAAAGAAACTGCTAGGGCTAAGAATTCTCCGAGAGAGTCCCAGCGAAGATGATTTTCTGACTCGAACTGCTGGACATGCTTGGGGGCTGAGCCGCCAGCACCGGTTTCAAATAGGCCACCGCCATTCATAAGTGGCACGATCGAGAGCATCTTGGCACTGGTTCCGACTTCCAGAATTGGAAACAAATCAGTCAGGTAGTCCCTGAGCACGTTACCGGTCACCGAAATGGTATCTTGTCCATTTTTGAGGCGTTGACAACTGAATAGGGTGGCATCTGTGGGTGCCATAATATGAAACTCGAGGCCTTCGGTGTCATGACTGGGCAGATAAGAATTCACTTTTTTAATCAATTGAGCATCGTGGGCTCGGCTGCTGTCTAACCAGAATACGGCCGGTGTGTTGGTGGCCCGAGCGCGTCTGACCGCGAGTTTAACCCAATCTTGGATCGGTGCATCCTTGACCTGACACATACGCCAGATATCACCTGTGTCCACATCGTGACTCATCAAGACGTTCCCAGTGTTGTCGACGACACGAACCTTGCCTTTGCCAGACATTTCAAATGTCTTGTCATGGGACCCATACTCTTCCGCTTTTTGTGCCATCAAGCCAACATTGGATACGCTGCCCATGGTCGTTGGGTCAAAAGCACCGTTCTCCTTACAGAAATCGATAACCGCGGTATAGACGCCTGCGTAGCTGCTGTCTGGGATGACAGCTTTGGTATCTTGTGTCTCGCCAGCCGCGTTCCACATGCAGCCCGATGTCCGAATCATTGCTGGCATGGATGCGTCTATGATCACATCACTGGGTACATGTAAGTTTGTGATTCCTTTATCTGAATTAACCATCGCAAGCGCAGGGCCGTTTTCAAAACATGCTTCAATATCAGCCTCAATCACTGTTCGTTGTGACTCGGGTAAGGATTGGATTTTGCCAACGAGGTCTCCAAAACCGTTGTTTACATCGACACCCAATGCAGCAAACGTAGCCCCATGTTTTGCGAACAAGTCTTTGAAGAACACTCGAACAGCATGTCCAAAAATGATTGGGTCGGAGACCTTCATCATGGTTGCCTTCATATGAAGCGAAAACAAAACACCTGTCTGCTTTGCGTCTTGGACCTGCTCCTCGAGAAAATCTAGAAGGGCCGCCTTGCGCATGACAGTTGAATCAATGACTTCCCCGGCCAACAGCTGGATGCTGTCTTTGAGTACCGTCTTTTGCCCGTCCTGGCCTTCGAATTCGATGGTCACAGTCGTCGCAGCCGATGTGGTTACAGACTGTTCATTAGAGCGGAAATCGCCAGCATTCATCGTCGCAACATGAGATTGCGAACCAGCACTCCAGGCACCCATTGAATGTGGATTGTTTCGTGCGTACGCTTTGACAGCGGCAGGCGCACGCCGATCGGAGTTGCCTTCCCGCAGAACGGGATTGACAGCACTGCCCTTCACCCGATCATAGCGAGCCTTGATAGCAGCCTCATCGGCATTCGCAGGCTCTTCTGGGTAATCGGGAAGGCCATAGCCTTGGGTTTGGAGTTCAGCAATGGCGGCCTTGAGCTGCGGAACCGACGCACTGATGTTTGGTAATTTAATGATATTTGCTTCCGGTGTTTTTGCCAGTCGCCCCAACTCGGCGAGCGCATCATTGGTCTGTTGGTCTGCGCTCAGATAATCATTAAAATTGGCCAATATTCGACCGGCCAGCGAAATGTCACGGGTCTCTACTGTAACACCGTTGCCGCGGCAAAATGCCTGAACGATGGGAAGGAAACTGTAGGTCGCCAGTGCCGGGGCTTCATCGGTCAAGGTATAAATGATTTTTGGTGCGTCGCTCATCTGTTTCATCTGCTCCAACCAAGTTAGACTGTTTAACGGTGCCATTTTCGGTGGCATCAAACGCATAAGTTCACTCAAAACGGACCACTGTCACTGAGTATGACAGGAGTCGCTCGCCACATGTCTACCAAAGATCGCAGGCGGTAGTGTACTGATTTCTTTTGCAGGACCGATCGGACGCTCACCGATTGGCGAATCTAATTCCCATGTGAGGTCGCTTCTGAGCCAATGCCTTACGTTCCCGCGCCGTGTGTCTTCGAATCCCATGACCCAAGTTTTTCTCTAAACTTGCAGATTTTACCTATCAGCAAATAAGATATTGGCATCGGTTAGGGGAATAGCATGTCACTCAAAAAACGAATGTATGAACTGATCGCAGAGCCACCGCCCGGCGATAAGCTGGCTCGATTTATTAATGGCTCTATCTTGGCTCTCATCGCCATCAACGTTGTCGTTGGCATTATTGAGACGGTCAAGCCGATCGAGCAGGCCTACACAGAATTCTTTTATTACTTCGAGTTCATCTCTGTGATGGTCTTTTCTGTCGAGTATGTTCTCCGGCTGTGGAGCTGTACAGTAGACGAACGATATCGTGGGGCTTTGTCTGGGCGATTCAAAATGGCGATGACGCCCATGGCGATCATCGACTTGTTGGCTGTCTTGCCTTTTTACTTGGCGACGTTTATGGCCATTGACCTTCGTTTTGTCCGCGTGCTCAGGCTTGTGCGGCTCTTTCGCTTGTTTCGTGCGGGTAGACTGGCATCAGCATTTCGCATGCTCGCGAAGGTGATCAGAAGCAAACGAGAAGAATTGGGCTTGTGCATTCTGATTCTTTTACTCGTCTTGGTATTCTCATCGAGCGTGATGTTTTTGATCGAAGGTCAAGAGCCAGACACTCAGTTTACGAGCGTGCCGGCGACGATGTGGTGGGGGATGATGACCATCACGACAATTGGCTATGGTGATATGTATCCGGTCACGGCACTTGGACGAATCTTCGGTTCGGTTGTCGGTTTTCTGGGGATCTGTGTATTCGCTTTGCCTGTCGGTGTTCTCGCGTCTGGATTCTCTGATGAGCTGGACCGAGCTCGAAATGAAGCAAACCAAGATGAAGCTGACAAGACAGACACAGATGTTAAAAAGTGTGAAACTTGTCCACACTGTGGTGCGTCGATTCAAAAAGGCTGACCAAACACCGAATGGCCGTTGGCTAAATTGGACGCAATTTCGGTTTTGTCGGTAAATTTAAATCCCACAGACTCGCTTCAAAGTAGGAACCATGTTTCATAACTTTCCACGGAAACGCGCACTGCTCGCATCATTGCTTGTGCTCTCAACACTCTTCGGATGCGTTCCTAAAAAACTGGGGAATGGGGTCAAAGAAACCAGGACATACGAATTTGGACCCATCGACCAGGTGGAAATTTCTGGGGATTGGACGGTCTTCGCCGAAGGCGGAGTAACGGATGGTGCACAGCGCATCATGTTAAAGACCGACGGAAACTTACTCGATTTGGTGGAACTCACTGTTGTGGGCAGCCGACTCGTGGTGGCTGTCAAAGAGCCCATCAATCCTCGGTCTGGGTTAGAGCTTCATTTGCGGCTCGCGAAACTAGCGGCCTTTTCCAGCGCAGGTGCTGTAAAGAGCCAGCTCAACTTCTCTGACCTGGGGGGACGACTTCAGACCGCTGGACTCAGTCGGGTCGACGCAAAAGTGCTCGATGGTGAGTTGGTTATCGACGCACGGGGCGCAAGTCGAGTAAAACTCGATGGACAGGCAAAAAGCTTGTCCATTCAGGCGGAAAGTGCCAGTCGTATCAATGCGGTCGACGCACAGGCCGACCAGGCGGACATCCGCGCGAGTGATGCGTCTCGAGTTGTCGTCAATGTCAAGCGCGAGCTCTCGATCACAGCTGTCGGCGCGTCCAACGTATCCTACGACGTGCGCCGTCATAAACCCGCAGTAAAAGCCACGTCGACGGGCTCCTCGCAGATCATGCAAATCAAGTAGGGGATTCAATCCCCGTTTTGAGGTTGAGTCGGCCGCAAGCCTGCGGGCCACTGTGTCGCCGCTCCCTTACCAAATGAGTTCGTCGGCGTTGCTCTCAGGGCGTCAGGAATGCCGTCCTCGGCACTCGCTGTGGCTTTCTTTTGCTTCCTCATGTTCTCCGTGAGCCGTTTGAGTAACTCTGGGTTCTTTTCTCTCGCGAACTCAACTTGTTCGGCCGCCTTTTCAATTTCACCGGCGGTCGAGTAAGCACGCGCTAAACTCAGATGGGCATTTGCTGTCGCATCTAGGTCGATGACCTCTTGAAAATAGCGGATCGCCTCGTCAGTCTTTTCATTCATGAGAAGTGCTTGACCCAGAGCCGACAGGACAGTTGCCGTACCTGGGACCAACGAATCCGCCTTTTCAAAAGCAGAGACCGCGCCGGGCCAATTTTTTTCCTGTGCATCTAATTGTCCAAGTCGCCACCACGCAATGGCGGAATTCGAATTCATCCTCAGCGCTTCTCCCAGGTGTTGCCTTACACGTCCAAACTGACTCTGTGCACCTGCGATCATTGCCATATCAAGATGGTCTTGTGCCGTTGGTCGACCAGTGTCCAGGGCCATCTTAATGTCTCTGGACCTGACAGGTCGGCGAAATGCTCGTTTTAGGCGCCCGCGGCCATCGAATATGAAGGTGGCTGGTAACGTAACCCGCTTCTTTTTGCCGAAGAGGCGCACGGCCAATACTTTGTCGAGGCTGGCGATAGCGAAGGGCGTGGGGCGGTCCATGGTCAGCCCACTCTTCCCAGGGCCACCAACGATTCCGATGACTTCAATTCGGTTTTTAAACTCTGAATTGAGCGCCTCAAGCATTCGTAATTCGACTGTTTGGCGACTGGCTGCTGCTGAAAAAAGATGTACGATTTGTGGACGACCGTTGCTCGCGGGAACCTTGTGCATGGTCCCGCGGACGCTTTTAAAGTCAGTGGGCAAAATCGCGCGTTCGATGTCTCTTGGGCGCGTTCCGACAGGCCAAAGACCGCTGGGTCTGGTCTTAGGGGCTTGACCCTCTACAATGTCTACGCGCCCAGAAAGTCCGGAGAATTCAGCTGTTTTACCCGAGGGCCAAACGACCTTTACGGACACTTTTTTCGGAGACCGTCCAAGGCCGAACAGCAAACCCGATTTACGTTGCCCCATCACGCCGTTGGTCAGACGTACATGTTGTGTCCGCGTGCGATTGCCATCGACGGTAACGTGAACTTTCGCACCGTAGGCAACGTGCTGTTGTTTGGTTCTGACAGTAATTTCGAGCCAGTCGGTCGTCTTCGGACGGAGCGTATTTTCGAAGAGCTTCAGCCCTTGGAGACTTAAAACCGCCAAGTCTTCATCGCCATCGCCATCAAAGTCAAGCGCCACAGCCGCACGGCCATCGGTCATTGATGCTAATCCCGATGTCTGCTCCAGCGGGATAAACCCGTCGCTCTGGCCGAGAAGGAACTCGTCAGGTTGATAACCGCCGAAACTGCCAACGAACTTACCCGCCTCAGCGTCATCTTGCGTCATCTCTTTTTCGGTGTTGGATTCTTTTTCGTTCGTTGGCTTCGAATAGGTCTGGAGAGCGGATAAAACGGCGCGCCAATAGTATGTGGCATAGTCAGGAGCCTTGGGATTGGAGTGACTCAAATTACCTGCCGGCAGCATCAGGTCCGGATACCCATCCAGGTTCGCATCGATGACCGCCGCACCCGCAGTCCAACCTGAACCGCGCAATTTCAGTGTCCCACCAGTGTCGATATACTGACCTCTCGGATTCAGTTCCAGATATCGGTTGCCGACGGTCAGCCCATCCCAATCGCGCGCAGCAATCTTGTTTAACCGTCCGTGGGCGAGCGCAGCAAAGCGTCGGCCGATGGAGTCGTGATTACCGCCGACAAAGAGCCCAGTTCGTCCGCTTGACCCAAGGGAGACGAGAGAGAGGCCGTTCGTGTGGCCAAAAGTCGTTAGTCCTGATTGTATTTGCTTAAAATGTCCCGTGCCATCGTTTTCAAAGTGGCTGTTTCTGCCAAAATCATTGCTTTGGTACAAGTCGATATCCCCATCGCCGTCAAGGTCATGGGCCAGCGTCATTCGCGTAAATTTGGTTTCTGTCACGCCCCGCTCGAGGGCTTGCTCGTCAAATTTTAGTCCGCCTTGATTGACGAAGATGCGAGTTGGCATACCCGCGTCGCTTTCGTAGAGGTTAAAGCGTTCGGAGCGCGACTTGCTGTTTGAGTAGCCGCTGAAGATGAGATCGAGTCGACCATCTCCATTGAGGTCGGCTGCTTCAATATGGCCGTACAGGACGCGGCTGGGTAGCTGACATGGTGTTTTGAAACTCAGTGCCAGCGGCTTTGGCTCAAATCGTTGATTGCCTCGTGTGTAAAGTCCAAACTCCGCTCGGCCAAGGCGGCATGAGTCGATATTTGAGGACACAATTTCCGCGCGCCCATCGCCATCAAGATCGACGTAGATCTGAGCAAGACCGACCGCCTCTGAGGGCAGAATTCGCTCTAATCTATGAAATCCGCCGACCCCGTCATTCACCAAAATTTTAAGGGATCGACGCCAGCTCCATACCATGAGGTCGTCGCGGCCATTGTTATCGAAATCGATGGCTGCTAGCCCACCGATCTGATTGAGGGCACGCTGATCGACTTTCGATTGGATGACGCCGCGCGTCCGTTTCGCTTCTCCATTCTGAACCCCCAATTGGTCAGTCACATCTCTAAACAGGGGGTCTGCGGTATCAACGCGCGACATGTGGTCAATTCGGAAAGCGGCAATTGACACATCACCATCGCTGAGTCTCGCCTGAAAGGTCGTGTCGAGAGTGACGGCTGACTCAACGCCCATCCTAAACGTACCGTTCAATTTGATTTGCCCACGGCCCCAGATTAAACCGTCATCGCTTATTTTAACGGCCACAGTTTTGGTTCGACATGCCCTCTGCTTTCCTTTGGGTAAATAACTGGCCAACGCTTTAAAAAAAGCGAAGCGGTCGAGTGTTTGTGCTGAGGGTCCGTAGTGGCGAATTGTGTAGCGACCGCCCATAATTTTACCGTCAACTGGACGGGCGACAAGCCAGCCTTTGAAATCTTTGGCGAGTTGAGGTACGAGCGTGTCGTAACGGGTGGCTCTCTGGGCGTCACATATGCGGCCCAAAACGCGGAATTCGGCGGCGTGCGCAGCGCTTTCCGATTGGCGGATGTCGTTGGAAAACTTGATGGGTTCGGCCAGCGACGGGGCAGAGCCTGGAGTGATGTCGTTCTGGTCAGTGCTCGGTGTAGTCGTTGTCTCGTCTTGTGCCATCGATGCGTCATTTCTGACAGTCGCCGGTTTTTGGGTACAGGCACTGAGGCTGGCAATTAAGGCACCAAGGAGAAGTTTCTTCATCGATTTTCTTTACTTGTGACAGGCTTTCGCTTTCGAAGATAGAGATGAAATTGTGTTGGAACAAGTCACTCGTATAAACAAAATGTTATGCGAGCACAGATTCTGTCCGAGTTGGTTTCGTTGAGACCCCACTGTTTGTGAATCGTGCCTGTTGAACAAAAAACGTGCCGGGACTGCACCTTTTGGCTGTTGGTTTCCAACTAATAGGTGCACATAGATATAGAGCTGGATGCAAAACAGATGAGAACCCAGAGACTGACCGCTAAGCTAACCCTACTCCTCCTCGTGGCCTGCCAGAAGCCAGGGCTCATCAAGACCGATGTGCCAGCACCCGCAGTCAATCAAGTCGCAGCTCAGCAGACCCAAGAGATGCCCTGGGACTCCAATGTTCGTCGTGGACGTTTGGAGAATGGTTTACGCTTCTACATTGAGGAAAATAAAGAACCGCTCAAACGCGCTGAATTGCGCCTTGTCGTGCTCGCTGGAAGCACGTCTGAAGATGAAGACCAACTTGGCCTCGCGCACGTTGTCGAGCACATGGCGTTCAACGGCTCCAAGAATTTTACAGGAAACGAACTCATCAGTACTCTCGAAAAGTTTGGAATGGGCTTTGGTGCTCACCTAAACGCCTATACGTCCTTTGATGAAACTGTCTATAAACTCCAAATACCGACCGAGCCTGCGCTTTTGGACAAAGCATTCGTCATTCTAAGAGACTGGGCCGGTGATTTGACTTTTGATGAGTCTGAAGTCGAAAAAGAGCGAGGTGTTGTTCTCGATGAATGGCGCCGCAGTTTAGGGGCCGGCCGGCGAATTCAAACAGAGTTACTGCCACTCCAGTTTAATCATAGTCGTTATGCAAAGCGTCTTCCCATCGGCACAGAGGCTTCCTTGAAGACCTTCTCGCGAGAGCACCTCCTGCGCTTTTATCGCGATTGGTACCGGCCTGATTTGATGGCCATCGTTGCGGTTGGCGATTTCAATGCGACTGAGATCGAAACGCGAATTCGGACGTTGTTCTCTGACCTTGAGGCGCCGTCATCTAGCCGCCCGAGGGCTGTTTTTGAGGTGCCCGCTTACACAGAGACTCAGTATCATGTTGCGTCCGACCCCGAGTTGACATCGTCTGCAGTGACTCTATCGACCATCGTTGACTATCAGAAGCCGACGACTGTTCCAGGCTATCGTAGAATGATGATGGAGCAGGTCACTCTATCGATGATGAATTCGCGTCTGAGAGAACTGCGGGAACAGGCTGCTCCAGTTGTTCATTATGCCGCTCTCTATCAGCGGCCCCTCGGGGCTAAACAGGCCACCCGTGGGCTGATGATCGCACCGTTTGAGGACAAATCGAGTCAGGCCGTCTCAGCCGCTCTCCGATTGATTATTCAGGCACAAACCCATGGTTTCACGAACACTGAGCTGGAGCGCGCCAAACTAAGCATACTTCAGTATTTTGAGCGCGCGTTGAAGGAGGACCGGACCGAATCCTCTGCGGATGCTGCTGCTGAGCTTGTCCGTCATGTGACAACAGGCGAAACCATCCCTGGTTTGATCGAAGAAGCTCGCGTCATCAGACAGGTCATACCGAGTATCAGCCAAGGCGAAGTCAATGCATTCATAAAGACATTTTTCGGCGATAGGCACCTGCTGGTCACAGGTGTCTACCCAGAGAAAAGCGATTTGGTGTTACCCACCAAGATGACTCTCAAATCGTGGACCGATGACGCATTGGCGCAGGTGGTCGATAAACCCTACTCGGACAAGGTGGTCAATCAACCATTGGTAGCTCGGCCACCTCAGCCCGGCAAGGTCATTTCAGAGAAAAAAGACCCCGTTCTTGGGACCACCGAGTGGTTGTTATCCAATGGCTTGACAGTCATACTCAAGCCTACGAATTTTGACGACAATAACATCAGTTTTTCAGCCTGGCGTCGTGGGGGTCACTCCCTTGTTCGGGACGAAGAGTTCAGTTCAGCATCTATCGCCAGTAATTTGGCGTCTCAATCCGGAATCGGAGCCTATTCGCGCAATGAATTGACGAAGAAGCTTGTCGGTCAGCGCGTCGGTGTCAATTTCAGTATCGGTGAACTCTATGTAACCCTCGGTGGCTCAGCCGCCATCGATGATACGGACACCCTCTTTCAATTGCTTTGGTTAAAGGCAACCCAGTCCAGGATTGATGAAAATGCCTTCTCGCGCTTCATCCGCACTCAGCAAGAACGAATACGAAATCGAGAATTGCAACCATCGACCAAATTTTACGACCGATACACGGAAGTTCTCTGGGGCGGCCATCTTCGTCGGTCACCGCCCAGTCTCCAGCAGTTGTCCACCATCCAGCTAGCGAAAAGTCGTCGTTATCTAAAGGCCGTTCAATCTAACTGGCACGGCACAACTTTTGTATTCGTTGGGAAATTTCAGCCGGACCAGCTTAAGGCCCAAATAGAACGCTGGATAGGTGGATTGCCCGTGGATAATACGGCTGTAGTCGACTATCGCGACCTCGGGATCCGGGCTGCTCAGGGTGTGCACGAGGAGACGATTCGAAGTGGCAAAGACCCAAAGGCTTTGGCGATGATTCGTTTCAGTGGGGAATTTCAAAGCACCCCCCGCACGCGATACATCCTCCGCTCCCTCGCTCGCGTTCTGTCGATTCAATTAAGAGAAAAATTGCGGGAAGAATTAGGTGGAACCTATTCAGCCAGTGCCAGTGCGAGTGTTTCAACGGATCCCGCCCATGTCTACTCGTTGACGATTCGATTTTCCTGTGACCCCAAACGAATCGACGAGTTAAAGGCGGCGGCGTATGGAGTTCTAGACCGAGTTATCGCCCGACCAGTGCCGTCCATCTACACGGACAAAGTGTCGGCTCAACAGGCTCGCGAAGATGAAGTAAATAAGCGGCAGAATTCCTATTGGGAAAATGTGATTCAATCAAATCGGAGTCGGAGGGAACCGGTGTCTGCGCTCGTTGAATATTGGGGGCTTAATAAAGAATTATCCCCGGATTGGGTTCATCAAGCTGCTCGTAAATACTTAAACCGTGAACGGCGGATTGACATGGTTCTCGTACCCGAAAACCAATAAAAGTTCGGTCGAGACAACCATGAGTAGTCAGGATTACGGCTTTGCCCTGTCCGCGCTCAGGCCGCTATTTCTTTTTCGCCTTCAGGAGTTTGCAGGCTCTACTGATACCGTCGTTGCAGGCCTTCTTCGCGAGTATCATCCCTTTTTTTGCATTTTTGGGGATACCGTCACCCTTGATGAGAAGCTCGGCGAGGGCCGCACACCCCATCTGGTTTCGTCCCTTACAGGCTCGTTTGAAAAGCTTCGCAGCCATTTTCGGGTCTTTTTTTGCCCCATAGCCGTCCTGATGCATTGAACCAAGCAGTGTGCAGGAATTCAGCTCGCTCAGGTCACAAGCGGCCCGAAAGTTGCGAGCTGCTTTTGCGGAGTTTTTGGCTAGCCCTTTGCCGCTGTGGTACATCAACGCTAGATTCAGGCATGAGCGTGCATGTTTTGCGTTACAGCCGGCTTTAAGCCACTTGGCACCGGCCTTGGCCGATTTCGCCTTAATCGATAGACTATAGCATGCAGCCCCCTTGCCAGCCTTGCATTGGCTGGCTGCGTCAGGAGCGGCCATAAGCGTGTGGGGAAGAACCATCAGAGCCATAGAAACTAGGAAAGGTAATCGTCTTTTTTGATTTTTTATCCTCATCAAAGGCCCCTTTATTCAACCTGTCTTGCGTGAGCATCACAGCATTATCGCTGCCTATACGTCCGCATTGGAGTATCATTCACAAAAAAATAAAACAATTAACAGTCGTGCTGTCATTCTTGGCGCTGAAACGAGATTAATCAGGTTTGTCTCTGCCAAGTCCAATATCGGTTTAGATCACCTTCATCGCCAATTCGCATCGCCGGGCCAAGATCGAGATCTAATCCGCATCCAACATCTTTGAGTAGACGTTTTTCTTCCTCTCTTGAAACCCAGTGGCAATAACGTGGTGTGTCCTGGGTGCCAGCCCATCCCAACAAATAGTCTCCCGCTTCCAGGGAGTTTGTTTCCGCGTCTGTGAGGTGCCGCTGCGTAGCCCATGGGATGATTTTTTTTTGCCATTTTTCGTGAGCACCGAAATCCCACAAACTGATGCAGAGTAATCCGCCAGGTCGAAGATGTTGAGCGGCCCAATTGAGGAGCCTCAGACGTCGCTGGTAGCCGTAGATATGGTGCATGACACCGAACATAACAACCCAGTCGTAAGACCTATCCACTCTGAGGGGGGCCTCAATTTGTTCAGATATCACGTCCGACCATGACCACTCGGACCAGCGGGTAGGGAAGCTCAGTGTACGTCGCTGGGCCACCTCAAGCAGGGAGCTACATCGTTCGAGACCGTCAAACTGCTCAATGCCCAACTGTCGTTCTTTGCACCAATGAGTTTCCATGAATGCGCTGAGTCGACCGTTACCGCACCCAAGGTCGAGAATCCGAAGCGGACGTTCTGGCAGAGAGTCGAGTGCCGCGTGCCAGCCGGTCCAGCCGTGTGCTCGGGTTTTGCTGAAATGGTCGGCGAAACGATCATAGAAACGCCGGTTAATGTCATCTAAGACCTGCGCTAAAGCCATCTTTGGTGTATGCTCCTCCACCATCTGCACACAATGAGAGATGCGCGATGAACCAGAATTACTGGAGCCGATTCGAATACGACCCGATTCAAGACGAGTCTTGCCTCGTTCCGTTGATCCGCTCCATCCTGGATACGCCACCCCAAGACTATACAGCCTGGCGCCGGTTGTTGCGCCAATATCCCAAGCCAAGCGGTGGATTTTTCTCCAAGACTGAAATCATTGCAGGTTTTCGCGAATTAAGCGACCGGCAGGTTTGGGGTGTTTCAGAAAAAGAGTTTATTCATCTTGTGAAGATGAAACCAATGCGCACACAGAGTGGTGTGGCACCGGTGACAGTACTGACAAAACCGTACCCATGTCCTGGTCAATGTATTTTCTGCCCAAACGATGTTCGGATGCCCAAAAGTTACTTGTCAGATGAGCCGGGAGCACAACGCGCTATGCTCAATCGCTTTGACCCTTATGCTCAGACATGGAACCGGTTGCTTGCGTTTCATCGCATGGGCCATGGGGTTGAAAAAGTCGAACTGATCATTCTTGGTGGGACATGGAGCTCCTACCCTAAAGATTATCAGATTTACTTCATCGCCCGTTGTTTTGAGGCTTGCAATGATTTTGACACCGCGACTCGGCCACAAGCCTATTACCCCGATGAACAGCTGCATGAGGATTTCTTAGACTTGCCCGTCTTGGTAGAAGAGAGCCCCGCCGAGGGTGAAGCCGTTAATGCCTATAACAAAGCGGTCAGTCGTCATTTGCGTCTGAAGTTAGATGGCCGTCTCGTTGCGGAGCATGAGGCTATCCACTGGCAACGTCTCGATGAAGCTCACCGCGTCAACGAAGATGCGAAATGCCGCATCGTTGGTTTAGTGATAGAAACGCGACCAGATGAAATTACACGGGATGAAGTCCTCCACATTCGACGTCTTGGCGCAACAAAGGTTCAATTGGGCGTCCAATCCATGTCGGACGAGATACTCCAGTTGAATCGACGGGGTCACGACGTGGCGAAGAGTCGCGACGCGGTCAATCAACTGCGCCTTGCTGGATTCAAAATTCACGCACATTGGATGGCGAACTTGTTTGGGGCAACGGTGGAATCCGATATTGCTGATTTTCAGAAATTATTTGAGGATCCAGCGATACGACCAGATGAACTCAAGCTCTATCCATGTTCGCTAATCCCACGAACCGAATTAATGAGCCACTTTGCTGCGGGAAATTACGTTCCATACACCCGGGACGAGTTGCTGGACGTCTTGTGCGCGACGATGCCATCAGCACCGATTTATTGCCGTTTGTCACGGGTGATTAGAGACATTCCAGCAAGTGATATTCACGACGGTAATCAGGAGTCTAACTTTCGAGAAGTCGCTGAACGCGCAATTAAGGAGCGTGGACTTAAGCTCAAAGAGATTCGAGCCCGCGAGGTAAAGCTAAAGGTCGTCGATGATGACGCCGTCGAGTTTCGTACATTTGAATATGAAACGGCAGTCACAAAAGAATTCTTTCTATCCTATGAAGCCGGTGATGCGCTCTTGGGCTTTTGTCGCCTCTCCCTACCGACGGCGGCAGCCATAACCGATGAACTCATCGGTGCTGCGATGATCAGAGAAGTCCACGTATATGGGCAGAGTCTGAAAATTGGGCAAGAGAGCAAACGCGCTGCACAACATCGTGGCCTCGGTCGACGTCTTGTTGAACACGCAGCTAGACTCGCTGCTCAGAACGGCTATGGGAGTTTGGCTGTGATTTCTGCAATCGGCACTCGATACTATTACCGTCGTCTTGGATTTGTCGATGGAGAGCTCTATTTGCATAGGTCGCTGAAGCAACCAGATGACTCATAAAATTCGGATGCCTTGAGCTCATAGAGATAGATCGGCGTACGATACAGATCCGCAAGGGTCTCAGTTGTCTTGGGCTGAAAGCCTGGCAACCGAAATGTATGCGTGATGACCTTGATCTCCCCCGTCAGTTGCGTCTTTAAGTGGTGTGCGAGTTTGGTCATCGCCTCAGGATACAGGTAACAAATAATCAGGTCGGCATCGGTCAAGTTGGCAGCCATAAAATCTTTACGGATTAATGTCAGATTTTCCGCGCCATAGAGGCGGTTTCTGACTTTCGAGACGAGCCAAGGCAGCGTAGACAATTCGTAACCCGTCACGGTGCTCGTCGAATTTTTCTTAGCGAGTGCCATCGCTAAACCGCCCCAGCCAGAACCCAGTTCATAGATTGACTCTGGTGAGAGCTCGGTGGACAGCGAACAAACTTTTCTAATGACTCTCGCTGAGCTTGGCATGGGAGAAATGCCGGTTTTCAGAGTGAACCACACGATAGAAAATGCGGCGAATAACACCAGGCCAATCGGTATCAGTTCCCAAAAAATCATTGTCTATGGCTCGAGTTGCTTATCACGGTCTATGGTACCCTGTAATTTTTACGATTCACGCATCGGCCTTGACCAGCTTTGACAGCGATTGTGGTTGTTGTGCGTTCTCCACCAACCGCTTGTTCATATCATCTCGGAAGCCAAACGAAAGGTTTTGTTTTCGACAATCGCTGTCTTCATTGATCAAATTTTAATGTTGGTCAGTCGTATTTGATGTAAGGAGGAAACCAAGAGTGAATCTGACTCGTCGGAGAGTAATGAATACCGAAATAAAAAGACCGACTTCGACATTGGTGGCTGTGGCTTGCGGTTGGCTGTTTAGTGCCGTCGACATTATTCTTTTAATTCTTTTTCAAACCGAAATCGCCGCGGCATTAAATGTTGATCCGCAGAGCGTTAAAATTGCGATCGGAGTTGGGTTACTCGGCAGTGCTGCCGGTGGTCTAGGCTTTGCCCCCCTAGGTGACAAATACGGTCGTGTTCGAGCCCTTGGATGGGCCATCGTCTTGTACTCAGTTGCGACGGCTGGCATGGCGTTTTCAAATGGGCTCACGTCGCTCATGATATTGCGCTTCCTGGCAGGTGTTGGCACGGGTGGTGAGTGGTCGATTGGCTTCGCATTGCTTACAGAAGTATGGTCACCGAAGACCCGTGGTGCCATGGGTGGACTGGTTGCGGCTATGTTCAACATCGGAACGTTCCTCGCCATTGGGCTCTACCACAGTCCACTTGGTTGGCGTTGGGCCTTTGGCGTGATGTTTCTACCAGCTCTTGGAGTCGTCATTCTACGCCGGTTCGTGCCCGAGTCTCCTGTCTGGCTTGAGTTTGATAGAGCCAGGCGAGAGAGTCGGTTGACGCCAGACATGATCTCAGCGGTAGAACGGGCACCTCTCGTTCAAGTGTTTCGAGGTGCAGTGAGTGGGCTGACAAGTAAAGTTATAGTGCTCTTCGCCATTATGAATTTTGGTTTCTACTCCTTCTCCACAATCTTTATCGAATATCTTCAGGCAGGCGTCGCATCTGGTGGTCTGGGGCTGACAAAGGGCGCGCAACTTCCGTTTCATCTTGCCCTCAATCTGTCGGGCCTTGTGAGTGTCTTTCTTGCAGGCTTTTTATCTGACCGTTTTGGTCGTCGGCGGACTTTCTCTAGTTTTTGTTTATTCGGTGCTGTGGGCTTTATTGCGCTATTTGTTGTGATGGGGTCGGTGAGTCAGACGGGGGGGCATTCAGTTCTTGTGGCCGTCTTTTCTATGTGTTGCATCGGTTTTGGGATCAACGGTGTTATGGGGATTCTGGTGCCCGAACTGTACCCAACCCATTTAAGGAGTACGGGACCCGGTGTTTGTCAGAATTTAGGGAAGGGAATCGGTGGTATGGCCGGGCCGCCCATCGCGGGTGCGCTCGTTGCAACTCTTGGATACAAGATGGTCTTGGTTTTTCCTGGGATCCTATTTCTCTTATTGGCACGCATGATCTGGACACTCCCAGAGGTGGGAGGCAGAGCGGTCAAGGCGATTGAAGACGGTGAGTACCTGGCCGACAACTAGCGTTCGGCTGCTATAATTTTCTTCTCAATGCTGTCCCAAAAACGAATGCGTTCGTCCAACGCTGTTCTGGCGGCTTTCGCCACTTGCTTCCAGCGACGGACGTCGTTGTCGCACAAGTGAAACAACATGTTTTTGGCCGCAGGACCATGTTCGTCTCCGTCCAGTTCAATATGGCGGTCGACGTAATAGATCAGTCCGCTCAGGTCGAGACTGTCGTCGGCGGCACTGAGGTTCTTGAGGATTTCTGGAAACATGTCGGGAATTAAATTTTCTCGACCAAAGACGAAAAAACTGGCCACTTCGTGATTCTTGCCGACGAGACAAACCTCCATTGTTGCCTTAACAAAACGCTGTGCGGCCGAGGGAACCTTCGCATGACGAAGAGCCCGCCGATAATGTTGTTTGTTTCTGACAAATTCGATGAAAGCACGGACAGCCTCTGTGTCGGCACCCGCCTTTTCCATCGCGTCGAGATAGAGTTCGTAATGGCTAATGAATCCCCCATCGGGTGCTTCGTCACTTTCTTCCTCGACGACGATTTCGTTAATGAACCGAGCGGCATCCCGATTTACCGGCGGGAACCATGGGGTATTGATGACCGTCAGACGGACTTGTAGGCTTTTCAGCAGGCACATGAAGTCCACAACGGAGTAGCAGTGGTGCTCCATGAAAATACGCACCGCTGTTGGTGTATTCAACCTGCCATAGATTGAATGTTTGACGAGTTTTTCTCTGAGCGGATTTAACGACTCATCGATTTCCGCCCACGCTTGTTCGTTATAGTCAGTTGTGTCCGAGTGCTCGATGATAACTTTTGATGGATGGCTCATACTAAATCAATTAATGCGGTTGCTCACGACGGATTTGGCTGGGCTATGGCCACGTTGCCCGTCACGTCCAAAGTAATCAAAGCCCTGGTGTTCTCGACTGGTTTGAAAGTCGCTCACGAGATGTTTGTGTTTGTATTTGTTGAAGCGATGGAAGAGAAAATGCAAATCATGGCCTCCCAAATTCAATTCAAGCTGAACTTGATGAAGGCGCCGGTAACTCTCTTCGATTTGGCGGATTTTGCTCTTCCACGGGAGGCCATCGACCTCGTCGAACGTATACCGCTGAATCCAGCTATACACCTCATCTGGATTTCGCTGAAAGATGGTCGCTACAGGCTTCACGTTTGTGATTCCATATTTCTCGGGCATCTTTTCCATGCGGCTGCCCGTAATCAGCGAGAATGGGTTTAGATACATCTGGTCTATGTACGGCCTGTTTCGATGTAAGAACTCGATGGTATGCTCAATGTCTTCATCTGTTTCATGGGGCAGCCCGGCGATGATTTCAACGGAGTTGTAAATGCCCGCCTGATGAGACCATTTGAGGATTTGCTGGGCTTCATCCATCCTAATGCCTTTGCCGATGAGCTTTTGCATCTTAGGACTTGTACTCTCAACGCCCCAAACGAGGCGAATGGCCCCGGACTTCCTGATCTTCTGTAGGAGGGGTAAGTCCAGATTTCGCAGGTAGGCACAGTCAGACCACATAATGTCTAGATCATGACGGATAAACGCGTCAGCCATCTCGTCTGCAAACCGGCGGCTGATGTTGAAAAGGTCATCGGCGAACATGAAATACCGTGTATCGTATTTCTCAACCAACCCCTTGATGGCGTTTGCAACAACGTCTGGTTGCATCCATGTCACCTTTGTGAATGCGTCACCTGATGAGATACAGAAAGCGCAGTTCATCGGGCAGCAGAAATTGAGCTTGACCGGCAACACGAGAATCTCTTCCGTTCCGGCATCTTCTGAAGCCTGATTGCCCCAATCGTCGGGAAACCGATAGTAGAGGTGCATGGGTAGACCATCGAAATCTGGAATCACCTCCGGGCGCGTAAACAGCGGCCTGTTCTCGATATGATCACCCTCATCCGGGAAGTATACGAGCCCGTTGACCTTGTCGAGCACCCCATCAGTTTCAAGTGCTTCGAACAGGTTCAGTAATGGGACTTCACCGTACCCTTGTATGTAGTAGTCAAAACAGCCGTTGTCGTAGAAGTACGCTAGTTCACTTTTGATAGGCATCATGTGGGGGAACGCTTCGCCCCCGAGTATGACCATCTTTCCCATAGTTTCTCGAAGATGCTTCCCGATGCACAGTGCCATTATCGCTGCGGCGTCATCACCCTCGATGCAAGACAAGAGGACGACATCGATGTCATCCAATTCGGTGTAGGAGAGAACCTCCTCGACAATGTCAACGATGGCCGCGTCGCCAGCACCCTCCCAATATCGTCGAACCCGCTGTATGTCGAGCATGAGGTCCTTGGCTGGGAATTGTTTGCCCCAGCGATGCCTCGGAAACAATTCATCTGCTGCACACTTGGCGTCGAGGTCGTCTTGCTCGATTTGATAACCGTGCTGCGTCAGCATGGCGGTGATTGTGGCTAAGCCAAAGGGCGGGATGCCCGAATAGTTGTACATCAGACTCGGGCAGCGAAGAATTTTAAGCCTTTGTTCTCTAAACGGCGTTTTGATTTCTTCTGTCATATCGTCGAGTCCTATCCTTCTCCGAGCCGCCCGTGGAGGCACAAGGCCCACTGGGTATGGCTCTCTCCCGTAGTATAGCAGTCTAACGGCATCAAAGGCATTCTTTCCAGTTTAGATGATAAGGGCTCTCAAATGGTTGCGCTCTAAAGCTAGATAATTTGGGGCCTCCCGGTCATTGGGCCGCAGGATCTGTTTTTGCAATCCTCTCAACGCATCTGGACAACTTTTCGCTCGCGATGGCCGCCCGTTCCCTCTGGGAATCAGTGACTCTACTGGTGTCCAAATGCTGTTCTCTAGCCTTAAACTCAGAATTTGTTTTCTCAACGCATTTCATGGTCTCACAACCACATATTGCCATGCTCTTTGCTTCCAGGATTTTGGCAGGATCCTTTGAGCAGCCTGCCAAACCACAGAACAAGACACTTAAAACGACCAATTTTTTCATTTGAACCTCCACATCGTATCTCCCCTCGCTCTGACATTAGCGACCCATTTTTGTCAAATGTAAACGGCGAGTTGAGGATTGGAATAAAGACAAACCGATCCGTTCAAACGTTACTGCTTCATTTCACCTGGACCTTGCTTCAGTTCAATGGGCCGCACGGAGCCCGTTTACATTCACTGGTGACTGGTCATTCCAGACACTGCGAATCAGACTCTATTGACCAGTCCTTCCAGCGAATTAAGGCTCTCGCATTCCCTGTGTGCAACAACGACAGTCATGAGGACTGGTGTGAAAACCAAGTCGCTGGCATAGTCTTTGGGAACTCAATGACTATCGGAAAAACAGTGCAACTGCCTCACATGTACGGGATTTCATATTCACCTTGGACATATAAATCCAGGTGGGCTCTAGCGAACAGGGGACTCGCGTATCGGTACAGTGAGTACACGCCCATGGTCAGCAAATGGTTGATGCGCATGCGACTTGGGCGTTGGTCGGAATCGCTTACGGTTCCCCTGATGATGACAGACCAGGAGACACTGTTCTCATCATGGGCGATTGCTGTTTATGCAGAACACCGTGGTACTGGGCATCCACTCCTCATGTCCGACGCTCGAGTCGAACATTGGAACCAAGTGTCTGACCGAATTCTTGAACTCGGGCGCATCCGAATTAGTTTGGCGATTCGACATCAACCGGATGCTTTGAAAGCGGCCTTGCCTGCCGGCTTACGATGGCTGCCCGGAGGACGAATGATAGCGCGCCAAGGGGTACGCTACATGCTTAAAACGTACCCCGTTGATGTGGGTGAGGACGCTCTTGTCGAAAAGACCGCTGATCTTTTGATGAAGGTGAGACAGGGTCTCGCAGGCAAGCCTTATTTGCTCGAAGAACCGAGTTACGCCGACTTAGCGATCGCCAGTTGCCTGCAAATGGTGCGGCCGGTGTCTGAGGGCATTATTCCATTAAATCCCGATTTGCACGGGCTCTGGGCTGACCCTCAACTGAGTTCATCCTTCGACGATCTCTGTGACTGGCGAGACCAGACGATGCGCGCACTCAATGCACCACTGCTGGGGTGACCCTGCAATCTCTGTTTATGGCTCAATTGGTCTTTGGTGGTTTGCCTGACTTACAGGTGTCGATCTGAGCTTCTTTACGCATGAGGTCACAAAAATCGTTCACATCGCTTCTATTTGCAAATGGTCCAATCCGCACTCGAAAATAATAGACCCCATCGGGTCGTTTTTTCTTCTTTACTAATTCGCGATCGTAGCGCAGTTGCTTTTCTTGGAAATGGTGCCCGAAATTCTTAAGTTTTGTTGTGAGGGAACGCGCATAGTATTCGTTCAAGAAAGACCCAAAATGTGCCCAGGGTCCGGGTCCGAATTTGGGATAAGACACCTTCTGATGTGCCTTTCCCCTTGAAAATAGATTAGTCGAATCGAGAGGCTTGGGTGCGCTATCCTTCGCGGCTGATGACGTCTTTATTGGGTCCGTTGCTGTTTTTTTTGGACTCGGCTTAAGTCGGATGGTGGGTAAAGCGTTTGCAGTGCCAGTGGCCTTGGACTGCGTACGCTGGGAACTGGCAGCCGTTGGGACGCCAGACTGATTTTTCGCTGCTGGCTGTTTTGATGGTGGGGTGACGTCGCCCGTCAAGGAAGGTAGCTTTTCAATGACGCTGGCATGGGCACTGGCCATAAGCTCTTCTGACGCGGCATACTTGGTCCAAATTGCACGGCACTGGTCGAACCGCGCCTGCGATTGACATTTACCTCCGCGAACACACAGGAGGCATTCGTAGTTCAGTTGGCTGGCGATTTTCAAAAACTGGACCGATTGCGACTTCATTTGGCCGCATGCAGATCGGAGGGCGCTAGATAGGCGTGGGGCTTTGTTTAAGCGGACGCACTGTTCAGTCTGCTGCTTGACTTTTTCTATGCTTGCCGCCAACCGCTGTCTCATTTGGCGAGCTTCTTTGTCCTTGGCTACAGAACGTACTTTCGGGTTTTTGTTGGGCTCTATTCCTCGCTTTCCTGCCTGACTAATCGCTCGGTTATAGGTGTCGATGAGTTCGACCAAGTTCTTTTGATATAAAGCGAAGTCGTAGTTCTTATCGCTTAGCGACTCAGAGTCGGCCTGACATCGGCGGGCCTGATCGGGAGGACACATGCCAACGCCGCCCAAGCAAGCCAAGCACTGCTTTGAGAGCCGATTCGCGTACTCGAGAATGGCATAGCCGGATGCACTGACCTCGTTGCAAACAAAAGGAATCCTATTTTGAAGTTGGCCGAGTTGCTCATTTTGATTCACATCTTCGGTCGTTTCTCTAAGGGCAGACAGAACCTTACGGCTGCTTGTTTTTAAGGTTCTGCATCGATCCATGATTTTCTGCACGTGAGTTTTGATAGCACTCAGCTCTGCTTCGGCATTGGCATAGGCTTCTGTCGGATGAGCGGCGATGATAGCCACCAAACAGACGCTGGCGAACGCCAATACTGCAGCGTGGGCAGTCGTGATGCCCTTGATTGGGGGTGATGGCATTGGAATAACTCCAAAATAGAACGATTGCGGTTGTTAATTTGCTCTGCGTAGCAGAAGGATCTGAGCAAAGCAACACAGTGGCTTATAACACCGTGATGCGGCTCTCAATTCCTCATCCTCAGTCCACGTCAATAGGGTGCCGTCTCGCACCAATGTGTCGTCGGATGAGGACAGTTTTCGGGAACCCCGTTCTGTGATCATGTAGCGGAAAGCCTTTCACCGGTTTTTGGGCGCATACTCAATGCCCGTTTTCTGCATCTCTTTAGCTGTTGACTGCGAGGCTCATTCTAGCAGACAGTCGGCGAATTCGGCGCAGTGAGTTGCCTTAACCCCCGAGGTCATTGCGTAGATTATGGAGAAGGAATGCGTCAGAAAAATGGAACCACAGGCCACAAGAAAAACTTTTTTCCGGCTGTCTGATTTTGTGCTTTACGCCCTTATCTTGCAAACAATACCGAATCCCTCGTTTGCCAATCGCCAATTTGGCACAATGGGCGTTCTTTACATCGTTTTTGGGTTGGTTTTGATCGCTTTTCCTGCCGCCTTATCTCTGGTTTTGTGGGCAGTCGGAAAGACGTCTCGAGACAGGGCTCAGCGTTGGCGGCGGTTCGCAATCAGGGCGGTTGGATTGGTTTTGGTCACGCTTGCCTTTTTGCATGCGACTTTCGTATATCAGACGATAAACAACTACACTGAAGCGTGGTGGTGGGTTGTTAATCTGACCAGTTTGGGCTTCCAAGGACTCTGTCTGAAACACCTTTGCTAGTTCTCGAACCGTGCCCTGAAGAAAGCAAGATCCGTGTGATTTGTCAGGCCGAGAACGGGTCAATCATTTGGGTTCATTGAGCGAGTTTGTTTACACCTCCCGATGACGAAACCGAATGCCAATTCAATCGAGTCCGCGTCTGCCATAGAAACAAACCGGTCGTCAGCCATGTAAACAGATGGCTGAGATGCTCAGTCCCATTTGTGATGGGCAGCTTATCGAGTGGGGATACATAATACGTAATGGAAAACAGGGTTCCATAGGTCGGAGACAAAACGCCTAAATAGCCAAGAGGTTTCATGGTTTCATTGAGGTGACCGACGGCAAAAAACACCCAAGGTACGATGACGAAAATGAGCACGACGAGGCCCAGCGTTGCGAGCGCACTCTTACCGCTTGCGAAGTGTGCATACTCACAAACCGCAGCTGTAAATGCGAACAGTCCAAGGACCTGAAGGCAGAGTAAGGCACTCTCAATCGAAATGGCCGTTTGCGCGACACCGAATGCAACAAATCTCTCGCTGACGAGATAGAAGAGTGCAATCCAGACCAATCCGAAGACACCCGTCGTGGCCCAAACCCGCGCACTGTCTGCCCAATGAGAAGACCGACTTGCTCCGTCTTTTGCTAGCCTCCGTTTACGCCTGAGATATTGAAGCAATGTCGGACAGATAAAAGTCGTGATTAAAACACCCAGAATTACCGTTGTTTGAAGGTACACAAAGAGTGCAAATCGGCCCATTTTGAGTGCTGGGGAATACAGATCACTCATGAGCAAAATCGATAGGACCCCATAGACGATGAATGCGCCCGGTTTCGAGAAAACGGTCGCGTCAGTGCGTCTTAATTTTCGGGCGACTGCCCAAAAAAGAAATGACGCAACGAAGAGATGGTAGACGATCGTATAAAACAACGGACTTAGAGTCATGCCGAAGACGAAGGTCGTGTATGTGTCGCCTGCGCTGGTTAATCCAGCGTCGAGAACACTTAAGTCGATCAGGGCTGGATAGGGCGTCAGGTGCGCGAGAATCGTGATGTCTGCTTTGACAAGAACTTGGCCAAACAAAATCAGAATGATGGGAATCGCGGTCGCTAATGTGCCGAAGAAACCGCGTTTGCCTCCGATCAGGCCAAGCAGCATAGCAAGGAGCTGATACATGATGCCAGTTGTGCACAGAATCAGCACAGCCCCGAGCGCATCGAGAAAAGAGGAATCGTTGAGCAAGGTCGCTATGAGCAGAAAGGGGATAAGGACAAAAGCCCGCACGTAATGACGGATTGTTCCGCCTACGAGGTATCCCAGGGCATCTGTCCATCCCGAGGTCGGGGTCGCTTGGTGAAATTCAAGAATCCCGCTGTTTCGTTCTTGTGCCATCAAGCTCGACATCCGACTCGGTGCTTGCAGCAGCAGAAAAAAACCGATGAGCATCATGAGAAGTTCATCGGCGAAATCAAATTGCCACGGTCCTAAACGGGTCTGACCAGCCACCAGTGCGCAAATACCGAGTACAGCCGGTACGATCAGAGCCTTGACCAAGGTTGACTCCCGAAAACTACGGCGGGTCTGCGCAGTCAGAAGCGGATTATCCTTGAGGCGAACAAATGGTTCTTTGCGTGTGTGATGAGGCGTTGTCATTGTCATGCCAGACCCCCATCAGTGACCTGCTGAAATATGTCATGAAGATCGAGCTGCACTTCCGCAAACTCAAGAATTCTTACACCACGCCCGACGAGTTGACCGAGGCATTCAGCTTGGGTTTGGTCGTCGCCCTCGAGCCTAAATTCAACAGTGTTATCCACCATGTTCGTATGTGTAATCTGCGGGAATTCTTGAAGCACTTTCTGGACGATCTCCGTTTGGTTCTCCACTGTTCTCAGTCTAATATGTCGGCTATCGGAGACAGCAGGAATGATATCTTCAATGCGCCCGGAAATACGCATGTGACCCTGTTCCATAATCGCGACGCTATTACAGAAGTCCGACAGCTCGCCGAGAATATGGCTCGATACGACAATGGCTTTACCGCTCTCACCAAGCTTTCTTATGATATCTCCAAATTCACGCCTTGCATTGGGGTCTAAGCCTGAAGCTGGTTCGTCTAAGAGGAGTAAGCTGGGATCATGCAAAAGACATTTTGCCAGAAAAATACGTTGCCTCATTCCTCGGCTTAAACCACCGCAGAGCGTGTCTAATTTTTCTGTTAATTGAACTTGCTCTACCAGTTCCAAAATTCGGCCTCGACGTCTCGGAACTGGCACACCGTAGGCACCGGCGAATAGTTCAAGAAATTCGTAAACAGTCAAATCTTCGTAAAGCGGTGGAGCGTCCGGCATATAGCCTATGCGCTGCAGGGCTGCACTGGAATCAGTGAATAAATCGATCCCATCTATTGAAATCTGACCATAGGTAGGATCGACAAGCGCGGCAATACTCCGAATTAATGATGTTTTACCTGCCCCATTTGGACCGATCAAACCGAATACCATACCGGCATCAACTGCTAAATCGACGTCCTTTACAGCGGTTGTATCCTCATAATCGACGCGAAGGCCACGGACCTGAAGACGACTAGATTTCATTGAGATAGGCCCTCCTCTTGGTTTGTCTCGGACGATTCGAATCGGCAACGCGATGAAGCCTGACGAAAGACGGATGCGTCCGGAACGGACTGACTAACGGATTCATCCGAGTGATTATTCCTTGGGCGTCCCACCTAAGGTAACACGTGAGTTTTTTCCGCACGTCCGATAAATCGTTTGAGTCGCTTGCGAAGCTGTCTGAAGACGCTGCGCTTTCTCTTCACGAGATTTTCTTCCTCCCCTGGGTCAACATCGAGGTTATAGAGTTTATAGGTTTTTCGCTTTCGGTCCCAAATGAGTTTGTATGGGTAGTCGATGATGGCCTTCAGGTCTGTAGTTCTTTTTCTTTTCCGCGAAATGTAGCGATGAAGCTCGGTGAAAATGGGCCTAAAATGAGGCTCCTCATCGATCAGAGCATCGCTGATTAGGTCTTGGCCATCAAGTCCAGTGGTGCTCGCACCGGCTAGGCGCAGCAAGGAAGCGGTTAGGTCGATGGCTGCGACAGGGGTATGGATGGTCCGACCTTCTTTTTTTGGCACAAATACGAACATCGGAATCCTCGCTTGTTCATCGAAAAGTGATGTGCCATGTCGCTTGTGACGATGCTCCCCAAAAGCCTCCCCATGGTCGGAAATCAAGGCGATTACTGTGTTGTCCAACTGATCAAGTCGTTCCAGCCAGCTGACTAACTTTCCCAGTTCCCGGTCAACGAAGCCGACCAAGCGTTCATAATCGCCATATGTCTTTTTCCAACGATGAGGATCGTAGAGATGAATCCATTGGAACCATGGTTGGTTCTTTGACATCGCAACGTTCATTTGGGCGCGAGCAACCGCCATGACATTGTCGCTTGTTGGTGTTCTCCAACGTCGCTGGGTCAAATCTGCGAAATCATCGTAACCTCTGTCGAATCCGACGCCTGCCGCGAAGAATCGGTTCTTTCCTGCGTAGGGAGCCGCGGCTGTATAATAGCCTGCATCACGAAGACGCTCGGCCAAGGTCTTTGCCTTGCTCCAATCGGGAATCGTTGTATAGGCGTGAGGTCCGGCCAAGACTTTAGAGAGGTCTGCTGATGGTTTTTTCGGGTCTAGAAGGCGTCCTCGACGGTACACCATAAGGCGCCAATCAATGTGAGCACTGTAGCGCCCCAGCATCAGTGAGCTCATACCAATGGCTGTGCGCGACCCTTGAGCGTAAGTGTGGCGATAGTTAAGGGATTGTGCTGCGAATCGTTCCAGGTGTCTGAATCTGTGCGGCTCGCTCTGTTCCAAGATGTCCCAGCGTAAGGCATCAACGGTCAGGAGAATGATGTTCGGTTTCGGTGAGTATGTTGGACGATCAGACCTGATTTGGACGTCATCAGTAAACGAATCACTGCCGTCGGTTTTCTCCGGATTGACTTCGGCCGGTGATATGAATGCGGTGAGCCAATGCCCGAGAGTATAGTGGGGAAGTGTTGCCCGTTTAATTTCATCTTGAGTCGTCATCCAGGTGGTCATCAGCGCAGTGACACACCCAAGAAGAACGAGCGGGACGAACAAGCGATTCCGCAGCAATTGCTGGGACGGTCCACGAAGCATTCGCTGTGCGATAATATGATAAAGCCCGTAGTAAAGGCTTGCGATGGCCCAGATGACCCACCATGTATGAATCGAGACATAGAGCTCCGGTAATACACGTGCATCAAATTCAAGGAGGAGTGCAGCCAACAGAAGAGTGGCGCAGAGTCTCATGCCATTTTTACGGCCGCCGGCGATTGGCAAGAGAAAGACAAAGGCAAGACTGGCGGACCATGACCCGAGAAACAGGCCCAAATGCATCCACTCTGTTCCCGGGCGCATGATGACGAAGGTGTCCGTCCCTCGAAATAAGCAGTACCAGCCGATGATGCTCAGGATATACAGGCTCGAGCGGGTTTTTGATGGTCTACCGAAAAAAACGCAGAGCATGTTAATGACGATCGTGATGCCAATGAACAGCGGACTCCAGTCTGGCAGTTCATTCCTCACCATCCACCACTCGCTCATTGCCAACAGTGGCGGGCCGAAACCAGCCGTCAATATCGCTGCATTGTCAATCCTCGTTAAGCGTCCAAATAAGCCGCGTTCCAGTGCGAATTGGCAGGCGACCAGGCCCAGCGCGATCACGCTTGCGACTGTACCCGTACTAAGAGCCGTCGAGGGGTCTGCGCGGAAGAGGGCGTGTATGCCGAAGAAAATCCCGACAAACAAGGCCGTGATGGTACTTTGGCGAATGGACGCGACTGTCGGTATTTCCTGACTTTGTCCCAATGGTCATTCTCGAACTTCAGATTAAGGGTCTCATACGCGATCTCGAGCCGAGACAAAACCCTTGACCCGTCCGGATCCAAAATGTCTCGATAAATCCTGCAAAGGAGGAGCTCACATTTATCTCTCGATGATTAAGGTAAGCGCAGTGGCCATTTGAGCATTTCAACAACCAAGTGGTGATGTCAGTTGTCTTTGGTGTGACTGTCAGTCAGGATATCGATCATGGATATCATTACCCAAGCAGCACTCGGTGGCGCAATCGCCCAAGGGGGCTTTAAATCTCATCAACGTCGGGGCGTCGCCTTCGGCGCTTTCTGCGGGATCGTGCCGGACTTGGATAGCTTGCTATCGATTGGCGATCGTTGGCAGGGATTGGTCACCCACCGCGGTAGTTCCCACAGCCTTTTGATTCTTCCGTTGCTGGCCATCCCACTCGGCTGGCTCGGGTGGCGCCTCCTTGGGCGGCGTGGCCATGTTGGCAATTGGATACATCTCGCATTTTGGGCATTGATTACCCATCCGCTTTTAGATTTGTGTACAACATACGGAACGCAACTTTTCGCTCCATTGAGTAATACACGGTTCGCCTTAGACACTGTGGCGATAATCGACCCGTTCTTTTCTCTGCCGATCTTCGTCGCGCTTTTTGTCGGATTTAGAGCAGCATCGTGGCCCGATAAGGCATCTCGTTGGGCTAGACGAACGTTGATTTGGGGCCTCACCTATCTCTTGGTGCAGTTGATTTGGACTCGAGCGAATGACCACGTTTTTCGTGAGCGGCTGGCAACGGCAGGCTTCGAAGCAGAAGCGATACGGACTCCAGTGCCGGTTCTTTGGCCAGTTATCCGGCATGCGGTAGCCCATGACAAAGATGGACGCATCGCTGTCTCGAAACAGGTCTTGTGGGCGCCGGAACGGGATCCCATTTTGGTCCTCAAGCCGGATGACAGCCCGAGAATTCGCTCGGTTCTCGCTTCGCCACGGGGACGAATCTGGACCTGGTTTGCGGACGGCATGGTTGGCATTGAGACACGTGAAGATGGGACGATCATTTTGTCGGATCACAGATATGGCTTGTATTCGGATAAAACCTACAGCTTTTTTAAGGCTGAGCTGCCGCCGAGTAGCCCTGTCTATCAACTCGAAATGGTCAGACCCAGCCGGTCTCGAAAAAACTTCAACCTTGGACAAGAGTGGTTGAGTGGCTGGCAACTGATAAGCCAAGACTAGGTAATCAGCAGTAGCTTGGCTTGATTGCTCGACATGCTTTATCCGGCGGGCATCTGTTTTCAGAGGACTGGAGATTGGCAGAATTCCGCGATGAATGCTGAACACGGTTGTCGTGCCAGTTCATCGAGTCGGCCCGCTTGGGTAATGGCCCCGTTTTCAAGGACATAAACGTAATCTGCCAAGGCGGCCACATCACGGAGATCGTGGGACACAAGCAAGGTCGGACAATTGGCAGTATCAATCATTTGCTTCAAGACCAGTCGGATCGATGTCCTGCTGGCCACATCCATGGCCGCCATAGGCTCGTCAAGTAAGAGTAGCTGTGGTTCGATTGCAAGAGCTCGAGCGAGCGCGACGCGCTGTTTCTCGCCGCCAGACAGCCTTTGAACAGCTCGGGCTGCTTGTTGCTCACAATCCACTGCGCGTAAGAGCTCGGTGACTCGGTCGGTTCGCTGGGCTCGTGGCAGTTTCGGATATCGTGCATCTAGACCAAACGCGACATTCTGTCTTGCCGTCATTGATGGGAACAAGCCGTAGCCTTGCGGCATGTAGCCGATTCTCCTTTCATGAATCGGGGTGGTCGTTTTGGTTGCCGTACTCTCAATGGTCCCACCTTGGAGTTCGAATTCGATGCACCCGTTCTTGGTCATGCCGGCCATAGCGCGGAGAATTGTTGTCTTTCCACTTCCATTAGGCCCGATGAGTGCTGTGACTCGATGTCGCCCTTCCATCGTCACGCTGAGCCGATAATCGCCCTGGCTCAATTGAGTTGAGAAACGCCAATGACTTGACTTCATGTAGACCTCGTTTGGTTTCTCAATCTGGTAACCATCAGAAGGAACGAGAGAATAATGATGCCAAGTGCCGCGAGAATCAGTGAGAAAACGACAGCAAGCTGGCTGTCGGATTCAAAAGCCGAAAAGATAGCGAGCGGCATCGTCTGCGTGACACCGGCTAAGTTTCCCGCAAACAGCAGCGTCGCTCCAAACTCGCCCAGCGCTCTTGACCAAGCGAGTGCCGCACCAATGACCAGACCAGGACGTGCAGCCGGCAGGGCAACTAGAAAAAAAGCGCGGCGGGGACTTGCTCCCAACGTTCTTGCGACGAGCATCATATCCGAATCAACACCTCGAAATGAATTCGTCGCTGCTTGGATGTAAAAGGGGGCCGAGACGACAACTTGCGCGATGACTACAGCTGTTCCTGTAAACGGGATCGAGAGTCCAATTTCGGTCAGACTCGGACCGAAAAGGCCTCCCCGTCCGAATGCCTGTAAGAGTCCAATACCCATAACGGCGGGTGGAATCACGATGGGCAGTTGGATCAAGGTTGAGACGACGGTGCGACAGGGCTTTGCTGGACCAGAGAGCCACCAAGCCAGCGGCGTGCCGAGAACAACGATAATGACTAAGCTCAGCAAACTTGTCTTCAGGGTCAGGGTCAACGCCGGCATAAGCAACGTGTTCGAGACCCCTGCTTTCACGGCGTCTACGCTTGATGTGAGAACGAGCGCAAGCACGGGCAGAAGTAAGAGGAAAAGCAGGGTGATCGCCGCTGCCAGACCTGTTTTTGTCAATGGGTTATGCTGGAACCGACCCGTCATGGATCACCGGCGGGTAAAAAATGATGAGCCTTCAGAATCGCTTGGCCAGACTCTGAGAGAACATAGTTGTAAAACCGCTGTGCAGATTCGTTGATTGAGTGCCCCCGGTTAAGAAGACCAATCAGACACGGGGTGCTTATCTGTGAACCAGGTGGTAATGCGAACACGTTTAGCTTGGGCCGATTCATAGCGTCGGTCCGATAGACGAAGCCCGCATCAGCTTCGTCCATTTCGATTTTTGTTCGAACCACGCGTACATTGTGTTCATGAGAGACGATTCGCGACCTGAGTGCAGAGATAAATCCGTCCCCGTAAATGCGCTCAAGTTGGTCAAAGATCACGCGAGCGTAGGCTCCGATCGGCACATCTTTTGCCCCTAGGATTAACCGCTCAATCTTGAGCAAATCCTGATGGCTTTTCATGGTGTTTTTATGCTTTGCATGGGTCACCAGAACCACTTGGTTTTTAGCAAACTGTGTGACTGTTTTTAGACGCTTTTGTGCTTCTAAAGCGTCCATGTGCTCGGTGTTTGCTGACACGAAGATGTCGGCTTGAGCTCCGTGTTCAATTTGTGTTCTCAAGGCCTGGCTACCACCGAAACTGAGGCGAAGTTTGTGGTTTGGCTCCTGCGCCAAGAATCCAACTTCCAAGGCCCTGAACACATCGGTCATCGATGAAGCGATGAGTAGGCTGATTGGCGTTACATCTGCGTTCTTCGTTTCTTTGGCACATCCCACCATAAATCCAATGCAGACAGACAGTTCGACGGCGACGCATAGTTTACTCAATCTCCGCTTAAGCATCTTGGTTTTGACCAGTACATTCAAAGACGTGTCCGCACTCCGAGGTGTCGTATCCAGGTACGTGGCAAAGTTGTTGTTTAACCCCCCGACTAGAAAGGGAGTCTATGAATCTCTTGATTGCGGGTTGTTCCAATCGATGCCTTGGGAAAAATAGGTCGAAACGTTCTTCCACTATGGGAATGAAATCCAAGTTCTTCTGGAGGGCCACAGCTTCGATGGCAACCCCTACATCCGCTTGGCCATAGTTAATGAGCATCGCCAGCTCTTGATGACTTTTAGGGACTTTTTCTTGGACGTCTGGACGTTTTTCTCCACCAGCATTTTCAATGAGCTCGTGGTGCAGCTTATGGGCACTGGCCCCCGGTTCGCGTATGGCCCATCGAAGGTCTTCTCTCAGGAGGGTCGCTCCGGTTTCAACCCCCATTGGGTTACCGGGCGACATGACCAGACCGGCTTTCCACTTGGCGACGTGAACAAGAACCATCGGGGTTTTAGGAAAGGTCTTTCTGGCCAGTTGGTGATGGGCGCCTATTTTTGTTGACGGGGCTCGATGAACACCACCGCCATGTACCAGTCCGGATCGGAGCATTTTTAACGATTGGCTGCTATTGCTCATTTGCCAATTCACTCGTCCTAGACCGGGTTGTCGGTTGACCGACTCGGCGATTAGGCCCAGGATCGGGGCGCATCCGGCTACGAACACTTGGTCGTCCCATTGCGGGGACGTCTCCAAAGTGTCAACCGAGAGTCGGCTGTCTCCGGTGTTGGGGCCATGGATGAGCCCGTCTGCTGGGCTTCTTTCTGTCTGAACCGGGTGTGCAACCAGCTCACCATCGACACGACCCAACACAACACGTCCCGTGGTTGAACTTAAACCCTTGGCGATCAGCGTCTGGCTTGGTCCATCATTGAGAGTAAATAACGCCTCAACGCTGCTATTGAGCACTCGGGAAAACATCAGAGACAAGGTTGTCGATGGGATTTGACGCTGGGTCTCAATCAGGATCAATGCCTGCCGAGAGATACCGACTTTCTTCGCGAGTTGAGCCTGAGACAGACCTTGCTCTAAGCGATATCTACGAATGTGTGATGTGATTGGTACGTTCAATGTCAGGGAACCATTTGAGTTGCCTATAGATTACTTTTTGTAATGTATCGATTACATTGAGATGGTGCTAGTTTAATCGGCTGACTCGTCATTCGGACCGTCTGAAGCAACACAGATGTTATGATAACCAGCCGTCTTTGGTTCACTTTTCGGTTGAACGTTTTAGAGGGGGGCTGACGTGCCGTGCTGAGATAAGGCTTCTAGTCTACACCCGCGTTCAGCTACAGACCGAAACAAAAAGACCCACTGGAATTACGTCCCGGTGGGCCTTGAATGAGCAAACAACTTATTGCTCGGAGTGCGACAGGTTTTATGATTTCTCAGAATTACCCATGTACTGCTTGTACAGCTTGGTGCTTTCTTCGATGCTCGTATTAAGGTCCGTCATAACGACCTTGATTTGATCGCGAATTGCGCTCATGCCCTCTTTGATTTCGTTGTCGACAACCCCGAGCGTTACGGCGGCATCGAGTGCTTTGATAATGTCCATCGCTTCCTGATGGAGTTTGTTCATCTTTGTGATTGCAACCTCTGTTTTCTCGAGCACGGCTAGGTAGTTACTGGTTGTCTCTTTATGCTTTGCAATCAGTTGTTTTTTGATCTTTTCGTTCCCGATACTCTTAATTTTCTTCGCGGCGGCATTGAGCAGCGCTGTGGCACGCTTACCGAGTTTCTTGTAGGCTTTTCTGACGTCTTTGACTTGGCCATCGACCTTGCCCCACTTTTTGTACGCCTGGTCCAATGTCTTACTCACATTGCGCTTCTCGGTCACCGCTTGCTCGAGGCTAGTCAGCACCTCCAGGCCTTCTTTAGCAACTTCGTCAGCATCTTTCTTCTCTTCCTCGAATTTGACGATTTGTGACCTGAATTTATCGACGTATTTTGGCAGGTTATTCTTGTTTTGGTTCTTGCTGCATCCGACCAGTAGAACGCCGCCCATTACGACGCCAGCCAGAGCCACTCTAAACAGTGTATGATTCATGCCTTATCTCCCTTTAGTTGGCATACAAGTCCAATGTGCCATTACCATTTGGCCCATTACAGTTAAGCGAACGGTAGCAGACCTTGAGTCAACATAGGTTAAAAAAAATGCTCTTATCGTAAATCGAAACGGGGTTAAAGGCAGCGATTGGTTATCGTTGCCCGCCCGACAGTGAATGATCGGGCGGTTGAAGCAAATGAAAATACGATCGGCTGGGTGCTTTTTGAAGTAAACGACCGCGCGGCGAGAGAGTGGTGCGCGAGTTGATGTTATTGGACCCGCGCACCGATGTGTGTTGGTAGATTACTTGGTTGCGGGCGGTGCGGCTGGTGTTGGCATGACAGGGGGTTGTGGCATGCCGCCTGGTGCAGCCCCTGCTTGCTGCTGAATCATCATTTTGACCATGTTAATCAACTGGTTTACTTCTGCGTCATTTAGGTTCAGCTTCAACGACAGGTCTTTTCCTTTCGCTGTTACGGCCATTTTATTGATCATCCCGCCGAGGCCCATCATCGCGACCATTGGATTCTGAGCCATCTTGGATTTTTCCGCTTCGAATTTTGTTACAGCTTCTTGAGCAAACTTCGCTTCGGTCTCGAGATCGACGGCAAGATTAATTCCTGTCGAGAAACTGATGGAGGCTTGAAGCTCATTGATGTCTGGCACGCCCTGTGCCGCTTTGTTGGCAATGTTCTTCGGCGGTGTGCCGAAGACCCAGAGTTGTGCGCTTTGCGACCGATTCTTCGAGAGCTTTTTCATGGCACCTGTCAGACCGGGCTTTTTGCCCACAAAGTGCTTGAGTAGACTTTCCTCGGTCATCAAAACTCGGCCGTTGTAAGGGGCTGCAACGGCGCCCCCGTCGATTTGGTAGTATGTCTGTTTTCCCATTTTCTTTTTGGCGTTTGT
>JAYZEG010000005.1:0-54332 GCA_036337435.1 Myxococcota bacterium
CGCTTTATGCAAAAAAAGATCGGTTTATTTGCAGGCTTAGTTCTCTCGACTGACAGTCAAGTTTCTGCTTGAATAGATCTCTGGGAGCCATTCGCGGTATCCCTAATACACACTGTAGAAGAAGGGGCGGGGAATGGCTTCCATCAAATTGTGCATGCCAATTAATCTGGCGATTCTTATTTTCAGTGGAGTCTTTCTGCTGGCCTGCGAGCAGGACGACGCACGCAATCAGGGGACGATTATCATTGTTGATGAGACCGCCGGCAGCGGTGGCGCTGGCGGAATAGATACCATCGATGGTGTTGGTGGCGATAATGGAACTGGCGGAGCTGATATGGTGGGTGGTGCCGGCGGAACTGGTGGAATGACCGGCATGGGCGGCGCTGGAGGTTCTGCTATGCCACCGGGACCGGGGACCGGTGCCAATGACGGGTTCGATTGCGTTGGGGCCGACTTTTCGCCCGGGGCAGAGCGCCTACAGCAAACTGATGAAGGCGTCCTGCTCTACCTAGGCTATAAGCGTGAGCCCACGAATGATAACCCAACCACCGACGTTCTGTTAATCGAACTACACCCTGAGCGCGGTTTTCCGATGCAACCGGGTACGTACGACCTGGCTGAAATCGGATCTGATATCAATACCTGCCAAATTTGCGTCGTTCAGTTCCATAATCTCAATTTCGCGGCTCGGCCAGCGACCCGGGACCGATTACTTTTTGCAACCAGCGGTCAGGTTGAAATTACGGCAATCGGTGATCTTGAATCACCCCTGAGGGCTAGGCTCACCGGCATTGAACTCAATGAAGTCAACCTCAGCCGCGGTGCCAATGAACAACTTGTCGCCGACTTTCCCGAGGGCGGTGCTGTGACTTGCCTTGACGATTACGGGATTGAAGTCATGCGTGATATCCCTCCCGCTATGGTGGGTGAACCAGTGCGCGATTTCATGCTTCAGAACTGCCAGACGGAAGAGTTTGTGAGCATCGAAGAGATCGCTCGTAACACAGGTGCCGTTTGGTTTATTGGAACTGCCGGTTGGTGTGGTGCCTGTCGGAACATGCTCTTGAACGGTGGGCCAGCTGGGCGTCCATTTGACGTTATGAACGAGATGGGACCAGAGCGCTTGCGCTTGTTGGTTGTGCTCGGAGAAAATCAATCTCACCAACAATCGACCCTTCGCTATTGTCGTCAGTACGCCAGTTCATATGCAGATGACGCATCGCATTTTTATCTAGACCACAACGGATCCAGAGCATTTGCGGCCTTGTTCGGTAGTTTGAATGTCTATACCGCGGCTGATGGGCGCTTCGGCCTGCCTTGGAATGGGGTCGTGAGTGGCGGTGAAAACCCAATGGTTTATCGCTATTCGGACCGGTCCGGCCAACCTGAGACTCTGAGTCAGATACTCAATGAATTGACTGGTCAAGCTGAGATGGCCTCTGGCGACATGGCTGATGAGATGAGTAACGATGGTGGGGAAGACCAGCCCGGCATGCCATAAACGAAAGCACCGAGAACCCTCAGTGCGACGGAACTCACGCTTGTCGTGGTCTTGGGACGTCGCTAGTGCGTAGGGTGGCTGCCATGGGTGATACCGTTTGGGAGCCGCGCCAACCTCAGTGCGCAGACGTGACAGGGGTCCGCGGCCGGCGACTCGGTCAGTCAACCACGCCAGCGTACCGTTTTTTGATTAGTTTGATCTGCCCGAGGACGTCCATGCTCTTTTTGGCGTGCTCACCTACTACAGGGTTGACGTCTATTTGGTCCTGAAACATGAGTGCTATCTGACTCACCGATAAGTTTGACTTCGCCGAGACAACCCGGGCAGCGACCCGGTTTTTCCTGTCTCCATCAATAAGATTGACATGGCACCGGTCGCCATGCCGCAGAAAACTCAGCTTATCGTTTCGTAGCAAGCAGCCATCTCGCCCCAAATTGATGGTGGTGCCCCCGATTTGGCCACAGTCGCTCTCGACGGTCCATCGGACGAAATGCCTCTTATTTTTTCGTCTTTCTCGCACAGTACCAACCTATGCCTCACTTATCTTTCCTTCGGGAAAGGGGCCTAACATACATGTGGGTTAGTGTCATCAAAAATACGTCGAAGTGCGATGTTTTTCAGAGCTGTGATGAGTCGGTGTAAGTTCGCCTAGAACTCATCCTCAGCGAAGGCCATCATATTGTCCTTACCTGCATTAATGATGGCGTAGATGGAGTCGGTTTCTGGCAGTATGTGACTGTAGAAATACCGGGCCGTCTTGACTTTCGTCTCGTAGAATTGACCCGATCGTTGGCTCGCGCCGAGTGCCATTCGGGCCCAGAGATAAGCGAGCGTCGTTATCCCGAATAGGTTTAAATAATTGGACGCTTGGGACGCGGCCTCTTCAGGGTCTGACATACCCTTCATGCCGAGGGCCATCGTGGCTTCGTTGAGTCGGTTGAGTGCCGCCTCAAGTTTAGGGATGAATTCACCCACACTGGCTGTATCTCTATTCTCTTTTATGAACCGATAGACCTTTTTGGAAAAGACCTTATACAACCGGCCGCCATCTTTAGGCAGCTTCCGACCGATTAAGTCGAGAGCTTGAATATGGTTTGTTCCCTCGTAGATCATCGCGATGCGCTCATCTCGGAGGTATTGCTCAATGTTCCACTCGACTGTGTATCCCGAGCCGCCAATGGCTTGCATGCAGTCGCTGATGTTTTGGAAGCCCCGCTCCGTGCAGTAGGACTTGACGATGGGCGTCAGCAGCCCGACCAAGTCATCTGCATCTTGACGTATTTGCGCGTCCTCGTGTTGGAGACCAATATCGATGAGATTGGCCACCCAGAGAGACAACGCGCGCATGCCTTCCGTCGTCGAGCGCACGTTCAGCAGCTGGCGTCGTACATCCGGATGTTTCAGGATACAATCCGCCTTGACGTTTGGCTCTTGCCGCTCCGGGTTCAGCGACCGTCCTTGGCGTCTTTCTTTGCAGTATTCTACGGCTGTTTGGTAAGAAATTTCCGACAGCGCATACCCTTCGACGCCGACGGTCAGTCGGGCGAAGTTCATCATGACGAACATTGCACGCATCCCTTTATGCGGCTCTCCGACCAAGTATCCGGTGGCATCTTCCATGTTCATCACGCACGTCGGAGACCCGTGAATGCCCATCTTGTGTTCGAGTCCGCCACAGTAGATTCCGTTCCGGCTGCCGTCGAGGTTTATCTTCGGTACGATGAACGCGCTTATCCCTCGGATGCCATCTGGCGCGTCTGGGAGCCGGGCGAGAACCAGGTGGATGATATTTTCGGCGAGGTCGTGCTCACCCCAGGTAATCCAAATCTTTGTGCCCGTGAGTTTGTAATGGTCGCCCTCGGGGACTGCTTTTGTTGTGAGCAGCCCGAGGTCAGTGCCGCATTGAGGTTCGGTTAGACACATGGTGCCTGTCCAGACTCCGGTGATGAGCTTTTCCAAAAATTGCTCTTTTTGCTCGTCACTCCCGTAGTGAGTTAGAGCTTCGACAAGGCCATGCCCCAGACCTGGGCACATCGTGAAGCTCTTGTTGGTGGCCGTCGACATTTCGCTCAATGCGATGGCCGCTGCGTGAGGTGCGCCGCCGCCGCCATAGTCAGCGGTCAAGCTCATCCCGCCCATCTGACTTTCAACGAATTTGTTGTACAATGCTTTGAATTCAGCGGGGGTCGTCACCTCTTTGGTCTCTGGATCGAACTGGACGCCCTGTTCATCACCGATGCGATTGGCAGGCAGCATCTCATTCGTGCAAAACTTCCCGGCCTGCTCTATCAGGGCCATCATCGTGTCCAAATCAAAATCTTCGAAGGCGGCGATCTTCGTTACGTCGTCGTAGCCCAAGGTTTCCAGGATGAAGCGGATATCACGAATGGGAGCTCTGTACACTAGCATGGGCGGGTCCTTCATGGTCGAAATGGGTGGTGAAGTCGCTGGACCCCACCTCGAAGCAATGATGAAGATCTACAACAAAATGTTACGTCTGGCGAGAATTCGTTCTCAAATCCCATCGTAAATCACGCACCATCAGTAAAAAATGCGCCTTTCCGGCTTATCCGGCGAAAATTTAGATCCCTAAAAGTTTGCCACTTATTAGCCGTGAACAACTGATTTTAACGATCCAAGTCGTTTTATTACAACGTATTTCCTTGATCCGAACAGTCGATCTTTGATAAACCGTCGCGCCGCAGGCACAAGACCCATTAGGAGAACAAGTTATGCGCTTTGTATTTCTCGCGTTGATCGCGCTTACCGTACTTCCAGCATGTGATGACGAGGCTGCCGGAGGCTCCAAAGTTGTCATGTTTGGTCGCGATATGGCGCCAGCACCTCAACCCGACATGGGTATGGTGCCCGATGCAGCCCCACCGGTAATGCGACGAAATAAACTCGTTGTTCAAGGCGTGCCGGAGGTCTCGATGTTTCGAGGTGACCGCGCCATGCTCTCTGTCCGCTATCTCAACGCGGATAATCAGCCGATCGCAAACGGTCAGGTTACCTTGAGCCCAGAATCACCCCAGCAAGCCTTGGTGGCGATTCGGGCGCGGACAGTTCCGACCGATGCAAACGGCACCGCGACCTTCGAGGTCACAGCGCAACAGATGGACGGCCGAACACGCTTGAAAGCCGAGGCCGATAACGCCGATGCAGCCTTTTGGGTCATTCGTGTTAATCAGAATCCCGTCGGTGAGATTGGCGTCCGCGTCACTTATGACTCTGTCAACGGTCGCTATCAAGCTGCCGACATCGAACAAATCGCAGTCCAACTGATCGAGGGCACCTGCGAGTCGGCATTCACGATCGTCCCCGGTCGCCGAACCATCGATGGTCCGGCCATCCGACCGTTTGACGGCGATGATTTGTCCGTGATCGGTGGTGTACCCAATGGTCGGACATTTGCTGCTGTCGCTCGGGGCCGCAACGCCCTCAATCGCGATATCGTGACGGGTTGTAGCGAAGGGCACACAGCCGACGGCGGAAATCGAGTTGACGCACTTGTCGAGCTCGTTGACCAGCCCCTGGAGTTCAAGGGTATTTTTAATGTTGAACACCGCATTAATCTCATCGGGATGCTTGAGGGTGGTGAAAATGAGGATGTAAATCAGTTCCTCGACATCCTCGAAATTTTTGCGGCACTGGGCGGGGCTAATCAAGACGGACCATTTCCTCGCGGCAATGCGATGATTCAGCTGCTCTGCGACCGAGCCCAAATCGATCAAGTGATTTGTCTTGCCATTCGGGCGGTCGGTGCACCGGTTATTGAAGACTGGATCAACGACCAAGCCATGGCCAACCCTGATGTGGCTGAGGCCCTCGAGGTGCTCAATTTACTGGGTGATATTTTCACGAATCTCTCGGATTTGACCATCGAAGGTGAGATGGAATTCATTGCATCTTACCCAGACGAAGAAGGCTACTTACGAGACAATCAAAGCCGATGGCAGCGGATGCGCTTCCAATGGCGGCAAAATTGTCCTTTTGCTCAGCCGGAGCAATGTGAGCGTATTTTCAATCTGGCCGATGAAAACATGGGTCGGGATACCCCGATTCAGGCGAACTTTGACGCTCGTTTGACCGAAGGTGAGACATTGTTGATCGGTCGTCATCAACTGGGCTTGAATTATGGTTTATTTATTTTGCTCGCGTTAGAAGAGTGGATTTTACCGCTGGTGACCAATGAACCAGCCCCGGTTGAATTGGATGAATTATTCCGACAGCTCATCGATTGCGCCGCATTGGACAACCAGCTTGGTTTGCCCATGGGCACTTGTGACGCGACCATCATCCCAGCCCTGTCCGGGCTCCTTCGCAGCCAGTTAGTGACCATCAACGACGGAACCGATCTGTTGACGATGGAGGGTCAGGTCACCGTAGCGGATGAATATCCAAATCTTAAGGTCGATCGCCTTTTCGACGGCGTTTGGAATGGCTACTTCGGTGATGCTGACGAGCGACCTAACCCAGAAGACTTGATCTCTGAGGTCGGGACATTTGAAGGCTGCCGCGATACCGAATGCGCTCTTCTACCCGGTGCAATGGAAGACGCAATGGGCATGGGCATGAATCCCTAGTCTCCATTGAGGACACTGCGATGAAAAGGCGACCTTCTGGTCGCCTTTTGTCGTTCTTGGGTTTGAGCTCTCTCAGGCGCTCAATTTGCGTTTCATCAGGGGCGTGTAGACGGCCATTGAAATCAATACGCCGACGAACCAAGCCTGGCTATAGATGGTATTGAACAGGTCAGGTACATTGTCCAACGCGCCGATTTGCCCTAAAAATCCGGGTACATTTGGAAGTACAGCGAGCACTAAACTCAGTAAGGCAATGGGATTCCACCCGTTAGAAAATGTATAGTCTCCCTGTTCTTTGAACAAATCGTCCACATTCAGTTCCGTTTTGCGAACGAAAAAGTAATCGGCGATGAGAATCCCTGCGATGGGTCCTAATAATGCGGAGTAGCCGATGAGCCATGTAAAGACGTATGCACCGCCGGCCAGCAGCTTCCAAGGGAAGATGGCAATCCCCAAACCGGCCGTGATGTAGCCGCCCATTTTAAAAGAAATTTTTTCAGGATTAATATTGGCGAAGCCGTTGGCTGGGGCCACCACGTTGGCAGCCAGATTTGTGGTCAATGTTGCGACCGCAAGTACGAACAGAGCGATGACGACTGATGTGCCACCCATTTGGCCCATGAGGGCCACCGGGTCGGCGATGGGCTTGCCATAAATCACAACGGTTGCCGACGTCACAGCAACACCGATGAAGGCAAAGAGTGCCATCGTCGGCGGCAGACCAACGGCTTGACCCTTCAATTGGTCGCGCTGGGTCGCTGCGTAGCGGGTAAAATCGGGGATGTTGAGGGCGAGGGTTGCCCAAAAACCCACCATCGCTGTTAGCTGAGGCACGAAGACGGACCAGAACTGTCCTTCTTTTGGACCCCCTGCGATGAATTGAGACGGGGCGGAGAGCATTTTTCCAAATCCATCCGCCTTAACGTAGGCCCAACCCAACAACAACAGGCCCATGGCGATCAAAAAAGGCGCAGCATAGGTCTCCAACCAGCGTATAGATTCAGTTCCCTTCGCGATAAACCAGACGTGAACAGCCCAAAAACTCAGAAAACACAGCAATTGCGCCAAGTTGATGTCTAAAACCGGAAGATTCTCACTCACAAATTGATTATCGGTGGCGACGTTTAAGAGGGTGTAGATTGCAAAGCCGCCAATCCATGTCTGAATACCGAACCAACCGCAGGCGACCAGTCCCCGTAAAAGCGCGGGTATATTGGCTCCTTTGGTTCCGAAAGACGAGCGTAGGAGAACGGGGAAAGGGACCCCATGCTTTGTCCCTGCATGGCCGATCAAGACCATGGGTACTAAAATGATGAGGTTGCCCAGGAAGACTGTGAGGACCGCTTGCCACCAATTCATGCCGGCTGAGACCATGCCCCCTGCAAGCATATATGTCGGTACACAGACAACCATGCCAACCCATAGGGCCGCAATATTCAGCCAGCTCCAGTTGCGGCCTGCATCTGTTGTTGGTGCGAGATCCGAATTGTACAATTTTGGCGACGCGCCTTCGATGAGGCGACCGGGCTCAGTGGATGCCATTTTTCCCCCTCTCTGAATTTGAATAGCTGCCGAGACGTTACCAGGAAATAAAGTCGATGTCTTACATTAGCGCACTTTAAACTACATGAAAGAGCGTTGTCTAGCCTAGGCTATGGGGGCTAAACTTCTGATTTTAAGAAGGAAGTAGCGATCTGCTCTTTAGGGTCTCGAGAATCGAATCAACGATTTCATCAACGCTGAGAGAGTCAGTTTGAACGACGAGGTCGGCATCGTCCGGTGATTCATAGGGTGCCGAGATGCCTGTGAAGTTTTTGATCTTGCCTGCGCGCGCCTGTGCGTAGATTCCATTTCCGTCTGGGTATAGGTCCTGGTCTCTCTGCTCACAGATGCTGACTGGTGTCTCAAGCCAGACTTGAACGAATTTCTCGGAGCCAATGCGTGTACGAGCGCGGTCTCGGTCTGCTGCATATGGACTCACAAAGGCCGCAATGGTCATCAAGCCGGCATCGTTTAAAATCCGTGCTGTTTCCGCAGCGCGGCGACTCGATTCTGACCGATCATCAGCCGAGAAACCCAAATCTTTACTGAGTCCGAGTCTCATTGCAACGCCGTCAAGAACGTGTACTGCGCATCCCAAGTTCCAGAGACGCTGTTCCAAGGCGTAGGCGACGGTGCTTTTGCCGGAGCGTGGTAAGCCAGTCAACCAGATGGTTGATGCTGGGTGGCCGAATCGGGCCTCGCGAGCGTCTTTTGTGATGGTTCCGTCAACCGCGTTGAGTAGCGGATGGTGTTTGCTGGGCACCGAGCGCAGGCTCTGTTGACCATCGTGTGTATGCCGGTCAAGAATCATCCCCGCACCGACAGTGACATTGGTGACTCTATCGATGATGATAAAACTGCCTGTCGCTCGGTTTTTTCGATATGGGTCGAATAAGACATTCCGATTGGCTTCGAATAAAATTCGACCGACTTCATTCAATTGTATGCCTGGGACGCCATCGATTGGGTGGGCTGCAACTTGTTTCAGCGTATTGACGTCAACACGATAGCGGATGTCTGCGACATCTGCTGGGACATTCTGTGTACCCAACTTTAACAAGTAGCCCCGTCCATTGACGAGGGGCGTTTCATGCATCCAAACGACCATCGCTTCGAAGTAGCGTGCGCTTCGAGGGACGTTTTTCGGTCGAACGAGCATGTCACCGCGACTGAGATCGATCTCATCGGTGAGGGTCACTGTGACAGCGTGTGGCGGGAAGGCCTCGGTCTGGTCACCGTCAAAGGTCACAATGCGTTCTACATGGCTGGTTTTGCCCGACGGCATCGCCATGACCTTGTCGCCGACTTTAATGGCCCCAGACGCGATAGTTCCCTGATAGCCGCGGAAATTGAGATGGGGTCGAAGCACTGACTGAATCGGTAATCGAAAGTCGATGTAATTTCTGTCGGAGGCAATGTGGACTTCTTCGAGCATTGAAAGGAGTGGCCGACCTTGAAACCAGGGTGTGCGGTCGCTTCGGTGAACAACATTGTCACCCACCAAGGCCGTTATCGGGATGAAATGAATGTCGTTTACATCCAGACGTGCTGCAAAATCGACAAATTGTCTTTTAATGTCCTCATAGACCTCTTGGCTGTAGTCCACCAAGTCCATTTTGTTGATTGCGATGATCATGTGCTGGATACCCAGCAAAGATGAGATGAAGCTATGTCGCCGCGTTTGATCGAGAATGCCGTGACGGGCATCGATTAAAATGACAGCGAGGTCTGCTGTCGATGCCCCTGTGGCCATATTGCGCGTGTATTGTTCATGTCCAGGCGTATCCGCGATAATGAACTTGCGCTTCTGAGTTGAAAAAAAACGATAGGCGACATCGATTGTGATGCCCTGTTCTCGTTCTGCCCTCAACCCGTCTGTGAGTAAGGCCAAGTCTGTTTCGCTGCCGACAGTTCCATGATGAGTACTTGCCGCTTCGATGGCAGCAAGGTGGTCTTCGAAGATCATTTTACTGTCGAATAAAAGCCGCCCGATGAGGGTTGACTTCCCGTCATCAACGCTGCCGCAGGTAATGAAGCGAAGAAGGTCTTTCTCTTCATGCTGTTTGAGGTAGGCATCGATATCGTCTGCAATCAGCTGTCGATCGAGAGCGTCAATACTCATTAAAAATACCCCTCTCGTTTTTTCTGTTCCATGGACCCGTCTTCATCGAAATCGATGAGTCGGCCCTGTCGTTCTGATGTTTTCGTCAGCAGCATTTCCTGAATCACATCGGTCAATTTCGTTGCCCTGGATTCAACAGCGCCGGTGAGGGGATAACAGCCTAATGTTCGGAAACGAACCCACTTAAGCTCCGGTGTCTCACCCGGTTCCAAGCGCATTCGCTCGTCATCAACCATAATCCAAGTGCCGTTTCGTTTTACGACGGGGCGCTCGGCAGAAAGATAGAGTGGAACGATAGAAATCTTCTCTAAATGGATATAGAGCCAAATGTCCAGTTCGGTCCAATTGGAGAGTGGGAATACCCTGATACTTTCGTTTCTGTCGCGGTTGACCCGCCCATTGTAGAGGTTCCAAAGCTCAGGCCGCTGGTTTTTTGGGTCCCATTGAGACTGCCCATCACGAAAAGAATAGACGCGCTCTTTTGCCCGAGACTTTTCTTCGTCTCGTCTGGCCCCGCCAAACGCGGCGTCGAACTGACCGGCCTTCAGGGCTTGCTTCAAGGCCACCGTCTTAAACGCATTGGTATACACGTTGGAACCATGGTCGAAGGGGTTGATGCCTTGTTTTACGGCATCTTGGTTTGTGTGAACGATCAACTCAAAGCCGTGCTCCGCACAAAAACGGTCTCGGAAGTCGATCATCTCTTTGAATTTCCAAGTCGTATCGACGTGGAGCAGCTTAAACGGCAGGGGGCCCGGATGAAATGCTTTGCGAGCCAAATGCAGCATCACAGAGCTGTCTTTGCCGATGGAGTACATCATAACCGGGTTCTCAAACTCAGCCACGACCTCTCGAATGATATGAATGCTTTCCGCTTCAAGCTGTTTGAGATGCGAAAGACGAAAATTAAGAGCCATATTCCATATTCCTAGGCTGAGCGTATTTGAGGGAGTACCTTGACCTGTGCGATCGCTGCAAGTCTCTCGTCCGATAGCATGTCCGGATGACTGATTCAAACCACATGCCTGGATGGAGTTTCTTGCCCTTCAGTGACCTTCGCCCCTCAAGAATTCGGCATGCTCCATATAGAATCTTTGGTAATTGAAGGTGTCGACCAGTCCACCCAGTTGGCCGATTTGGTCGAGGTGGTCCGCTGGTACACACCCCCTGAATCGGCCCCATCGTGCCGACTCGACGGGGACGAGTCCATCGTTCGCTCTCAGTGCGCCGCCCAAATACAAAAAGCCCGTTAAAAATTCTGGTGCAATGCTATCTCCCCGTCTCGGTATCGGGAGTTCACTTCCGTTACATTCCGGTCGGCCGTCTGCCAGCAAGCCAGAAAAACCAGCGAAGCTATAGTAAGCGATCCGCGGATCGTTAGGATGGGCCTGATTGAATTCCACCATAGAGTCTACGGAGCAGCTCTGCATTGCGGCATTTAGGTTCGGGTCGTCGTTTGGCTGACCCCATACAATCCCCGAAAAAGCATCGACAAAGCCATCGACAATGCCGTCCACTGGACCGTCCGAGAGCCCCAGTAAAACATCGGCGATGGGTGTACCTCGATGCGGTGTCGACATGGTCGTGAGCGAGGCGATTCGGTCGCCAAAATCAAAACTTGAAATGAACAAACGTGCATCGATTCCGCCCTGAGAATGGGCGATTAAGTTGAGCTTTTCACTGCAGGTACACTGAAGGATGCGTTCTAATTGAGGCGCCAATTGCTGGACGCGAACCTCCGATGAGTTGAAGGGATCCGTGACTGTGATGTAGCTGGGGTAGCCAGCCGCATTCAGGCGGGCTGGGATACCGTAGAAATAGTCCCAGGGACCAAGCATTTCAAAGCCGCCCATCCCGTGAATAAACACGATAGGATAGTTCGTCATGGCGTTCTCGGCAGGCAGCTGCACATCGCTACAGTCAAGGTCTAAAGGGGGGCATGTTGAGCCCGCATCGGGTTGTAAGAGTGCTGCATCTATGGGTTTTGGCTCAGCAACATCGGTCTCCATATCGAGCGTCTGATCAGATGACTCAAAACCGTCATCATTTAGCCCTGAATCAGACGGTGTGTCGACGAAGACGTCAAAGCCGACATGTGCATCGCGAACGAGGGCTGAATCGGTCTTGTTCACGGGCGTATCCGTCGAGCCCATCGTTGAATCCAGCATCGTCTCTACACGGTCTGTTTGCGAGGCCGAACGGTGATCACATCCCACCAGGAAGGGCGCTAAAGAGAGACAAATTAAGGCAAAATTGAAGCTCGGATTCATGGTAGCCTTTGGCTGGGTAATCATTGAGAGCGGTTCGCACTGAGCACGATAGCGGATCTGACCAAACCCGTCAGCTGTCAATGTTCGCAATGTGGCTGCTATTTGGTGCATTATGCAGACAAAAGACCTGATGTGGAGGGCGTAATGAAAAACTTGAGAGGCCTGTTTTATAGTTCACATAGTCCCGAAGGTTCATCGGCCTCCGCTGGACTCCCCGTCATTGGTGTTCTTCTCTCCATCATGCTGGGTTGCGAAGACATCAGTGCGAGTAAAACCCCAACACTTGTTATCGATCCGGCAGCGGTTGCGTTTTCAGTGCCTGATGACCTCAATGAGGTCAGTGTTCGCCGTGTAACGATGAGCAATGACGGAACTGCATCGCTCATCGTCTCCAGCATTCGAGTTGCCGAAGACGATGATATCACTGAGTTAAGTCTCCTCGATTCAGATGATTTTTCAGATATCGTCCGCCTGGAGCCAGGGGCGACTCGTGAACTTGCAATCGCTTGGCGCCTTCGTGACGCAGTCAGCGACCAAGGCCGCTTAATCGTGACCAGTAATGCAGGAGATGATGTGGTCGTTCCAATCACAACGCCAGACATCGACCCGGAGATATCAGTGGACTCAACTCCGCCTGGAGTGTTTCAGGGCGATGTGCTTGAGGTCGTTTTGGATCAAAGCTTCGAAGGAATAGGTCAGACGGCTTTATTCCAAGTCCGGAATCCGAGTTTAGCCCCCTTGTCGATTCGGACTATTTGTCGCCTCCAGCCCGACAGTGGCGATTGCTTGGAGGACTCATCCGATGAGCTTGGTGTGTTTCGGATCTGCCATGGGCATGTAGATGAAGAGTCTGATTGTTTGGAACCGGAAACCGGACAAACGTTGCAAAATGATGAGACGTATCAATTCTCAGTTCGCTATTCGGCCCTGGAAGATGGGCAAATGCGAATCCTCTTGGAGTCTAATGCGGCCCAACAACCCCAGTTTATTGTGCGCATTCGCGGTTCCGTATGCCGTCGCCTATCTAATGGTGACCTCTGTGGTCGCTGTGGAAATGGGCAGGTCGATCCGGGAGAGGCCTGCGATGATGGCAATGTCGACCCGCACGATGCTTGCCAGAATCAATGCACCGTACCGCGATGTGGCGACGGAATTATTCGAGAGGGCACTGAGGCATGCGACGATGGCAATAGCGACGATACCGATGATTGTACAAGTGAATGTCTCATTGCACGCTGTGGTGATGGGTTTGTCCATGGGATGGATGAACAATGCGATGATGGCAACGATGATGACTCGGATTCATGTTTAAGTACGTGTCGAACTGCGTTTTGTGGCGATGGGTTTATCCAGACTGGCACGGAAGTATGTGATGATGGAAACAGGATCGAGACCGATGGTTGCCTCAATGATTGTACGCCCGCTCGCTGTGGTGATGGCATTATCATGGCATTTCTGGAGGGGTGCGATGATGGCAATCAGGATAATTCTGATGCCTGTACAGCATCTTGTGAACCGGCCCGTTGCGGAGACGGGTTCGTCTGGGCGGGGGTGGAAACGTGTGACGATGGCAATCAACAGACCGAGTGGTGTGCGCCAGGCGAGTTGGACTGTGTGGTCTGTGACGCGTCTTGTCAGCGGGTACCGGGCGCGACTCGAATATGCGGAGACGGACAGGTCCAAGCCCCCGAGACATGCGATGACGGGAACACCACAACAGAAACTTGTCCATATGGACAACGAAATTGCACGGTGTGTGATGAAGCCTGCAATGAGCGGCCAGGGCAGGTGTCCTATTGCGGTGACGGCGTTATCGATGCAGAGCATGATGAGAGTTGCGATGATGCAAATGATAATGCGGTGGATGGGTGTGACAGGTGTCGCGTTTCGCTCTGCGGAGATGGGCGCGTCACCCCACCAGAGCAGTGTGATGACGGCAATACAGTCACCGAGGCATGTGACTATGGGCTCGAGCAATGCGCGATTTGTGATGCGCAATGCCAAATCACCGTCGGTGCTGCGCGCTACTGCGGTGACAACATCATCGATGATGAAGAGCTTTGTGATGGCACTCCAGGTTGTGCCGATGACTGCCAGAGCATCCTGCCGGTGAGGGGAGACACTCTGTACGGTGACCCCTGTCAGTGTGGTTCAGAATGCCAAAGTGGTTTTTGTCTATCCAACCCGCACAACAATGGGCAAGGACAGTGCTCACAGACTTGTGACCCGGAGCGTGTCTGTCCTGGTATTGACCGCTGTGTCCAAACTGTGTACCCAGCCCCGTCGGGTAATTGCCCAGACCCAGGCCTGCCATTTGAGGTGGGACAACGGGTCGATATTTGTGCTCCAAATGAAACCGGTGAAGTTTGTAATGGCCCAGCCGATTGCCCGATTGATGGTGTTTGCGTCACGGCACCGAATCCAGTGCCAGCCCAGGTCGCAGTTCCTGCTCAATGTGGCGCAAGATGCGATGGAGACAATCAATGCCCGGCAGGTTATCGGTGTGATTTAGTCGCTGATCAACTCGGTCAAGATATCCGCGTCTGTATTCCAGACATTGCGATCTCAGGGTGTGCTGGTGGAAATTTTCTGGAGTGTGCTGGCACCTGCCCGGTTGGTTTCAATGAGCAAGAGATAGACGTACTCACTTGCCTTCAGCCCGGGAATGGTATCGATGGCTACTGCAGCTGCTTCTGCAGGACGGCAGCCGATTGCCCAGTCGGTTTTGGGTGCGACCCACGTCTTTTTAGTGGGCGTGTGGGACGACCACATATTTGCTTGCCTGTTGCAGGCTATATTTGCCCGGGTGGCAATCAAAACTTGTGTTTGTCGGCAAGCTGTTTGTTCGACCAAGAGACAGGCCTGAATCAGTGTACCGCAGCCTGCCTGAACGATTTAGACTGTCCACGAAACTTCCGATGTGTCGAGATTCCCGGCGCCGATGACGCGTATTGCGAACCCCTTTAACGTCAGCGAAGTAGCCCCTGCATGGCTTGACTTAAGCTCCCCGCTGGACCCCGGTCTGCGTAAATGTACTCAAAGCTCGCTGCGTCGATGAGCGCGTTAAAGGGCAGGCCAAAGCGGCCATCAGGTCCCACATAGGGCCACATGTTTTGAAAGATTGTTGCGAAAGCGCGGCCACCGGTATGATCTAGAAAAATACTGTCTAGCGGCATATCATATTGGTTTGCGTATTGCTGGCAATAGCGTTGTGTTGCGGGCATGTGGTCGGGTGATTCGCTCAAGATCACCGCAGCTTTGAGGCCATTGACCTGTGGATTATTGAGCATCGAGACGACTTGGGGCATCCAGCCAGAACATGCCCCACACCAACCTGCAGTCAGAACAAACCAGCCCGCTTTAGCGCCGGCAAAATGGTCGCTCATACTGACTTGCTCTCCAGTTCCGCAGTTTGTGAGTGCGAAGTCGTTCACCGTATCTCCGACACAAGCGAGGTTTGGATTGTCACATTGGCTGGGTCGACCACCGCTGCCTCCACCACCTGGATTATCACCTCCCGAATGGGGGATCGTTCCATCGTACGCTTCGTCAATTGTAAAATCATTCAAACACCATTGATCCCCACCATCGACGGGGATAGAGAGTTCGTCACTCACGGTCACATGGTCAAATACGAGATTCTTGAGTGTCGCTGTAAATCGATTGTCACTGAGACTCTGAATATCGATCTCTCCCTGCGATGCATAAAACACCTTTGTGCAGGCGCCTCGCTGGGTGCAATCACTCATAATCAGCGGACAGATGCCGCAATCTTTGTAATTGACACCATCCATGACCACGACGCCCGGCTCACGGGGGGCAGTTGCCCGGCCTGAGTACAATCGGATGATCAGGTTGTCGATTGGGGCTGTTTCGGATGTGATCGCTCGAATCTGCAGTCCGTATTCTTGGACTGAGACCTCAGTGCTGATGATATCGATTCCGTTTTTCTCGCACGTCACTGGCTCCATGACATCATCCGGGAGCATCCCGCCTCCCATCGTGCCAGCTGCAGTGTTGTCTCCGGATAAGTCGATGGTCTCTCCACTTGAACTAGACTCTCCGCTACAGCCGATGGAAAAAGAGGCCAAAACGCACGCCACCACGATACGAACGCCAGTATGAAAAACCATGAAAAGCTCCCGAAACGGTTTGCATAGGATTTCAAGTTTAGCGTCCTATCCGCTTGGTTCTCAAGGTTATCCTCATTTTTATGTCACATTCCTGCATGCGCGCGCTCTTCTGTCGCTTGACTCTCACGGCCGATGTTGTTTCCCGAAGTAGATTTAGTCTGCTGTCCCGTGGGCGATTTAGATATGCTCTGAGGGGAACAGGCTGGAACACGGACCCTTGTTTACCTGCGCTTATTGGTAAAAATATGGCGCTCTTATGCCCGTCGGCGCATACTCACAATTGGGATGACTGATCATAAACCAAAATGCGGGCTCGTGTTGTCGGGCGGCGGTGCTCGAGGTGCCTACGAAGCTGGTATCGCCTACTATCTGTTCGTAGACGGGCCAAGCGAATTAAGAGAAGCGGCTCATTTCAGTGTGCTTTCAGGGACGTCTATCGGCGCACTCAGCGTGAGTGCCATCGCATCAGCTCTTCACCAGCCATCGGTGGGCGTCAGGCAGTTTACAGAATTGTGGCGTTCACTCAGCCTTGAGCAAATTCTGCATTTGTCACTGGGTGACATCGTATCATTGCCAGGTTGGCTCATGGGCCGTTCCAAACGCGAGGCGGTTTTTCCAGGTGAGCCGGTGAAGGCAATTCTTGATGACGCAATCGATTGGAATCAGATCCATGTCAATCTCGCCAACGGACTCGTCGATGCGATTTCGATTTCGGCAACTCAAGTGCCCACCGGGAAAAGTGTTGTCTTCTATGAGACCAGCGACGGACGTCCGCGAAAGTTTTCGCGAGACCCACATGTTCGACCGGTTCATGCTCGACTTAAGGCGGAACACACATTGGCGTCAGCAGCGATTCCCTTTGTATTCCCACCGGTGCCAATCGACGGCATTCCCTATGTCGATGGCGGGTTGAGGCAAAACACCCCCCTTTCGCCGGCTTTAAGGCTAGGTTCTGATCGACTCTTGGTCGTTGGTCTGGGCACCCATAAGGGTGATGGTGATGACTTACCCAAGCATACGAATGCAAGTCCGGTAAACGTCTTAGCCAAAGTTTTAAACGCACTCATGCTCGATCATGTTGATTACGATCTAATACGGCTTGGGCATGTGAATCGATTACTCGGTGACGGCAAAGACGTATTCGGTGAGCAATTTGTTGATCGTTTGAACCAAATGGTCGCGCCAATTCGGGGCGCAAAGTATCGGATCATGCCGCATGTCGTGCTCAGACCGTCTCGAGATCTGGGTGTGATGGCCGCCGAACATGTACGCGAACAGAAGCTTCGCTCGTCTCGCAGTTTGATCGCTCGTGTTGTCCGCACTTTGGCACGCATGGAGAGCTATGACGAGGCGGACCTCGTCAGTTACCTCCTTTTTGATGGTGGCTATTGTGAAAAACTCATCAACCTCGGTTTAGAGGACGCTAAAGCCCGACGGGACGACCTGATTCGCCTGTTCACTGATTGAGACGCTACCCTATGACGGCAGGCTTAGAAATCGGTTGCATCGCGGCAGCGCACGCCAAACCCCGATAGCACCACAGGCGACCGATTTCGTCCGAGTCCCATCCAAATGGCGCGTTCATTTTCACGCTCGCTGAAGTCCGCGATGGAAACGCCATGGAATGAGTGGCTTAAAATGGCTGTGGACCGCACATTAAGGAGCCGGCCCCAGTGGTTGCCTTCTGTACTCAAATCATGAGCCTGAATATTGAGCGTTTGCTGTATGTCATCGAAGTCGGGTGCAGTTGGGTCTAGGTCTTCAGTGACTGCGATTGCGAGGTTGTCATGGGCTGAGAACGCAACGGAGCGAACCCATTTTCGCGAGACCGCTTGGCGCCAGCCTAGCCTTGCAAAATGTACCTCCAGTGATTTGCCGTCGATGATTCGTGCGGGCCGCATCTGGTCGCTGATGGACGGTCGGAATGGAAGACGGCGATCCGCGACTGTGATGGCCATGTTGAGTTCGGGGGTCTCTACGACGGACCATCCTGCTCGCGTGATTCGCAAAAGGTGTAGCGCATGATCGTCACCCGTTGCTGCCATCAGGTAGGTGACATCGTTACCGCCTTCCCGACGTTTCACCGGCGGACTGAGCCAATGAGTCGCCCCGAAAGGGTAGGCAACTTCAGCTGGCTCACCGATGAATTCCCCATCTGACACCCGATAGTCAAAGCGGCGATTTGCGCAGTAGATATGTGTCGATGTGCCGTCAGCTTCACCGTAGGTCTCCATGTGATAGACGCGTTCGCATGGCGCGGCTGTGGTCCGCACGACACCGGGCCTGAGATGCCAGAACAAAACCTTGCTTGATGCGTCTTGGGCGTTGCCCCCGTCGACGGCGGTCGACCCGTCGCTATGGCCCGCATCCGCGAGCCCAAGATCGCTCGACGCGTCGACACCCGAATCCGAGTTCACTGTTGCATCGGAATTGATACCGGCATCCACGCCGCTATCGAGTCCATCAGCGGGCTCCGAAATCATGTCGTTTGACCACGGTTCAGCGACCGTGCAGGCAGGAGAGCACCCGACCATATTGTTTTCATCGCTCAATTGTGTCTCAGCGCTGATCACGAATACGGCACCGTCGCCACTGAATCCGGTGATGGAGTGTCCGCCAGGCCAGCACCCGAGGCAATCGTTACGGCCTTGGCTCAGCGTATGCAACTCAACGCGACCGTCATAGCCGACAGTAGCCAGTGGACCCTCATCACCCAGTCTGACAAACCAAGGTCCCTCCAGGCTTTCGCTCGCAGGCAGCGTAATGTCATCAAAGGCAAAGCTGAAGTGGCAGCATAGGTGCCCGTATGAGTATCCGTCGCAATCACGATCAGTATGGTCACAGGCTTCCGGTGAGCGAGACGGACAGACGGACTCTGCAGCTTTTGGAACAGGTGCGGTCTGGATCAATGTGTCTCGTACCGCCACCGGTTCGCCTCGGATTTCGTCCCAGACGAGAGAGAAAATCGCACCGCCTGTGGCACTGATTAAGCCCAGGCGTGGTTGCTCTAGGCCATCAACAAAGCGAATTTGGCCTTGTTCGAACAGCAGGGCTTGACCATGACTCACCGTCGCCGTTTTGCCATTAGGGATTGGATTTGTCCACGCCAAGGCCGAGCTGGTTTCAACCAGAGTCATCTGGCCACTCTGAACGAGCGGTGGTTGGTTAGATGCATCACTCTCGTCACCACCATCGAGCTCGGCCTCCCCAGAGTCGGGCGCAGTGTTCATTGCATCGGAAGAGACCTCGCCATCTAGGTGAGCATCGTTGTTGGATCCATCGTTGACACCTGCGTCCGACGGGTCAGAACCCATATCGCCTGCGTCAGTTATTTGGTTTTCATTTGGTGGGTCGGGTTGTGGCTCAGCAAATTCAGCCGTCAGGCCCACAGGATAGATGCGCTCTCCCGGCCGGAGATCCCACGCGAGAACCTCTTCGGCAGTCTGACCGACACCATAGACGCCTGGATCGTCTAAATTGATGGGTCCACGACCGATCAATCGGGTATTCGGAGCGGTTCCGCAGCGCCACGTCCCCAATTCTTCATCTGGCCCGGTCGAAGTGCCCTGAATCAACGCGCAGATCCCGTCCTCATAAGCGAAGATCCAGTGGGTCCCACTGGTCGTAATATCTACAGGCCTCGGTCGGTTTCTAGCGTCTATGCGAGGTACGGAGGTCAAGGCATCACTCAGCACGACCATCGCGATGTTTCGTGTCTCATCCTGGGTTGGTTGCCCGAGCACGATCACCTGGTCTGAGTCAGTTGCCCCAGCACTCCGGGAGCCAAGTTGTATATCACCAAAGATGCCGAGCTCGATGGCATCATGGTTTACGCTCGTCAGGTCGATGCCCAGCCAGCCTTGTTCGCGTTCTCCTGGTAAGAATATCCAGCCAGGATGGCCATCACTCTGATTGGGTGGGCGGTGCCCTTTAATTTGTCCCTCGAACGGCGGATAAAAACCGATTTCCTGACTCTCATTTTCGATGAGTTGAACCCGCGTCGGATCGATGGGTCCGGCCGGCGGCACCCCACCCTCGTTGACCGGTGCAATTGTTGCCGTGAAGTGTTTTACAAAAAGACGACCGCCACGCCACCAAGCGACGATGGTTTCATCCCCACCACCGAGTACAACATATTCATTGGTTCTTGGGTGCTGGTCGGGTGGTACGTCAACCACATAATCAGGCAGGCTTGAATCAAACGGCGTCGCGTCAGCGATGACCCTTGCGTCGACAACTGGCGCAGCATCAACAATTTGTGCATCGGGGTCGACAGTGGCATCGGTCTCGATGGAGGTTCGAGCATCCGGCTCGAGGGCCAGTTTGACGCTTGGCACCTGTTCATCGCAGGCGCAGATCAATATCATCAGGACGGCAACAAGGCATGGGCGTTGATTGAGCTTGGTCATGTTGCTTTCATATCGGAAAAACGGGTGTCGCGTCTACTCTTCTAAGCGCTCGAGAAGTCGAATTGACCTGGGTGAAATTCGAAGGTCGCTGCTGTTGATCACCTCTTGGCTTTCAAGATCTCTGTAGTTGCCCATCGGCAACCCCCTGACGCCCCTTTCACTCCCGCCTCGGTTCACGACTACGGTCACATCTTTATGGTTGTCGTTGTTACACGCCATGCGATACACCCATTGGTCTCCATCAACGTCTATGGTCGTTCTCTCACCACGGCTCAATGCCCGGTAGTTTTTGCGCACATTAATCATTGACCTAAGACGCTCCCGAAGGCTGATTTGCGCATCACTCAATTGAGTGTCGTCCCAAGGCATCATGCGGCGGTTATCTGGGTCACCTCCGCCAGCTAACCCAATTTCGTCACCGTAATAGATGAGTGGGATGCCTGGTGATGTCATCAAGACCCCAAAGGCAAGGCCTAATTGCTCATAACTCTCGGGATTTTGTGGTTGTGCTGGGGTGACATTCCAACCCTGACCTGGATTGCTGCCCTCACGACAGTTCCCGATCTCGCCGCTTGCAAAGTGGATGGCTCTTGGAATGTCATGATTACCGATCCAAGTGGTCATGATTGTATCCCTTGGATAAGCCGTTCGATTGACATTATCCATCCAGTTTTGGAGTTCATTCATCCGCCCTTGGAAGATCCCTTCGCAAAGTCGAGCTTTCAGTGGAAAATCAAACTGACCATCGAGCTTTGTCGATGGATCTATGTAGCTTGCGAGAAGGCCAATATCATCGTAGGCAAATGTCTCTCCTACCAAATAAAATCGGTCACCTTGCGGTGTTGGGAAGGCCTCATTTAGGGCGGTGCGAAGGTCGATCAGCCACTGGTTAGATACATGCTTGATTGCGTCCAACCTAAACCCGTCTAGGTTATATTCTCGAGCCCACCAGAGTGCATCAGCAATGGACCAGGCTCGCGCCTCGGCATTGTCGAAGTCGAAAGGGGGCAGGTAGTCGGTGAATGCGCAGCGCGTTCCCCAATACGGGTCATTCCATAGATTCAATGGGCCACAGAGTGCAAATCCGTCATTGGGTCGGCCGTTTTGACCATCACCACGTGCAAACCATTCCGGATGTGCACGGTAGAGGCCGCTCTCCACATCGACATGATTCATGACGTAGTCGAACAAAACCTTCATGCCGCCATCATGGGCTGAATCGACGAGGTTTCTGAGATCGTCGGCACTCCCAATTCTTGATTCGACAGCCGGAATCGGCTGTGGATTGAGCGGATCACTGAAGTCGATATTTTCCGGGGATGGCCAATACCCGTGGTAGCCGGAGTATTGATTGGGATCAGTGCCAGGATCGATCGCAGCCCCAGCGAGGTCTCGGTTCTTGTACGGAGCTGAAAGCCACAGGGATGTCACGCCGAGGTCGTCGAGGTAGCCGAGCTTCTGAGAGACCCCCACCAAGTCTCCACCTTCGAATTGACCACTTGGACCGGTCGCTGCATTCCCGCCTGTCGCACCGTCTACGGGTTGAGAAAGGCCATCCGAATCGTAGAATCGGTCGATCATTACAAAGTACATAATCTCATCGCGCCAGTCGGACACATCAGGGTCGCCGCATCGGCCAAATCGTGCTGTCGTTTCACTACAATCAACGGTGCGAATTGAATTTTGACCACCTAGGCCATCGGAGACTTGCTCCATCGCACCTGGGTCTGAAATCCAAACCGGTTCGGCATTGCCGTTTTGGTACGTCACGAATTTGTATGCATAGCGTCCATTGTCCAATTCAATTTCCGTACGCCAAATTCCATCGTCTTGTCTTTCCATCGGAACTGCATTCTCGAGCCAGTTGGTAAACTCGCCCGCGACAAGAACCCCATCGTAACCCTGACCCGCGGCATCGAGACTAAACAATTGGCGAGAACAGGGGCGGGCCTGGCATTGGAAGTCGACGCATGAATCAGCTGGGTTTTCGCAGTCTGTCCAAGCCTGGCATTCAGGCTCTTGGCATGCCCCGCTCAGGCAGACCAAACCGGCTGCACACTCCTCGTTTTCCAGACACCCTCGACATGCACCATCAACACACACTTGACCCGTTTCGCAATCCGACGGGCCGTCACATGGTGCTGTCTCGCATTGCCCGGTCTGAGGCGAGCACCGCTGCCCAGATTCGCAATCGCATGGTGCACACTGATACTGACGGCAAACAGGTCGTTCTTCTTCAATGCAGTCTGCGTTGAAAGTGCACTCAGGATTGGACGGACAGGTGTGTGTCAAAAGGCTATTTTGGTCTCCAGAGCCGTTGTCCGTCCGTTCAGCGTTCTCGGGGTCGGTCGTCCACGTATCGTCGACGATGAATTTATACTGGTATTGTCCTGGCTTGAGCTGAACGTCGATGTAAAATTCACCGGCATCGTTGGGACCGCCCATCGCGTAGGAACCGACCCATGCCGATGGACATTCAAAGTCGCCCGCGACTTTAACCGTTGAGACAGGTGCGGTGCCGTTGGCACGGTAGACAAACGTGTGGATGCATCGGTCTGGGTCGCTGTCATCATCCGCTGGGGCACTTGGGCAGGGCTTTGATTCCATACCCGAGTCAGGTGTCCCGGGTGTACTGTCTACCGTCGTATCGGAGAAGAGATTGGGACGCGGGTCGTCTGGATCTGGTGCCAAGCAGCCAAAACTCAGAATAAGAAACGTAAATGGAACAATATTAGAGTACTTCAAGCGTCACCTCACAACCTCTGAGACCTGCCTTGTACGGCGCAATTCTTATCAAATCAAGGAGTTCATCTTTGATGCAAGTCGCAAGGGGTGAAATTTTCAGCCGCATCGTTTTTATAAAAACAAAATTCTTTACTCGTTACATAAAATATGTATACATATGTTCAGTATTAAGTACTGAACATATGATCATGTTATTGACTCTCAAAATAAAAGACCTCGCCTTGATCGAATCAGCCGATGTGAGCTTCTCGAATGGCCTAATCGCTCTCACTGGCGAAACGGGCTCGGGTAAGTCGTTGGTTCTCGAAGCCATCCGGCTCATACTCGGGTCGAGGGCGAACAAAAGTCTTGTTCGGAAAGGGGCCGCAACGTGCGATATTCAAGCTCTTTTCGATATTGCTCATCACACCCGTGTCAAGGCGATACTTGATGTTCTGGATATTCCGTATGAAGATGACTTGATCATCCGACGAGTGGTGTCGAAAACAGGCCGCTCCAAGGCCTATCTGAATGGCGTTCTATGCCCACTCGGATCCGTCAACCGAGTTGCGAGTCGACTGGTCGATGTCCTTACGCAGCATGGCTTTTATCGGCTTTTGAAAAGTGAAAACCACTGCAAGCTCATCGATACGATGGGACAACATACAGATGAAGCCACGGCACTTCACAACAGGTATTCTGAGATCCGTCGCCTCGACCGCGAAATCGACGCGCTTCAAGATCGATCGAAAGCGATGTCTGAGCGAGAAGATTTCGTCAGATTTCAGCTCCGAGAGATCGATGAGGCTGACGTGACCGACCCCGATGAGATAGAGTCTCTTGAATCGGAACGTAGCAAACTGAGAAACTTACAGCGATTGCTCGAATACAGCCATGACGCGAGAGCTGAGCTTAGTCTCGGTGAAGACGCTATACTCGATCGCGTCAGACGTATGCTCTACGAAAGCGAGCGTATTGTGCAGCTCGATCCATCTGCATCAGGCCTCGTTGACCAGTTGTATTGTACGGTCTCGACACTGGAAGATTTGGCCGCTGGTTTGGAAGAGTACCAACAGCGTCTGCCCGATGACTACAGTCGGCTCGACTGGGTCGAAAAACGCCTGAATCAGCTCTGTGGGTTGAGGCGAAAGTATGGCGGGTCGCTCAAAGGAGTGGTTGACCGGCATCGCGAGCTGAAAGCCGAGCTTTTGAGTTTGACGGACGTCGACGGTCAACTTGACCACCTACGAACGTTGAGGGCTGCCGCAGTGTCTGCTCTTGAGCCAATGGCTCTACGCCTAAGCGAACGTCGTATGCAAACCTGCCAGGTCTTTATGACGAACGTCGTTGAACAGATGCGAAACTTGGGGATGAAAGATGCCGAGATGGAGGTCGAGGTCGTTGACGCAACTACGGGGATTTTAACCAACGTTGGCCTTATCGGTCCCAATGGCGTTCACACACTGCAATTCCTGCTCAAAACCAATAAGGGGTACGATGCTCAGCCCATCGAGAATATCGCCAGCGGTGGGGAATTGTCACGGGTCATGCTGGCGATAAAGTGTGTTATGGCCACGCGAGATCCTGTGGCGACATATCTCTTCGACGAAGTGGATGCGGGCGTTGGCGGGGAAACTGGTGGGATTATCGCTGAAATGCTCCATGATATCTCCGGGCAGCATCAAGTCATCTGTGTCACTCACCTCGCACAGGTTGCGTCACGCGCAAAAACGCATGTTCGAATCAGTAAGACGTCAGCTGGGATGCAGACACGTACCCAAATCGAGCAATTGGATCGACCAAGTCGAGTTATGGAAATCGCTAGAATGATCGGTGGTCGTATCGACAAGACCCATACACGGCTTTGCGCAGAAGAAATGCTCAAGGGGTCTGCACAGGCGGCATGATCTCAGGGAAAGGGTAAATTGCCTTCAGTATCCAGAGTCTGGAAACCGATGAAGTCGTCTATCCGGTCGGCCAATTCTGGACAGTCAATAAATGGATTTCGGTTACCCTGACGCTGGGATATGCGTTGGTTTCTGAGTTGCTCACGGTCGTCTGGTGGGTCGATTTGGTTCCATTGGCGCAGCACCAACTCCTCGGTCCTGGCGATGTCGATTCCCCATCTAACGGACATGTAAAATACGATACGAGCAATGTCTCCACGTCTTTGATTTCGGACCTGCCAAACGGTATCGCCGGAGGTATTCTCGCCGAGTACAGACGGCAGATGGTCCAGGTTTCGTTCGTTGACCACCTCACCAAAACGGAAGCTCCCGCGGGTGCTGTTGGCTCCGGGCGTTGATGGCATCAGATTGTGTATGTCAGATTGTTGATGTTCGTAGACTGCTGGGTTGCCTTCTTCGGTGGCCATTCGTGAGCGCGGCACGACATGTTCGCAGTTAATTTCCTCTCGGGACGGATCTTCTGTTTGAGATGCAGGCGTTGTGTGCCCAGTATAGACGCATTCTACGACATAGCCACCAGCTGCGCCTTGGTATCGCTCGACTTCTGTGAACATAATGTTTCGGGCTGTCGTGTAGCGATTTAGGTTTCCACCGAGGTCGGGTTCAACACTGATTGGGCGGTAGGCATTTCGCAGTTCTTCGTGAAGAGTGGAAATTAATCTTTGGCTAGGAATATTGGCCCAAACGTTACAGGCGCTGCCAGTGGCAAATCCGGCGTCGCTATTGCCGATGGGCTTTGGTGGTACAATGCCCATCATGTCCGGTGCCGTTGGACTGGGCGTCGGGGCTGTTGTGTAGACAGGCGTTTCTGGGCCACAGCCAAAACAAAATAAGCCCGACAGGAGACCGGTTGAGACGATGACGCTTAAAAACAGGTCTGAGCGGTATGACTTGCTCATTTCGAACTCCAACTTTTCCAACTTTTAACTTTAGCACGGGGTCGCATGCACGGAAAAAACTCCAGCGCATTTGGCCAAACAAGACGGGCCTGACGGACAATCTTACCTCTCAAGCGAATCAAGATCGCTCAGCGGTGCGTCCGAGTGACAGGCTGCTTGGTGCGCAGCCCGATGATAGACCGCGAGGGGAACGGGTCTGTAACGTTTAGCCGCGCCGGCCTTTACGCGTCTCAAGCACATAGTCGACGAGTGCGCCATCGCGAAAGCTCATTTGGACGCGGCCATCGGTGCGTTCTACGACGATCGATTGACCACTTTCGATGCTCCATTCTTTCGCTGCTGCTACCGCTTCGAGTCGTCCATCAATGATTTTCTCTTCGACTCGGTTACTGACCTTAAAGGTTGTCGGTTCGACGGGAATCTCATCCTCGTCAAATTCCTCGTAGTCGCTGTTGAAGTCTGCGTTTTCCGCCGCTGCCTCAATCTCGTTCGCAGCCTCCGGCTCGACCGCCTCAGCATTGATCTCTTCATTCTGTTCCGCGACCTCGGTGGCCTCGGGTTCAATGTTTGTCGTCTCGGACATCACATAATTCCTTTGAGTTGCTCTGCAGATGTGACCATTCACCCCTGCGGTCTCAGCTTTATGAGAGCGCGGTGTCTAACATGTTTCGGGGGCAAGATACAATTGCAATTCGCCATCATTGAATTTCACAACCTCATTGGCCTGGTTGGAACGCCTGAGAATACGAGACCCTCAAAAAAAGACTCTGTCGCCTCGCGGGCAAGCCCTGTAAGTTGATGCTATGGACGCATGGGCTATCGACCTCGGGACGACACACACTGTCATCAGCTATTGGCTAGAGGATGAACAGCTGAGCCACATCCTCGATCTTCCATCATTGGCGAAGATGACCGAGGTGGATGCAATCGGGCTTGAGCCTGCTCTCATTCCATCGGTCATGGGGTTTCCACGACGAGAGAAACCGCAGTCAAAGCGCCACCTGCTGGGCACGCTTTTTCAAAAAATAAAGGCACCACAAGACCATGTTGTTGGTCGCCGTGCACTGGAATTGGGTCATGGCAAGGACGTGGTCTACAACATCAAGGCGCGACTAGAATATGCACCCTGTCTGCCTGTATTTGCTCGCCATGACCAGGCGGTTACTGCGCGGCAAGCCGCTCATGCTTTCATTGAAACGCTTGTTGCCGAAGTGAAAACAACCACGGGTCGTCGAATCCGCAAGTGTGCTTTCACTGTGCCTGTCGACAGCTTTGACTGCTATCGAACAGAATTGAAAAACATTGCCCGGTCGGTAGGCATGAAAGACATCTTCTTCATCGATGAGCCAGTTGCAGCAGCTCTTGGTTATGGGCTTGACCTGCAACTCGAGCAAACAATCCTGGTGGCTGACTTCGGCGGTGGCAGTCTCGATTTTGCAGCGGTGCGGATCACCCCGCGACGCAGTCGAGACGGACGTTGCGATGTGTTGGCCAAAACATCGATTGACCTAGGTGGTCAAGATGTGGACCGCTGGCTTGCTATGGAAGTACTCAAAAACTGGCCCGCGGACCCCCTCCGAGATGGGCCAGGAACCGATGACCTTTGGACAGGATTGCTTCTCCGAGAGGCGCGTCGAGTGAAAGAACAGGTCTCAGTGACTGGTCATGGGACTTTTGACATCCTTCCTCAACCTCAAGATGACACCGAGTGCGGGGCTCGATACATCGATGTCGACGGATTTTTTCTCGAGTCGATTTTAAAGGGCAATCAATTTTTTGTGCGCATTGACGACGCGTTGACAGGAATCGAACAGCAATTAGCCGAAAGCGGTCTATCCGACTCAAGCCTAGACCACGTTTTATTGGTTGGTGGAACAACGCTACTTCATGGGGTTAGAGCACACTTCAATACCCGTTTTGGAAAAGGCAGAGTGAAGCAATGGCGCCCGTTTTCGGCTGTTGCTGCGGGTGGGGCTGCATTTGCGGCAGACGTATTCAAGCAAGACGACTTCATCGTGCATGACTATGTCCTCGCAGCCCAGACAACGGCGAACGGTGAAATCACGCACCTTCCCATCATCAAGAGAGGGACGCGTTATCCGACACATGTACGCCATTTTGCCAAGCAGTTCACACCCAGCTGTCCACAGGGGATCCCAGAAACAATTTTCAAATTGGTGATTCATGAAATCGCCTGTCAGGGTATGGCGAAAGCCCGTGTCGCCGATGCGCTCGGCACTCATGAAATCAGGCCTCACCAAATGGCGCTCAATCCAGCCGACCCCATTTTAGGCCGCCTCGAACCACCCCACCACCCAGGTGACCCTGGACCGAGGCTGGATGTCGCTTTTTACATCGATAAAAATCGATGGCTGAGGACGACGGTCATGGATTTAAAAACGGGTGCGACACTGCTTAAAAAACATCCTGTTGCGCAGCTGCTTTAGCCTAATTTACGGTAAAATACAGCGGACTTGTCCTGCTGAAAAGAGGTTATTGCCGTCCCTGCATTCATCCAGCTCATCGTCCTCATCAAGAACGATATAAAGTCCGATTGTGCCCCCAAAAGGAAATGTGTCGGCGCCCATCCTGAACTCAGCTTCTCCATCAGCCACAAGGCCATTTATCGCCCTTGTTTCATCTAAAAGAGTGCCGCCTTGTTCCGGATTGCCGGCGTAGGCGCGAATGGTGAAAGGCTCCGCATCAACTGCACCGCGATTTGCGATAATAACGTTGAAAAATGAACGCGGACACGCCGCCGGCATGGAGTCTACGCGAAGGACAACCAGGTCGGGCAGCCTACTGGGTGGTATGACCTCAACTTGGAGTTCATTGTTGTCCTCGCGGCATTCGCGTTCTTGCCCAAAGTTAGGGTCGCCTCCCGAATCGACTCGCGCAATCATTTGGTCGGGAAGCCCTGATGGTGCATTCGGGTCTGCGCCGGCGTCGTAGAGCAGCGTGAGCCGAGTGACCTGACCGGGCGCGAGCGGACGCCCAAGCGCCTCGGTCAGCGGCGATCCATCGGCCTTCAATAGACTCTGACGCTGTCCATCCCAAATGCCATCTATCTCCACCAAAACATTTGGACCAACGCGCAGATCTCCCTGATTTGTGACAAGCAGATCAATCTGCGCGATGGAGGAGAGCGCACTACAGCCGTCACCCGGCGCGTTTACCTGTAGTTCAGTGACGACCAGATCAGGAGCGATTCCACGGCTCCTTGGTTGAGAACGATAGGTGTTGTAAGAACGGCCATTGAGGACTTGCCAGCCCTCCGGCGCCACCACTGGTATGCGTCCGCTCTCGTATACGTTGGTGACGTGGTAACTATGCTGATTCCAAATTCGTCGAGCCGATACCCAACGGTCATTTGGGTCGCCCCACACCTCGATGCCCGAATTATAGCGGTCGCGCCACCGAGGATTATCCGGGTCGCCACTGTTCTCGTTTCGCTCGGAGCAGAATCCAGACTCTGTTGATGTAGAGAAGACGATTTCGGCATTGCCATCATTGTCCACGTCGGCAACGACTGGATACTCTACCCGTGTCCGACTTTCTGATGGTTCCTTGAGCAAAACAGCACCCGAGAGGCCGTCATAAATGCGAAACCAACATTCGTCATTGTAGATGACTTCTGCCGCTCCATCGCCGTTGAAATCAAAAAGTGTGGAGCCGGTGACTCTGCTCGAATCGTCCTCGGTTCTTCTTTTCCATCCGTTGTGTAGGCAAACGCATTGCCCCGCGGCTTGATTACAGACCGTGTCAGGCGATCTGCAATCGGCATCGCGCACACATGAATTACTCCCATGATCTCTCGGTGTATCGGATTGTTCATCGTCATTGAGTAAATCCGGCCATGCCCTGCATGACGGAGAGTCCGACTGCAAATCGAGCATGCCGTAACCGGATTCGAAGGCGCTACCGACTTCTGGGAATCCATCGCCATCGAAGTCGTCGACGTTCGGTGCCCCACCGCCGCCTCCAAGATTCATCCTATGGCTGGACAGTAAGCGACCGGTTTGTCCATTAAAAATCTGAATCTGCCCGCCGGCGACGAGGATTAACTCAGGGCGACCGTCCAATGGATTATCCGGACCGGGCGGTTGGTCCTGATCAGCCCCATAAATATCAGCGACGGCGCAATAGCCCTCATTGGCTGCGTCATTATCGTTTACTTGGTTACCCCGCCATTCAACCACCAATTGGCCTCGACAAAACGCATCCTCGTCATCATTTGTCGGTGCTATAGCACCGCCATTATTAATGCAATCCGCTCGTCTCTCGGCACCGACTGGGGGCGCGGGCCACCGATAGACTGAGGACCCAGCGATAATTTGTGGTTGGCCCACTCCGAGCACGTCGGCGACACAGCCCAAGGCACCCTGACTGGGGTTACGCCCCCGAGCTCCATTGCCCTCAAAACGATCGCCGAATCGAAGTACACCCATGGCATCTCGATAGACGGTGATTACACTCCGGCCGATGACAATTTCAGAGAAACCCTCGCCATCTAAATTCACGATCATGGGTGCTGGATTGGGCCCTTGGTTTAGCTCTCGATTAAATGCGATATCCAATTGATTACCCATATGGTCAAAAAGCACCAGGCCTCCATTTTCGTGGTTGGCAATGATTTCGGGGCGCCCATCGGTTGCGCTTGCTGGATCCAGGTCGCCAAAAGCGATGGGGGCTGTTGGGTCAAGAATGCCATCTTGACAGCGATAATCGCCTGGGGCGGGTAGAACGTCACCTAACTGCCAGCGATAGTCTCCGAGGACGGAAATCGCGTCCATACCTTTCAACTGGCCGCCTCCGTGGACGATTCGAAGTGCTCCGTTCGTCGTAAAATTGCTGTCACAGAAACTCAAGAAGATCAGTTCCGGGATGTCTTGTTCAGTGATCTGTCCGTCTCCATTGTCATCGTCCAGATTACCAACCAATGGCGTTATGACTACCTGGCTACTGGCACCAAAGGGTCTGTCAGCGGCGATGGGATCGGAGGCACCTCCGCCCCAAATAATTTCGGGTGCTGGGAGTGCGTCTTCTATGGGGGCGGGCGGCAGGCTGCAGCTCGGGGCAATGGGTTGGCCCAGGCATCGCCCAGCGGAACACCTCATGAACTGAGGACAGTCCCAATCATCACCACAAGTACAGCCTGCTGAGCCATCGGGAAACAAACGACACTCGCTCGGAAAACCATGTTGCTCGAGACCGCAAATATACTGTTGGGTCTCCCCCGACCCATTGTCAGCACATTGAACAACCCGATTGCCATCGCACCGACTGGAACCGGGACGGCACGAGTCGGGTTGGCATTGTTCGTCACAATATTGGTCGTCAGCACAATCCAAGTCTGTTGTGCATCGCAAGTCCTGGCAGAGCGCGCCCGCGTCGTCTTCCACACAGAGTTCAAAATCCCTGCAGTCAAGCTCCGAACAGGTCAGCGGTATACAGGTAATCGACGTACCATCTTCGATACAGCGAGTCCCATCGGGACACATGTTCACTTCACATGGCGAGTTGATTTGATTGGTGCGCCCGGCATCCGTCAGCGATCCACCGATGAATCGATCTGCGAGCGGGGGAGGAACGAAGGGGTCAGCATCCACATCAAAGCCTGATGAACCAGCGACCCGGTCGTCACAGCTTGCGAGTAGTAGGCTCACTAAAACCAAGGGATAGGACAATTTTTTTAGCATAGGGTCTGGCCGCTGGATGGTTGATTGACCCAATGATACCTTAAGTGCCAGCCCAATGTATATTCGGCCCTGTCAGTTGGCTTGGTGCTTCGTCAAAGCTGTTGAAACGACGGTCTGTCTGGCACCGAACTCTTTGCTGGTGACGCCTGCATTGTTGATTTATCTGTTAAATGACTTAAAAACTTGGCATTTGGCATCGGAATAAACGGATTTTTCTAAGTCATCGTGGGTGAGCGCATGAAGAGCAAGTTTGTCGTATTGAAGTTCGGTGGGACCAGCGTGGCGTCCGCTGAACGTTGGGCCTCCATCGCCGAGACAGCAAACCAACGCATTGAGGCTGGCTACACACCTATTCTCGTGTGCTCCGCTCTCGCTGGCATCAGCAATCAATTGGACACGCTTCTAGACGCTGCCCTCGAGGACCGACATCGTCCAATTCTTGAACAAGTGATCGCTCAGCACAAGGCGTTGGCACTGAGTTTAGCAATTGACGTCGATTGGTTAGACGGGGCTTTGTCACCACTGCGTCGATTGGCGGACGGCGCGGCTCTGATCGGAGAGGCGACACCTCGAATGAAGGCCGCCGCCATGGCTATGGGTGAATTGCTGTCAACGCAGATCGGTGCTCGATTCATGTCTGCACAAGGCATACCGGTGACATGGATCGATGCGCGCGATCATTTGGAAGCGGCGCCCAATCGGGGGGATGCAGCCTGGTTGTCCGCCCATTGTGATGACGGCTTTTGTGCCGCCACGCAGGATGCTTTTTCAAAACATGATTGTTTAATTACCCAAGGGTTTATCGCGAGAAACGAACACGGGGAGACGGTGCTCCTGGGTCGTGGCGGCTCTGACACGTCAGCGGCCCTTTTTGCTGCAAAACTCAACGCAGAGCGTTGCGAAATATGGACGGATGTTCCGGGTGTCTACACGGCAAACCCACGGGACATTCCAGATGCACGCATGTTGAAACTGCTCGGTTACGATGAAGCTCAAGAAATTGCATCGGCAGGGGCATCAGTTTTGCATCCACGCTGTCTAGCACCTGTACGGCGACATGGAATTCCTCTTCATGTGCGCTGTACCCAAAGACCTGACCTCGTCGGAACCATTATTGGGCCCAATGCTCCAGACACAGCAGAGGTTAAGGTGATCTCTGCCAGACGGGGGATTACTCTTGTCTCCATGGAGGCATTGGGCATGTGGCAGAGCGTCGGCTTTCTCGCCGACGTATTCACGTGCTTTAAAAAACACGGCATCAGCGTCGATTTGGTGAGTACCTCAGAGACCAATATCACCGCGTCCTTTGACCAAATTACCAACGTGATCGTGGAATCGACCTTAGACGCCTTGATTTCAGATCTAAGGTCCCATTGTCAGGTAAAGGTCGTCCGCGATTGCGCCTCAGTCAGTTTAGTCGGTCGTCATATTCGGGCCATTCTCCATCAATTGGGTCCGGCTTTGCAGGTCTTTGAATCTCAGAAAATTCACATGTTGTCTCAAGCGGCTAGCGATTTAAATCTCACCTTCGTTGTCGATGCATCCCAGGCGGACCGCCTCGTTGGGAAATTACATGGTTTACTGTTCGGCGATGAGACGGCGTCTCCTCATTTGGGGCCGACATGGCGCGAGACATTTGATGATAAGAAGCACCTTGGAGTCGACGATACGCCATGGTGGTCCTCCCATCGCGACACGTTGCTTGCCCTATCCCAGACGTCCACACCGGCGTTTGTCTATCACCGCGCAAGTATTGACCGTGCTGCGTCATCGCTGCTTGTACTCGATGCCGTCAACCGCGTTTTTTATGCAGTCAAGGCGAATGATAATCCTGATATCCTCGCTCGTTTGGCGGACTCTGCAATGGGATTTGAATGCGTATCGGTCGGCGAGTTGGAGCATGTTTGGCGTTGCATCCCTGATCTTGACCCTCAGCGCGTTCTGTTTACCCCCAACTTCGCACCTCGCTCCGAGTACGAGTATGCCCTAGCCAAGAATGTTTATGTCACCGTTGATTCCACCTTTCCGTTAGAGAACTGGCCTGAAATTTTTGAAGGTCGTGACATCTTATTACGATTAGATCCAGGCCGGGGACGTGGTCATCACGCTTATGTGAGGACGGCTGGCCCTCAATCAAAGTTTGGCATTGCACCCGACGATTTACAGCAAGCTGCTGACGCTGTCGACGCTGCGGGGGCGAAGGTCATCGGTCTTCACGCCCATGCAGGATCTGGAATTCGGACGCCCGATGCGTGGACCCATACCGCACACTTTTTGGTCGATGCACGTCGCTATTTTCCAGACGTACAGATCCTGGACCTTGGTGGTGGTCTGGGGGTCGTTGAAAGACCAGGTCGGGCGCCGCTTGATCTGCAGAAAATGGGGGATTTGTTGGCACGCTTTAAAACCCTTCACCCGGAGCTTGAACTCTGGCTTGAGCCCGGTCGGTACGTGGTTGCCCAAGCCGGGGTTTTGTTGACGCGGGTTGTCCAAACAAAAAACAAAGGTGATGTTCATTATGTCGGCGTAGACGCTGGGATGCATACCTTCTTGCGGCCCGCGCTCTATGGAGCTTGGCATGAAATTGCCAATCTTTCGAAACACGGTGCACCGCTCGCTCGTGAGTATAATGTGGTGGGGCCGATTTGTGAGACAGGTGACACGCTCGGGTATGGACGGATTCTTCCTGAGACCTCCGCCGACGATATACTTTTGTTGGCCACTGCGGGTGCCTATGGGCGAACCATGAGTTCTGATTACAATCGCCGAGTGCGCGCAGCTGAACACTTGATTTAATGGTCACCGTGGTCGCTCTGCTGTTCTCTCATGAAGTCGGATTTGACCTTGAGCCACGAAACCACTAAGCAATGGCCATGAATCTTGATCTAAAACGACCGGCTACACCCAACGTAGGCCGCTGGCTTCTCGTTGTCTTTGGCTCCATTGCCGTCATGGTCATCATCGGTGGACTCACTCGCCTGACTCAGTCTGGTCTGTCGATGGTCACATGGCGACCTGTCACAGGATGGCTGCCACCACTTGGCGATGCAGCTTGGGACGCCGCCTTCGAACAATACAAAGCCTTTCCCCAATACCAAAAAATGAACCAGGCGATGACGCTTCCCGAATTCAAGTTCATCTTCTTTTGGGAATATTTACACCGCTTGTGGGGTCGCATCATCGGCCTACTGTTCTTTGTCCCGTGGGTTTATTTTGCGATCCGCGGGCGCATGACGCGGCGTTTTATGGGCCTGACATTCATTGGATTCTGCCTGGGAGGTCTCCAAGGCGCTGTGGGCTGGTGGATGGTCAAAAGTGGTCTGATCGATAACCCAGCTGTGAGTCACTATCGCCTTGCGGTCCATCTCGGACTTGCGTTGACCTGTGCCATGTACGTTCTTTGGCTGGCACTGAACGTGTTCCCGGGAGATGCACGTCAAAGAGATAGAGGGGGTCAACGGTGGACCATCGCGTTTCTTGTTTTGGTCTCGGTCCAGATCATCTACGGCGCATTCATGGCTGGCACGAAGGCAGGCTACATGTATCAGAGTTTTCCTTTGTTCAACGGCCAGTTTTTTCCGCAAAACGGCTACATAGCGAGCATGGGAGCAGCCAATTTAGTCGAGAACCTCGATATGCTTAACTTCGTGCATCGGACACTGGGCTGGGGCGTTGCTTTTTTCGGCATCTATCTGACTGTCAAGTTGATGCGCAGTGTGAAAACGCCTCATCAGAGGCGCCGACTTTTGTGGATCCGAGGTCTCGTGGCTGCGCAATTTGCCCTTGGCGTCAGCGTCGTCCTGGTTCCCGGTGTGCCACCGCTACTCGGTGCAGCCCACCAAATCGGTGCATTTGCCCTCTTAGCCACCACAGTCGCACTCCTCCATAGCTATCGCGGTGTGGAATCACGAACGGCCTGATTGTGCATTAAGCTGGGCACAGCGGCCGAGAATGTCAGCAATCCGCTTGGGTTCTTCCAAGAGCGGAAAGTGGGTTCCCTCAAAATGTTGTAGCGACGCGTTCTGTAACTTTGAAAACGCGGGTGTGATTTGCCTCGCTGGAGTCAGGCGGTCCTGACTGCCCACAGTCATGATCACGGGGACATCAATGGTATGAAGCCAATTTTCCGTTGCATGGTCATCAGCGGCGCAGGCCACTTTCAAGTAGGTTGATAAATCGAGTTCGAGAATCTCTTGGGCCATGTCTTGAAACTGCTTATGACCACCTCGAACAAAACCAATTTTATCGAAGAATGTTCGCGATATGGGTCGCTTTAAGACCTCACGCAGGGGCGGTTTGTAGAGTGCAGCCAGTCGGGGCTCATAGTCCGCAAACAGGCTTACGAGGTGCTTGCCTAAACCCGCGAGTCGACCATCGAAAACACGGCTCATGAGCCGTCCATGAACGCCATGAATGAGAGCCATTGCCCCGACCTGCCGGCTATGCTGTCGATAGGCTTGGAGCGCGACTTGCACACCGAGGCTCCAACCAGCGAGAGCGAAACTTTCAAGGCCGAGGTGGTCGACGATGGCACCAAGATCGCCATAGTGATCAGCAATGGTCGGGTGGGACGAGCCGTGTTCAGAGCCATGTTGAGCCCTGTAGTCCCAGGTAATGATTTTGCAGTGCGTAGGGAGATGCTTAAATACCGATGTCCAGACGTCCACAGTCGCACCGTGGCCATTGGCCATGACGATGACATTTGGTCCTTCACCAATGACATGGTAGCGAAGCCGAGTTCCATCAAAGCTGTTTAAATCGTACGAGTTAATCAACTCATCCCCAGTTTAAGAATCCATCGCACCATAAACACTGCCCCCTATTGTATCGTGTTCTTCATTAAGTGAGAATACTCAGTTACGAGAGTCCGGGTCTGAGTCCAAAGCCATTAAGGCGAAAGACGCCTCGTCTAGGGGTCAGTCCTGTGCGTGATTTGGGTCGCTTGCCTGCGGTCACGCATCCGTTACATGCCACCCAGGTCATGATTCATGAGAACACTGAGTTGGTACCCCGAAAAAGATGGATAGATCCGGCAAACGCCCCCCACGCATTTCAGTCCGCCCCGCTGGCTGCCCACTGTACTTTTGATGATCATGGATTCAGTCGCATTCCAACTCAAAATACCGGCATAAAACTGCTGTCGAGCCCCGTCTCGTGTGTCTTGATTGTCTAACCCATGTTCGAATGTGACGCTACCCAAGCCCGCTTTTTGAATGCCAAAAAAGCTGCTTCCACGTTCATAGGATGTGCCTTCCAATGTACGGAATTCGTAGAAGGCTGCCAGCTGCAGTGAGTACCCGTTGGTAATAAACTGAATGTAATCAATTTCCGCGTGATACATGTCTTTGATATCTCGCGTCGTCGGTCCCCCGGTTGCGTTTTCATCGCGATAGCCACCACTCAAAGCATACCGTGAACGGCCGGAATCAAATTCACCCTTAAGGCCGCTGTATCCATGGACTTGAGTGACTTCGCTGAGGTCATCCGGATCGATGATTTTGTACATGCCATTAACATAAACCACGAAATCACCATCCAAGAATGATTGTTCTAGACGTATTCGGGCTGCATATTCATTTTCGCCCTTTGATGTCTCTTGATCGATTCGATCGAGTGTAGGTGCCTGGTTGTAGCGAACGGGTTCATCGTAACGATTGACCGAGCCGTACTGACGGAATTGGTCCAAATAGATGGCCTCTACGACCAGACTGGTATCACCGATAAAGAAATCGACTGCACCATAGGCTGCTTTTCCCTCGGTTACCTGATCGAATTCACGTGTTTGTTGGATGTCTGCTTCCAAATAGAGAGAGCCGTAGTCACCCAGTGCAGGAAACTCAATGTACGCGCCCAGATTACTGCTTCCATCGTCCATTTCACTCAACGCTGAAGACGCCTGATTTTTTCGATAGAGGTAATGGGTACCCAGCGTCGTACGCAACGATCCCAACTTCAAATTCCGAAGTGCATACCACCCACCGGCTAAGATATCTTCGGGATCCTCGACAAAGCGTTGGTTGAGTATGTCGATGTTGACAATATTGGCTCTGCCAGCAAAGACGCCAGCGGCTTGGCGATTTGAACTGTAGGCAACCTCGCCTCCCCGTAACAGGACATCGAGCCCAGCTTCGTCAACCTTTCTCAGATTTAACACGATGCCGCGCCCCAGTTGACGATAGATATCGCCAACTTTGATGGTCCAATCGCTCAGCCGATACTGGACTTTGAGGCGCTCGACGCGTGCGTCATTTTCATGCCATGGCTGATCAGTATCCCAAAAAAACATACTGTCCAACCGCAGAGATGTCGCGATCGGTCCACTATTTCCATTGAGATTGAGTCGGTTTATGACGGATCCGTAATTGTCATCCCGTGGGTCCAAATTCTCATTGTCGGTTCGGAACTCTGTAACCGTGGTATTTGTCAGCCTAACTGATGCAGGCCTCGCTCCGACAACTTGAACCAAAGCTACGACTAGACAGGTTGCGATACTAATAGACTTCAAAATGAAATGCTTTCATCGGTTCAGGAGGATTCAGACCATCGAAAGCCATTATTTCTTAGTTGTGTTTGGTTCCGCAATCAATGTTTTGATCAAAGCTTCTATTTTGGATTCATCTCCGCTGACAAATCCCTGGTGAGTCGATGCGATGCGACCCTGTTTGTCGACATAAACCGAATATGGCAAGTCGCCGCGCGGATTGTACTCGCTCATCACTGACCCTTGTTGATCAAGCAGAACCGGCATTTTTAGCTTTTTTTGGCGAACAATCTTACGAACAGCGGCGATGGTGTTAGAGTCATCTGTGCTGATAGCCAGTACGGTAAATTGACCGTCGAGCTTCTTGGACAACTTTTGCAGAAAACCGAGTTCCTGGATGCAAGGCTTGCACCATGATGCCCAAAAACTCAGTACCACGACTTTTCCTTTTGCTTGCTCAAATTTAAATTGTTCCCCCTGCGCGGTCATGAGTGAAAAATTCGAGACTTGGGCGCGGTCTTTTGAGGGTTCAGCAGCGGTTGCTGGTAGACACCAGATGAGCCCAGCGACGATGATAAGAAGGCGCATGTCAAACTCTCCTACAAATTATTGGTAATCAACGCACGGACGGCAGACTCTTGGAAGCCAACCATGGTATCAAGAATCGTCATGGTATCGACATCGATGACCAAAATGATCGGTGTCGAACTCGAGTCGCCGTTTGGATAGAATGGCCGCATAATGAACTCGGGGTCAGCGACGACATCGAAATCCAATTCATATCGAGCTTTCCATGCACGAGCTAGCCGGGCATCGGCCGGCGTATAATCCTGCTTTTCAAACAGGACGACGAGAACTGACAAGCCTTGCTCGTGATATTCACCATGGAGTTGCTGCAACTTTGGTTGTTCTTCAATGCAGGCAGTGCACCATCCGGCTGAGGTTGTCAGTAAAAGGACCTTACGAGTTGGGTCAGCGTAGATTTGACCCAAATTCATTTCGCTTCCATCGCCATCAACGAACGAAAGCGGTGCGATGACCGCGCCTGGGCCGGTACCGAATCCAGGGTACCTTGACCGGTCAGACAGTTCGTCACAGGAGCCGCCATCCGCTTCGCAATGACTTTGGGGGCGATTGTTCGGTGTCTCTAAACAACCGAAAACCAACACGGTATGGCAAAGTACAAGACTGCGAAGCAAGACGCGAACCAGCTCGCGTCTTCTCACAATACTCAGGGGTGACACCATCTTATGGATTCCTTCCTCGACTGGAACGCCATATGCTCAATACGTCCCGTATCAAAGATTATTCTGTCAAACGATGAATCTGTGTTTTTCCTGATCCGCTACAGCGGGGTGTAGCCGACCCAGGTCAAACAAGTCAGCACGGTTCCTTCATCGCTCTCGATATGCATGCCATCCTCACTCACAGTCCCAGTCCCTACGGACTCCCACGCGCCCTCAGCGACATGCTCGCCGTTTCGTTCACAGCCTAGGCCACCCAGAATCGAGATGTCGACCTTTGAATTTGGTGCCAGCTCTGTCTCGTTGGGAAAGCGCACGGTGGCTTCGCCGTAGATGGTTGAGTCGGGGGTGAAAGCGTATAGACGTGCCGGTGGAGTCTGGCCTTCCAAAAAGCAGAGTCCGCGCTCGTCAACGCCTACTGTTCTCATACCGAGCTCTTCGTATGGGCTCACCAAGTCAAAGGGAGTCAAGTCAAGTTGGACACCGTTTTGGAATGTGATGCGTCTGCTCATCATCTCATCACCCAGCTCTGGGAGATCCGCTGGCGGGAGTCCAGCATACAGCACGTATGGTGTCTCCATGATAATTCGCGTCGAGTCCGCTGCCATGTCTAACGGTGCGTTGCAATACATAGGTGCGCGGCCACTGCCCGGTTTGATGACCCGAAATGCAGCTTTGGTCAGGCACTGGTCTCCTTGGGCAATCGAGAGGTTGAACACACCATCTTCCCCCGAGTCTTCCGGCGGCAAACATTGGGTCGTCCCCCCGTCGGAGACCACGCACAGCTGTGCCTTCGCACCAGAGATGGGTCGGCCGATCCGGTCGACAATCCAACCACGGATAACCGACACCGATGTGCCATTGCACCCGGCAGCGGGCCCTGGATCAGGGTCTGAGAATTCAGCTGTCAGGGCCGCAGGCGGTGCGTATGGTTGAGGTTCGCCTTCATCTGGATCAACCGGAGAGGGTCCAGAGCCTCCGCCCGGGTCGGACCCATCGGCCTCGTTAATGCCCGAGTCTAATGGCGCTGGTGCGCTGCCAGAATCGGCTGGTGTACCGCCGCCGTCAACCATGTTCTGAGGGGTGGTGCCACCAGTGTCGGTGCCTCCATCATCGGACCCGCAGCCGATGGTCAAAAGTCCTACAGCGAGAATTAAAATTATTGATCTCATAGCGCCTCGATTGTCAGTGTATAGCTTGTACTGGTTCGGTTATATCCATAGATCATCAAAATGGCTGCATCCTGATGTACGATTTCCTCCACGTCTCCAGTTCCATTTGATAGCAGAGCACGGCCATTCTCATCAAGAACGGGCTGCTGTGACCGCTTGTCATACACCAGCATGTCAAGGTCTGCCTCCGAACTGTCGAATTCAAGTCGTGCACGCCACGGACCCGAAATTGTGAATCGGTAAAAATCCGGCTCGGCATCGCAAATGCCGCCTTCAAAAACACCCGGTTCAACGCGGGTTGCTTCTTGTGCCGTATTATTCGGTTCGCTGAGTTCCTCGTCGCCTTCTTCACAATTGGACCGAAAAGGGGGTGGCGGTGGATCAGACCAGTCGGCCTCCGGATCCGCACAAATTAATTCGAAGGGCAGGTAATAATTGCTGCGGCCTTGGTCAGCGATAAGCCGCATATCCCGTTTGCGCAACACCCAGACCGATGGAAAGCCTGTCACTATGGCTTGTTGTTGCACGTACCCTGGGACGTCCATCAGGGTGCCATCCGCCGTGTAAATCTGCGTATCTAGTTCTCCTGAGCGGATACCCGGTCCCTGGTCGATTAAGCTTCCGATATGGCGGTATGCGAAGCGCGTTGTTGCCAGCTCATAGTTGGTGTCTTGTGCTTCGAGGTAGAGGATCTCTGCGCCCAGCTCAAGAAGGTCAAGTGCTCTTGGATTGAGGATATCCCTGGTCATTCTGGAACAGGGCGCGCACCAACCCGCGCCAAGCACAATGATCAACGTTTCTTTATCGGCGTAACGGGGGCTGCAGTGAAAGTGCCTCATACTGAAGTTAATCTGTGTTCCATCAGGCAGATAAGATGCTTCCCAGAATAGATCGGGAAAGACCTCGTTGAATGCAATCTGTCCGTTATTAGCCGGATATTGGCAATCGATTCCCTCGATATTGACGGTGACCATCTGAGTCCCATACTGCCCCACGATTTGGGTCGTCCCGACACCGATGATCGTCGCCGTGTTTCCGTCCATCGTGACGATGGATTCGTCTGCGGAACTCCAAGTCATTGACTCGCTGATATCGGCAACGTCGTCGCCGAGCATTTCTTGCACGCTGACTGTGACCGAGTCGCCGGGTAGACCAGCGAATTGGTTTGGTTCAGCAGTCAACAATCCTGGTTGGGGCGTAATCTCAACGCCCACAGGATCGCTTGTCAGACCATCATAGCTTGCAGTGACGGTGACTTGTCCCGGCGATATCCCGTCCAGCATACCCGCCTGCATGCTGTTAAAGCGCGCAACGCTCTCGTCTGATGAAGTCCAAATGGCACTCGATGTCACGTCTTCTGTTTGTCCATTCTCGTAGACCAACGTTGCGGTCAGTTGCTGACTTGAGTCCGCTGTAAATGAGCCCTCCTCGAGGGCCACGATAATGCTCTCAGGTTGGCCTTGAGTTGTTGCGTCAGTGTCGGCGACCGGTCCGGCGTCCACATCTGAGACAACGATGTCCTGTCCATCACTTTCATCATTTGAACCACACCCTGACGCCGCGAAGCACATAAGAAAGGCAAGCGTTTTGTATCGGTAAGCAGCCATATTATCCCCGTTGCTATAAACTGAATTCCCGGAGGACAGTGTAATGCAAACGGACCGTCCCCGCTAGACTAGGACGCATAACCGTCCGTGCTAATGTAGTCTCATTCCCACATAGGCCCCAGAATTGAAGGGGTTCCGACGCACCTTGAGACCCTTTGTATCTCTTGCCTACCGTCTTTATTTTAGTTTTACAGGGGGCGTGATGCTCATGCTTGAGATATAAAAAAATAAATAAATCTGGTTTCGGAGCACATCTAGTGAGCCTTTTTGACCTTAAATTCGAAGCGAACGGTGAGCGCTTAATGAGCTTTTGGAGAAAAGCTCAAACCATCCCTGGTGGACGTCGGATCTTCAGTCGTTTAGCAGGGCGAATGGCCCCGTACACGGGGACTATAAAGGCTCTGGTTGAGGAGCTTTCGCCGGGCTATGCACGATTGACGATGGCCGATCGGAAGGCGATTCGAAATCACCTCGAGAGTGTTCATGCGATTGCCCTTGTCAACTTTATTGAGAAAACAACGGGTATGGCCATGGTGTCTCAATTTCCCTCGGGTATGCGTGGTATCGTCACTCATATTGAGGTCGATTTTGTGAAGAAGGCGAGGGGACTTTTGTCGGCGGAATGCCGTGCGCCGACGCTGAAGTCGGCGAGTCGAGAACAATACATCGTCAGCACAAATGTCACCGATGCTGAAGGCCATATAGTCGCACATGGCCGAGCAACCTGGTTAGTAGGGCCAACCTAAAGTGGACCAGGTGATTGTCCTTTATCCAGCAGGTAAGGCTTTTTCAATCAAGTTTGAAGAGCCGCTTGGTATTTGCTCGGGTTATCCGGGCTAGTTCATCGAGTTCGACATCCACTGCAGCAGCGATGATTTTGGCGATGTGGGGAAGAAACATGGGCTCGTTACGGCGCGATTTCGGTTTAGGGGATAAGTCACGGGGAATCAAATACGGGGCGTCGGTTTCGATCAGCAAACGGTCCAGCGGGATGTGCGGTAGAAGCTCTCGGAGTTGAAGCCCTCGTCGTTCATCGCACACCCAACCGGTGATGCCGATGAACATCCCCATATCGAGGTAGGCATCGAGTTGATCTGCCGTCCCGGTGAAGCAATGAACGACACCACCAACGACCTGATCAGCCATTGGACTCAAGATCTCCATGAATGCATCGTGCGCATCGCGCTGGTGCAAGAAAAGCGGGAGGCGTGTCTCAATCGCCAGTTGAACCAACTCCGAAAAACAGCGTTGCTGAGCATCTCTCGGTGAGAAGTCCCGATTAAAATCGAGCCCACATTCACCAACGGCGACAGTTTCTGGGGCCGAACACAGGTCTCTTAGTTGATCCAGACTGTGTTCATCGAATGACTTGGCATCATGAGGATGAATCCCCGCTGTCGCGCTCAAACGACCGGGGTAGGCACGCGCGTGGAGCACTGCTTGCTCGCTCTCCTCAATGCTGGTGCCCGTCACAATCATATGTTGGACGCCCGCACCAAAAGCCCGAGACAGGACATCCTGGCGATCCCTGTCGAACTGTGAGCTTGTTAGGTTGAGGCCGATGTCGATGAACACTGTAAAGACTCTCTCGGTGCATTAAATGGATGTTGCTCTAGAGTCAAGATGTCAGGTAAAGGCACTGACATCTGTTCATCAGTATGAAAATCTGATCGATATTTACAAGCTCAATCGGCATATCGCGCCGTCAGGATTTGGTTTTCTCGTCATGCTCATCGAGATAATTTTGCATTCGATGTCTTTTGAATGGTCAAAACGTCTGAGATACAACCCCACCCCGATTATACATCGGCAACCAATTCCGTCGACCACAGTTCTCGTCCATCTTGGCCATGCAGAGAGACTGTCAGACGCTTGGTTTTTGGGTCCACTTGTCCTAGACCGTAAAACTGATGCCCCGACAGCGGTGAAGTGCCGGGCCTGAGGTGATTGGGGATCGATTGGAAAACTTGTTTTGGACCGAAGGTCGGATCCAACGGATTGGGGCCAAAATTTCCCGCATTCAATGGGCCGGCTAAGAATTCCCAAAAAGGGTTAAAGTCCTTAAAGCTTGAGCGTTTAGGGTCGTAATGATGTGCGGCTGCGTAATGGACATCCGCAGTCACGAAGACAATGTTTTTGATGTCATTACGCTTGATGAAGCTCAGCAGTTTGGCAATCTCCAACTCACGACCCCTGGGCCGACCGGCCAATCCATTCCCAGCACCCTCGAAAGTACCACCCCGATGGTTTATCAGGGCACTGAGTGGTTGCGGACAGACCACAACTTTCCAAATGGATTTGGACTCAGCGAGACCACGGCATAGCCAAGCCAATTGTTCAAGGCCGTAGAAGGCTGACTTTGGTCCAATCTGCTCTTCCCGGTTTCGGCCGTTTTTGCCTCGGTAACTTCTGGAGTCAACGACGAAAATATCCAAATTTGGCCCTTGGTTTAATCGCCTATAAATCCGACCTGGAGCCTCCGCACGATGGGCCATTGGGCAGTACTCGAAAAATGCGGCGCGCGCTCGTGCTGATAGCAGGTCGCAGCTTTTTTCCGAATACCGTCCATCCGAGAGTCGACGACCTGGCCACCAATTGTTCTTGGTTTCATGATCATCCCAAGTATAGACGGTTGGAAGTGTTTCATTCATATGCCTGAGGTTATGATCCAGCAGGTTGTAGCGAAAATTTGCCCGGAATTCAGACAATGTTTCCGCAACCTTTCGCTTCTCTGGGATCACCAGATTATGCCATATCATCTTCGACTCGACGGTCTTTTTAGGTCTCAGGGGGGCGTCGGCATAGATGACATCACCACAGTGGAGGAAAACATCAGGATACGATTGCCGAATCGCTTCAAAGATGGTCATGCCTCCGATCTTTGGATTGATCCCATAGCCTTGACCACCGACATCGCCTGACCAGGCAAAACGGGAGGGCCATTGGCCCGTCAAGTCGGGGGTTCTCAGTCGACCCATTTTGGGGGCTGACTGTGCGTGGGTCGCGAGATCTTCAAAGACAACGCGATAAAAGACTTCTTGGCCGGGTGGAAGTTGCTTGAGGCCCAATTTAGCTGTGAAATCGGTTTTCTTTAAAGCGAGGGGACCACGCACACGATGGGTGCTTCGAAAGTCTCGATATGTAGACCATTCGACCCACATTTGGCATGGGCGGTCAGTCCGACTCCAGACCATTGTTCCAGATGTGGACACGTCACCCGTAGCGATTCCTTGTTCCACTTGTGGACGCCGGTGGTCTCGAGTGATGATTGCCGGCGCAGTGAAGGGAATAAACAATGCAGATGACGCAGACCCAGCCAGAAAAGCTCGCCGCGATAGCGGTTTGTTAGTGCCCTCGGGATCAATCACTTGCCGCTACCAGTAAAGCAGTAAGAGGCCCGATGACGTCGAGATGATGGAACCGACATAGAGCAAATCAGCCGTGATTTGGCTGCTCCGAAATGTGTCAACGGCAGTGCGGTATGCCCTTAGGTCAGACTCACTGCCGCTTGTTGTCGCTAAGTCGCGAGCTTCATTCCGGTGGGACAGGGCTCTAATGCCGAAATAGCCTCCTAGACCTGCCATCGCTACGCCAGTGCCAACCAAAACCCATCCAGGCCATTGGGGCTTCTCTCTGAGTTGAATCCCTTCATTGGGGACCAAGGTAATGGTCTTTTCCAAGTGAGTGCCTTCGGCGAGTGCCACACTCAAAACTTGAGTCACATGACCGGCCAGTTTGATTTCCACATTGTAAGCACCAACATCGACGGGCATACGTCGAACTGGACTCACGCCAGCGACTTGCCCGTTGAGCGTGATCTCCGCACCAGCAGGCAGTGATGTAATCGTGAGCAATGCACCCACACTGTTGGGGATTAACTCGGCGTCAAGACTATAGCTCTTGGCTGGTTTTGCAATCACAGAGCGGGAGTAGGGTCTGTAACCATTTAGCTCCATGTCCAACTGTCGGCGGCCGGGTGTGACTTCGCCAGTCCATGGGGTTTCACCCATAATTTCCCCATCGATTCTTAAAATGGCGCCAGTTGGAATCGATGATATCTTCAGCTTGGGCCGAGCCAATTGTGGCTCGACACGCTCGATGCAGCGCATCGCCGCCTTTCTGGCTTGGCTATTGGGTGGACTTGCAGACAATGCGATCTTGCAATGGAGGAGTGCATCAGCGAAGCGCCCTAACTTCTCGTAACAGCGTCCTATGTTTATGTCGAGAATTGGATCGGGCTGCCGTTTGTTTGCCTCTTTGAAGGCGCTAATGGCCTCAAGATACTGACCGGCCTTGTACGCTTTTGCAGCACTCTGGGCAAAGTCAACAGCACTTTTCGCATAGGCTCTATCGCCCATCAAAGGCATGAATAGAGTGGTTAGTAGTAGTGCGAGCAGCAGATGCATAATGACCTTTCCAATAGGCTCGGAAGGCATAACATATTTTCTTGGCAATTTCCTATTTGTCTCTTGGGCTATTCGATTAAACTGAAGTTTGCCTTTAGCTTAATCCGGTATGTTCGATTCTCTTGGAATTTGACGTTCAACGTTCGCCTCTTGAAGCCCTTTTTAGTGAGTGTGAATCGTTCTGCTTCACTGCCTTTCGGGCGTTCGATTGTCAGCGGCGTGACCCCCACTTTCTTGCCCTTTTGGCTCACTCGAGCACCACCTGGCGAACTGACAATACGAATCTTCAATGTGACAGGTTCAAGTAATTTCACATCCGGCTGGCCCGCATCGATTGTCTTGATCCGCTGCGGGTCCGTCGCATTCGTGTTTGCGCCGCCTGAATCGACCGTTTTCTCAGAGATGGCTTTGTCGGCTTGTCCCTCTTTACTGACGTTGTTCGTTTGGTACACGAAAATGACGGCGGCCAGGACAATGGCGGCCAAAACGACGTATCCCGCTGAACCTTGACTTGCCGTTGGCGCCGCTTGAGGAACAAGCAGCGCTTTCCTGAGCTCATCCCCGGAGCTGAACCGATCGTCAGCATCTTTTTCCAGCAGCTTGTGAATGATGTCAGCTAAGGCCTTATCTGTTTGGTGGTTCAGACTGCGGAGCGGTGGGGCGGGGGTATGGGCTTGTTGATACAAAATCGACATGGGCGTTGGTCCATCAAATGGAACCCGACCGGTCAAGCATTGATAACCAACGACCCCAAGTGCGTAGAGGTCCGCGCGACCGTCAACAGCCTTGTCGGAAATCACCTCCGGTGGCATGTATTTCGGAGTTCCCGTGGTCGAAGATGCCAATTCCGCTGTATCCGTGGATGATTTCACGATGCCCAAATCCATGAGCGTGATAAACCCATCGGGACCGACGATCATATTCGCAGGTTTGACGTCGCGATGAACAAGGTCATTCTTGTGCAGTGTTGTTAGCGCTTCACTGATAGTCACCATAATGTCGACGACCATTTGGTCGGTCAATGGCCCATCTTCTTCGATCACTTGGGACAATGGTCGACCTTCGATGAAGCGCATGACCATGTAGTAGACGCCTTGCTCTTGTCCGACTGCGTAAACCGGCACCAAGGCAGGGTGTTCGACACTGGCTAACGCGCGGGCTTCGTGCATAAAACGTGCGAGGACGCCCGCATCAGTTCTGCTCGACAGCATAGCCTTTATGGCGACAGGTCTGCTGAGAGTCAGGTCAATCCCACGATAGACAACCCCCATGCCACCACGGCCAACTTCCGCATCGATTCGGTACCGTCCTTCGAGGACCGTGTCGGTTGAGAATGGGCTGATATCGGTTTCGCGCTCATAACCACAATTCTGGCATTGATTGACGCCTTCTACCGATGGCGTTCCGCATGATGGGCAATGCTCTTTGCTCATGACCTCTTCCAATAATTGCAGTGTTGATCGTATACTCCTGGCAGCCGCATTAGACCGGAATTTCACTCGACTTACAATGACCGGAAATCAATTAGAAACTTGCCTGCACTGCAGTGCTGTCCTTCATCCCGATGAGCGTATTTGTCCCAGCTGTGGGCAAGCGGTCGTCGCGCCGGATGAGCCACCGGAAGCCTGGATCGGTCGCAACCTCGATGGCAAATACGTTATCGAGGCGGTCTTGGGCGTTGGCGGTATGGGTATGGTCTTTTCGGCCACCCGAGACTTTGTTGGGGACAAAGTCGCGCTCAAGGTTCTCTATCCTAGGTTGCTTGAAAGCCCACTGCAGAGAGCACTATTCAGAGACGAAGCGATCGCATCCGCCCGCTTGTCGCATCCCAACGTCGTGACCATTTTTGATACAGGCTTTTCCGAATCTGAGGGCGTGGCTTACATTGCGATGGAGCTCTTGCAGGGCCAAACTCTGAAGGATCTGCTCCGAGAACAGGCCCCCATGCCGCCCGAAGATTTAATTCCCTTGATTTGTCAAGCGTGCGACGGACTGACAGCTGCTCACGATGCGAAAATCATTCATCGAGATCTGAAACCGGATAATATTTTTTTGGAGCAACTCTCATCGGGTCATTTTAGGGTCAAGTTGGTCGACTTTGGGATCGCGGCGATGCTGGATGTCGATCGCAGCGGTGAACGCCGACAACGACTTGGTACGCTACGGTACATGTCTCCTGAGCAATGTCGAGGCCAGGTCGTCGATGCTCGTGCGGATATTTATGCACTGGGCGTTGTCTTGTACGAAGGGTTGACCCGGCGTCGTGTTACGGGCAAGTCGGTCACAGCTGTTATCAATGAAATTCCCGCCATTCCAAACATGCTGCTGGCGCCAGAACAGCAACTCCCGACACCTTTGGAAGACATCGTGCTTCGAATGCTTTCCAAAGACCCAGCTGGCCGACCAGAGAGCGCATTTTTGGTCCGTGATGAACTCCAAGAAAGTTTGATTAAAGCTCCAATCCTGTCCCGTCCCGTTGCACCAAGAACCCGCCGCTTGACAACTCCAAAGGCTGAAGAGACACCCATATCGTGGAAACTTGCAGTGGGCATCAGCTTGGTTATCGGGTCCGTTTGGGGATTTTTACTATGACTCATGTCCGCCAAGATTGTGTCTTTATCCTCTGTCGACCGGCTGACGTGAGAAATGTTGGGGGGGCGATTCGTGCCGTTGCTAATGCGGGAATAGGGGCCATTCGAGTCGTTACGCAACAGGCCTTCGATGCGAGAGATTTATTGTGTTATTCGAGCGGAGCGACCGATATTTACGATCTAGATGTTTATTCGTCTCTGGGCGACGCGATTGCCGATTGTAATCTCATTATTGGGAGTAGCCGTCGTCTCCGTGATGCGGATGCACCTCCTGAATGGCCAGCTGCTGGTTTGGCTCGCCGGGTTTCAGGTGCTGGTAAAACCGCTGTTCTCTTTGGCTGCGAACGGACGGGGCTGACTCGAGACGAACTGTCCCACTGTTCTGCGGTCGTCACGATTCCCACCATGCAGAATTTTCCATCGATGAACTTGGCGCATGCCGTTGCGTGTCTCAGTTACGAACTCGCACGCCCAGAGTCCGATACAGTCGGGCCTCAGGTTGTCGAGGATTCACCGAAACTCGCCGCGGCGGCTCGGGACGCTTTCTATAGTCGAGTGTTGGAAATCTGTTCTGAATTGAAATACCCCCATGGCCGAAGCAGCGATGCCTTCGTGAGGCGGCTTCGCAAAGTGCTCCATCGAGCAAACTTAAACCAACAAGAACTTAGCATGTTTGGAGGGCTGTTCAGTGAATTGGAAAGGGTTTCGAAATTGGCAAATATCCCATCGGACTCCGACTAAAGCATGGCTAGAAGGACGGTCGCTACAATTGTTGCGACCACCATCAGTGCCATGAGCATTCTCTCTCGCTTCTTCGCTTCGTCACGCTTCAGACGAATATGAATGCTCGGTGTATGTTCACCCTGCTCGCTCGCAAATTCTAAGGATTCTAAGGCTTGTTCTGCCGATTGAAACCGCCTTTCCGGTTCCCTCGCCATCATCTGTTCGAGAAAGATTCTTAATCCATGAGGCACATCCGTTCGGTGCTGCACGATAGGAATGGGGACCCCACGTACGTGTTCAGCGAGGAGTTCGGCCAATGACTGTCCTGGAAAGGGCCTCGCACCAGCGAGCAGTTCATAGAGTGTCACCCCAAGCGCATACAAGTCTGTTTTTGGATCCAGAATGCCGCGCATGATTGTTTCCGGTGCCATGTAGGCTGGGCTGCCGACCACTTGTCCAGTCATGGTGATCGCGGTGGGGTCATCGTCATCATCACCCAGGTGTTTTGCTAGACCGAAGCCGGTGAGACGGCACGCGACGCCACCGCCGACACGATTGGAAATTATGATTGCATCGGGTGTGATATCGCGATGCAGAACATTAGCGCGATGGGCGGCATCAAGCGCTCTCAGTACATGTCTTGCGCACGTTCGAACCAATTCTATTGACAGGCGTCCACCTAGTCGCAGCCGATCGCCAGCAGAGCCTCCGCCTACATATTCCAGTGCCATGTAGGGCGCGTTTCCCTCGGCAAAACCGGAATCATAGAGCCTCACAAGGTGGTCGCTTCGAAGCTTACCCCATGTCTCAACTTCGCGCCTAAAGCGGGCATGGTCAGCTGGTTTGACGATGGTGTTCTCTGGGAGGAGTCTGAGTTCGACCTCTCGCTCGAGCTGAATTTGACGCGCACGGAAAGTTCGCCCTGCCCCTGTCCTATGCGTGATTTCTTCGAGGAGTTCGTACTTTCCAGCGACTTGGTCTCCTGGTGCAAGGGCTTTACGCGCAGCTACATCATCCCCTACGACGTAGAGCGGAGACCCGTCTTCAGGACAGCGGTCTAATGAGCCACCTGGGTAGACTCGTTCACATAAGGGACAAATTAACACCTACTAAACATGCCGTGTGCAGTCCGTCTGTGCAAGATTGCGATGATTGAAAAATTCAATCCAGGTTCGATTGTTGGCCGGCGCTGTTTGTCAATTTCGTTGACGTCTGACGTTGCAATGCCAAATATGGGCGTATGAATGTATCCATGAACTCGATATTCGTTTTGTCTTTTGTGTTTTTCGGCTGTTCTTTTCTGGATGAACCGCCGCCCTACCCGAACCTAGGAACAAATGACATGGGGCAGTCCGATACAGAGGCCGGTCGTCACAGAGATTTCGGGAATCGGACTCCGGATGCCTTCGTGCCCCAGAGACCACCATCGAGACCACGAGATGCAGCCGTTGATGCTGAGGCTAATCCAGTGCCCGATGTCCAAATACCCGATGCAGCAGTGGCACATGATGCATCGGCGACGGATGCCGATCTGGGACTTCGGACATGCCAAGAACGCTGCACCCGCGAAGATGACTGTAATAATGATTCGACGTGCGCGGATGGTCTCTGTATCCCGGTTGTTTGTGCTCTACCGGGTCTTTGTTTGGCGCGATTATCTGGCTGGAACGTGAATTGTGGGGAAAACCAACGCTGTCCCGACGGATTTGGTTGCGTCGCCATTGGTGTGACAGGTCTGTGCGCTCCATTTGTTATGGTCAATGCCAACGGGGATAATAATTGTCCGAATGGTCAAGAACCAACTGAGCAGCGTCGATTTGATCAGAGCTTAATTACCGTTTGTGGATACGCAAATGCGGCGTGCCGCAACCAGGTATGCAGTCTTGGCTGTACCCAAGATGCGGATTGCTCGGACCCGCGTCGACCGGTTTGTGACCAGGAGTCGGGGGACTGCATTTGTTCGGACACAAGCTGTCGTGAGGATGGTTCAATGTCGGTCTGTGGGGTTGATGGAACCTGTTTGTGCACACTAAATGAAGATTGTAACCCTCTTGGGCTCGACCGGTGTATTGATGGTCAATGTGGCTGTTCGTCTGTCGACGTATGTTCTGGTCAACCCGAACATGTCTCAACCGAGGTTGTTTGCCAGCCGCCACGATAATGCCCAAGATGCTCACACGTGATTTCATCATCGCTATTCACTGGTCCGCCTACTTATGAAGAAGGCACGACACGTACGTAAACTCCGCCGCATGCTCAAACGCGCTCGGTCATATTCGACTTGGCTGACGTATGCGGATGAACTCGACGCATGCCTAGAATTAGACCGATGGCGGCGGAGCCCAGAGTCAAATGTGTACAACTCAAAGAGCCTGCTGGAACATATTTCACGTCTCAAAGGGTATCGCTTGAGTGGATCTATCGGTGCTCTGCAAGAGTTTCTACCGGAGAGTCTCTACCAGAATTTAGGGTCTCTGAATTCAGAAACCCTTTATCGTGGTGCTTACGCTGGAACTAAAGACCTGGTTGTAGACTATTTTACGGAAGCGGTGGAGGGCATTGATTTTCTGGCCGATACCGACAATCCCGCTTGGAGTGAGCAAGAGAAACTGAATCGGTTTAGGCAAGCCCAAGAGAGCTTCGGACGGACGGCATTAATGCTGAGTGGCGGCGCAACGCTCGGTTATTATCACCTGGGTGTAGCCAAAGCACTATGGCAGGAAGGCTTACTTCCAAAAGTGATTTCTGGTTCGAGTATGGGGGCCATTATTGCGAGCTCAATTTGCACTCGTGCCGATAGCCAATTGGGCAGCTGGTTTGATGAGGCCATCTATGCTCCGGGCAAATCATTGGAACTACAAGGGCTGCTCGATGCGGTCAAAACCCGGTCGGTGCTCGACCAATCCGTTTTGCGAGCATCTTTAGAGCGAGCGATTCCGGACCTGACTTTTGGAGAATCCTTTGCGGTGAGCGGCCGCGTTCTCAATATTACAGTCTCACCCACTCGGGGTCGTCAAAAACCGCGCATACTCAATCACAGGACGGCTCCAGATGTTTACGTTATCGACGCGTGTCTTGCTTCGGCTGCGGTGCCAGGTCTGTTTAAGCCAGTGACCTTAAAAAAGAAAACACGCTCAGGTCGCCGGGTTGACTATCTTTCAAGCGAGAGATGGAGCGATGGATCTCTGACGGGCGACGTACCCAAAAAGCGATTGAGCCGCCTACAGAATGTCAATCATTTCATTGTCAGCCAAACCAATCCCCATGTACTGCCTTTTGTGCAGGCGTCTTCTGGTCTTGGACCTGCTCGTCGAATCGCGACGGTCACAGGTGAATTCTTACGCGGTCAGACCAAGGCTTTTTTAGCGACAGGCCGACAGTTGGTTGATGGCAGCTCTCTAGAGTCATTGGTCAGAAGTGCCGAATCCTTTATGACTCAAGATTACGGGGGGGACATCACGATTCACCCGAGTTTTGATCCCGCCCTCTATGTTCGCATGTTTTCTAACCCAAGCCCTGATGTGATGGCTCGTTTTATTCTCGAGGGCCAGCGTTCGACATGGCCAATGCTCGAACAGATTAGGCTTCAAACTGCCATCGGCCGCGCTTTAAATGGGGCGATTGCACGCATCATCAAGCGCCAGCAGCGGACTTAAATACGAATTTAAGGGATTGCGGTATGCTCCAAATCTTCTTCGGCTGTTCAAGCGAAAAGGGAGTGGGCGATGACCGGATTAAACCCGGTTTCACCTCTTTATGACGCGCCGCGTTAATTTTGCGTTGACACGTTATGACGCGGCGCGTTATAAAGGACATGCTACGTTCAAGAATAAGGACTGAAAACATGTCAAACCTAGCAGAGAAATTACCGCGTTTCGTAAAAGATAAACTTGAAGTTGCCGAGTCCCGTCGACAAGACATCGTCAACAAATTGGATACCTGGGTCGAAACAAATCTACCCAACTCCGTTGTTGAACCGATCAAGACAGCGGAAAAAGTTTCGGTAGATGCAATTAAGGATGCCGCGACCGCAGCCGGCGACGAATTGGTGACTTTCATCCGTGACAAGTGGACGGTTCTGCGGGGCGGGAAAGAAACGGCACCAGCAGCAAGGACGCCTGTGCCAAAGACATCGGGCACAAAGAAGCCTGCTGCGAAGAAGCCTGCTGCAAAGAAGCCTGCTGCAAAGAAGCCTGCTGCAAAGAAGCCTGCTGCAAAGAAGCCTGCTGCAAAGAAGCCTGCTGCAAAGAAGCCTG
>JAYZEG010000006.1:0-65050 GCA_036337435.1 Myxococcota bacterium
CGTTAATCAAGCCGTTGTCGCATCAGCTGTCGGCATATTCTGTTTCGATTACCTCGTCACAGCGATTTTACCATGAGTGTTCAAACGCAGGTTTTTGTTGATAATCTCGCCTTTGTCATCAAGAGAATGATGGGGCGGACAAAAGCGGATCGGGGCTCGAGATTACGTTATTGGAATGCTCTGAATGATGTCGGAATCAACAGTGTGTTCTTCATCGTCATTACGTTGGGCTTTGTCGGGACCATTATGATGCTTCATGGCGGTTATCAGGCCGGTCGTATTATTGGGGACTCAAACCTTGTCGGTCCACAAATATTACCGCTGATCATTCGTCAGCTTGGACCAACTCTGGCTGGATTAATGGTCGCAACACGGGTTGGCACGGGTATGGCCGCTCGAATTGGGAGCATGGTTGTCACCGAGCAAGTCGATGCACTCCGTCTGTCCAATGCATGCCCGGTTGATTACTTGATCCGGCCGTCTTGGAACGCGGCATTGCTCATGGTGCCTATCTTGGCAATCTTCGGCATTACCGCCGCCTTTTTTTCCGGGATGATGACGGCTTACATTGTCTTTGAGACCGCTCCTGGGGTCTACGCTGACTGGAGTTTCGTAGCCCCGTTGGATGCCGTCGAAGCACTGATTAAATCTCTGGCATTTGGCGCTGTGATTCCGTTGATCGCGGGTACGTGTGGATTATCAACTCATGGTGGTAGTGCTGGCGTTGGCCGCGCGACGACCAATGCCGTAGTTCTCTGCAGTTTGGCGGTCATTATCCTCGATTTCTTTATCGGGGCACTGATTTTGGGACTCCGATGATCGAATTTAGAAATGTATCAAAGGCCTTCGGAGACAGGCAGATTTTGAGGGGGGTATCACTGACAGTCGAAGAGGGTAAAGTGTTGTTTGTGATCGGCAAGAGTGGTGCCGGTAAGAGTGTTTTGACAAAGCATGTCGTCGGTCTGATTCGTCCAGATTCCGGTGCCGTTTTATTCGACGGTGTTGATGTGTCGAGCTGGACGGAAGACCAGTTCTATCCCTTGCGAAAACGCTGCACAATGGTGCTCCAGCACAGCACTTTGTTCGATTCTATGACCATCGTCGAAAATGTGGCGCTGCCCATTCGGAAACACAGACAGCTTGATTGGAACGCATCCTTAGAGATGGCCATGTCGTACCTAAATGATGTGGGCATGCTCGATTATGCTCAAAGGATGCCCGACACGTTGGGCGATGGCCTGCGAAAACGAATCGCCATCGCACGGGCTTTGGCTATCCAACCGCAGTGCGTCATTTTCGACGAACCAACCACTGGTCTTGACCCACAAAGTGCAATTCAGGTGGATGGATTGATCCGCTCCCTTGCAGACCGTTTTGCTGTGACCTGCATCGTTGTGTCCCATGATCTCAGAAGTATCTTCTCGATTGCAGACCGTGTTGTCATGCTATACCAAGGACACATCTTATTGGATGGGTCTGCTGAGGAGTTCCGACGTTCGGAACACCCGGTGGTGAAACAGTTTATGAGTGGTGCGCCAGATGGCCCAATGGAGCTATAGATGAGTCAGAGCGGTGTAAAATCAAAGGTGGTTTTGCTGGTCATTATCGCACTGGCATTGACCGCAGCCTTTGGTGCGGCTCTCGGTGCCTTTGATTTCCGGGAGACGACTTTATTCCGTGTGGCATTTTCAGATTCAGGGGCACTTCGGGTTGGCGCGAAGGTCCGTATCGCAGGGATTGAGGCTGGTCATGTAAGCTCCGTGGATTTTATTGCACCGAGTGATCCGCGGGCCATCCCTGACTCGTTCGTTCAACTCGGTCTAAATATCGACACTAAAATGGCTGAGGTCATCAGGGAAAATGCGGAATTTCATATAACGACACGCGGAGTGCTTGGAGAAAAGTATGTCGAAGTTGTTCCTGGAACCCAAAGCCGTGGCGCATTATCAAGAGAGCAAGTTGCACGCGGATTTGACCCTCCGAGAATCGACCTGTTCTTAAGTAAAGTAGATCGGATACTCAGCCAGTTTGTCACGCTCATGGGTGAAGACGACGGCGATATGAAAGCACTCGCGACAAGCCTGACGCGCCTCATCACTCGGTTAGACCAATTCATGGCCAATCACGGCGATCAGTTCGGACAAGTGATTCAAAATGCGTCCGGTGCAAGTCAAGACCTAAAAGTCATTCTGAGCCGCTTGAGTGACGGTATGCCAACTGGTCAGAATTTGGCCGAATCTCTGGAGAAAGTTGATCGTCTGACGAACACCATTCAGCGTGAACTGCCCGGAACAACTCGGACCGCTCGAAAGGCAATGGCCGATTTGAGGGCGGCTGCCCAAGCAGTCAAAGGCGTTGCTCAGCAGGTGTTGGATGGCGAGGCCTCCTTTCAAAGCCTTATCGACCGTCTACCGATGATCAGCCGCTGGGCTGAAGACAGTTTACGTGATTTGGCTGCGATCTTGAGCGGTCTTGCAGCCGGGCAGGGGAGTGTTGGTTTACTATTGGCCAGCCCGGAGATTCACGACGAGGTGAAGTCCTTGTTGAGTGAACTTAAAAAACGCCCATGGCGATTGATGTGGCGAGACTGATATGGTCGGGCTGTGCGACCTGTCTTGGAGAATTGTATGTGCAGACTAAGTTGGGGGGTATGCCTGGCATTAGCCCTCTTAATTTCTGGGTGTGGAGACGATGCGAACTCAGACGCCAATGATGGCGGTGTGGTTAATCTTGTCGATGACGACCAAGCAGATGGTTCGACCCCGATGGGCGATGTTGATTCGGGAAGACCAGATGAGTCCATCGCTGTCGCGCCTGCTGATCTGCCCACGAGCACTGGGTGTGATGAACTGAGTGCTCAGTGGCCGTCAGATTGGGTGTCTTTGGAGACCGCGGTGCTTCAGCTCGTCAACGAGAGGCGAGCGAGTATGCAAGATTGCGGCAGCGCAGGACGGTTTAGCCCCGTTCCGCCACTTGAGGGCCATCCGCTGTTGGATTGCGCAGCGCGTCGCCATTCCTTAGATATGGCTCAACGCGGTTTCTTTGACCACATCAATCCTGACGGTGAAGCACCCGATGCACGTATCCTGGTGACCGGCTATCAACCCAGAGCGATGGGTGAGAACATCGCTGCAGGAGCGATGACAGCCGAAGATGTGGTTGAGGGCTGGATGAACAGCGATGGGCATTGCCGCAACATTATGAACGGCAGTTTTCAACAGCTGGGCGTGGGCTACATCTTCGATGCAGACGTTCAATACAACCGGTACTGGACACAAGTCTTTGGCACCGAACGCAATTAAACGGGCCTTCTAAGGGGTCTCGATAATGGTCGCCACACCTTGTCCAACACCGACGCATAGCGTTGCGAGTCCACGTCCACCGCCGCGCTCACGAAGTGCATGGACGAGCGTGGTCATAATCCGAGCGCCGCTACATCCGAGGGGATGGCCAAGTGCGATGGCTCCTCCGTTTATATTGACCTTATTTTCATCCATTCCAGCTGTCTGGATGACAGCTAAGGACTGCGCTGCAAACGCTTCATTCAGCTCGATCAGATCAATCTGAGCCAGATCGAGACCGGCTCTGTGCAAGCACTTTTCAGTGGCTGGGACGGGTCCAATACCCATAATTCGAGGGTTAACCCCAGCGGCTGCGGCCCCTTTGTAAACGCCGAGGATTTCAAGACCTGACGCCTGTGCTCGTTTCCGTTCCATGAGAACGAGTGCCGACGCACCGTCGTTTAGGGTGCTGCTGTTTCCAGCCGTGACACTGCCTCCGTCTTTGCGAAATGCGGGTCTCAGGCGGGCGAGTTTCTCGAGGCTCGTGTCTGCCCTCGGTCCCTCATCTCTGTCGACGGTCAGCGCAGGGCCTTTACGTTGAGGCACCTCAACGGTCATCAATTCGGCATCGAATGAGCCATTCGCCTGCGCAGTCAATGCTTTTTGATGACTAGAGAGTGCAAATTGATCTTGGGCCTCGCGGGATATGTCGTGACGGTCCACTAAGTTTTCGGCCGTAAAACCCATGCCTTCGAGGGGAAACAGTGCTTCCATCGCCGGATTGGGGAATCGCCAGCCGAGCGATGTATCATACACGGTGACGTTGCCCACAGGAAATGCGGCCGCCGCCTTGGGCATGACCCATGGGGCGCGACTCATCGACTCAACACCGCCAGCGACAATTGCGTCTGCATCGCCGACCTGGATGGCCCTAGCAGCTTGGTTAATTGCACTCAGTCCTGATGCGCATAATCGATTGACAGTCATCGCTGGGACCGTTTGTGGGAGGCCGGCAAGCAGCGTCGCCATCCGGGCGATGTTCCGATTATCCTCGCCGGCTTGGTTTGCGCATCCGAAGATCACCTCGTCGATTGCATCACCCGGCACACCAGCACGCCTGAGCGACTCTGCGATCACCAGGGCGGCCAAATCATCAGGTCGGATTGATGATAGACCACCACGAAACCGGCCTATGGCTGTTCTCACTGCACTGACAATGGCTACTTCACGCATTTTACTCAGCATCCTCGACAGCACGCAGAGCCGCATAAAATGTTTCTTCTAAATCGCCAAGCTCTGCATCGTCTAAATGGCGGGCTGAGTCCGTGGATGTAAATTCAACGGGTACGAGCTCAGGTGTCGTCGGTGTAATGACCAAGTAGGTGTTGTCTCCCGTCTCCAATTGCACCAGCACAGCGTACTCTTCTTCTTCACCGTCATCGGTTCTGACGCCAATGAAATCACAGTCTTCGAGGAATTCGTCGTCTGGTTCACCCACAAGAAAAAGTCCGTCAGGACGCGATTCGCTCTTCAGACCCCACTCCCTCACGGCCGAGTTTAGTTCGCCACGAAGGTGTTGAATCGTGGCGTCATCGACTGGCTCAAGAACATCCGCGCCATTTTCTTTGGAGGTCTCGACAAGATGGATTGGGAAGTCCAAAGGAATTAAGAGACCGTAAGCCCGGTCATCGACATCCAATTCGAGGTAGACCTCCATTTGGGTGGGTTCACCATCGCCGTGGACTGTTACGATTCGATTCTGGTCTGGCTCGGACATACGCTGCTCCTCTCATCATGGATTGCTGTGCCGAGCAATACCGTGTCGGGCGGCCGCAGACAACCGAGAACCGCTGTCTCTTGTCTCTTTGAGTGGAGTGGTCAGTGGGTTTGGTGGACAGTGCGAACGGTTTTACCCAGAGCAGATGTTGGCCGAGTCCTAATACGGACCTTATTTGAGCCCTTTGAACAGGGCTTCAAGCTTGGACCGTGCATCGTCTGCCTCGGCGGCGTCTGTCTCGAGTGTTGCTTTGAACTCAAACGACATGCAGAAGTTCGCTTTTTCTCGATCGCGAATGTAGAAGGACCCGTTTTCGCGACACTCGTTTTGGTAACTCGGATCCCAAAAACGGCAATTCTTACAAACGTGTAGGTCTGCTCCGCAGGTTGTACATTCATCTCGTCGTTGAACACGGGCCGACATATCGACATCGGTTCCACATTCATGACAAACGTATTTTTTTTCTTCTAACATTGCTCTTCGACCCCCGCACCTTGCTCAATGTGTCTTCAGCCGGCCGCCTTTTTCTCTAGGCGTCGCCGCTCGCTGTGGTCCAACACTCGCTTTCTCAGTCTAATGGCCTCAGGCGTTACCTCAACCCATTCGTCATCATTTATGTATTCGAGAGCTTCTTCAAGGGACATTTTACGCGGTGCGTTGAGTCGCGTATCTACGTCTTTGAACGCTTGCCTCATGTTATCGAGTTTCTTTGCCTTGCATGGATTGATGACCAAGTCCTGAACCCGCGCATTTTCTCCGACGATTTGGCCCGCGTAGACCCGTTCGCCAGGATTGATAAATAAGACACCGCGATCTTGCAACGTTTCCAGCGAGTAGCTTGTCGTCTGACCCGTTTCAAGGGCGATGAGAACGCCATTATGTCGTCTCTGAAAATCGCCCTTGTATGGGCCGTAGTCTGCGAACGTCTTGTAGAGCGTCCCTGTTCCCCTTGTCTGGGTGAGGAAGCGGCTCCTGTAGCCGATGAGGCCACGACTGGGGATGAGGAATTCAATGCGCACAATATCAGCATCGATGCGCATGTCCTGCAGTTCTCCTCCCCGCAAATTTAGATCTTGTATGACGGCACCGCTGAAACTCTCTGCACAATCAATTGTCACTGTTTCATAGGGTTCTTCGCGGCCATCGGGACCATCCCTGAAAATCACCCGAGGCATGGATACCATCAATTCGAAACTTTCTCTGCGCATCGTTTCGATGAGGATACCGAGGTGGAGTTCACCACGGCCAGAAACGCGAAAAACATCCGATGAGTCTGTCTGTTCAACGCGAAGGCTGACGTTAGATTGTAATTCTTTGGCGAGTCGCTCGCGGAGATTGCGACTTGTCACGTATTTGCCAGACTGGCCTGCGAAGGGTCCATTATTGGCGATAAATTCCATAGATATTGTGGGCTCATCAACTGCGATGGGTGGCATGGCATCCAATGCATCTTGGCTGCATATGGTCTCCCCGGGTAAGGCGTCAGTGAAGCCCGCTATGCCCACGATATGACCCGCTTGGGCAGAGCTAATATCAACTTGCTCTAGCCCCTCATATCCGCTTAAACGCGTCACTTTAGATTTTCGTGATTCGCCGTCGATACTGATGCAGGCGAGCTGGTCGCCCTTCGATACAGAGCCACGGGTAATTCGTCCCACCGCGATTCGCCCAACGAACTCGTCGTAAGCGATGGTTGCAACCTGCATTTGAAAAGGACCATCCACATCAACATCCGGTCCCTCGACCCTTTCGACGATGGCATCGAGCAGGGGGGTCACGTTGTCTTGCGCTTCATCGAGTTCATTGACGGCCCAACCGTCCCTCGCAGATGCATAGAGGACACTAAAGTCCAGCTGTTCGTCATTCGCACCGAGGCTGACAAAGAGATCAAAGACAGCATCGAGTACAACGTCAGGTCGCCCATCAGGCCTGTCGCATTTATTGATGACAACCATCGGTTTTAGACCGTGGTCCAACGCTTTTTGCAGCACAAAACGTGTCTGCGGCATCGGTCCTTCAAATGCATCGACAACGAGCAGGACAGAATCAACCATTCCCAGGACGCGTTCGACCTCACCACCAAAATCTGAGTGGCCTGGAGTATCGACAATATTGATCGTTAGACCGCGCCATCGGATACCGGTGTTTTTCGACAAGATGGTAATGCCACGCTCCCGTTCCAGGTCGAGCTTATCCATCGCGCGTTCCTGAAGGTGTCTATGTTCAGGGAGCGTTCCTGACTGATTGAGAAGGCAGTCGACCAGCGTGGTCTTCCCGTGGTCAACGTGCGCAATGATTGCAATGTTCCGGATGTCTTCGCGTTTCATATGCTCGCCTGTGAACTTTGTTTGCTTACTGCAGACTCAGCATGCCTGCTGGGGGCATTTGACACAGGCCGACCCACAATACAAGTGCGAATGACAAGTCGACCTTCGAGAACGGCCAAAACAGCCTGCTCTTGGTGTCGTTTAAAACTGCGATTTGGCCGACTCAGAGCGGGGCGATGTCAATCCCAGCGGCACTGAACTCGACCTTGTGAGATGTTGAATCGCTCACCCATGACCGAGTCGCGGTTGAGTTGCAACTCAAGCCGGCATAGGGTCTCAAGGCTAACGGCTGGATAGTTGATAGAGAAGTTTTTGACACTCTTCAGTGGCTTACCGTCGTTTGATGTGAGCGTCATAAGGCCTGCGTCTTGGCCAACTAAGACTCGAATTTCCAATGGACCTTCACCACGAGATTGAATTCGACTGGATAAGTTAATTCGAGCCACATGATTGGCGAGAAGAGGGTCACCCCGCTCGGTGTGCCCCTGTAGGCTTGCGTTTGGCCCGACCAGCTTTTCTCTCAGGTCTGCATACAACATGGCTTCCTGCCTGCGCTTCCTTGGATTCCAAATCTCAACGTAGAGGTACGGTGCCTGCGCAAATGAGCCAGGACTGACTAAATTGAGTGCAATGTTGAGCCTAAAGTGGTCATTTGGTTTAACGACATAGGCTGAGAGTGCCGCGAGCATATCATCGGATGCACCGGCTTTTTTCAGACTCAACAACGTGGTTGCATCGGCGACAGCCATCACCCGTCTCGTGCGCATCATTTCGATTAATGTGGGGCTTTTGACCCCAGCTTTTTTCAGTTGGGTCAGTTCATCAAGCGTCAGTGGCAAGGCGTCGCTTTTTCTGTTGAAACGCTCCAGTCTGTCAAACTCATCGGCTTTAATGTCCATAAGGTTGGTGACTTGGGATGGTGGGGCTGCCGGACTCACCGCTGGGACAACTAAAACAAAGAGAGGCAATAGTTTTCTAAGCAGCATATGAGATCTCCGGAAATTGTTCACGGTAGACGGTTGGAAAAGTTCTAAATTCAATCAGCAGAGGCATCGGATTGAGTGACCGCTGAATGTCCTTGATCCGAGACAGCTTGGTCTCCGTGCTGTTCTCCGCCGAGATCGGCCGCTGTTTGCGAGCCATCTGACGTCATCAATGTGGCATCGAGCTCGCCTTCGGAGCCGACATCGGCAAGTGCGTCTGGGGCGTGAGACCCGAGATCAAGGGCATCCATCGGGGCTGGATTCGCGATATAGACAGTGGCGTCCTGAGCCGACTCTTTGAGCATAACCCGACTGAGTTCGTCTCCACAGCCGGCTCCAATGAAAATCAAAATAACAACTCGCCACACGAGTAGCACTCCCCGAATGTCATCACCTGCAGTGTGTATAACCTAATTCTGATTTGATAACCACGAGCATGAGGCTCGTTTTTAAGACAACTCTCTGACAACAGACTGTTCCAATCTGGTTTCAAGCGAGCTACCATCCGAGAATGTGGCTCGTCTGTTCGAGCACCTGTTTTGTGCCTTGAAGCTTGATATGGATTGGTCGGCCCATGAACCAACGATGCGTAATGATGAGTAACGTGTAAGGATGATAGACGTAACAACCTGTCCTCAATGTGCTGCGCCTGTCGCGCCGGGAAACCGATTCTGTGGTCGGTGTGGATACTCACTGATGTCCGCTGACGATGTTGTGTCCGGCAGCGAAACGGAGTCAGCGGCTGGAGGCAGTTCTGCTGTGGCCCGTGCTCGATTAGTACGCATTCATAGCGGTGGGACCGATGGCGACACAATCGACATTGGGTCCAAGCCAAAGACCATTGGACGAATCGACGCTGATATTTGTTTCTCCGAAGACGCATTCGTCTCCCCACTTCATGCGTCGATTTTCTTTGAAGACGGTCGACTGATGGTGCGAGACGAGCAGAGTGCAAATGGTGTCTTCAAACGTTTGTCTGGAAGCGCGATTCTCAAATACGGTGATGTCTTCATGGCGGGCGAAGAATTGATCCGAGTCGAAGACCGAGGGCCAGACCTATCGAATCACGATGCCGAAGGAACCAGTTTTTTTGGCAGCGTGCCCAATAGCCATCCCTATGCTGTACGGCAGATCCTTGAAGGTGGGCTGGATGGCCTTCTCGTGAGACCTCGCTCCAGCAGATTGACCATTGGTCGTGAGCGCTGCGATTTAGAGTTTCCCTACGATCGTTTCATTAGCAGTACCCATTGTCGACTTGAATTCGACAAAACCGGTGTTCAATTAACGGATTTAGAGTCCCGGAATGGAACCTATATCAAAGTGAATGGCGAGGTGGAATTGCAGGCTGGAGACTTTATTTTTATCGGGCGCCAATTACTGCGAGTGGATTTCAATGTGGACACGAGCGAATGAGCATTTTGGGAGAATAGCACCGTGATTATCTGTCAAAGCTGCGGCGCTCAAAACGAAGACCATTACAAGTTTTGTTTGAGTTGCGGAAGCGAACTTTCCCAAGCGACAGCCGCCCCCGTTGTCGACAGGCCTTCAAAGCCGTCAGTGCAAAAGCAGTCTGCTGAAGGCCCACAAGAAAACCGGCCGAGGATCCCAAATTTGAAGGCCCGGCTTCAAGCCTTACGCACTGGGCGGGACGCGCTTGTTGAAAGGCAGGGAAAGGAGCGGGGCGTTTCGTCGAAAAAAGAACAACAGTTACCTGGTTGGACCGCGCCGCCGATGGTTGCATCGCCGGTTGCCAATGCAGCAGTGCCGGCCGTTGGAGAGCAACAATCAGAGTTAGACGCGCCGAGAACGACCCAAAAGCAGGAGCAAAATCCTGATTTAGACGTCGAATCGATTGCTCGAACAGATGGCGAAACTGTGCCCCTAGGTCACCCTGCCGATGATGCGGAGTTGACCTCGGAGCCGTCCGAACACTCGAATTTCATGACTGCTGACTCAAATATACGGGTGGATGAAGCCGGGGTGAGCACCAATGACCAAGACCCTGTGGATGGTGATGAACCTCCGATAGCTGATGACGATAATGATGGGTCAACGGAGGCTGCCGATGGCGAACCTTGGGCACCCAGTAAAGGCTCTGAGGCACAAGTACAGCTGCCTGCGCCAATGAGTGTTGGCGGAAGCAACGCCGTTGAGTCGGCTCCTGAATTAGATATGGATGGATTGACTCAAACTCAACCTGCTATGGAGCGACTTGTCGTTCAATACACAGATGGCTCGGAAGACCTACCTACTGAAACGCAAAGTTTGAGGGGGAACGAAGCGGATTCGGAGTCAGTGGGACGCCGAGCTGATGAGCTAAACGGTGGACAAGAACAAAACGATTTAGCTGACTCTGATGCGCGAGAGACTGTGGTCGCGCCGATGGTGTCGGATGACATGAGTCCATGTCCTGCATGCGGCGCGATGCAACCCAACGAGTTTAAATTCTGTGGCAATTGTGGTGCTCGGCTCGAGGGGTCAGGCACAGACCAAAAGGCCGATTTGAAACCTCAGGTACAGTCAATTGGCAAGATGACGCTCATCCACTCCGATGGGAGCGAAGGGGTCAGTTTCGACCTTGGAGACGGGAATCTGGTCCTTGGCCGTGAGCATATCAACCCGTTATTTTCAGACGACCAGTGCTTGTCACCTGTACATGCAGAGCTGGTTTATTCCGATGGATGGCTTACCATCAAAGATCTCGGCAGCCTCAATGGTATTTTTGTCCGCCTTCGGGGAGACACCCGTCTCATTGATGGCGACCGATTTCGCATCGGGCAGCAGCTGTTTCGGTTTGAAAGTTTGGGGAGTCTGTTCGATGGTGTTCGGCCCCAAAATGACGGTACGCACGTACTCGGCTCTCCCACGAGTGGTTTATGGGGCCGATTAGTCTGTATGTCGAGTGCAGGTGACGAATCGATGGCATGGACGCTCAAGACGCCTGAAATTTATCTAGGGCGTGACCGAGGGACAATTCGTTTTCCCGACGATGTGTTCATCAGCGGCTCACACTGTCGACTTCGACGCGACAATGACGGAGCCCAAATCAGCGATCTTTCCAGTACGAATGGCACTTATGTTCAATTGAAATCTGACTTTGCCATATCCACCGGTGACCTGGTTCTACTCGGACAGAGGCTGTATCGCTTCGACTTGGCACAGCGTTAAGGCGTAAACTTAAGGGCATCAAGAAACCGACAGATGCGCGAGTTTATCATCGATGGGAATTCGATGGGTGCTGTGTGTGTCCCTTCTGGAATGACGAGCAATTCAGCCTCGGGAATACGGTCGGCAATCGTCTTTGACAAACGACTGGGCGTAAATTGGTCACCTCCTGCAGCAATCACAAGCGTCGGTACGTCCACGTCATCAAGATAATGGTCGGCCGAGTGCTGGCTGGCCCCGTTTAGCATCTCAAAAAACAAACTCGGCTTGATATCGGATAAATGCTCCAAGTAGGGCTCAAAGTCCTCCCGACGAGTGAGGTCCGGATGAACCTCCGTGAGCCGGGCAACATGAAAGGCGATGGGTAAGCGTAGTGCTGCTCTCCAGACTGAACCGAGGCTACGGCCACCCAAACGGGCTGCGATACGAAGCAGGGGCAGAAGGGTTTCCATGGCGGACCCATCATGGAAGGTCGCAATCGGGTTTTGATAACTGCCGCACATCAAAACCAGAGCGTCGACATGCTGCGGGTGCCTCCGCCACAGTTCGAGTCCCACTTGGACGCCCATGCTGTGACCAAGGACAATGCTATTTCTCCGACCGAGTGCAGCGAGAATAACGCTCCAATCATCCGCAATATGCCGAATGTGTATATTCTCGTCTTCGGCAGGCTGCCCGCTTTGCCCATGACCTCGCATGTGCATGTGGATCACTCGGCCTCGACTTTCCAATACAGGCTTCAGGTACCGCCAGATAAATCCATCGCAGCCAATGCCATCGCAGAGTACGAAATCTACAGAGCCGCTTCCGGTTACGGCGTAGTGTAATGGTGTCCCGTCAAAAGATATTATGGTGCCCGATTTCACGGTTGGAGAAGCCACGATAGCTCTGATAATCCGGGGGCACCGCTCACAGTCAAGCGCACTTGAGTCGGCCGCGTTCCTGAGTAAGGAAACTCCACCAAATAACCCGTTTTTAACCGATCCGCATAGGGGAAAAATGGTCGCTTGTCGGCCATTTCGTTGTCAGTCAAAAACTCGAGTTTTGTTGGTGCTATTGCCCGTTGCGACCCATTTACATAGAGCCTGGCGATCAGCGTGGGAGAGCGCTGATCGAGATCGTTCCAGTGTGAATCTGAGGTGGCAACGGCCATGAAGACCTTAATCTTTTCATTGCTGTCGCTGAGCAAGGTTGCTGCATGTTGCCGCGCCTGCTCTTCGGTGAGGCCGGCCCGTTTAGTTAATTCCTTCGTCAACCGCTTGCTGAAAGCGGGCGACAAAAGTGTGGCCTGGACAAAAATTTGTGTTTGAAATTCGTGATAGGCCACCGACGTTCGTGTCCAGTCAGCCAGAGCGAACCGATAGCCTCGTTTTGGATTGTCTTCCGTCCAATTAATCGATTTTGGGACGGCACATCCCAGGCCGAGAACAAGGCAAAGCAGCAGTGCTAAACGTCCCATCATGAGTCGCTTACTCGCGGAAGTCAGACAGCTTGAACAGAGCACGTGCGAACAAGCCGTTTTGCTTGAGGGTGTCCATACCTCCGACCTCGCGGTCGATAATAACCGCCACACCGATTGGGTTGAGACCCGATGCACGCACTCGTTCCAGTGCTTTGAGAGTGCTGCCGCCTGTTGTGACCACATCTTCCACCATCAGCACATGGGCACCCGCTGGAATATTCTTTAACCCTTCTAAATACTCTTGGGTCCCGTGACTTTTTGGCTCTTTTCTCACCAGGTATGCAGGCAAATGACGGCCACGCTCAAATGCGGCCAGTGACGTCGCTGTCGCTAATGGGTCGGCTCCAATCGCCATGCCGCCGACACCAAGTCCAGTTTCCCCAACGTGTTCTTCGATCGCCTCACACAAGCTGAAGAGCTCGGCACCAAGTACCTTTGCCCCCTCCGGATGCAGCGCCGTCTGTTTACAGTCCACGTATTCGTTGCTGGCTGTCCCAGAGGCGAGTACAACATCCCGGTTTTCATAGGAGAGTGTTTTGAGAAGCTCAAACAGCCGCTGTCGATTCGAAGTCTCAGCCGCACTCATCTCTTTTTGACGCTCACGCGACGCTTGCTGGCTGAACTGGGTAGTTCAGGCTCATCCTCGTCTTGGTCTGGCGCGGCTGGGGGCACGGTGGCGGCCGGTGCAGTCGCCCGGGTTGTGGAGGGCTTCTGTCTGGTTTTTGGGGCACCCGTCATTTTCACGAATCCGCGGATTCTAGCACCGTCATCGACAATGATTTTCGCGGCGGTTAAATCGCCGGCAGCAATGGCTTTCCCCGTGACGTGGATCGTGTCTTCTGCTGTTACATTGCCGACAACAATCCCATCGATGAAAACGGAGGCTGCTTGGATCTCGGCGTCAGCTCGGGCCTTCGCGTCAACCGTCAATGAGCCGCTGATCTCAACGTGCCCTTCGACTCGACCGAGGAGCTCGATGCTCTCCTCACCGTGTATGCGTCCGCGAATAACCGTACCCGCGGCGATGGTTGTAGCTGATTTTGCCATGGTTATTGTCCCATATCGATGCTGCCCTTATAGCGGGCACCATCGGCGATAAGAATGCGCGGGGATTTGACATCGCCAACCATGCTCCCTTCGGCTTTGATTTCCACCCGGGTCTGAGCGTCAATGTTTCCGGTAACGCTGCCGGAGACTTCGACCGATTCTCCGGTCACATCAGCTTCGACGGTTGCCGAATTTTCCACAAATACAGATTGGCTTGTCTCGATTTTACCCTTCACCGTACCCTGTACGACGATGGCTTCTTGGCTTGTGATTTCGCCTTCAATCACGATACTATTGCCGATTGTTGTGTTGGCCATGATTGTTATCCTCCAGCGCGTTGGTCTTGGTTTCTATTTTTGTTCTTAGTCGATTGTTGGGATATCGAAAGGCATGTCGATTCGGCCCTCAAAATGAGCCCCGTCTGCGATGCTTATTCGTGGCGTGTTTACGTCGCCGGTCACACTCGCGTTCCTGTCGATTCTGACTTCCTCGGCTGCCGTGACTTGTCCATTCAATTGGCCGGAGACCAGAACACGGGCCGCTTCAACAGTTGCATCAACCGTTGCTTGCTTGTCCACGGTCAATTCCTTGGAGATTTGCACGCTACCTTCGATAGATCCGACGACCGTAAGGTTTTCGTCACCGGTGACTCGACCGCGGATTGATGTGGTTGACCCAATCATTTTAGTCTCCTGTTTAGGACTTGAATTCTCCGCTGTCATAGCTGTATCGGGCTACTGTGTCAACGCGCTGAATTCCGAATTTTTCGTGTGTCGGCTTGTCCCGAATTTCTTGGCCCTCGCATCTATCCCATGGAGGTGCGAGTCAAGCAGGCGTCGCTTCGCTGTCTTTGTGAATAATTTGCATCGGGAGTGGCGTGAACTCATCGCCGCTCACGGCCAATGCATGGACGTTATTTTCACCAAACATGACCAGTCCAGTCTGCCATTCATGACTGAAGAACGTGTGGTGAAGTAACAGCGCGTCTTGACCGATTTCGATGGTCTCTGCCCCCGTGCCGACGTACCAGCCAACAATTTCCCCGTCGGGCATGCTGTGCTGCTGCGCCTGCATTGCAGCCTTCCACTGCGATCGAAGGAAGCGTGTTAGGTCCGATATCTCGGGCACGTGCGTGCCAGACACAAAACCCTCTACTTGAGCGTAGATGGCCCCGTCGATTGGGCACGAGTAATGTTTGCCGACCAAGATGCCTACAGCCATCCGGTCTGTCCGCCATCTCGCATTGAACCACAACTCTTCGAGCACATCATCTTGTACGTAGATGCTCGGGTTGCCGGACTCGCTTGGCCCCTTAATGGGCCGGGGTTTTGTCTGTGTTTCCATCATGAGCTACCTGTCTCATGAACCGGCCAAAAACACAAGTCCTGCAGAAAGACTTTCCGCTGTCTAGCCTTGCATCGTATCATGTCCCGGAGAGTGTTGTGTGACTGGCGTTGAGATGCGATTGCGACCCAAATATTGTTTGCTGAGATTCTGTTTTGAGTGGGCACTGTTGTTGCTTCTATTAGCCAGTGCCAGCGGTTGCTCCGATCCGGCAAAGGCTCGTCTCGACTTAACAGTGAGATTAGCAGCGGAATTGAACACGTCTCACTTTGTTGTCTTCACTCGAATTGGTGATGGTCGCCGCTACGCAGCTGGTGCGAGCGTGAATACAGCTGAACAGCTCGGGTTAGCCAATGGCGTACGAGAAACGACCATTAGCCTCGACCCTGTAGACGGTCTCGACGGGCAAGTTATCGTCGCCATTGCGGCATGCGACGGCGTGGCGACATGCCAATGTCAAACAACCAGTTGTACACAGGCTGAAAAAGCCCTTGGGCCAGACTGTAACTGCCAATCTTTGGTCGGTTTCGGCGCGGGCGAGATTCGGGTCGATGGTGTGACCAATCTAAAGATCAATGTGGACCCCATCGATGAACGATGTGACCGAGACGGTGATTTAATTCCAGATTGCAATGCCCCCGACGGGCCCGGAGGCTGTTGCCAAAACCTTCCTGCATCCTTGGCAGTTAAAGTGACGGATTGCTGCGATGCTCCTACGGACGAGTGTAATGCGCGGATGGCACACCCATTCCGCCCACCCGAAGTGACCATTGACGAGGCTCGAACAGAGGCCGCAAGACTACGGTACCGACAAGTCTGCGGTGATGACACGGACAATGACTGCTCTGGGTCCGACATCCCCTGTGGTGATCAGGATGGAGACGGTTTCTTCTGGCCCGAGGATTGTAACGATGACGATCCGAGCATAAACCCCATGGCAGTTGAAGACTGTGATGATGAAATCGACCAGAATTGTGATGGATTGCTGTTTTGCGACGCCGACAACGATGGCGTCTCGGGCGATCAAGATTGCGACGATAACGATCCAAATCGATTTCCAGGAAATGCTGAAATTTGTGAAGATGGTATCGATCAAGATTGCGATCCCAATCAGGCTGACGCGCCCTGTCTGGATGACCTTGATATCGATGGCGATGGCGTCAGTTGTGCAGTGTCATTCCTCTGGCGTGTTGGCCAACCCTGCGATGGACCTGGCGACGATTGTAATGACCTCGACTCCAGCATCTATCCCGGTGCGTCAGAGACGTGTGGTGACCAAGTCGATCAGGATTGCGATGGGCGTGTCGACGAAAATTGTCCAGGGCCAGACCAAGACCGCGATCGGGATGGTTTCACCAGTGCCGCCGCTGGTGGACTCGATTGTGACGACTTCGCAAAGGAGGTGAACCCTGCCGCTGCAGATCGCTGTAATGATGGGATAGATCAAGACTGTGATGGCTCTGATGCCATTTGTTCTGCGGACAATGACCTCGATGGTGACGGATACACAGGTGCGTATGATTGTGCAGACCGAGATGGTCAGGTGAATCCCTCGGCACTGGAAATTTGTAATGGAAGGGACGATGACTGTGACGGATTTGTTGACGAGGGCAATCCGCTTCAAACCGACCCCAATGGACCCATGGCGCCTGAAAAGTGCGGACAGGATTGCGCGCGGGGCGTGCCGTGTACGTGCAGACGGGGTCCGTCAGCCTGTACAACCTTTTCGTTTGAATCTGGCATGAGTCTGGACGCAGCTGTTCGCTGCTTCGGACGCAGTTCAGCAGACACTGGCCAGGAGGACTGTAATGGACTGGACGATGACTGCGATGGGATTGTCGACAACGTGGTCAATACGGCATGCTATCCAGGCGCAGCACAAGAATTAACGGGCGCTGACGGAATCTGTAGCGAGGGCCAGACCGTGTGCCGGGCGGAACAGCCTAATGGCCGAGTTGACTGTGTCGCCAATGGAGATTGCGGTCCCGGACAAACCTGCGTTTTTTCAACATGTGCCTACCCGGCAGCCCCGGTTTGTGAGGGTTTTCAGACACCTGAACCGGAAGTGTGCGGCGGTGATGGGCGCGGACGAGATGAAGACTGTGATGGACAGGTGGATGAAGACATTCCAGCCAATATCTGTGGTAGTAATATCGGCGTGTGCCGGACGGGGGTTGAACGATGTGTTGGCGGGCGTCTGATTTGTGAAGGTCAGGTTTCGGGATCCAATGAACGCTGTGACGAAGACGACAACGATTGTGACGGCTCTGTAGACGAAGATTTCGATCGCTTGGGTCAAGACTGCACCGTAGGGCAGGGGGCGTGCAGACGACGTGGTAACTGGGTCTGTCGAGATAATGGAAACAACACCGTGTGTAGCGCGACTGCTGGGTCTCCAAGTCAAGAAATCTGTGACGGCAGGGATAACGATTGTGACGGCCGGACCGATGAATCGCTTCGGCGAGACTGTGACCCTGTGGGTGGCCAGTGCGCAGCTGGTGTCAGTACATGTCGTAATGGACGCTGGGGAAACTGCGCAGGACGCCAAGAACCAGGCAATGAATTGTGCAACGACCGAGATGACGATTGCGACGGTCGAGTCGATGAAGATTTGGTTCGAGAATGTGGCCAGGATGAAGGGGAGTGCACCGCCGGCGAACAGCGTTGCCAAAACGGGCGGTTTGGCCAATGTATGGGCGTCATTGAACCAACTGAGGAGTCGTGCGATGGACGCGACAACGACTGCGATGGAAGAGCAGATGAAGATTTAAGTCGACCCTGTGGACTCGATATTGGTGAATGTCGTCGTGGCGAGGAACGTTGCGTCAATGGCTCTTTCGGTGCCTGCATGAACCAGCAGTCACCCGTCGCAGAAGCTTGCGATGGCCTCGACAATGATTGCGATGGTCAGCAAGATGAAGACGCAGATTCCCGGTGCCCCATGGGTCAAGTCTGCCGGAGCGGGGCTTGTGGCATGCTGGGCGATTAAAAGGCCCTTAAAGGTCTGGTTTCGCCGGGTTCAATCGGCCTCGGACGTATCAGCGTTCTTTGGGTTTTCGATGCCATATTTCTTCATGAGTTTTCGGAAATATTTGCGGTCGATTTCTGCATCCCGTGCCGCATGGCTGATGTTAAAGCCATGCTTTTCAAGCAAACGCACGATGTAATCCCGCTCGAAACTCGAGACCCACTTCTCTTTCGCATGTTTGAAGTTTCCGAGCTCGTCGACGGTTTGGCGCCCCTGATTGGTAATTCGAGCACCCAGCGTTTGAAGCCTCTGCATGTGATCTGATTCCGCTAAGTTTGCCGGCAAATCGGCGAGGGTGATCGTGTCGCTGTCTGCAAAGCTCACAGCGCGCTCCATGATGTTAAGTAGCTCTCTCACGTTGCCAGGCCAGTCGTAGCCTCTGAGGGCTTCCATGACTTCACGCCCGATTGTCTGCACCTTGCGTTGACCATCGTCTCCTCGATTAAACCGACCCGTATTCAGGAAATGACGTGCCAGGAGCTGGATGTCCTCTCGCCGTTCTCTCAATGGTGGTAAGCTTAGCCGAACGACGCTCAGCCGATAAAACAAGTCTTCTCTAAATCGACCCGCACGAACCTCTTCCTCCAGAGAGCGGTTTGTTGCAGCGATGACGCGGACGTCGACCTTCATCGGCCGCGTCCCACCGACGCGCCGTACTTCGCGCGTCTCAAGAACGCGCAGCAGTTTTGGCTGAAGGTCGCTGGTCAATTCTCCCAATTCATCGAGGAAAACAGTGCCGCCATGGGCCAATTCAAATAGGCCAGGTCGGGCCATGATTGCCCCTGTAAAAGACCCTTTTTCGTGACCGAATAGTTCACTTTCGATGAGGTTGGCTGGCACGGCAGAACAATCGAACACAATGAACGGCTTTTCTGCGCGGCGTGACTTCTTATGGATTGTATTGGCGACGACTTCTTTGCCGGTGCCTGTCTCACCTTCGATGATCACCGTTGCATCGGAGGGGGAAATTTTTTCCAAAATGCCAAAAATGGCTCTCATATCCCGGCTCGCGCCAATGATGTCTCCAAACCGTTCATCGGACAGAGGATTGATATGGACCTCTTCGTCGAAACTTTGGAATTGGATCCGGGTATTCCCAAGTTCGATTGTACATCCAGGCTTGAGATAGGCTTCCTTGACCCGTACTTGATTGACAAAGGTTCCATTGGTGCTGCTTAAATCCTGCACCAAATATGAACTGCCTGCTTGATAAATCCGACAGTGGTTCCTGCTGACCGTATCGTCGGCAACTGTAACTGTGTTGTCTTCAGACGACCCTAAGGTGATGTCTGATTGCTCAAACGTGTGTTCTTTTCGCTTCCCGTCGATCTCTACAATGATCCGACATTTGCGCAAATGCAGGGTCGTTGCACCGTCGGGTCTGAAAGCAACTTGGGTAGGTGGCACGAAGTTTGGGAATTTTTGATCCATGTCTGCAGTGTTGATCGGGAGAGATGTTTCGTCAACCGCGTGACTGTTTTCGATGACAATATTGATTCAGCTTTGTAGACGTGAACCGAGGTAAGCCGTAGAATCTGCACACATGCAAGAACGTTTTGGCCCATACGAGTTAATTGAACGCATTGCCGTCGGCGGAATGGCGGAGATCTTCCGCGCGAAGAGGACCGGTGTGCGTGGTTTTGAAAAAATCTATGCGGTCAAAAGGCTGCATCCACGCTATAGCCAAGATGACGATTTCATCGAGATGCTCGTTGATGAAGCACGGATCACTGTTCAATTAACGCATCCCAACATTGGCCAAACCATTGATCTCGGGCAAATCGACGGTCATTACTACATTCTCATGGAATTTATCGACGGCCGTGACTTATACCGCGTCTTGCGCCGATTGCGGGAATCGCAACAGGCTATGCCCATCGAAGCTGCAGCTTTTCTCGCGATGGAAGCCTGTCAAGGGCTTCAATATGCTCACGATAAGAAAGATGGGGACGGTAAGCCGCTCAAGATCGTTCACCGTGATATCTCGCCCCAGAATGTGTTGGTGTCTTTTGAAGGCGAAGTGAAATTGATCGACTTTGGCATCGCCAAAGCTGAATTAAGGGCCTATGAGACTGAAGCTGGGATCATAAAAGGGAACTTCTATTATATGTCTCCCGAGCAGGCTCGTGGGGAGATTCTCGATCATCGGACGGACATATTTAGCCTCGGGATTGTTTTGTACGAGATGGTCACAGGCTCGCTGCTCTACAAGGACGACGATGAGATTACATTGCTCAGTCAAGTACGCCGCGCTGACATAGACCCACCGAGTCTGATTCGGCCTGATATCCCGAGTCGTTTCGAACAAATCATCATGCGTGCTTTGGCCAAAGACCGAAGCGAACGCTACGCGCATGCCGGCCAAATGCGTCGAGAACTCGAGCGTTTTCTCAGAAGTTATGATGCGAGCTTCGATCGAGTCAAGCTCGGACGAATCATGCGAGATTTGTGGCGCGATGAGATCGGCAATGACCATGGACGCGAGCATGACGATTCATTGGCGATTTTTGATGCGGCCAATACGACGGGCTTATCCGACTCCATAGCCTCCTTCGATGAAGCGAGCGATCCAACGGTGCTAGAAGGTGAAAGCGCGCCACAGGAGGAAAGCGTTTTCGAAATCAATTCGGGGATTGTGGAATTGGCACATGATTCCATTCCAACCGCTGAATCCCTGGATATGATCGAGGAGCCCAGCGTGGTCAACGGATTGCAGACCGCCAACAGCGTCGATCCGTCCGAAGATTTCTTTGAGAATGAGCCGACCCGAGCGTTCGATCGGGATGACGAACTCGATGAACCGGATGAACCATCGGTGATCTACAAGGAGGAACAGCCGGCCCAACAGCCCGTTCCAGCACGGCCTCGGGTGATCGGCACGAAGCAGCGCAAAATGCCTGATGCTCGTGCTGACGATCCGGATGAGGTAGATTTTTCAGCTCAAGCGACCTCGATGTTGTCGGAAGAGGAGTTGGCATCGCCGCATCCGGCCTGGAGTCCCCCAGTTGACGAAAACAAAAGCGGGTCGGGCGTCCCGCCACGGGCTCTCTTGGACAAGGCGAAAGATTTTTTCAAAGCTCGAAAGGATTGGGTTGTGTTCGGTGCAGTCCTCTTCGGGATTGCTTTGCTGACGATGGTGATCACCCAACTGGTGGTCAGCGACAACAAACAAGGCGCACCTCAGCCAGAGCGTACTGCTGTACCGATTGGTAATGGGACTAGGCCTATTAACCGTGTCCCGGCGCGACCGGCTCAACGCTCCAAGGCCGTGAACGCTGTGGTCCGCACCCAAGCGACGCTGGAGCTAAGAACAAAACCAAGTCGAGCCCAAATTTATATCGACAACATCAAGCAGGGAAATGAAATGACCCCGGCCAGTATTGCGATTAAGCCTGGGCGGACTGTGCGTGTGAGGCTCGAAATGCAGTCTTACCATCCCCATTTGGTTGATGTGACATTGGGACAAGGTGAAACTCGAATTCTCGACGTTGAACTAGACCCAATTTTGGCGACCATTCGAGTCGAATCTAATCCGTCTAATGCAACCGTTTTTATCAATGGCAAAGAGTGGGGGCAGACCAACACAACCATTTCCAATCTTTCAACGGATGGCGTTTATCAAATCACCGTTAAGAAGGATGGCTTTGTGCCCTACCAGGAAACGGTCAAATGGTCGCGAGACAGTCGGCGATTCAATCAGACCATCAAGGCTGATCTAAAGGAAATCCAAATCGAGCCTTTAGTTCGCGAAGAAAATCTACGAAAAAAACGAGCTAAGAATCGCCGAGAACGCACAAGACGCAAGAGTCGCTCACGACGAAGCCACTCTTCGGCAAAGCCCAAAGGACGTGGGTCATTGAGCGTTATGGCAAGACCATGGGCATCGATTTGGGTCGATGGACGATTTGTACGCGAGGAAACCCCGTTGATTCGATATCGATTAGGTGCTGGACGCCATCGAGTTAAAGCATGCTTTTTAGGCAACCGGCGAAGCTGCCAAACGAAGTCTGTAACGATTCGCGACGGTGAGGTCACGACCACGAAATTTATCGGTCGTTCAAGGTGAAGGGACCGGTTTTACTGTGGGGCTATATCCTGTGTTTTTGTCTCACCGTTTTGGCGTGTGAGCCGGCTCCTTCGGTGAGTTTGAACTCGATTACTGTTACGGCACCAAAAGCAGGCCGCGTCTTAATCAATGGAATTGAGCAGTTTGTCAGCCCATCTGAACCAACCACGTTTGAGGGCTCTTTTGGAGAGAAATTCGACATAACGTTTGTGTCTGACACCGACCGTCTTACTCTCCTTGATGTGCGTACGCCGTCGGTGAGTTTTGAGTCTTTTATGACCACAGATGATTTTGTTCGTGCTCGCCGAACGCAAGTCTTTTTCAGGTTAGAACCTGAAGAACACGCCGATATGGTCGTTGTGTCAGATGGAGAGATTTTCTATCCGAACCGGATCGACGATAGTTCGACGCTGAGCATTGATGTCCCTGCGGGCGTCCCGCTTACAGCACTCGCACTATGGCGCGGTCCTGACGAGTTCGGGTGGACCATCCGCCAATTGGATTTACCAGAGACTTTGACAGGTCGCGAAATTGTTCTCCAACCAGATGTTGAGCCTGCCCAAGAGTTGCTTACCCAAACGCTCAACAGTCCAGTTGGCTGGATGACGACAGAGTTGGTCTACAGAGGAATCAGGACCGGATTGATGGTTGGAGAAGGCCACGTCAGTCCCCGCCAGGGCGTCGCGGTTCCATCCCTGGGTCAAGACGATGACGACCTGAGTTTCTGGACTCATATCGTGGCCCGTTCAACGGCCTCTAACCAACCCATTGCGGCTGCAGGCTTGTCCATTGAGTTTGGTCGGTCTTCTTTGGGTCTTGAATGGCCAGCCCCACCCCAAGTCAGTCCCGTCGCGCGGACGGAATTGGACGCAACCCCACTGCCGGCACAAGGTACGACATTTGAGTTTGATTCCCAGCCGCAAACCGATGGCTATTATGACATTCACCTGACAGCCCTCGGCTCCTGTCAATCCCTCGATTGGAGATTGATCACACCCATCAGAAATGGCGTCAGCCTCCCCGAGATTTATGGTGACCGGATCTTCGAAGCACCCCTGATTCGCGGGCGAATAGAACGGGTTGAAACGGCGGGTTTGTCTCTCCGGGAGATGATCTCTAGTCAAACCGAACCAATGACATACCCGCAAAAGATGGGTCAGGTCATCGGGCGCGCCGTCCAAGGGCATTGGCGACGCGATGAAGCGTGTGAGGTTGATGCGCTCTTCGGTCGGTTTGCCATTTATCGAGCTGACGAATCTCAATGCCCGATTGCGGGTGTGTCAGATACCTACATGATCGGTCGTTGTGGCGACTTAATTCGGACTGGTGTTGGGAGCGTGGACCAACCGGAACATTGTGGTGCCTTCTCAGCGACTGAATTCGTCTCTTACGTCGGACAAGCACTGCCTGTCGTTGAACTGGCCCCGTTCGGCTACACCGTCGGTGCTGGGGTCACAGGCTTTTTGGTTGTTCCCATTGAGCCACCTTCGATGACAGCTGACAGTCAATTGGTAGGTGAGTGGTTTGAATATGAAATCACTGAACAAGACTTTATCGAAGGGCCCGACGCTGTCGATAGCCCTCAGAATGACCCGGTCCGGATCGCCGTTGGACGGCGAAAAGGAGGCCCTTGGCTCACGGTCGATGCATCGGGTCGCGCGCGAAGTGTCGGCCATTTGGCGCGGTTTGACTTGTCTCTTCGGACCGATGGCGAAAAGGAATTTTTTGAAGTCGATGCACCCGGCTGTCGACGTTATCCGCGCCAACTGGTTCGCTCACCGGCAGACGATGATGTCCTTTTACTGACGGAACGCATTCCGTATGAAGTGCCGGGGGAATACCGGCAGCGCATTTATACCTTTCGACGCTAAGGTATTTGAGTTTGAACCAAATGACACGTTGTCAAACGTCAGCGTTGTATTCTGACCTCATCGTTTAAACCGAAATGGGACAATAGAAAGTGCTGTTCCCGGCTCGAAAAGAAGAAATGATGAAGTGAGGGAACGGTAATAGTCTGTCACGAAGGGGGGTAGGTTCAGGGGCATGTGATTCGGTCTCTGGTCAGTTTGTGTTCGCGCCAATGGGAGTGACCCAAAACTCCACCCAGCAGCCGGTCTAGGTTCGATGCGGATAGCCAGAGTAGAAAGAGGTTGGCCTGTTAACTCAGCCGCGTCTCGAAGGGTTTCTAAAAAGCCTTGATTTCCATCTAAAAGACCATTGTCTTTTGCTTGGATACCCATCCAAACACGGCCGGCAGCGCGTGCTTTAATCTCGTCGCGCGTGAGATTCTTTCTGCCGGCGGAGACCCGATCCAAAAAGACATTGTAATAGGCGTCCATGCTACGTTGGATGGCAGCACGTTCACTGTTCGACCAAGGCTGAGTTATGCTCAGCATAGCTGCATGGCGACCGCGCAAAAAATAAGTTCGATTGGCCCCCAAGCGATCGAGGAGCGTCTGGCCACTGACTTTACCGGCGAAGACTCCGATGCTGCCGGTGACTGACATGTCACTTGCATAGATTTTTCTCGCCGCCGAGGCGACATAATACCCGCCGGATGCCGCGACATCTCCCATTGAGACCAAGACTGGTTTGACCTGATTCACCCGCTGAACAGCCCGCCATATGGAATCTGATGCCGAAACGGAACCGCCAGGACTATCAATTCGAATCACAACGGCTTTGATATCACTGTTGGTTCGAAGACGTTCGAGTGCCGCCACGATGGTTTTTGAGCCGCTACTCGCTGCACCAAAAACCGGATTTTGATTTGAGGCTCCATCCGTGATTGTACCAGTGACAAAGACAGCGGCGATGGAGTCAGGGTGTCCCCAGTGTCTATTGGTTGGCCTCAAAAACGCTGAAGCCGGCATGAGCCGAGCACTTTTACCGAATTCTTTGTGGAAGAGTGATTCGAACTCGTCGTAGTGAATCACGCGATCGACAAGACCCGCATTCAGAGCACGTTTCGCGGTATACGGTCCATCGTCAATGATGGCCTTGACCTCAGCGGTGCTTTTTTGTCTGCCCGTGGCGATCTTCTTGACCACATCTTCGTAGAGGGTGTTCACCATTTGAGTTTGAACCTCTTTTGATGCGTCAGAAGGTTTGGACTTGGTAAAGGTCTCCGGAAAAGTCTTATACGCGCCGGTCGTCACAAATTCCGCATCGACGCCCAAGCGGTCAAGACCGGTTTTTATGTGGTCACTTTGGCCCACAACGCCTGTGAGTAGGAGTCCGCCGCTGGGCGTAATTAAAATTCGATTTGCTCCAGCGACGGCCGCATAAGTGCGGGTATCCCCAGCCGGCATCCATACATAAACCAACTTGCCGGCGTCCTTCAATTTTTGGATCCGGACCGCCAATTCACTTGCCTGACCCCAGCCGATTTGTCTCGACCGTACATCAAGTAGAACGCCCTGCACCCGTGCGGTTGATGCCAAGTCGTCGAGGGTGCGCAGGAGATTTAGGAATGGCGCGTGTGCTTCAGGGGTGAAAAAACCGGTGACTTGGTACTCATTGGTGTTGTCCATGATGACATGAGCAAATTTGACTCGGCTGGTTGGGAGTGGTCGAGACTCACCTGGCCTGCTGGTTCGCAGCGTAAAGACAGCATTTGACGAATCTGAGTTCAAACGACCTGCTGCACCCTCCACGGCGAAGCCTGCATCCAGCCCCGAATTCCAATTAAAACCCAATAGAATGCGCTTTTCATCAGCGTCGCTTTGCCTCGTTTCATCGAAGCGAGCAATGAGTCCCAGGGGACCATAGACTTGCCAAACACCTCGAATCCCGTAGGCGAGGGCGTCGCTGTCTTCCGTTAATTCTGCCAGTCCGCTCAATTGGACACGGGTCGTACCCGGCCTGAGTGCGAGCCCGAGTCGCCAAACTCTGGGCAGATCTTGATCGCCTACGGTGGGCCGATTCACATTCATTGCTGTGGCGCCAGCCGCCAGCCAGCGCGATGGTCGGATTTGGAGACCTGCCGTGATTTGATTTAAGCCATCGAACGCACCCCACTGGCTGCCTGACAAGTGATGCCAAGTCAGTCCAAGTCCTATGTAAGGTCCAAGGCGAATCGCATTTGCCCATGACCATCTCGCTGGAAGCGATGTTTGTTCGCCGGGCAACTGCATACGCTCGTAAGCGAGTCCCGTCGCCAGGCTCAGGCCGAGTCGGCCACTCATCATGAGTGCGTAGCCATGCCCACTGCGGTCAGTCTCACCGGTTGCATGCGTAAACGACAGTTGCAGCGATTCACCGAAAATGAGGCCTGCCGGGTTGATTATCACCGCCTCGGCATGGTCACCAGCGACCGGGTCAGCGTAGGGTTGAATAACCAGTTCGTTATTCGGCTGGCCGGATACGTTTGCCCCCCAGAGACAGCAAAGCAATAGGATCGGAAGGCAACGAAAACCCGAAAAACTTTTCATACTAACCCTTATTCATCAGCGAGTAAGACCGCAGTCACACCATCACCACCCTCGTGCCGGAGACCAGGGCGTTGTTCTGAGACGTATGGACTCGACCGAAGCCAACTACGGACTTCTTGTTTCAAGGCACCCGTTCCATGCCCATGGATGATAAATGCACTGCCAAAGTCGCGGCCGTAGCACATATCCAAAAACTGTTCGACCCGTGCCAAGGCGTCAGAGACTCTGGCACCGCGCAGATCGAGGGTGTTGTCAGGAATTTGAGGCGAAACTGCATCCCAACCTTTCTTCTTTGGTCGAGTCGAGGCTTTCTGAGTCCGCAGCTCTTTTTTCTTCTCTTCTTTACCGAAGCGATTCGATCGCAGGTCGCTCAGGTCTACTTTGGCCGTCATAATGCCCGCCTTGACCTCACACCGTCCTTTGGCGTCTGGTCCCGACGTCAGCGTCGCCTGGGCGCGAAGCGAAACAACCCATACTGCCTGACCGATCGTCAGACTGGCCGGGTCTAATTCGGGGCCGGCCATCGCATGCTCCGCCTCCTGGGCAGTTTGGCTGAGTTTACTGGCAACATCACCGGCCTTTTTCTGAGCCGTCTCAAGCCAATCAGCGTCTCCCGCGACCACTTTTTTTCGGATGCTCTTTCGAATCTGCTTCAGATCGTCTCGCAGTTTTCGGGCATCGGTCAGTGCGGCACTCTGCTCGTTCTCAAGACCTTTCTTCAGCCTCTCTTTGAGTTTTTTGTCTCTTGCTTCGAACGATTTTCGTGCGATTTCGAGTCGGATGCTCTCTTGCTCGGCACTCGTCCGAAACTTGTGTAGTTGATCTCGTTCTTGTTCGAGAGTCTCGATGACGTTTTGAAGTGCCTGTTGTTGTGGTCCGGCAAGTTCTTCAGCCCGTCTTACAATTTGGTCGTCCAGCCCGAGCCGCCTGGCTGTTTGCAAAGCACTCGATGCCCCTGGAGAATCGAGACTTAAACGATACGAGGGTTGGCCTGTGGACGGATCGAAGCCCATCGCTCCATTTCGAAATCGGTCGTCGGTAAAGGGCAGTAATTTGAGCGTTTCATAATGCGTTGTCACAATGACTTTTGCACCCAGTTCTGCGAATGCTTCCAGGATCGCTTGCGCCAGTGCAGCACCTTGTACGGGATCTGTACCCACGACCAATTCATCCAGTAAGACCAAGGAATGCTCTTCCAGTTTGCCAAAGATGAGATTGAGGTTGGCGATATGACCGCTGAATGTCGACAAACTTTCGTCTAAGTTTTGTTCATCACCTATGTCGGAAAAAATACTTGGCGATAGGGGGACTTTTGAGCCAGGTGCGGCTGGAATATGCAGTCCGGACAGCGCCATTGTGACGCAGAGCCCCACCGTTTTCAGGGCAACGGTTTTACCACCGGTGTTCGGTCCAGTCAGTACGAGGACCGCATGTTGACCATCTAACTCGATATCATTTGGCACAACATCTGTTCCACTCAGTAACAGCAGCGGATGTCGGGCGTTCTTTAGCGACAATGTCGATCCCTGACCGATGACCGGTTGCGAACAGGTCATTTCAGAGCTGAGGTGACCACATGCCCATGCATAATCTAGCTTACCCAAGGTCTCGAGGGCCTGCTCGATCTCGTTCGCTTGCCGCCCAACCTGAGCCGACAGTTTACTGAGAATGCGGCGTACCTCTCGATCGACCTCTGCTTGTGCCAAGACCAATCGATTATTGGCGTCAACCACCTTTTGCGGCTCTATGTAGACGGTGGCTCCGCTGCCCGACCACCCATGGACAATACCATCAACGTGATTTTTGTGGCCGCTGCGGATCGGCAAGACATATCGGTCTTCTCTAATCGTGAAGTACTCGTCTTGTAGCATGCCTTCAAAACTTGAATCGTTGACGAGCCCGTGAACAGTGTCTTTGAGCTGCGAATGGAGTGTCTCAACTCGATTGCGAAGATCGTAAAGGTCGCCACTTGCGTGCTCAGAGAGTTCGCCACGGTCGTTGAAGCAAATCCGCAACTCGGCTTCTAAATCGGCTTGTTCGACTAAATCAGCAACAAAGTTAAACATCAGAGGTGCTGATTCCCCGATTTCCAAGAGTTGGCGTCGACAACGGCGGATTGATTCCAGAACAGCACCGATGGCGACCAGTTCATCTGGACTCAATGTGCCGCCTCGGGCCGCGAGTCGGGCTGCGGGCCGCACATCTCCTGGTTGTCCAATGGGAAGGCGATATCCCTGATCAAAAAGACGACGCGCTTCCGAGGTTAAGGCCAAGGATTCCGAGATCTCAACCCGACTCGATAAGGGTAAGAGCGATCTCGCGCGGTCGTATGCCAATGGGGTTCGGCAGCGGTCAGCGATCGCCTCTCGAATTCGATTCCAGTCTAGGTGGGTTTGGCTTTTCTGCGTGATTGTAGTCGACATATGATGCCATGAGTCGTGCGATTGGATGCAATATGCGCGTCTTAGAAATTTGGTGCAAGGATGGACTCCCAAGTCTTTTCGTTCGGCACTGTTTGACGGGAACTTTTTTGCTTTGTAGAGCATCGAATTAGCGCAGGTTAGGAAGCATCGCTTAGGGCAGGCACAGGTTGGAAAAGCGACCAAAAGTAATTGTGAGCCGTTGCTTGACTGGGATTGCTGTTCGCTATGACGGGCGGCATAAAAGCCAAGATTGGTTAGACGCGTTAGCGCAGCACGTTTCATTTGTCGATCTCTGTCCAGAAGTGGACGCGGGTCACCCGGTTCCGCGACCGCCCATTGATGTTTACCTGACGCCAAGTGGAACGATGGAATTGCGAGAGTCACTGGACGGTATAGACAAGTCATCAGCCATACGGTCGCTGAGCTTGAAATGGAAAGGGCACTTGAGCAGGACGCCCGTTGACGGTGTTGTTCTTAAAGCCCATTCGCCCAGTTGTGCCATCGACAATGCTGTTTATTTTGATGCAGAGTCGGGGCGGTCATCAGGCCGAGGTCCTGGTATGTTCGCAAAGACGATACTCAGTGCCCACCCGAGTCTACCCAGGGCGGATGAACAACAATTACAGACAGCTGAGCATCGGATGCGGTTTAAGGCGGAAGTACTCGTTCATAACCGGCTGAGAAGAAATCAACTCGCTGCCGGTGATTGTCTTCCCCTAAGACGTTTGGTTGAAGGCATATGCCCTGAAGGGGACCCACTTGAATTGGTCGACTATACGAATATCAAGGCGGCCGTGGGCCGACTGTCGAGGGCCGAATTGTCGACCGTCAATGTCTGGCCGGACGGCCCGTAAGGATGCGATCGGTTTGTAATTTGCATGTTTATCTACACATAGGCGTTAAAAGGTTTACACTAAGACTATGAAACCATGTTTTCACAGGCGACTTTGCGTCGTTTTTTGGATTGCAACCCTCTGCATCTCGTGGGGGTGCGACAATGAAGCGGTGCAGGAAACTGATGCAGCTCTTGTCGATGTGGGCCCAATCCCCGGCGACCAACGCGTAAATAACCCAGTCGATCTTGGGATTGCATCTGATGCAGCCGAACTGGCAACCCGTCTGAATAGTGTCTTTCCGAATCGTTCAAGTGTTGATGGCGAGATTGCGATGCGGTTGGTCGGCTCGGAATTCATCGATGGCGTTCAAGTGATGATCGGCGCAGACCCATGCCGTGCGACTGAGGTGCTGAGCAGTAATCACATTCGCTGCATTGTGCCTGCCGTCGCACAGCCTGGACGGCGTGACGTTAGTGTCATCTGGCCCGACAATGGTGCAATAGAAGTCCTGGAAGATGCTTTTTCATACTTCATCCCGCTTGAAGCCGACCGTCTGCAACCCGCGACCAGTCCGGCGACAGGTGGCATTTTGTTAACACTCACTGGGCGTGGCCTCACCGAAGGTACAGAAGTCTTCTTTGGAACAGAGCGTGTGCGTGTCGAGTCTGCTGATGAAACAGGAGAGTCCGCGCTGGTACGCTGTCCAGAGGGCGAACCCGGTACAGTCGATGTAACGGTCAGGAACTTGAATGGAACCGCGGTCATTGAGGATGGGTTTTCTTGGTACGAAGATCTCATGCTTGATTCAGTTGAACCGCCGCTGGGGCGACTCGACGGGGGAGAGGTCGTTCGATTGGTCGGCATTGGTTTGTCCGCAAACAGTCAAGTGTATTTTGGGGGACTCGAGGCTGACGTTGTTGAGGCTGGTTTGGGACGTCGGTCTCTGCGCGTGCAGACGCCAGCAGGGCAAACGCCCGGCAACGTTGATGTGCAGGTCATAAACCCAAGCGGTGAATTCAACCTGCTGAATGGCTTTCTCTACGTCGATGAGACCGAAGGCGGTTTCGCCGTCCATGGCATGGTGCCGCGGCGACTGCCTACCGATGGCGGGACTCCGCTCTATGTCGCCGGTCAGGGCTTTAATGACGATACCCAGGTTTGGGTCGATGATGTTCGACTCAATTGCGTCACTGAGAGTCCGCAGCGCCTGCGATGTACGACTCGTCCACACCCTCAAGGATTGGCATCGGTCGTCGTGACTCAAGGTCCAGTGGAGTCCGATTGGCCCAATGCGTTGACATTTTACGCGCCCATTGAAATTTACGATGTCAGTCCCGCAAGGGGCAGCGTCGCCGGGGGCACCCGTGTCGCGATTGTGGGGCGTGGCTTTGATGAATCGACACGGTTTAGTTTTGAGGACCGAGAGTTAGACGTCATCGAGCTTATCGATGACCAAAACGTCGTGGCGAGGACACCGGCGCATCGAGCAGGCTGGATTTCTCTGAAAGCCGAATCTGAGTTTACACAAACCATCATGCCACTGGCGTTCGAATACTTTGACCCAACAGCCCAGTTCGGCGGCCTCTGGGGTCAACCCATCGACGGGTCATTAAATGTAACCGTGATCGATGGTATGTCGGGGGCCCCACTTCCGGGTGCTCAGGTCATCGTGAATAATGTTGGTCAAAATGGTCGATGGACGGCGTTGACCAACGAGCAGGGTCAAGCAACGGTGTCGGAGCCGGAATTGCGGTTACCCGCGGCCGTCACCGCATCGTTGGCTGAATATACGACGACGACCTTCGAGCGTTTGACCGTTGAAAATGCGACCATCGTGTTGATGCCTCAAGTCCCGCCCATGGGCATGGGCGATATGGACCCCATCGAACCGGTTACCCTCGCCGGACAGATTCGGGGACTTGATCTCCTTGAAAAACCAACCAACGAAGGCTTTGCTTTGGTGTGCTTTGTGGAGACAACGCATTCGGAACCGGGCAATCGGTTAGGTGCATCTCCCCCCTTACCCAACGGCTTACTCGTCGAAGATGGCCCATTCGAAATCGTGGTCGGTCCAGGCGAATTTGCTGTGGTTGCCATGGCTGGTTACATCCCGGCGGTCATGAAGATTGGCTACGAAGAGGGGCAAGTTCCATACTGGACATTCAGAGATGCCTTGCAACCCATACGCATGGGATTGAGACGCTTTGTGACAGCATCACCCGGTGATCGCTTTGATGATATCGAGATTGCACTTGACTTAGACATGGATGCGAGAGCAGACGTGCGCTTAGGTAACCCGTCGGGTGGGGTTCGAGGTGCGCCTGATTTATTTCGTGTCCACGCGATCATTGACCTTGGGTCAGACGGCTTCTTCGACCTGCGCTATCCCTTAAGCGGTGACACGACGCAGTTCGAAGTTGATGCACTCCCTAATTTGAATGAATGGCCAGACATGGGTATCTCGCTACGGTGGGAAGGAGAAGCTGAGCAAACGAATCAAGATGAACTGTACCGGTATGCATGGGCCGTGACATCAGTTGACACACTGGATGAAGTCGTCACTATCGGACCTTTTGTTGGCAATATTGAGATTCTGGAACCGAGGCATCAAGGGCAAATGAATCCCTTCAGATGGGTGGAATGGCGCGGGATTGCTGGAATCGACGGCGCGATGTCACCCACTGAACCAGCGGACCTTCATTTGTCACGGGTGATTTCCGGCCAGACCACCCTATGGACACATTGGGTGCCGGGGGCAGCAAACCGATTTCAATTTCCGCAACTGGGTGCGGGCGCGCAAGATCAAGACTTGCCCGAAGGCCCCTTGCAGCTTAACCTCTATTCCCTGTTGATCGATGGTCCCTTTGAATTTGACGATTTCACGTTCAACGACCTGAATCGACTCAAGGCCTATAGCTTTAGCTACGTGACCTTCAGGAATTGATGGGTCTCAGTCGGTTTCAGTAGCGAGACCGTTGCAACGGCCGCAGCTCGCGTCGTTTGATGCCTGTGCCCCTCAAACGGTCCGCGTTCGCCTTGGCTTCGTAAAAACAATGCATATCTTCGGTTCGCTTGCAGAAGTCGGCTAAGCGGACAAAGATGACTGGATTATTGGGAAAGTCAACGGCCAGCTCGTCATAAGTTTGTCTAGCGAGTCGCCGTTGGGCACCCTTTTCTGCTTGTTCGGCCAGCTTAAGTCTTGCCAGTGCATCACTCCGGGTGAATTTGACGTGCCGCCCGAGATATTTGATGGCAAGCTTAGGGTGCCCGCGCTTCGCGAATGCGTATCCGAATCGAGAAAAATCCCTCAGTTGCAGCGCATATCGTTCGTTCGCTAAACGAGCGAACTTGAGCGCATTCGGCACGTCGCCGACATCCAAGCATGCAATTGCGTACTCACGGAGTATGGGGCCATGCATTTCACCATCCTTGACCAATTGTTCGAGGACGGTCAGCCGTTTTTTTAGTTGGAGCTCCGTATTGAGCAGACAGTCCTCCAAAGCGCGATAGTCTGCGATGTTTTTACGACTGAGTCGAGTCGCTTGCCCGATATGGCTTGCTGCTAAAACGCAATTATTTCGACCGAGTAGATCAGCTGCATGTGCGCGGTGTGCATTTGCGAGAAGAGCCTGAATTTGCTCGTTTTTCGGGTTTTTTTCGTAAAGGGGTTGAAAGCGTTCTACAGCCTTTGCATATCGGCCTTGTCCAAGGTCGTTTTGACCATTGTGAATCGCGAGAGCGGTGCATCCAATGTGGAAAAGCCCTGACATTAAAATGAAACTCAAGGCCGTTATTTTGTTTGTTTGTCTCATTGTTCTCCGGCAAACCGCTAACTTGGGTTTACTCCGTTGCGTCTGATGCGCATACTGTACCGGTCTCTTACTTTCGTGCAATGGCTTCGATAACCGTGTGTCTTAAACGACAACTTTTTATGCTCGCCGTCTCGCTCTTCATACTGGCATGCGGCACTGCACAAGATCGAAACCGAGCACGGCTCACAACTCAGGCACAGGGTCAAAAAGCAAAAACTGTCGATTTTACCTTGGAAGATCTTGATAAGAACATCATCCATTTAGCTGACCACCGCGATTCTATTGTTCTCGTCACATACTTCACCACCTGGTGTGCGCCCTGTGCTGAATTACTCCCGTTACTCAATACGCTGGCAAGCGGACCCGAAGCACTGTCTAATGTAGTTGTCATCGGCATCAGTGTTGATCTTCAACCGAAGAGGTTATTGCCGACATTCATCGAATCTTGGGAGATTAATTTCCCGGTTGCCATCGCTGACCGAGCCATGTTGCATGGACGTACACCTTTCGGACAATTGGTTGCAGTTCCATCGACCCATTTGATAGATCCCAATGGTTATGAAGTGGGTCGATTTGTGGGCGCTGTGCCCATGACGCATTTGCGTCAAAAATTAGAATCTTTGGGAGCAAAGAGATGACGGAACTTTTCGAATTCCTACAACGCGGTGGTTTAATCATGTATCCCATCGCAGCCTTCTCCCTCATTGCACTGATGGTCTTCTTTGAACGCATGTTGGCCTTAAGAACGGAACGGGTTATCCCACGACAACTTTGCATGCATGTCAGACGCAAACTGAACGATGATAAGCCCGCTGAGGCTCTGGCGTTATGCGAGGCGGATAACTCATCGATGGCCGCGATACTGGCATCGGGCATTCGCCGATATTCGCGCCCACGCGAGACCATTAAAGAAGCCTTTGAAGAAGTGGGTCGACTCGAGGTCACGTATTTGAATCGATTTGTAGAACTTCTCGGTACGATTGCAGCGGTCACACCGCTGATTGGCCTGCTTGGTACAGTCGTTGGGATGATCGATGTTTTCAGAACCGTCGTAGAAGAGGTGGGGGTGAGTGCTGGTGCTGTTAATCCTGGTAGCCTAGCCAATGGAATTTGGGCAGCCTTGTTGACGACGGCAGCTGGATTGAGCGTCGCGATACCCGCCTACTTAGGGTATCGGTATCTTCTCGCACGGGTTGATAGGCTTGCCATTGAAATGGAAGAGGTTTCCCTGAGTTTACTGGACGAGATGACGACAGAGCACCCCATCGAGATACCGGTCGAGCCAACATGAATTTTCGTGTCGGCTCTACAGATGGCTCGAAACGAAAAGCTGTCGTCGTCGACCTGACGGCCTTGATCGATGTGATCTTTCAGCTCTTAATTTTCTTCTTGCTCACATCGACCTATGTCACTCAGCAAGCGGCCTCTGCGGCTCAAATTCCTGTGGAGCTTCCAGAATCGAGCTTGTCTGAGACAGCCATCCCACACGAGCAGATGACCATCACCGTGACAGCCACGGGAGAGATGCTCTTGGACGTTGACGAAATCGCGGGCGTTGACGAGTTGACTGTACGGCTGTTGGAAGTCAGAGCTAAGAATCCCAAAACCATCGTCCTTGTCCGTGGTGACCAAGCCGTTCCGTACGGGCGAATCGCGTCTGTACTCGCTGCTATTCGGGCCGCCAACTTGCCTGTCAGTGCTGTTTTGAACACCGCTGAATGATGAGAGCAATCAGGCTCTGAAAAGAGAGTCGACGCCTTGTTATTGGTGTTTTCAGGCAGGTTCCCGGAGCCTTTAAATGGCTCGTTCATACTCATTTTCTCACATTGTCGGGAAATGTAGACTTTAGTGGTTGAATTGGTCGATCATTCGGGATAACTAGGGTCTTGGGGACGCAGCCGGAGACACCAGTTCAGTGAGAGATGAGCACTCAAGTTCAAACCTGTCTAAAGTTGTGATGGGTCTGCTTCGTCGAAGCCTTTCGGTTGTTTTCATCGGTGTACTTTGCCTCAGTATTCTCGCTATTTCTGAATGGTCAATTGACCCTCGTTTGCGCCAAAAAAATGCTGAGCTGCAAGCTCAATTGTCGCGGATCGAACTGAGAGTGCAGCAGCTCAAAGATGATACGCGACGGTTACGCGACGAAATATCAAGGCTTAAAAGTAATCCGAACGAAACTTTGTACCATGCTAGAAATAGTCTGGGTATGATTCGACCAGGTGAAGTCATCTATCGCTTCGATGACCGCCACGCCCAGTCAAGGGACGCATCTCAATGAACAAATGGCCGTTGCGACTTCAAGCTGCATGGTCGACGGTGGAACCTTGGTCGTTAATCGGTATTGGCTTGCTGGGTGTATTGGCCCACGTTTTCGGTCTGTTTACCAAGGGCCAACTCGGCTTAGCCGCATTGAGCGTCGGAGTTTTGTTGTCCGTTGGCTCGACGATCGACATTCGTAATCGACTCGATAAAACCAAGAATCACCGGCCGTATTTGAATTACGAAGGCCCTCTTTTGTGGGTTGTGACGCTCTGGTCCGTATCCGCAGTTTTAGGTGCTGGGCGCGGTGAGGTATTTGTTTTCTCCGTCGCTTTGGTCAGTTGGATTTTCGCGACTCAGTCTCGTCAATCGCGCACGACGGCTTTGATCGCTGCCGTCGGTTTGGAGCTTGCTTTCGTCTTCAATGGCGTAAACGGGATTGAGAATGTTCTCATTCGTCTCTCAGCCATCGCCTTTGGTTGCTTAGCCCTCGAGAGGTTTGCCTCTGCAGAAGCCTTCCGGACCCGACTTGGTGAGCTCAGGGAACAACATGATCGGGAGGCGATTCAAACAGAGCGAGCTCGAGACTTTGGCTTGTTGACAGCTCAAGCACCGATTCTCGACGCATTGCCTGCGTTGGGCGGCATGAATAGCAGCAATGAACAGAATGCACTCGAGTTTCTCGATGACTCATTCGGAGCGACGCTGGAGGCTCTGAGGCTGAGTTTAGATGCAACCTCGGCTGTGATTCTTTGGCGCAGTACGAATGGGTTTACAAAGAGTGCTCATTCGAGCGTCCGAACCGATGTTATGGACGGTCCATTTCACATTGGAAAAGGGCTTCCTGCCAGTGTTCAGGGTGAGGTTCGTGAAGTGGCTCTCGAACACGTTCGAGAAAACTATGAAGGCTTGCCGTATTACGTGAAACCCGGCGGCGTTGGGAGTGCATTCGCGCTCGCAATCGGTGCTGCTGAGGGCGACGGCGCACCACCGTTAGGCGTACTATGCGTCGATCGAGTAGCGTCTGGCGAATGGGCTGAAAATGATCGCACTATCCTTCGCAAAATTGCCAGGAAGATCGAGTTGGACGTGAAGACCAGCCAAAGGCTGAAAGCGGCAGAAAATGAGAAAAGCATGGTGCGCCGATTCTGTGCGGCCCTTGGAGAGCTGAATAAATCTCTTGGCATCGATGGAACAGCACAGTCCACTTTTGAAGCCGTACAGGAAATGGCCAATGCAGACTTGATGGTGATCACACTCGCTGGAGATAAAGGGCATCGTGTCGTCGCGGCCCGCGGCGTGAATGCACAACATCTGCTCCATATGACTTTTGATGGGCGGGAGTGTCTTGTTGGCAAAGCAATCGAAGTGCGACAAACATTGCCGTTATCGGGTCGATATCGCGGCCATGGGACCGTATTTGGCCCGGGTGAAGCCATCTCTGATATGCAATCTTTGATGGTGATTCCTTTGGTGCTACCCAGCGAGACCGCGGCTCGCGCAGCGGAAGGCCGTTCCGAGCAATCTGCGGTCCCAGTTGTCGGCGCTTTGACGGTGGCTGCTCGCCGTGCGGATGCCTTTCATTCGCCTGCGAGAGAAATGATTCAGCTGATCGCGCGACAAGTCGCCATCAAGTTAGATCTAGCGGATGCCCATGAACAGATTCGCGAAATGGCAAAAACGGACTCCATGACCGGCCTGGCGAATGAACGCTCGTTCGACCACGCGTTCAGCAATATGTTGAGCCGGGCAGCCCGCCGAAATGATTCGCTCTGTCTTATCATGACCGATATCGACAAGTTCAAAGTGCTCAATGATACCTATGGGCATCCTTTCGGAGATGAGGTGATTAAGGCGGTCGCACGATGTTTGCAGAACGCAATTCGGTCAGTCGATTTGGCTGCGCGGATCGGCGGAGAAGAATTTGCGCTACTTCTGGAAGATACCGACCGCGATGGTGCCTTTGAATTAGCGGAGCGGATTCGCAAAGAGATTCAGGATATGGTCCTACATCATCGGGAAAAAGGGCCTGTGCAATTGACCTTGTCGATGGGGATCGCCGAGTTTCCGTCTGCCGGTTTGGACCAACCACAGTTGATGGAAATGGCTGACAAGGCCCTCTACCTTGCTAAGAACAGCGGGCGTAATCAAGTCCGACTGTGGTCCGAACTGGAAAATGTACATGCCGAGCAAGTAGCACGCACTGCAGTGAGGCATTAATGGAGAAAATTGTGAAAGGACGACATGCGTAAAGTTTTTGTGTTAGACACGAATGTTTTGCTGCACGATCCCCGTGCGCTCTTCAACTTTGGAAGCCACGATGTGGTGTTGCCCATCTATGTAGTCGAAGAACTCGACCAATTCAAAAAAGCGGTCAATGGTCTTGGTCGAAATGCCCGAGCCACGTCGAGAGAACTAGATGCTTTGCGCAAGCTCGGCTGTCTTAGCCAGGGCGTTCAATTGGATGGTGGGGGTACCTTTCGGGTTGTTTTCCTAACTGACGAAGACGCGACCGGCTCGTTCTTTGCCATGACGAACCAGTACGACAATCTCATTATACGTTGTGCCTTACAAATTGCGCGCCTGGAACCCGATGCGAAGGTCACCTTGGTGACAAAAGATACAAATTTGCGAGTGCGGGCGGATGCAATCGGGTTAATTTCAACCGATTACGATCCCACCCCGGTCGAAATAACGAGTTTGTACAAAGGTCATCGCGAACTTGTCGTCGATGGCTCTGCAATTCGTGAAGCCTTCAGGGAAGGTCTTCAATATTCAGATGATGATCTCAATGCGAATGAGTACATTACACTGGTCGACGAAGCGAGCGATACCCATCGCGCTCTTGCAAAGTACGATAAAGCGGCCAACCGCATCCTCGCACTACCGAAGTTTGATGATCCCGTTTGGGGAATTGTTCCCCGCAATCCAGAGCAGTTATTTGCCTTGGATCTTCTCCTTGATGACAAAGTTAAAATGGTGACTTTGGTGGGTAAAGCTGGAACGGGTAAGACCCTGTTGGCTTTAGCGGCTGGATTAGCTAAGACCACTGAAGAGCAGATATATCAGCGTGTTCTCGTCAGCCGGCCCGTCTTCCCTTTGGGTCGAGATATTGGTTTTCTGCCGGGGACGGTCGAAGAAAAACTGGGTCCATGGATGAAGCCGATCTATGACAATGTTGAGTTCTTAATGGGACTCACGCGCGGTGGCCGTCGTCGGGGCCAAGGTCCCGAGACATTGGTTGATATGGGCGTCTTGGAAATCGAGCCGTTGACCTACATTCGCGGTCGCTCCATACCTCGGCAATTTCTCATCGTTGACGAGGCTCAGAACCTAACACCTCATGAAGCGAAAACGATTTTGACACGAGCAGGGGAAGGGACAAAGGTCGTTTTCACCGGTGACCCGTACCAAATCGACAATCCATACGTTGATTCCTCGGATAATGGGCTCGTCCATCTCGTCCACCGGTTTCGGGACGAAGGACTTGCAGGCACAGTGACCCTGATGAAGGGGGAACGGAGTGAATTGGCCGAACGAGCCGCGAATATCCTCTGAGCCTCAGCTCCACGTTGAGAACATACCTCGCAAATCCTTCAGTTTTTTTTGGAGGCGGTAGACCTTCTCACTGCGCTTTAACCCTTGCCAAATGTTAACCGCGAGTTCCAATGCGACGATGCCTCGTTCGCTTTGCCCTTGATGAATGGCCGCCTGGCCACTGTTCTCTAATTGGATGGCAATATCGATGTCCAAAATCCCAGTTCTGACGAGAGTTTGTTTGATGAAGTCGACGGTTGAGTCCCATTGAAACCAATCTTCTGAGTGAGTCAGATAAGCTAAAAGATTGGTTTTTGCTTTGGTTTCAAGAACCTGATGTCCTGCGTCTTGGCAGGTGGCGATGATCCGGTCGAGTAAAAGCTTTGCTTCAAGGAACCGGCGATTGCCTATGAGAAGAAACGACAGGTCGAGTTCGACTCTGATGCTTTGTCTCGAACCGACCAGCTCGTATAATTCCAAGGCAGACCGATAGTGTTCTTCAGCTTCGATAACGTTGCCTTTAAAACGAGCAACATCACCCCGCAGATGGTCGGTCGCCGCGACACCCGCACGTGCGCCTGCTGCTTCGAAATCTGAGCGAGCCGCACTGGCCAGTTCGGATGCACGCGCAAAATCTTCTTGTTGCCGAGCGACGTGTGCAAGCCCGATCAAACAGTAGGCGGATTGAACAACATCATTCAATGACAAGAACGCTTTTTCCGCTCGTGCAAATGCATCCTTCGCCCCCTGCAGATCGCCTGTTGCTGCTCGAGCTCGACCCAATTGTTGCTGGCTTCTGGCATAGAGATCCGCTTGTTCGAGACCTTGATATGCGTCCAGGGCCTCGGTCAGCATCTTGAGCGCGATTTCGTAATTACCGCTGTCGATCGCAATTCTCGCGCGGATAATAAGGCACTGGCACACCAATCCGTTAAGACGCTCTTGGTTCGCCATCTTCACCAGGTTTCTTGCTTTGTTGTCAGCGACATCACGTTGCCCTTGCAATACAGCAACCTCGCAACTGACGACGTCGGTCTCAAGCCAGGCAGGGCTGTGATTTGGTACACCCATTCTGCGTAAGGTGTCACGCCACTCAACGAGGGCTGTATTCGTGGTTCTATGGTCGCCCAAACTCACCGCAAGAGAGACAGAGCGTCTTAAGGGCTCGAGTGAACCATGAAGGTCACCGGACCCTCGTAGGTGTCTCGGCAAGCGTGCATCGGTTCGACCTTGGCTTCGCAGCAAGGCTACGCACGTTCGATGATGTTCTTCTAACCGCCCATTTTCAGCTGCATGACGTTCGACAGCCTCTCTGAGCATTCCGTGAACGAATACAAACCCGATGTCGATATTTTCTTCGTCGATAGGTTGCAGCAAGTGGTCCCGAAACATATCATCAAGGAGGTCCGGCGACGGGGTCAGCCCGCTCAAGCGGCAGGCCGTCAGCCATTCTTCTCGGTCGATTTCTTGACCCAAGACGGCAGCCAGCTCAATGGCACTGACATCGTGGTCTGTGCGCCCTGTCATCGCCACTTGTATCCTAGCACCCCAGACTTCCGAGAGGTCCTGGGGCAGTTCGGTCGGGGCGCCAGGAGCCAACTCGAATCCGCCCTCGGTCGAGATGAGATAACCCTGATTGACCCAGTTTCGAACCAGGTGGATCGCAAACATAGGATTACCCGCTGTTCGCTTTTCGACCGCGTTTGCAAGAGATGGTTCGAAAGACAGAAGACTGGCGACGAATCGACTGTGGCCCGCTTCATCCAATGGTTCCACAGAGAATTCATCGACATTGTCGAGCTGTGCTAAATCGTCTAAAGCCATCGATTCGACGATTCGCTCGCTCAGGGCCTCATCTCGCACCGTGAGTATGATCAAGAAGGGCGAGCGTCGTCGCTCAAGTATCCATTGGACAAAGTCTAAGGATTCATAACCCCATTGGGCATCGTCGATCCATAAGATGACTGTTCGGTCGAGCGCGATCCGTTCGAGTTGCTTACCGAGGACGAGCCGCCGTTCGACCACACTGAAAAAACGGATGGTATTTTCGGATGACGTCTCAGAATGCGGCGTCGGTTTCATCAACTCCGTGAGCGCATCGGCTTCATCGGTCGGTGCACCCTGAGATACCATCAGTGCATTGAGTCTCTCTTTCGTTGCGCGCCTGTCCAATCCCGTACAACGCAGGTGTCTAGACAGCATGGGGACCAGGCCATCTGTCGATCCAGAATTCATCGCATGGTGTGCCTTGAGCACAGTCGCCGCACCAAACTCGTGTGCGCGTTCACAAAGCCAACTGGCGATTCGTGTTTTGCCAACCCCCGATGGCCCTCTCAGGACGACCGCTTGGGGTGTTGCGACGGTGTGCACTTGGCGAAGTGATTCCCATAAGGTGTCGCAGAGTGCTTCTCGTCCAATCAAAGGGGGATTTCTGAGTCCAAAGAGTTCCAAACCCACGTTCTTCATAGGGGGTTGTTCAAGTCGACGACCGGCTCGCCAATCGATTGGAATCGGTGCCCGAGTCGCCCTCAGGTGAGTCGTTGAGACCCCTTCATACGTCGGTTCGAGATCCTTTATGGCGTCACCTTCCAAGCTCGCGTCCGTATCGAACCCGCCGGTAACGATGGTATCCTCACCACTTCTCAGCAGTGTATCCTGGCCGACGCTGCCGGGGTTTTCGCCCAGGGACACCATCGATTCTTCCGTATCGATAACGGCGAGACCTTTCAATGCCCACGCTGCGTCAGCGGCCCTCTGAAAGCGATTCCGAGGCGTTTTCTTCAAAAGGCGTCTGACCCAGCGTTCAAAGCCGGGAGGCGTCCTAAATCGAGGCCGCATGATGGGCGGTTCACGCTCAAGTTTAGCGAGCATTGTACCCATCGGGTGCTCTTCTTGAAATGGGGGGTGCCCGCACGCGAGTGCGAACGCGACGCAACCAACAGCATAAAGGTCGGTCCATGGACCAAAGTCACGCCATTGGCCATGGCATTGTTCAGGTGCCATGAATTCAGGGGTTCCTGCCGCACGCAACCGTTCCATGTCGATCCCGGAGTCATCGGTTGCAAATGCGATTCCAAAATCTGAAAGTTTGACGCGGCCGTCCAATCCGAGAAGCAAGTTGTTGGGCTTTAAATCTCGATGAACAACCCCCCTCGCGTGTGCGTGGGCCAACCCATCCAATAAGGCGACAAGCCAACTTTTTAACGTGTTCCAATCACCGAGTTGGCTGTGATGTGCCACATGGCCAGCGACATATTCCATCGCGATATATGGGGCGCCTGGCCCGAAATATCGTTCCGCGTCACTGCCAGCCTCCAGCAGTCCATACTCGTAAATTTGAACGATATTTGGATGGTCTAGCCGCGACATCGCACGCGCTTCATTGCGAAAGGTCTGCCTAAAACGGGGCCGCTGAGCCATCCGGCCGGTCAAAACCTTGATGGCAACAGGCAAGTCGGACCCCGTGTGAATCCCATGCCACACCTGTCCCATTCCGCCTTCAGCGATCGCGTGGTCTAGAGCAAATGGTCCGATTTTGATTTGGTTGTCGCCCATCAAGTGCCCGATTATTCGTTGACCCTCACGGGCGTGTTATCACGTTGCGCACGCAGTGTATTCAGCCGTTTTGTGTCAGTTTGGCCATTCTGGACCAGAACACCAGGGCGAGTGAATCCCACGTTACTAGCGCGCCAGATTTGTCGAACTCTGTCTGCAACTTTGGTTCGCTCAAGTTCTGTGGCTGTGTAATCGTAACCTAATTTGCTGAATGCAGGTAGAGATTGCAGTGCACGGCCTGCAATAAAGCGGACGGCAGAGTAGGGGTCATTTAAAAGATCGGCCAAGAACGGGGCCATCCAGCGGGTGCCGCTGGCACGCTGCGCAGGAGGCCAGCCAAAATGCCAAGCATAGGCTGCTCTTTGGACGGCATCCCCCTTGAGCAGACCGATCACGGCTGCAGATTCACTTGGCTCGATGCCGATGTGACCGGGTTCCGGTTGCCCGTACCAATCGTGCAGAGACTCGGCTATTTCGTAGAGTGACTTATCCAAATGACAGAGAACGCACGCGTTGGGTCGACCGTGTTCGGACGTCATTTTGGCTGTTGGACTGTCGATTCGGTGGGCTCGGATGAGGCCCAGTAAGCCCACCGTTGTATGGGGCATATGGCAGTTATAGCAACGACTGGCCTCATGCCCTTGCGGATGGTGGGTGTGAGCCGCAATATCATCCTTGTATTTCGGATGGCAGTTTAAGCAGACCAGATCGGATTTCGCAGCCAATTTCAATTGGTCGTTTGGATCCGAGTCGTGCATTGAGTGGCAGGATGTACACGCCATTTCACCTTTTGTAAAACAGCCCGTAATCGCCATCCCATTGTAATCGCGGCCGGCAATTCTCATGGTCCCATCTTTCCAAAAACCATCATGGAGTAAGTTGGGATTTCCTTTAAGTTCATCTGCGAGCCACTTTGGTGGTGCCTCCGGTAGATATTGCACCACGTGAAACTCTGATTCTATAGGCTGCCCGGGTCTGAAATGATTCGTCTCATTTTTCATCAGAAGCTCCGCATGGCACTGAGCGCAAACATGAGATGATGCCTGATTGTCGAGTTTAGACGGATTGATGATGTCGTCTGGTGGCAATGAGTTTTGTTTGGCAAGATAGCGATTGATGGGGTTTTGGTTTGCGGCAATGTGGTTGCCTCCTGGTCCATGACACGCCTCGCAAGAGATTCCTAACTCGACGACTTCAGCGTCTCCGGTCGTTTTGTTGCCGACAAAACTGTAGCTGGGTTTCACACTGTGGCATTGGTCACATCCATCGCTCCAATTATCGCCAAATGGCTCAGGTTCGTGGTCGAGATTAGGCGGTTGCAGGAACGTATGGTCTTCGTGGACCCATCTTTTTTGTTTGATCAAGTAGACGAACGGAAACTGATGCAGCCGACCCGTGTATTGAATCTGCGTCGCAAACTTCAATGCTTTTTTATAGTTTGGGCTCGACTTTCGGATTTGAGCGTGTTGGGCCAAATCGAGAGCGTTTTCTACGTCCTCGGGGGACAGCCGGTAATCCACTATGGATGGCGCGGCAGCCCCTAGGCCATCCTCGCCATGACAGCGCGAGCACATGTCGTTGAAAGCCTGTCGGTCCACTGGGTCTATCTCGTCGGCGAAGTCATCGACAGGAATCCAATAGGCTTGCATGTGGTGAGACCCTGTTGTCATGACCACAGGTCGTACACTCCGTGTATCTTCTGAGTCGCCCTCGGTTCCCATGGCGGGCATGTTGACGAAAAAGGCATCGCCTTTCTTGTGGACTTGATATGTGCGGCCAGAATCGCTCATCACCCGTCCATCGAATGGAGCGAGCACTGATTTTGTACTGGCGACCTGAGTCATGGTGCGATGATAGGATTTGTACCAAGTCGCATAGGCCTTCGGATGGCATGACCGACATGCCTTCGAACCGACGTAATCAGGCTCGCTCGATTGGGTTGCGTCGAGAGGACGATATTTGGCCAATTGGGTGACCGTAGACGGTTTACGAAACCCGTCTCCCAGAAAGAATGCGGGAATCCCTAGACCGATTATCAGTAGCCTGGTGCGCATGCGCTCAGCCGTCAGCGATGCCGCGGCCAGAAGCAGTATGATCGTCAAGATTTCCAAGAGCACGACTCGAATTAGCGTTTCCCCGGGGCACAGTTTATCCACCTGCGCTTTCAAGTCAAAGCCAGAGGACTTGACGTGTGAGGACGGAACCGACTAAACCCGCCATTGCAACTTGGACAAGGCGAGGCTAAGGACGTCATGGCAACAGAACCTACAGACAATCCGTTGGAGGATGGCTCAGGCGGGGTTTTAGTTCGCGCGATCGGCGGTGCTCAGACTATCCGACTGATCGCAGCCGATACCAGCGGCATGGTTGAAACACTGCGGACAACCCATGATTGTGGTCCCCTCGGTACGATGGCCATCGGGCGTGTTGCAAGCGCAGCCATTTTGCTCAGCGCGACCCTCAAGGACCGGCAACAGATTGGATTTCAAATCAATGGTGATGGACCGTTGCGAGAGGCGTATGCAATCGCCGATGCGGGCGGGCGTGTTCGGGCGACGATATCTTCACCGAGGGCCGAGCCGACAGGTGATGAACTCAAAGTGGGTTCGGGCTTTGGTCAGGGCCGCCTCTCCGTTACCCGGCAGCTCACTGATGAAGCTCCGTATCGAGGTATCGTTCAACTGGTTACAGGTGAGGTTGCAGAGGACCTTGCTCATTATTTGCACACGAGTGAGCAAATCCCCAGCGCCGTTTCATTGGGTGAGATTTTGGACTCGTCCGGTGTCGTGGCGGCCGGCGGTCTGCTGGTGCAAGCACTACCTGGTGCTGAAGATTCGGTGCTGGGCCCCCTGATTGAACGCATTGAAAGCTTGCCACCGATATCGGAATATTTTGCTGGGGGTGGAACGCCGACTGCCCTTGTGTCGGGCTTGATGGACGACGTCGAAATTCTCGAAAAGCGAGCTGTCAATTTCGTTTGCCCTTGCACGCGTGAGCAGTTCGCACGTCGGTTGTGTACAATCGGTGAAGACGAACTTCGAAAACTGACGGAATCCTTGGAAGAAACGGTTGTTGAATGTCATTTTTGCCGAACGGAATACACATTTGACAAGGAACAAATTGGAGCACTTTTGTACGGCGCACGCATGTACGATGAGGCTGACTAATGGGGCAGCCAGCTGGGGAATTTTCGATTTTCACCTCTGAGGGTCTCGAGTGCAAACTGACGTCAGGCGTTGCGACGATCCGCTGGCTTGTCGACCGAATCACCTGGCAGGGCCTTAATGAATTTAGGCATATTTGTGGGCTGATCCACGAGGATGAACGCGTCCAGGTCGCCGTGCTGAAGAGCCGCGGTTCTGACTTCAGCCATGGTGTCGACCTCTCTGACAAAGAGTTGATTGCGGCCGTCGCTAAAGACGGTGGCAAAACAGTTGCTGAAGTCGGCGCAGACGCAGTCCAGGCCTGGGCCAATTTACCCTTCTGTACCATCGCAGCCCTAGACGGGTATGTGATCGGTGGTGGTGCTTGCCTCGCCATGGCATCGGATTTCCGCTGTGCCACGGCGTCTAGCACCCTGTGGTTTCCGGAAATCGACCGAGGCATGTATTTGTCATGGGGCATCATTCCAAGGCTCATTCACGAAGTTGGCTTACCGATGGCGCGTCGGTTGGCCATTTTGGGTGAGGCGATCCCATTGAGTGACTTGCCCGTTGATGTGTGTCGAATCACCGAGAACTTGGACCACACCATTCTCGCTCTCACCCGGCAGCTGCTCACAAAGCCAAGGGGGGCTGTTGGCTTAATCAAACAATCTTTCCTCGATCATTGTCTTGCTGTCGATGATTTCGGAGACAAAGACATCGAGCGATTCATGCAGTCTATCGACTCTCAAGCATTCGCTGCGCTCATGAACGCATGGCTTGAAGATCGCAATCGGTAAATTAAGGATCGACATGCCCCAATGGGCGGCCCGGTGCCAAGTGGTCGCGCACCAACCGTTTGACGAACTTCGCTTCGAGAAATCCATCGGTGGCCCGATCCATAATGAGCACGTCGCCAAGGCGAATTTGAAAAGTTCCTGTGTCACGTGACGGAATGAGCGCGACTTCGCTCAGGTCATCTGCGAAGGTTGTCAGCAGCTCTTGGGCATACCAGGCGGCCCGGGCCAGCCAGCGACATCCAGGGCAATAGCTGATCTCGATTCGTGTTTGTCTATCCTCGATCATGACGGTTTTCCAAAAATTTAGGATCTCTGAATAAGATTATGGAGTCAGTGGCCCTTCTTAACGTATACTATTTATGTTCGGGTTATAACTAGGAACGGATGTCCGGGGGAACATAGATGAGGGCGAACATGTGGCGTGCTTTAACGCTACGGAATTGTTTTGTTTTTCTGTTAATGCTGGTCCTGTCGGGATGCGGTGGCGACAGCGGTGGTGGACAGGGTGGAACGCCCTCGGAGCCGGGAGCTGATGCGGGTACTGACGCAGCACTGATGGCCGATATGGACATGGTCGAGGCCGATCAGGGGCAAATCATCATGCGTTGTATCAACGATGAGATGTGTCCAGAGGACCAGTATTGCCGCCTTGCTAACGACCGCACACAGAGCGTGTGCGCATTCGGTTGTCGTGAGGGCAACTGTGGAGCCGGCCAAATCTGCGAAGATGAACGACGGGTCTGCGTGCGAGATCCAAGTTGCGGGACTGATGATGATTGTTTTGGTGGCGAGTACTGTGACGACGGTACATGTGCGGACGGATGCCGGGTCGGTAATGCAGACGATTGTCCGTATGATGAAATGGGACGTCCCCGAACGTGCGACCCAGCCACTCACACGTGTGAACTGCAAGTCGTTTGCTGCGATGCACTCGACCAATGTTCCCTAGAACTGCCAGATGATTGCGACAGTCCGCTGCTCGACGAACGCGGCTGTTTTAACCCCAATCCGTGCACGTTGCGATGCATGGACGACTCCGACTGCGAGTCGGGTTTCTACTGTGGCGAAGGCAATCGCTGTGTCCAGGGGTGCCGAACGTCCGGCCAGTCTGGATGCCGGGATGAGCGGATCTGCGATCCCGAGACTAGAGTGTGCGTCAGACCACCATGTGCCATTGATACCGACTGCGAGGACGACTTTTTCTGTGACGGCATCGTCTGTCTCCCTGGGTGTCGTCTCGAACCAGATAATTGCCGCCGGGGAGAGTATTGTGATGAACGTCGTCGATGCGTGTCTGATGATGTTCCTCGAGATTGTGCCGATGACGCTGAGTGTCAAGACGCCAATGGACCAGGATGGTTCTGTGATGGTACGGATTGTCAGCCACCGTGTGGCGGTCACGATGATTGTCCAGCGGGTGAGGCGTGTATAGATGGCCGCTGTGCTGTTGGCTGTCGTGATGACGCTTGGGAGCCCAATGACGACCAAGCGCGTGCGCGAGTACTGAACTTCGAGGCAAACGAGTATCGTTCTGAGGGAACGCCCCTTTTCGCCTGCGGTCGGAATTCGGATTGGTTCACCTTTGAGACGCCCAACGAGGGGATGACCATCGACATCAACCTTCAGTTTGTGCACGCCATTGGCAACTTGGATATGCGCTTGTATGGACCCGATGGAATGCTGATTGAGACGGCAAATAGCCGCGACGATAATGAGTCGCTTCGGCTCGCGTCGTCAGCTGATAACGTGGTCCTCCAAGGGCGTTACTGGCTCGAGATTTACGGACGTGGTTTCGATGAGAATGACTACAGCTTTTCCGTGACCTTACTCAGGGGGCTCGGGCCCGACGATGCAGAGCCAGACAATGATGCACAGTCGGGCACTAATTTGGCACTGCCCAACGTGCAACAGTCCGAGACCATCAGCGATCGAACCATCCATCCAGGAGACCAAGATTGGTTCTCCGTTGAAATGGGACAGCGTGACGGAATCACCGTGCGCTTAGAGATGCTTGGCAATGATGTAGGCCGTGATGCTGAACTTGAATTTGCCCTTTTCGGACCTGGATTGCCAGAGGCGGGTCAGGGGCCGATCGAAGCAGGTGTGACGGAGTCTGGCGACCCCTATGTCGAGTTTACCGCTCGCCAGTTTAACTTTCTGATCCAGGACGGTCGATACGACATCCGCGTTCGTGGCGTCAATGAAGACCAGGTCGGGCGCTATCGACTTTTCGTCGGCGTCTCCCGGCAGAACATACTGTGTATCGATGATGTTGCCGAGCCGAACAATGTGGGAGAGGCTGCGTTTAATCTCATGGATCGTGATGGCTTTGTGTTCAACGGATTTGACGGGCAACGAGAATTAATTCCTGACCAAGACTTGAGACTCGCCAACCTGACTCTGTGTGATGATGATGACGATTGGTACCAGGTCACTCTTCGCGAGAATGATGATTTTGAGGCGCGATTAGAGCGCTTGGAAGAGAACCAACGGGGAGACACAGAGGTCAGTATCTACAATGCAAATGGCAACGAACTTGCCACTGGATTGAGCGGAGAGCGCAACAATGTCGCTCGGATTGAAGGTGCCGCTGCTGGAACCTATCGAGTTCGCCTGAGAAGCATCGGCATGACTCGCACTGCTTACGATCTGGTTCTGTTCAGGACGGCCGGTCCAATCGTTTGTGGAGATGACCGCTATGATGCAGCCGGTGCCAATGATGAACAAGCGCAAGCATCTCCGATAGCGCTTGGAAGTCACCGAGATCTTTCTTTGTGTGGCGCGGATGGCGATGAGGACTGGTATCGATTTGTGGTCGCCGGTGAGGGTGTTTCGACCGTGACAGCAGAGCTGACTTTTGCTCACGCACAGGGTGACCTTGACCTCGATGTCTATGCCGAAGGTGAAGTCGAACCGCTCAACGCTGGAATTCGAGCGGGCCATAGCGATACCGATGATGAGTTGGTTCGTCTGGAAAATCGTGGGCCTGGCACCTACTACTTGCGTGTTCGGTCAGTCGGGGCGTCTAATGTCCGTTATTCCATGAACATTAGCGTCGAAGCAGCTGAGTTGGTTTGTCAGGATGATCCAGATGAGCCGAATAATGCATTCGTTGGTGCGACTGAATTGGGTAACGGTCTAGTCGATCGAGGCGAACAGTGGATTTGTGAGCGGCGGCCCGTTGATGATGACACCTTCTATTTTGTCATTCCGGCTGGTGCTGCAAGAACCGTTTCTACGACATTTTTGTTTGGTGACGACGGCGATTTATTTCTGCAACTCTTCAATGCGGACGAAATGGTTTTGGCGTCCACAGCAGATATTCAGCGCGGAAACTCAAAACAGTGTATTATTATTCCAGCGGCTAATGTTGCGCGCGGATTCTTCGTGCGTGCTGTGCCACTGGCAATCAATCGGATCCAGCAAGATGATGAGCGTCTGGATTACAGACTGCGCATTATCGACGGTGAAGACTGCGAGGTGATTCCACCAGAAACGCCTGGTGTGAATTGGCCGGTTGCGGTCGACGAATGATGGGGGATGTTAACGTGGTAAAGCAAAGACTACGCTCGACGTTGCTTGTGGGGTTGGCGGTGTGCATGGCGACCGCCGCCTATGCTGAGAAGATGCCAGCCCATGTCTTTTCAGGCGGCGGCGGGAAATCTGAGACTGCAAACGGAAGTTTACGCCACTTTAGTGCCGTTGGCGTGGGCATGGCTGTCGGGGATTCCGAAAATGGGACGCATCGTGCGCATCATGGATTCCTTGGCGGTGCACGCGTGTTTGCAAATCAAGACCAAGAGCCTCCGGTTTTTGACCCACCCCTCGCTGACATAGAAGTCGCTGTTGGACAAGACAACTGCATCGCAGATGTCGAGATTCCAAATGTTCGAGCCACCGACGACCGTGATAGAAACCCATCGATCAGCTTGGTTCTCGTCATTGATGCAAACCGTGAAATCGATGTCGATCCAGGGGAAACGGTCGGCCTCGAACCCGGAAGTTACGACGTTCTCGCCGTGGCCACTGACAGCCGTGGTAATGAGACACGTGGCTCTTTCATTATCGACGTTGTTGACGATGTCGCACCGGTCGTTGCAGCACCCATTCCTAACCCGACGCCTGTCGGAGGGGAGGCTGAGGCGACATCACCCGCTGGGACTCGCGTTGCCATCAACTTCACGTGTCGGGACAATTGTGACCAGAATCCTGACGAAGGCGACGTTCGAGAAGTCTTTCCATTCGGTGAAAGCCAAGTGCAGCTCCTGTGTACCGACGAATCCGGTAATGAAAGTGCGACGCCTGTCACCATTCGTGTCGTCGACACCCAAGGACCGACTGTGGTCGGACAGGTACCGGACCGATTCGAAATTGCTTGCAACTCGGCCGAGGGTGCTCGGATCGCTGTACCTCAGGTCATTTGGTCGGATAACGGCAGTTTAGCCCAAGATTTGGTTCAAAGTCTGACGATAAATCCAGGTGCCAATGAGCAATCGTTTAATGTGTTGCCGGAGACCATTACTCTCGCGGTCGGCGAGCATACCCTGAGGTATGTTGCAACGGATACCTCCAATAACAGTTCGACTGTGGATGTGGGCGTGGTCGTCACCGATACGGGTGTTCCGAGAATTGAGGTATCGGACCTTCCAGAGACGGGTTGGTTTGGGCAGGATGCCTCTTTTACGTTCCGCGTGGTCGACGACTGCGGTGCTCCGGATAATTTGGATGTTGCCATCGAACCAGCACCATCGACCATCGTGCGTAACGGCAATGACATCACCATTAGCTATGAAGACGATGGCCGATATGCATTGATTATCTCCGTGACCGATGAAGGGGGCAACACCGCACGTGACAACTCTGTCTCTTTCGGTATTGATCGGACGGCACCGGAAGTGTCGATTGCGTCTCCCAGTCAGCGTGGCGTAGATGGAGACAACACGCTCACCTATCCGTTTTTTGGACAAGGACAATCTCTCGGTTTGAGCGTGGGTGCTGAAGACGAGGGTGATGGGCTGCCATCCGGTATTCGTAGCATCCGCGTGGTCGCGGATCCGGGCGAATTCTTCCAAAAGGTTTTGGCGGAGCGAACGTTTAATGGAGCGGGTCTCCCGATTCGTGGCGACCGCAGCGTGCAAAATATCGCTTGCGATAGCCAAGAACAGGTTGCGGGGCAGCCTGTCTGTACAGACGGTGCGATCTCACTCCGGTTTTTGGAGCCTGGAAACCGTGTCATCCGAATCGAAGCCATCGACTTTGCGGGCAATGTCGGATCGACCAATGCCTATTTTATTAACAGCAACCTAGGCGCGGCTATGCGGCGGGTTCGGGATACCTTAAATAACATCGCCAATCCGTGTGATACGTGCCCTGCCAACGATGACATCGACGCAGCACCGCTCTTACGTCTAGCCCGTAAGCTCGGTGACGGTGCGCACATGACCGACCGTGGCTATGCTCAGGCTCCTTACGGAACTTCGATTTTCCTCGGCGGTGCATTGAAAGCGACCCAATCTGCTATGGCCGATCTCGTCGCGCTCATCCGGGATACTGATGATGCAGCCCAGCTGACCGTTTATAATCAACAAGCCAGGATGCTGGTCAGAGCGGCCAGTTCAGACCTTAGCCTGTACAATGAATGGATCCAGGGGATGAATCCAGCTCGCGGCCAAGCGCGTTATGTCCGTATTGGATACGATGTTGACATGCAATTTGTCTCTGACAATCTCGATGCGATGAGTGCGGCCATCGAAGGCGACCAATACAGTCAGGCGATGTCAAACGCCATGTCGGCATTTTTTCATCAGAAGCTTGCGCACCAACTTTGGCTCATGGACTACGACGAAGTGCCGACGCCTCAGGAAGATGTCGATGGTGAAGTGGATCGGTTCAGTCCGAACTACATCCAATACGCCAAGGGACGCGCTGTACTCGGTGCCATTCGTGATGAGTTAACCGAGTATCTGGGCCTCATCAACAAGCCGGCAGAACAAACCATGACCCAGATTCGGAATCGACTCAGTGCAGTCGTGGAGTCCCTCGACCTGCTACTTGACCAGGGCATCGCCAATGGCCTTGAGGACAGCGAGTACTTGGAAGCGTTGCTAGACTTAAGGTCGGTTGCGCGAAATTCGTCCCTCGCTGGTAACGAAGGGGCCTACGTCCGCGTTTATCAATTTGCCATCATGCAGGTGGTCCGCTGGATGACGCATTTCTCGCTGTCGACGGCCCAGCTTTTCGACGAGGCCGCAGCCGGAAACCAAATGTACCAGTATGCACAAAGCAGTATCGATGATGGGATTCAATTACTCGATAATCGGGAAATTCAGGCTGTGATCAATCTCTACGGAGACACAGAACGCGCGCTCTGTCCTATTATTGGAATCTATCACTGCTGGTTTTTGCGCGATGAGCAAGCCCTGCTGAATCAGAACGACAGAGATGCGCCGATTCCCGATGATGACATTCCGGACGAATGCCTCGATATGGGCATGCTCCTGCCATCTGAATGGGCAGCAGCACCAGAAGGGGAGCAGCTACCCCAATGTCGGATGACACCACCAGACGGTAATTGACATAGCTTATTGAGGGACGACTCAAGACGGGTTGTCCGCTCACAATCGAGTGCTTGTGACGATTGTATGCCGCTTCTGTAACAACTTTTGACTCATTTTGTTGACGGCTGATCTAATTCGCTGTATCACCCACGATGCCGGGGTAGACTTTTTTTTTTTAGCCTCGGAAGGAAAACCAAATCGGGGATAATGATGAAGAATTTTCAATTGATTGCGTGCCTTTTTGCGGCATTTGCTTTCGCGTCTGTTTCGACAGGTTGTAGCGATGATGATAACGATCATGACCATGGTGGTGCTGGTGCCGAGGGCGGTACTGGTGGTGCCGGTGCTGAAGGTGGTGCTGGTGGTGGAAACGTACCAGCGAGCCCAGACTGCCCAGCTGAAGGCGACAAGTGTCCTGCAGCTTGCACGTATCTTGCAGCCTGCGCCGTCAATAGTGGCATCTGCGAGGGCTATGAGGCTGGCAACGAAGAGACACAAACCGCCATCTACGAGAGTTGTCTAGAGACATGCGCAGGTCTGCCTGTACAGGCAACACTGGTTTGTGGACACACGATGTGCAGCCAGACAATTTCCTTAGCCACCGGTGCGAGCTAAGATTTCAAGAACGGCTGTGAAGGCACAACTGGTGCTGGCGGCGAAGGCGGTGCTGGTGCTGAGGGCGGTGCTGGTGGTGCTGGTGCTGAAGGCGGTGCCGGTGGTGCTGGTGCTGAAGGCGGTGCTGGCGGAGCCGGCGCTGAAGGTGGTGCTGGTGGAGCTGGTGCTGAAGGTGGTGCTGGTGGTGCTGGTGCTGCAGGCGGTGCTGGTGGAGCTGGCGCTGCAGGCGGTGCTGGTGGAGCTGGCGCTGCAGGTGGTGCCGGTGGTGCTGGCGCTGCAGGTGGTGCCGGTGGTGCTGGTGCTGAAGGCGGTGCTGGTGGTGCTGGCGCCGAAGGCGGTGCAGGCGGTGCTGGTGCTGAAGGCGGTGCTGGTGGAGCTGGTGCCGAAGGCGGTGCTGGTGGAGCTGGTGCCGAAGGTGGTGCTGGTGGAGCTGGCGCCGAAGGTGGTGCTGGTGGCGCTGGTGCTGAAGGCGGCATGGCTGAATAAGCACCTCAAACCGACCTAGTCTTTCTCGTGCTGTGAGGTACGGTGGCCTAGGACGGGTCGAGCGTTTTGAGATCGGGGTACCTAATGGCTAGGTACCCCTTTTTTTTTGCGGCGGCCCAGGCCTGGGGCAGCTTTGATTGGGTCATCCGGCCAAGGATGCTTCGGGTATCGACCTCGAAGTTCTTTACGTACTTGTGGATAGGTCTCTCGCCAGAAATTGGATAAGTCTCGCGTCATTTGTATGGGCCGCATATTTGGCGCGAGCAAATGAAGCAAAACGGTCTCGCCTGCGACCGTTGGCGTTTCATCCAGCCCGAATAGACGTTCAAATCGTGTTGCCAGCACCACAGATCCGTCTTCAGCGTAATTCAACGTTTTCTTGGAGCCGTCTGGCAATGTCATCGACTCGGGTGCATGTTGGTTGAGCAGGCTTGCGAGGTCGAACCCAATGAGGCCAGTGATGTAGGCCACCAAGTCTATAGATTGCAACTCGGTAAAGCTCTTATGGCCAGCACATAGCAGCAGCAGCTGCGAGCAGACGTCTGGTCCCGACTTTAAAAAAGACAATTCCGGTAGTCCGATGGACGGTCGTTTGTTCCGAAGCCAATTGTAGCGCTCAATAAATTGAAGTTTAGTTGAGCCTTCAACAAGGCCAAATGCGTGTTCCGGCATCATTGCAGCCGCCCGTGCTAAGCGTTCCGTACAGTCGGGCGAGTTGGGGTCTACCGGTGCGGCTGAACTCGAAATAATCAAATCTAAGTGACGATGTACAAAGCGTGCTTGAACGCGACTTGCCGTTTGATCCCACTCGTATTCCAACCTTTCTTCCAAATTGAGCTCGTCCAAATCGATGCGATGAGCCAAATCGATGGTGTGGACGCTGTGTCCATTACGGCGAGTTGGACGCAGGCTTAGAGCACAGATGAATTGGGATGATTTGACGATGCTTTTATCCGAAAGAATCGCCCCTTTGCCCGAGGCGAGCAGAAAACGATTCTCACCCGGTTGGCGCCGGACACCGAGGCGTTCGGGAAACGCGCGCAAGAAATGATGTCCGAGTCCTTGGCTGTTTTGCAGGACCGGTCGCTCGAGCTCGTCAATCTTTGTCAACTTGAGTATTTCATCCCGGGCCTTAATGATTTCGTTGGCTGCTTGTCTGTTGACGCCAGGGAATATTCGACCGTCTTGGACACCCTGTAGTAACTCATAACGAATTGTGAAATCACTCTCACCGACTGAATCCACAGCGCCGGATATAAAATCTCGACCACTCAAGAGAGCCACCAGAGTCGCTACTTCGGTAAGGTCTAATGTGCCCACTGCGCCTAACAATAAGCCGCCCAGCCTTGGGTGAAGCGGGAGCTTTACCAGTGCACGTCCAGTTCGGGTCATCCCGCGTTCATCGATTGCTTCGAGCCTCCTCAAGACTGACAAGGCATGTTGTACTGGCTCGTGTTTCGGTTTTTCAAACCAGCCAAATGCGTCGACCTTGCTGCCCCAGGAACGGACTTGTAAAACGGTCTGGGTAAGGTCCAATCGATGAAGCTCAGGTCGCAGTGCCGGTCGCATCGAATTTTGAACCGATGTACTCCAAAGCCGGTAGCAGACGCCCGGACCGGTGCGACCAGCTCGACCCTTTCTCTGGTCGGCAGCATGCTTGTCGATGCGAACGGTCTCCAGTCGATCTAGGCCAAGGGCTGGGTCGAAACTTGGTTGTCGGGCAAGCCCCATGTCCACGACCGCACTGACCCCATCGATAGTCAACGATGTCTCGGCGATATTGGTAGCGACGACGACTTTTCTTAGGCCTGTTTCAGCAAAAGCCTGATCTTGTTCTCGTGGTTTGAGCCGACCATGGAGGGGGATTACCTGATATTGATTGGGATCGACGTTTAGGGCGTTTACGACTCTGTCTATTTCATTTACGCCGGGACAGAAGACGAGGACGTGCCCTTGGACCTGTTCGCGGAGGGCTTTTAGAATGGTTTTAGTCGTATGGGCGATGAGAACCTGCGGGTTCGCAGCTGGCTCATACAGCACTTTTACTGAATGTGCTTTTCCAGATACCTCGAAGACCCTTGCATCCAAGAACGCAGCGACTGGTTTAGGGTCTAGGGTCGCAGACATAACGAGAATTGAGAGCTCTGGGCGCAGACTGTTTTGAACTTCCCTGACCATAGCCAGGTTCAAATCAGTTGCTAAACTGCGTTCATGAAACTCGTCGAAGATGACCATGGAGACCCCTGTGAGAGTTGGGTCGCGCTGAATTTGTCTGAGTAAGATGCCTTCGGTGACGATTTCAATTTTAGTCTGCTGCGAAATTTTTCGATCAAACCTCACTCTATAGCCCACCGAATTACCGAGGTTTGAACCAGTCAAATACGCCATGTACTTGGCGGTCGACCGCGCCGCTATCCGTCGGGGTTGACAGACGATGATCTTGCCGTCCGGATGATCAAGGAAAGCCAGGGGCACGCGGGTCGTCTTTCCAGAGCCGGGTGCAGCAATGATGACGGCATTCCGTCTGTTATCGATGCACGCTTTGATGGCGTTTAAATGGGCATCGATCGGCAATGTCGCTTGAAAGGACATGTCCGAATCTAGCCCTCCAGACTTTTGATTACCAGTTCTCTCCTTATGATTTGAGTTTGATTTGCGAGAGTATCTAGATCTAGTCTGAGGTGATGGTCTGACCGACCAGGTATCCATTAAAGAGAAACGGGCTTAACTGCTTATGATAAATTTTATTTTTCGGGGCCTAATCTGTCTCTTGACCGTCATTTTGCTGTCATGCGACGGATCGAATTCCAACACAGGAACCATTGTTCTGATCGATGCGGGCCATCCCGATCAGTCTCTGACCGTGAGCGATGGTAATCGAGCTTTAGACGGATCAGGTGGCATGTTGGACGACGCCGCTCTCCTTGTCGACGTAGGTGTTCCAGGCCCTACGATTCCAGGGCGCTGTGTCCCAGGAGACAGTTACGCAGCCGGTCGGTCAGTGTTTGTCGAGCGAACGACGGAATGGAAATTAGATCGGGCTGCCGTTAACGGTAATCGAATCACCCTCGGGGATATTGATGGGGATGGATACGCGGATTTGGTGGTTAGGAAAAGTGGGGTTCGTGCAGATGTATTAGACGAAGCACAGGGGATAAGGCGCCACCATTGGGTGCTCAGAAATCGCGGAAATGCCTTTCAAGATGTCACTGACCAGACCGGTGTATTTGAACCACGTGGTCAGTATCCACTCCGTCTTGGACGTCCCAGTGAAGTCATTGTGTTTGGTGACTTCGACAATGATGGCGATATGGATATCTACAGTGGTGTCGATACGCGCGCGGGTGTGGAATTGGAACTCGACGGAATTGACCGAATCCAAGTCAATGAACGCAGCGAATTGCTCGTCAATGATGGCAATGGTGCATTCACGGCACTTGAGGCTGATCATACGCTGAGGCGAATCGGGCGCGATGACGTTCCATCCGGTGCGTCGTGGCTAGACTTTAACCTCGATGGACATCTCGACCTCTGGATTGCGCAGGGTGGATTAGGCACACCAGCTCAAGACAGATTGTTTGTTGGCGATGGACAGGGTGGTTTTAATGATGTGACGTCTCAAGCTGGTCTTGAGACCAGACCTTGGATGAGTCTTGCCGATTTAAATTCAGGCCGGGCTCACACAACGGCATGGTCTGCCCTCGCTTGCGATTTGAACCGCGATGGGTTGCCTGAGTTACTCGCCGGATCTTATGGTCGTGCACCAAATCATCTGTGGCAAGCTCAAATCGAATCAGGTCAGGTCAGGTACGAGAATCGAAGCGTCGAGTCAGGGTACGCTTTTGACCAGAATCAGCAGTGGCAGGATAATCAATTCGCTCGCTGCTTCTGCCAAGATCAGCCTGATATGCCGGATTGTGAGACTGCGCCTGCACCCAACATTGCGTGTAACCAGAGCAACTGGCGACATCAAACAGACAGGGAAGCCTTCCGGAATGGCGGGAACAGCGGAGCGACCGTATGTGCGGATTTCAACAACGATGGATGGATGGATCTTTACACCACAGAAATCCGACATTGGTGGGCGGGGGTCGGTTCAGACGCCAGTGAAATTCTCATAAACCAAGGGATGGCTGACGTCACGTTTTCAAGACCTGGCCGGCAACAGACTGGGCTCGGCATGGAGCACCAAACCCCGTCTTGGGATGAGGGTCACATTACCGCGGTTGCCTTTGACTTCGATAATGATGGTCGACAGGATATTTATTTAGGTGGAACAGACTATCCAGGCAATCGTGGTCACCTGTATCGAAACATCTCAACGGACGGGGATGTGCGTTTCAGCGAAATGAGAATCGATGATTTCTTTGAACACAATCGAAGTCACGGCATGGCCGTGGCGGACTTCGATCGAGACGGTGATCTCGACATCGTCGTCGGCCACAGTCGCAATCGATGCAATGCCAATCAGCCCAACAATTGCTATGAAACGGCCTCCCTCAGATACTTCGAAAACCAATTCGGCCAAGTGAACAACTGGATTCAGCTTGAGTTGGTTGGGATGGCTGGGAGTAATCGAGGTGCAGTGGGTGCAACGGTGACTGTAACCACTGGTTCGCTAAAGCAGACACAGCAAGTCATCGGAGGCTATGGTCATTATGGTGCACAGAATGACCGAATTCTTCACTTTGGCCTTGCAGGGCATTGTGAGGCACACATCGAAATCAAATGGCCTGACGTCCAGCAAACCAGTCAGAGCCTCCGACTTAATTCAGGACATCGCTATCGGATTGTTCAAGGTCAGGCGGCGGAACTCAGCCCAGTTGAATGACCGACTCTTAATTTGATTGGCCTGCCATCAACTTTGCCAGAGGCTTGGTCCCTGCTTGGCTATCGAGCAGCACGCACATCGTTGCGGAGATGGGTACGGCCAAGAGCATGCCAGGAACACCCCAGAGCATACCCCAGAAGACCAGGCTCAGTAGAATTGTAATGGGATGTAGCTCCAGTGAATCCCCCATAATTTTCGGCTCCAAGACGTTGCCTATGATGATGTGGACCGTTGCCGGAAGCAGGACGGTTAACAAAACGGTCGTCCCGCTTAATGTGGGTTCGAAGAGGACTAAGGGAACGGGCAGCAAGGTTGCGATGATGGATCCAACACTGGGAATGAAGTTCAACAGGAAAGCGAGAATACCGAAGAGAAGTGCTGCGTCGACCCCCAGGCTCAAAAGAATGATTGCTGTAAGAATCCCTGTTGCAGCTGACAGGGCAATTTTGATGGTCAAGTAGCGCTTGATGCGTCCTTCAATCTTCTGACGCACGGGTGACGAGTTTGCGTCAGTCTCGTCTAATGATTGTCCCTGCAACAGGTAAATGGCAAAGATGAGGATCAAAAAGGTATTGGACAAGAAAGCAATCAGCCCGTTTGCCAAATCACCCGCAGTCTCGCCCCAGTTCATATTGCCCAGTTTTGACTTTATAGTTTGCGTATCGACTTCGAAACCTCGGAGCTGCAACCATTGGCTGATATCATCGATCATTTGTCCTAGCTTTGTCTGGTATTTACTCGAGTTTGCCGACAACTCGCTGATGGATGAGGCGATGAGAAGAATCAGTCCGTAGAAGACCAGGCTGCAGACCACGAGCGAGCCCACGATGGCAATGCCTCCCGGCAACCGCAGACGTGTTTGCAGTAAGCTGACCAGTGGCGAGAGCAAATAGGCTAAGAGGATCGATAGAATAAAGGGGATCATGACGGGTTTTAGCCAATAGAGAGCCGACGCGGATGCGATTGACGCGAGGATTGCTAAACAGACTGTTTGTGCCGTTTGGCTGGACTTTTCGCTCATGGCAGTTCTACCCCGAATTGGCGAGTTCATTTGGGAGCATGCCATGGTTTTTCTAATTGATCGAAGTTCTGTACTCAGTCGTTTTGTCTATGTCTTTAGACCAAGCCTTGTCTTCAGCTCATCAAAACGCCTGACCGCTTCGGCCTGGGCCTGTTTGAAGTCATCACTGTTGAGAATACTGTTCGCAAAATTTCCAAGCTTTCCCCGCCACACACCCTTTGTCATCACGCCGTGCAAGGCTTGTGCAGCGTCTGCATACGCCAAGCTTCGTTGGATGTCATTCGCCGGCCAAATGGCGGGGTGTTCGAGGTTCCAAACGGTTAAATTCGCAAGGTGTCCGGCTCTAAGTTGCCCACACTTTACTTTTGGATGAATCTTGCCAGGTGTCTTCCAGACCGTGTCTAGCAGGGCGTGGGTGTCATTCATAAATGTACGATTTTTTCTCTCATCCACGCGGAATTGGTCCAAGGACCGGGCTGTCGTCTGTGTCGATTGCTCGGCAAAAGACCGCCTCAAATGTGAATGCGTTACTCGATAAGTTGGTCCTTCTGCCAGCAATCGTAACTCTTGTTGGACGTTCATGGTGTCATTGCAGGCTCCGGAATCGGTACCCAGCGCAATCCCAATACCGGCTTCCTGCCAGATAGAAACGGGCGCGGGAAAGCAAAACTGAACCTGGGAATACGGGCAATGCCCCAGAACATGTCTCTCTTTATCGAGCAGTCCAAGATCGTCTCGACTGACGAATTGTCCATGGACGAGCAAGAAAGCAACTGGGCTTGCGAGGACACCCAGTCGTCCGAGTCTAGCCACCGGAGAACAACCATAGTCGGTTATATTCCTTTCGTACTCTTCGATGGACTGTCCGACGTGCGCATGGATTGGTATGTTTTCCTTTGCGGCCCAATCTGAAATCTTCCGCCAAAGGCTATCGCTGACCGTGTCTGTGGCATGGGGGCCCAAGGCTGAATAAATTCCCGATTTTTCATAGGCGCGACCATGGGTAATTGCATCTGTTGCAATCCATTGTTGGTCGAGCCATTGGACGCCAGGTCCATTTAGGTCTTGCAATGTCGGTGCGACTACGCCGGTGACGCCTACATCCATCAATGCATCAGCGACGGATTGGGCATGGTAGTAATGATCCCAAACCATACCGATGCCGGATAACAAACAGTCATAGGCACCCATCCGGCTGAATGCTCTGACCTCTGCAGCTGTCAGGGTGCTCTCCAAATGAAAATATAGATCTTCTACGATATTGCCCGCCATGGCGGCTAAGCCAATTCCTCGGTAGACATTCATGGATAAGTGGGTATGAGAATTAATGAACGCTGGCGTTACGAGATGTGTACCGAGGTCGGTTACTTCGGCATCGGGCGTAACGGCGGCCGCGATTTGAGAACGCTCGATCTCATCAACTCGGGTAATCAGTCCGTCTGTGATCTCAAGGAGCCTCGGTCCGATGGCATCGCTGGAACAACCCGTCATGACCCGGTCTGAAAAAATGAGTTGTGTCTGTTCTGGTCGCATACCTACTTTCTACACCAAGCAGTGATGTCTGGGAGAGCTTGGTCGTTCATTATGGCCGATCGATAGGACGGTCGTCGATGTTTTTTATGCCATCATGCAACACGGAGTTTAGAACTCAGTTCGTTGCGCACACGAATTGGTTCATTAATTCATCGTAGTCGTAAAGCGAGCCCAGTTTGTCACAGGATAGATCTAACCAGTCATCTAGATTGTGCCCGCGACCAATATTGGGCCACTCTGGAGGTGGCTTGAGCCAACGGTTTAATTCATCTCGCATATGACGCCTGTCCGATTGGAACTCTCCGAGAAACAGATGGGCTTTGCAGACCTTGAAGATTGGGTGATAAATTTTTGGAGCCCCTTTGAATGCAGCAAATGTCTGTTGAAGCCAATCGGTTGCTGAACAGGGAAAGGGAAGCCGCGAATCAAAGTCCCAAATCAGCGGGCTGGGATCGTAAGTGAGTGCTATCACGTGGTAATCCCAAATGACGATGCCCTGTTCATCGCCCTGTTGCTGCTGGGCTAATGCGACGTGTTGGTCTTGATTGGTAATGAAAACGGCAGCATCGTTCGAGGGCCGTTGCACCGCCCTCGTCTTTAAGAATTGCCAAATATTTTCTTCGCAATAGAAGGCCTGATAGGCGTACTCAGTCCTCGTATCCATGGTCTACCTTCAATGTCATTCAGAGGGATGCGACGAATCGCCTAATTAAATTTGCTGTCGGACCGGGTGCCTCAATGTGCGGTGCATGACCCGCTGTGTCGATGACACCACGGGTCGCATTGGGCAATTGTTTACGTAATTTCTCTGCCAGGCCGTCGTACTTCGTGTCTAGGCGACCCGTAATGAGTAAGACCGGCAGCGTCAATTGATGCAGTTCGTTCCATCGTGACGGTAGTCGACCAGGGCTAAGTGTCTTCAATGCATATGCAAGGCCGACCGCCGTGTGTTTTTTACGAATTGAACTCATTCGTTTTTGCAACTCGACACTCGCATTTGACTGGGTCGAAATAAGCGGAGTCTGGTTCCACAGCTTAAGGAATTCGTCCACGCCCAATTCTGTCAATTGGTGAGCCAAGGCGATATCTTTTTGGTACCGTGCCTCTCGTTCAGCAGGCGCACTGATGCCTGCAGTCCCGCTGATTAAAACCAGTGCTTTGGGCCTATGTTTTTTCCGTACAAGCGTGTCGATAGCGACTCGAGCACCCATTGAGTAGCCAATCAAAACCGTGGAGGAGTCAGCTGCTTCGACGATAAAATTGGCGTAGGCGTCAATCTCGAAGGCTGTTGGGCCAGCTTTTGCGAGGGGACCATGCCCCAATAAATGGGATGCGGTAAAATGATGTCCTAGGCATTTGGCGAGTTCGCTGTAGTCACCAGGCCCACCCGTAAAGCCATGGAGGCCAAAGAAATGGGGCTGACATCCTCGCCAAATCAGCTTGGGGCTAGGCAGGCCTGGCCTTTTTGAATCGGTGGTCTCGCGACAGTCTTGAGTGGTCATGAGACCATCATACACGCTGGCGTCTACGCCTGACACCCGGTCCTACTGAGCTGCCCACAGTTGGTTCCTCCATGGGCTCGCCGACCGGTTGACGCTGTATCTTGCTCCAACCTGACAACGTCCAAAACCGATTGCCAGATGCATCGGTATGCTCTTCGATCGGGTATGACAGGCCTCTGAATGCACATACGCTTTGTATGCTTTTTAGGACATCGGGTATTCCACTCGCTTTTTCCAGAGCAAGCTGATGAAGCGCATCGCCGACCGACGCCGTCCCGTTGCCTTGTATATAGTCAAGAAACCGACAATGACGGTCCGGCAAAAAATTTGTCAGTTGAGCTATGGTCGCCACTGGGTCCGGTGTCGCGTCCGCGGCGTTCGCTGCGGACGCTTCAACTTTTGGGCGCGATGTCTCCGGGTTGAGCCCCACCCAGCGATAGCACTTTTTGTCATCGACTCGTTCGGTAACGAACGGGACCGGTAGGCCTGCTGCCCGGCCCCATCTATTCAGCGAGCCTGCAAGACCACCCAGAGCCTTCGGATTGTCAATGCCGAGCGCATCCATTGCATCCTGAAGTGTCGCGGTCCCCGCTTTTTCAATATAATTAAGAAATTTTTGTGATCGCTTCGGTAAGCGCTCAAAATATTCTTCATAGGTGGCGGGAGGTGCCAGCTCACGCTCGATTTCTAAGTAGGCATGGGGAGGCGGTAAGAGGTCGCCTGATTCATCAAATCCGCGCCATATCCAAGCTCGCTGTCCATCGATCTTGGTCGCAGACCAAGGGAGCTCAATCCCATCCGCAACAGCCCATCGACGCATAGACCCTGTGAGCCCTCCAATCGCTCTTGCTTCGCTGATTTCTAAGGCTCTCATGGCCTCCTCTTGCATGAGGAAGTCCGGCTCCTTACCTTTCACCAGCTCTGCAAATTCCCTTGTTCGGCCCGGTGCTTTCGCTTGAAATTGAAGCCATTGCTGTTCTGGCGTCCCCGTCAGTTTAGGCCGATCTGGCGGTCGCCTGAGTCGCTTCTTTACTCGCGGCTTTTCCTCGCTGCCGTTAGCTGATGTAACTGCCGATACAGACGCATCTTTCAAGGCCAGCCGAAGTACAGCCTCAGTCAACTCTCTCAGAGTGGGATCCATGGCCCCATCAATCTCAATTTCAATAGACAGCTTGATCCCCATCTTCGGCCGCGCCCCGCAAATTAAACATAAAAATGAAAAACGGA
>JAYZEG010000007.1:0-34010 GCA_036337435.1 Myxococcota bacterium
TGACGAATATCGTTCTAAACGAGCCCGAAGTTGAGCGCGCCATTCCTGGGGTTCATCATCGTCATCGCTCTCCGCCGTTTTCAACCAGGTATCAATGATCAACGCATACTGGTCAGCCAATACGTCGGCACCGTCGGGCACCTCAACCTCATTACCCTGTTCTACCCCGTCCGCTTTTCCGGACCCTTGTTCGCCAATGGATTGCGTAGCAATGTCTTCATCAGCATTCGCACAACTCAAAGACAAGCCCAACAACAGGACAAGCGCAGGCCGGATAGCACACCTTGATTTGGTCTTCGTCATAATGAAATACCCCCATCGTCGCGAAAGTATACAGCAGAACAATGGATTTAGCCCATGACATTTTCTTTTTAGAGAGTGAAAATCACCCACGCAGGGGCTTTGGGCGGCCCTGAGCACACCGAGAACGCCCGTCGAGTCATCATTGGGTCGGCGTATAAATAGACCGTCACTTAGGACGTTGCATTCGTTCGAGTTGCTGCCAATTGGAGCGTGTATTTACCCGTTAAAGTCGTTTTGAAACCCTGCTGGTTCAGGTAACGCCTAAAACCACTGACCTGTCGAAACAGCAGAGAGTATTCGGGGCGTCGATAATTGGGAACCCGAGCTCCATAAACCACGACACCACCATGGTATCGACAATTGGGAAAACCAAGAATTATCGTACCATCTGGTGTCAAGTGCGATTTCACAATGCGTCGACAGATCGCCTGCCCGTCAACGCTTGGGCTATGCAATGTATTGATTGCAACAACCAGGCTAAAACGGCCAAGGTCCAATGCCTGTAATTCACTAATAGAATGGCACAATAGGCGTACATTCAGGTGCGAAAATCGACTGTCTGCCTGTTCGAGTGCCGTAGCACAATGATCAATTCCAACCCAATCGAGAGTGTCTCGAACCGACTCATGTACCAAATTGCGGATGCCAGCGATTTCATCACCCCGATTGACACCGAGAATCAGAATCCGAGCACCAGGAGCAAGGTTTATCTGGCCAAGCACGGATTTCAATCCGTTGACGAAGTGAGGATCCTCAAACCGATGAATCCGGTAGAACTGTGATTGCGTCCCATATTTTTCTGTATCACCGGAGGGTTTAGACCCCGTGTGCCAGGAGCTGGAGTCGGCAAGAGTTGTAAACCGTAAGCGGAGGTGCGTGTCGGATACCATGATGGGCACGCCCATTCGGCAACCGAGGGTTTCGGCGATATCAAGCCAACATTTGAGAGAGCGATAAGTATAGGTAATGCCGCCTTGAGTGAGCATCTCGCCGTCGAATAAATCCGGCTTTAAATCCGGATTCAGAATGTCACAAGAGACAAGACCTCCTGTGCTTTCAAGGCCCCGTCGCAGGCGGTCCAGTACCTCCGCCATACCCTCGGTCGTAAACAGCATAACTCAAACTCAGTCCTTGGCCGTAAAGCGTAGGCCAAGGTCATCATCTGAAGATTTGCGGTGCGCCATATTTTGACTCCCAATCGCGAAGCTTAACCATATAGGCTTCGGGCTTGGTTGCCCTCAGCAAAACGGTCCGAAGGCCGGTTACTTTTCCTTTTGGGCCAAAAATTTTGTGCACGATGGTCAATTGGTCCTTCTTGAGTTCCGCAGAGACATTCTTGCTGCCCGCACGAAATAGATCGACCGTGTACTGCCAAGACTGGCTTGTCCACGGCGTTCCTGTAAACTGGACCTGGCCCGCTTCGATGGGCGGGTCGACTTTGTATTCACTCGGTGACGTCCCGGGCACCACTTTAATGGTTCGCGTATAGCGTGAGAGTGCTTCGACAAAATATTCGGTTATCTTGCCCTCTTGGGACGAGATGACCCGCTTGAGGAGTGCGATGCGTCGCGGTCCATAAAGCTGCTTACCGTCCACGGAGCTGTCTTGCAAATCACCAACATAGTAATCGATGCGTTGTACCGCCTCACTTTGGGATTTCGACGTGTTCGCGGTGCCTTTTTTGGGTGCACAAAGAGCGACTGAGATGCTCAAAAGAAAACCGAGGAGACAAACTGAGAAAACTGACCTGTTGAGATTAAGTCGCATTGTCCATAGTCCTTTCTCTAGTGAACATCAAATTTGCAGATAGGGCATTTGTGAAACGAACGGCGTCTGTGTGAATTCAAAGCAGGACACCGAAAAGACCCGGGTTCAGAGACTACTTTGACACGATTGATATGTGCGAACCAGGTCTCGCAGTGCAACCTGCGCTTGCCGGCGCGCCATGCGAAAGCTGCGTTTGAGTTCGTCGAGGTCGCGCCGGATCGCCGCCGTATGCTCAGCCTTGGGCAAACGGTTGGCATTCCTCAGTTTAGCCGTTAAAGCAGTGCGTCTCTTTTTGAGTTCTTTGAGCGCGCTTTCAAGTGCATTTTCCGCCACCTCAACGTGATTGAGCAAATAGCCTCGAAGCAACGCAATGCGGGTGCTCAAAACGCCATTTTTTTGCTGTAGATCGTTTTCATCCTCAAGTTCAATAGTCAGTATCCGATGGCCGTCTCTGAAGGTGGCAGCCCAATCTTCTAGGCTTCGTCCTGGGCGTTCGGCCAGTTTCCTGAGCATGCGTTCTTTGGCAAATCGTGAGCGTGACCTGATGAGCGACTCGTCGGGTGTTCGCTTGATGTCCCAAACCAGTGAACTGTGGGACAAGCTCCAAATGAGCCACTTACTCGGGTCATAATTATACCATTTCGGTCCGTTACGGTAATCGTGCTGATAGGCGTGATGAAAGTTGTGATAGCCCTCGCCAAAAGACAAGAGGCTCAAAAACCAATTGTCGCGCGCAGTGTTCTCGTCCGACCAAGGTCGGCTGCCCCACATGTGCGCCAAAGAATTGATCGTAAATGTAAAGTGATGCACCAACACAATGCGCAGCAGCCCGGCAAAAAGCAGCATGCCGCCCACTCGTCCAGACCAAAAACCAAGGGCAAGGGGGACAGCAAGATTAAAAGTAATTGCGATAGGCCAATAATATCGATGTTGCCACCGGCAGATAGGGTCGGCCCATAAGTCGGGCACATTTGGATAACTCGTATCGCGTCGCCCTCCGAGAAAGATCCAACCGATATGACTAAACCAAAAGCCACGATTTGCATCATAGGGATCCGTCTCAGTGTCCACATGTCGATGATGAGTGCGATGGTCAGATGCCCATGCGATGATGCTATTTTGGCACGCACCTGCACCGACGATGGCGAACCCCAAGCGAACCGGCCAAGACGCCTTGTAGCTGCGATGAGAAAACAAACGATGATACCCAGCCGTAATCCCTAAACCGGTCAGAAACCACAAGCCGATACAAGCCCAAATCTCGGCTTGTAGAACGCCATGATGTGCAATGTAAAGGGGCGTCAGGATGAGGGCCGCGAGTGGCGTCAAGGTGAGAAATGCAACATTTAACCAGAGAATTTCTCGGTTTCTCTTTGCCGTATCCATCAGTAAACCTCCTAGAGCCACAGTCTGCCATGCAGTCTCGGTCGTAGAAAAGAAAACAGTACGTAAATCGTCCACAGCACTTAACAGCCGGCCCGATCGTTGATTTGAAACGTCGAAACCAGCTGTGACTGTGTGATCCTTAAGTGTCCATGCCACTTCGGAGAAAGCGGCAATACCGAGCTCCCGGTATACGAGTCGTCAGGGGAAAAAAGGTTTCCAGATGGGACTTCCCAGCTGGCTATTTTCCACAAGCCCACACGGTTGTGTGAGCTCAGACGACTCAGCTCATTTCTTCGGGTCAGCTGCTTTCTTAGCTGGTGGCGCAACCTTGATTGTCGGCGCCTTGCCTGCAGCAGCGGGACCAGCACTTGGCTTGCCAATGCTCGGTCGGAGCTTTTCTGCACACTCCTGAAGCTTCTTCCTGAATGGGTCCATTTCAGCAATTTGTTGGGGTGTTGGCGCAACCGTGGGTGGCTTGACCTTTCGTAATTCCATCATGGAGCCCTGGAAGCACATCATGTCCTTGCATTCGCACGCCGAGTTGGCGGTCTTTTTGAACGCGGCAAACCACGTCTTGAAGCGGGCTGCATTTTCTTCCGGAGTTGGTGCCTTCTCAATCTCTAGGAGTTCAACATCAAAAACGAGCGTTCCCGCCGGTGCGCCGGGGCGCGCTGGCTTGTCACCATAGGCCAGATTACCCGGAATCCAAAACCGCCGTTTCTCACCAACGACCATCATGGCGACGCCCTCGGTCCATCCCTTGATGACGCGATTGAGAGGAAATGAAGCCGGGGTTCCGCGGGCGACTGAACTGTCGAACATTTTCCCGTCTGTCGTCCATCCGGTGTAGTGCACTTTGACAGTATCTTCTTTGGCTGGCTTGGCTTTTCCGGTCCCTGCCTTCAAAACCTTTGAAGCCAATCCAGAGGCCGTCTTAGCCGCATCAGCTGGAGCTGCCGCAACGTCTGCTGGTGCTGGAATGGACGCTGGCTTAGTTGGCATGCCTGGAATCGCCTTCGCAGGGGGCTTGGCTGCAGCTGCAGGCTTGGCTGTCGCCGTAGGCTTGGCTGCGGTCGCCTTTTTGTCTGCAGCAGTCGCTTTTTTAGCTGGTGCTTTTTGCGCTGTCTTAGCGGCTGCTGTTGTCGTGTTCGCCGTCTGAGTAGCTGGCGTCTTTTCGGACGCTGTTTTTGGTTCACAGCCGGTCAATGCGACAGCTGCAATGAGAACGATTGAAAGGGACCTCATATTGTCTAGACTCCAACCACGCCCTCCCAAAACGAATACAAGTTCGACTCTATTGGAAAGCGATGGACTTAAATCGAATCGCCCGTGCGACTCTGGTTAACATCATGGACGACGCATAGCCGTCCTTCGTAAATCCTGGGCCTTTAGTCAGCCAGTGCAGCACCCTATACAACTGCTGGTCGTCGGACACAAGCTTGGTCAGTCATTATCGTTGTATCACGGACAGGTTAAGCCAGTGTCCCAGCTGCCTTCAACCCATCGATTTCATCCTCGCTGAAGCCCAATTTGAGTAATATTGAGCTGGTTGGGCTGGCGTTTGCGTCTGAAGGCTCCGACAACTCGACGGCTGTCTTCGAAAAGCGTGGTGCAGGGGCGGGCTGGACGCAACCGGCGGCTGTCGTAAACGTCGACCGGTGGCGATTATGCCGGTGCTTGGGTGCCTCAGCTAATGACAACACGGGGTAAACGCAGGCATCAATGTCTTCGAATACATCGGCCCACTGCTGCCTCGTTTTCGACAAGAACACACCCTGAAAGAGCGACCGTAGTTCAGCCCAACGTGTCTGGTCATACTGACTAGGCAACTCCGCCATATCGAGGCCAAGTCCATGAATCAAAAGTGCATAGAACTTTGGCTCGATGGCACCAACAGACATGTAGCCACCGTCTGCCGTTTGATAGCAGCGGTAAAAGGGGGCTCCTCCATCGAGTAGATTCGAGCCTCGCTCCGTAGTCCACATCCCACTTGCCATCAATCCGTGGAACATTGTTGTCAAGAGGGCCGATCCGTCCACCATTGCTGCATCAACAACCTGGCCTTCGCCACTTATTTTCGCATGGAGTACAGCCGCAAGGACCCCCACAGCAAGTAACATCCCACCACCACCAAAATCCGCAACCAAGTTCAATGGGATAATGGGCGGACCGCCGGCATCGCCGATGGGATGTAAAGCCCCCGAGAGAGCGATGTAATTGATATCATGACCAGCACGTTGGGCCATGGGGCCATCTTGACCCCAACCGGTAATTCTGCCGTAGACCAGGGCAGGGTTGATGGCTAAGCACGGTTTCGGACCAATACCTAAACGCTCAGCCACACCGGGTCTAAAGCCTTCAATTAAAACATCGGACTGCGCAACCAGACGCTTGATCAGCTCAGCACCTGCTGGCGATTTCAGGTCAACAGACAGGGTAGTGCGGCCTCGATTGAGCAAGTCGGTCGGGACCATCATTGCGCCCTTCATCCGCTGGATGCGAATCACCTCTGCCCCCAAGTCGGCCAGCAACATGCCGCAAAATGGGCCTGGGCCGAGGCCCGCTATTTCGATGACCCGTATTCCTGTCAATGGTCCGGACACGAATTGCCTCCTCAGCGTACTTTAAACTGAACTGCCCCTTCGCTTTGAAATCTAAAGAGCCTGCGCGCAGCATGCAACAGGATGCTGCTCGTCGAGCGCACGGTCGGTCGAAAAGGCGCCATTCTCACTGACCCAAAGATGACGGCCAACCCCTTGCCACCCTCGGCATGTGAACCAATCGGGATGGCCCACTAAGCCCGATGATTCAAGAGCGTATACATTGCCATCAGGCCGAACAGCAAAACTGATAAAGACGGGAAGAATCCAGCCCCCTCGGTCATGTTGCGGAACTTGAATATTGTGCATGTAGTCAGTGGACCGACACGGCGTCGACCCCTCGAACGTCTCGCTACATGCGGCCTGTAGACCACGAAGGCCCAACCCACAGCTAATCGCATCTATACTCATGCCAACAAAGACGCTCTGCCCGCCGACACCATCACCCGCTGGACCTGCCGGACCCGCTGGACCTGCCGGACCCGCTGGACCTGCTGGACCCGCTGGACCGGCTTCCCCTGCTGGACCCGCTGGACCGGCTTCCCCTGCTGGGCCCGCTGGACCGGCCGGACCCGCTGGACCCGCTGGACCGGCTTCCCCTGCTGGACCCGCCGGACCGACGATCCCAGTGGGGGTTGTCGATCGCTGATCCGTAAGCCCATCTGCAGCGTAGAAACTTGCCCCAGCATCTCGCAGCACACTGTTATTCTGGGCATTGGAACCAGGGCTGGACTCGTCGCATCCTGTCCAAAGTGCCATGGGTAGCATAAGGGTCAAAAATAAGCATGAATTACGCCATTTTAAGAGACCTACTGGCCTATTCGGACTCGTCACAATGGACTCCTGCGCAAAGTGAATCGACAGCGCAAGCGTATACCGGGTAGATAAGTGCTGTAAACTCCACGTTTTGGTCACCGATGCATCTCAATTGCTCACCGGATAGGAACTACGGTCAACCGACGGTTACACCGCCACTGACTTGAATACTTTGTCCCGTCATGAAGGCGGCATCGTCTGCTGCAAAAAAGGCCACAGCGGCCGCTACGTCAGCCGGCACTCCCCACCGCTGCATCGGAATGCCGTCTAAATATCGATCCTTGGCGTCCTGACTGTCCGCCGCATGGCGTTCAACGGGAATCCAGCCCGGACAAACGATATTGACGGTAATGCCCCAAGGGGCGAGTTCGCTGGCCATAGAGCGCGTCCACCCCTCCTGAGCTCCTTTGGCCGCAACGTAGGCACTGAAATTGGGTGCCCCCCGTTTAAACACCTCGCTCCCAATGTTCACAATTCGACCCCATCGGCGGGATTTCATCCCGGCGAGAACAGCCTTGGTCAGCAAGAGCGGGCTTTTTACAAAATAGTCGAGCATCCGCTGATAATCAGACCAGTCATAGTCCTCGATAGGCCGCTGTGGCTGATCGCAAGTCGCATTAGCGACCAAAATATCGATGGATCCCAAATCTGAAGTAACGGTGGACACTAAGCGATTGATCTCCGCCTCATCGATGACCGATGCTTGATACAATTCGCACTGGATTCCTTCGGCTCTGAATTGGTCCAACGTCGCCTTTGCTCGGGCATCTTGATTGACATAATTCAAAGCAATTTTCGCTCCAGCCCGACCCAGTCGGAGGGCAATGGCTTTTCCCAATCCAGTGGTCGACCCCGTGATCAAGGCGACCCGGCTCTCGGTAAGTGCGTCTTTATCAACTGTCATCGGTCTCCCTCACAGAAAACAAAATGTCGTCGGGCCACCCATCGGACGCAACCTGAGTTGGACGTCATACGAGTCGAACCAATTGTACGGACTTGTCACCTTATGCCAGAATAGCCAAGAGAGATCGATTGGGTGAATGATATGTTTCGAATGGTTACGCTCAGTATCCTCTGCCTGAGCACGTTGGCGACAGCCAGGACCGTCTTGCAAAACGATTCGGTTGAAGCCGGTGCGCAAATCGCGTTTTATCCAAACATGCGAGGCGGCGAATCCTTCGTATCGATTTTCGACGTGCCGGCTGAGTACGATAATTATAAGGTTTGTCGAATTCTGCTTTGGGTTGGACCAGCCGGATTTAATATCTTTACGTTTCGACTCGCTGAAGCCACAGAGGACGGTGACGAAGCCCAATTGATTTGGCAGAGCGACCTTGATGCCTACCAAGTCTCTGGAAGTCGCGAACAAATGAGTAGCGTTGATCTGGCAGCCCAGCGCATCACAACCAATGCTCGCCGACTCCGAATCCGAGGCCGACATGTCGAAGGCAGCGGCGCACCGCCCGGAATCGCATCGGACACTGATGGAATTACACCGGGTCATAACCGACTCCGAGTCTTACAACGAAACGGCAGCTGGTTTAGCGATTTTACGGACGTACTCGAAGACGGCGGCAGCCCGGAACGGCCGCCCGGCGATTGGGTCTTCAGGCTTGAAATTGCCCATTTAGATGAAGTCTGTCCCAACGGTGAGGCCCAATTACCGGACATGAGCCGTCCAAGACCACCGCAAGATGCGGGGGTCGTTCGCGATGACTCGGGCCCGGGCGATTTGGATGCTGGGCTGCCAGAAACAGATGTTGGACTTTCTGATGCAGCAGGATTCGACGACAATGACACTCAGACCGTCGGAACGGATGCTGTGCCTGAAGCCGATGGTTCGCCTTTGCCTATCGTGGGTTTGGAATTGACAAGAATCAATCCGGAGCGAGGCACGCGAGACCGCAATACTGAGGTCGTCATTAATGGACGCGGTTTCCTATCCAACAATGACCTATTCGTGGAGTTAGGTGATACCCGATTGTTGGAGGTCGACGTCCTCTCCGGTTCGACTCTGACAGCCGTCGTTCCGGCTGGGCTCGATGAAGGCCGCTATGACCTTCGGATCACGCGCGGCGACGGTCAGGTCGCCTTGCTACCGAGGGCATTTACTATTGTGGGCGACACCCTCAACGTGATCTCAGTCTCCCCACGAATGCTTGCACAAAATGCCCCGGTGGACATGAGTATCCAGGGCCGTGGGTTTGGCGAAAATACGCAGTTTAGCATCGGCGGAATTGGCATTGAGTCATTGACCTTCGAATCTGATGAAGTCGTCCGAGGCACATTTGTCGCAAGCTTGCCTGTGGGAACCTACGACCTCGTCGCTCGAAACGGCGACGCATCGGCCCGATTATTGGATGCAATTTCTATCATCAAAAGCGGCGGCGCGGCCGGCGCCACTGACGGTGGGTGCTCACATATTGGCGGTGTTCCAAGCCAGACTCTTGGGGTTCTCTTGTTGATTGCGATTTGTGGGCTACGAAGACGTCGCACACCGTGAAAACACGGTTTATTTTTTTCCTGTGTGGGTGTTTGCATTTCGCCTCGGCTTGCGACGGTGAGGCCATTCGCCAGACTACTCTCGATGGCACACTGCCTCCGTCAGATGCTGTGATTCAACCCCATGATGGACGCGTCTCAGATGAACAGAATGCTGGCCGTCTCATCTTTGTTGGACCCGGATCATCTAGGGTGGCGGATGGCAGCCGCTACGCCCCCTTTGACAACATTTCGGATGCTTATTCAATCGCGAAGTCTGGCGACACCGTTTTGCTACTTCCTGGGCAATACGGTGCAATCGGGGAGCCACCACCAAATGTGATCGTGCAAGGCAGCGGTGCCGATGTGACGAGCATTTCTGGGCCTTGGGTTCTGGGCGGACGCAACATAGTCATTAGAGAACTGAGTATACAGGGTGGTAAACCCGCACTCCGCATCGATGGGGATGTTCTGCTAGAGACTGTGGCCGTTACCGCGGCTGAGTCCGCCATCGAAGTAAACGGCACTCTCGTCGGTCGAGATCTCACGATCACTGATATGGATGGTCCTTCGTCAGACACCCGTCGATTCGATGGCCCCCGCCCAAGCGATGGAGCGGCGGTCAAGGTCAATGGCAACGGACAATTCCAATGGATCGGTGGAAGATTATCCGATTCAGGGTGGACGGGTGTATCCAGTGAGGGACGCATTACATTGACACGGGTCGATGTCACCAGGTTAGGGGGGCCTGCGCTGTACATCTCCGGCGGACAAGCCGTGCTAAGTCAAGTTCAGATCAATCGGGTCGCCGTGGCTGGCTTGCTCAGCACGGCTGGAATCATTACGTCGGAGACACTGCGAATTGATCGCGTTGACCCATCAACACTGATTCCGTTGCAAACTGGATTAGCCATGTACGGTGGAGAGGCCAGTCTCATTGACACCGAAATCAGCGGCGTCAATCGAGGCGTTCGATTGAGTCGTGGTGCGGACTTGATGGCCACCACACTCCGCATAACTGAGCCACGAATCGACGCTATCAGTCTGGATGGCGCCAATTTTACGGGGCATCAATTAATCTTGGAACGGCCTGCCAACACGGGCCTGAGTGCGGTCAACATGTCGATAGTCGAGGTCAGTGATGTAAACATAACAGACCCTGGACGCATCGGCGCGCTGTTCAACACCACCCACGCACGAACCCGTGATTTTTCGGTTACGGGTAGCCAAAGTAGAGGATTGGTTATTCAAAACTCAACAGGAGACTTTAACACACTGACCGTGAGTCAATCTGGTGATGTCGGCATCCAAATAACGGACGCATCCGGACTTTTGACTGTCAGCGAAGCGACTCTGGTTGATAATGCAACCACTGGCATTGCTGTGACCGGTCGGACCGGAGACGTCCAGTTACGGGACATACACGTCAGTGCCACGCGACTTGGAGATGCCGGTCTCGCAGAGGGGCTACACTTATTCGAGACCTCAGCCACACTCGATACGATTCATACCGCGTTTAATGGCGGTGCCGGCCTCCTCGTCGAATTCTCAAAGTTCAATGGGAATGGGCTTCGGTTCGAGGACAACCTGGGCCCAGGAACAGTGCTCATTGAAACCGAAGCAGAGACACAACTTTCTGGTATCGTAGCCGAACGAAATCGAGGTTCAGGGATCCTGGTGTTACAGGGCGAGGCCGCCATTAACGATTTTCAAATCGATGGAACAGTCGCCGACTTGTCCGCGGGGCCTGGCGACGGAATCAACGTTGGCTTCGGCGGCACTCTACGACTGAGTCAAGGCGCAAGCGACAATAACGCGGGCCATGGTATTTCAGTCGCGGGCGGCTGTAGAGCTGACCTCACGGATGTTTCTGCACAGAATAACGGTGGGTATGGACTGTTCTACGATTGTGATTCCAGCCGGGTAACTTTGGCAGGCGAGACCCTATTTGCCGACGGCAATCGGCTGGGTGCGCAACCCCCATGTCAGTAAAATAAACGGATGCCTTACGGCGATCCGAAGTCTGATTCGCTTCGAGGCATAATACGACGCTGGTCAAAGCGATAGGTGAGGACACCTGTAACGGGAAGCATTCCGACTCGGTCGGGCCAGTCATCAGCATCGTAAAGTCGGTCGAAAACCAGTAAGCGATCGGTGCCCGTCGAAGGCGAACTGAGGGTCCACAAGCCTTCATCGGAACAATTGGCGTTATCGACACTACAATCGTAGGTGGTTTCCCCTAAAACCGCGTCACTGACAATGACCAAAACGCCCTCGAATGACTCGTCGAGTGCTTCCGCCAACGTAACGGTGGTCACTTGTGGTTCCATGGACTCGTCTTGGGGTATGATGACCGCATCGGTCAGCTGTGTATCGCCGTAGTAGTCTTGGACCTCTGCATCGACGGTGACGACGTCCCCGATGGCTGGCTGGTCATCGTTGTCACCTGTAAACACGCCGATACCCGAATAAGCCCCAGTGCCCTGCTGGACCCACACCCCCCGACTCCAAACCCCGGTCACGATGGCACTGGTTACGCTGACTCTGGTTCCTTCAGGCACATCTGCCCGCTGAATCGACTCGATGGTTGCTTGGACACCGGGCGCGGGTAGACAAACGCCAATGGGATTTGGACGTTCTGGACAAAAATCGCAAGGATCGCCCCGTGAGTCTGTGTCCGTATCCGTCTGGTCCGCGTTCGGTATTAACGGACAATTATCATCGGTGTTGACCACCGAGTCACCATCGAGGTCCTCCGCCAAAGGCGACGGATCGCATGCATCGCCAATCCCATCGCCATCGCTATCCCCCTGCTGCCCTTTTTTGTAAGGCAAGACTGGATTGAACACGTTTGGACAGTTATCCACGTCGTCAGCCTGGCCATCGCCATCCTGGTCCGTATCTGAGGATTGCCCGGAGAACTCGCCGGGTCTTGACGGAATACAAGTCGGTTCATCCGCAGGCGCGCCTTCGCAAAACACGGCCGGGTATGCGGGCTTTCCGGTCGCCACATCAGCAGCGATTGAACTGAAACTGGTTCCAAACTCGTCTTGCGCACACAGGGAGTATGTCTGGCCACAGACATCGAGCTGCTCACAAGCTCGTAAGGGACTTAAGATATCGGTTCGCCCATAGACGGGGCGGCCGGCCTTAAAAACCATCCAAACATCTTGATTTCCAGCCTCGATGATCGACCGATATGGGTTATCTGACCGGGGGGCAAAAATCGCAATATCAGCCAGTTTATCTTCGGCCAGGCTGCCGATGAGATGGTCATTATTGGTCGCAATAGCCCCATTAACTGTCGCCATTTGCCAAATTTGGTGCTCGCTGAAATAGCCATTTAAATAGGTTTGATTCCAGCCGGCTGCACAGGCCAATTCCCGCAACATATTGGCCGATCCGCTATAGGTCCAGTCAGTCCCAAGTGCGATTGTGCCACCAAAGTTGTCAAAAATCTGAACGTCGGCGGTTGTACCATAGAGGGAGATATTGGACCGTGGCGACCAAATCAGTTTGGCTTCATCTTGGACCATGCTCCAGAAATCAACAGCATGGAGTGCAATGCTATGAATATGAGCTGCATTTTTCTCGGTGAAATCCTGTCCACCGTTAAAGGATGTGCTCTGACAACGGAATTCTTCCTGAGCGTAGTCATCAACCCCTTCAGCAACATGGGGGATGAACGCTGAGAATTGTGACGCCTCAAACTCATCGTAGCGATAATCCCATTGGCAGTTGGGCTTGAACCGTCGGTTCGCGTCGCCGAGAGAAAATGTCTGAAAGGTGACTTGACGCAATCCGAGTGTCCGTTCAGCGTCCTCTAACCGATCCAGGTTCCGAATCAATCCCGTCGCGCTACCGGATCCAACGTACGAGGTTACACCACTAAAGAGCATGCGCAGTTCACCCCAGCGATTGCCGCTCGACTCTGCATTTGTGCCGTGAGAATTTGATGGCGTCGACAAAGCCCTTCGCCATTCATGACGGTGGTCGTACCGAGTCTCGCCGTGGTCGATGGGTGCGCCTTCGGAAAACGTAAGGTGGTCATGGGGATTGATGAGACCCGGCGAAATGACAGCCTGTCCACAATCCACTCTCGATGCGTCTGAGTACCCACTTGAACTACTGCAGTCGCACCCAACGCAAACGATTTTCCCATGGACACTATATACGCTGCCGTTTTCTAACATCCCTTCAGCAGTCAATACTGTTCCTGTGACAACCAAGTGATCCTCAGAACCCGCGGTCGCTCGACATCCGTCTCCCGGCGGCGGTTCTTCAATCATTGGGCAGACAGCGTTGACTGGGCGAGTGGCATCAGCAGGCCCCCCGTCGGTCTGCTGACCGTCTCGGTGGTGCTGCGCGTCTGGTAGAAATGCCATGTCGGCCATCGGCGCGGTCGACTGAGTGCTTTCGTCACAGGCCATGGTAAAGACCGATAAAGACACGGCGAACAACAATGGAGACAGATTTAATTGCATGCCCGCACCATAAGTTGAATGTCGACCAATATTCAAGGCCGCTCAGTTGGGAAGGGTGGGATTTGTCCGATGGGCTGAACGCCTATCCATGGGCAGAAAAACACACCCCGGCTCGCCGGATCAATGGATGGTGAGTGTGGTTTCGTGGCTCAGACCATTCCATTGGGCTGTGATGGTGTAATCACCGGCAGCATCGGCCTTGATGAAGATGTCGCGAGACGCGTTTAAGTCGGGCTTAAAGAACGCGTTATAGAGTGCAAAATAGCCGTCGGTCTCGGTGAGTTCTACAAGACTAAGCCCGTCGCTCAACATCACCTGGACTGGGCCGCTTCCCTCGCCGATGACAAGGCGGCCATCCTCTGTCCTAAATGCGACATGCAGCAGGAGAACCGAGCCAGCCTCCAACTGACCGATGAATTGTGGCAGGATCTCAATGCTGCGGACGCTGTCTTCGGTGATTGTTGGGACTGAAATCGGTGTAGAGTCTCCAAAACCAACGGTATTATCCTGACCAGCTTGGGTTCCTATGACCTTGACGAAGTCATCCTCATCGCTCTCGTCGGTTAACACCAATCCAGACCCAGCAACGGCCCATTGGCTTGAATTTGATCCCGACAAAAAGTCACCGGACTCGTCCAAGGCCTGTCCGAACAATTGAATCTCCGCGCCGGGAAGCAATGCCACCTGCGAATCAGCGAGAGCCCCACCATCATGACCGAGGAACCGCTGTTTATCTGGCGCAATCACAACTTCGGTTTTGGCGTGTTCGATGACGGTGATTGTGACGTAGTCCGTTCGCTCATCCTCAAGTTCTACGATCAAACGCGTGCTGCCCGGACGACCTGTATGCATCAAAACTTCGGTGGCTACGATAATCTCTTCGCCATCGATCAGGTCAGAAATCGGCCGGGTCTCGATGACCCTGAGAATGCCCTCGTCACCCGTTCGAAGCTGATTCGCCGAGAGGCCTGGTTCCGATAACCGAACACGATAGATTGAATTGGGTGTAACAGCCCTTTCGACTGAGGCCGGAAACACCTCAAACTCGAATCCGGGTCGTTTGGTCATATCGCTAAATTGTAAAACGCCAAACTCGCCCTCTAAATGTTTGTTACAACCAGCAGAAAAAATCAGCATCAGTGCCGCGCATATTTGCAATCGATAATTCATATTGTGCTCCCTCAATGTTTCATACGAGTCCACTGAAGAGCAGTAAACGTGCCAGGTGTGTCTCGAGGCTGAGTGGACCCTCATCTGTGACAATCGGTTCACAGATACTCCAACTACGCTGTGAACGATTGGATACGTATGCGGTGGGTATACCCCGAAAAATGACGAATGGTTTCAGTTGAAGTGACGCGAATCATCAATCTAGCGAAACGGTTTCAATGCCGGATCGGGGATACCACCGTAAACGGCGTCCCGTTCCAAATCGCCGCGCGCCCAAAGACTGCGTTCAACGAAGAGTCGAAAACAATGGTCGAGCTGGTCGACAAGGGTGTCTGATTCAAGCAAACGAAGGGCTCGCATAATGGCTTCAAAGGTTGACACACACTGTGGATTCGTATGACGCCTGAGACGATACGTCGAAGGAGGACCGAGTTTCAGCTTTACCTTTGGTAAGTCAGCAAGATCGCGTTCGCGATAGGTCATCCTTTTCGCTTGACGCCAGTTCCCATCGGGGACGATCAGATTGATGGGTTTGTCTTGTTTGCCAACCCAAGTCTGGTCAAGAACCTCCGCATCTTCGTCGGGGAATAGGACCACATTATGGGCATGACAGTCTAAGAGTCCATCTTGATGCCGAGGCATGTTTGGGTCACCACGCAACCGCAACGTGTAATTGCTCAGCATGAGTCGAACCAAATGGCCTGAATTGGTCGAGCGGCGTGATTCCTTCGCATGCATCAGAACGGTGACCTTTGTCTCACACGTCTGTACTTGGACCTGATCGCAGATGCATAGTGGCCTGTGTAGACCACAATCCAGGCAACGTTCCAGCCGATTGACGGTCAAATCGCGCTTCATATGAGCTCTCCAGTTCCATAACGAATCCGGTCAGCGTTCACCTTGTCCTTCACTTTCAGCACTTTCAAGGTATCGGTCTGGCCAGTTTGAGCAAAAATTACAGCCTGGGCCACCGGGATCCTCAGCGCATGCATTGCACACTGGGTCATCGAAACAGCCATCACCTGAACAGCGCACAGAGTCAGGTGTCGTCTCCCCTTCAACAAGTTGTTGAAGCCAGTTCTTAAATCGGACGCCATCAACTGTCCTCGTGTCAAAAAACGGATAGACCGTAATGCAATGCATGGACCCAGGCGCGTAGTAAACACGAAAGTTGGGCACGGTGTTTTCGATGGTGTCTAGAGACGCCCTGAGACGAGGCGCAAAGTCTCGAAAGTCACCCCCCATCGCCTCCCAATAGAAGATCTGGTCTTGATCGAAGGCCGTCGTATACTGGCTGAATCTGTGATTTGGAAAGGTCTCCGCAATGGAAATATAGACATCTTCAATGCTCAACGTCTCAAGCGGCGCCTGTAAACGCTCCAAATAGTCCGGCAGGTGGGACAACGCATTCCAGTTCGGAAAACTGTCGAGAAGAAATGAGTCCGTGATGATCCCGGCACCAGAATCAGCGAGGACTGAAACGATCGCATCAGGATATTGGGTCGCGATCCGAGCTGAATTGAGAATTGACCCATACGCACCGGCACTACACCCAGTCACAAAAACGGAGGACGGATCATTGACCCGTGCATAGGCGAACTCAAGGGCCGCCCTCGTGTTGACATACCCGCGGTGGTGTATGGTGAGCTGCTCGTTATAGTCAACGGTCGCATTTCCCCAGTGCACATCGCCTGTGCAATAGGGCACGTACAAAATGCTCCAATCGGAAAAAAGCCCGTTCGGTGACGTGTCGAAAAGGCCTGCCTGATACCGGTCCTCCGCCAGCGTATTCAAGTCTTCGGGCTCGTTTACCTTATCGGAGAAAATGGCGTCGGCAACCGAGCATGTAAATTCGTTCCAGCACGCGCCACCACCTTGAAAAAAGACCACTAATTTCTTTGGATCACCCGCCCGAAAATAAAAGCGATACGGGTCACCACGTGAACAAATGGTGTCGCCTCCTGGATAGACTGTCTGCCAGCGGCCGCCGACAAAACCTGCATCGGGCATCGCTGGCGGCACGCCACCGTCCGCCGGCCCGAGGTTGATCGGACCATCAGCGAGCTCAACGGGTGGACCGGCATCTTTGTGCCCTAAATCCAGAGTTACGTCAGCGGGTTCTACCAGCCCAGATGCATCCATGGAGCCCGCAGAAAGCATTTTTTTTTCATTGCAGCCAATCAATGCCAAGAGCAATCCTAAACCAAGACAATACGAGTGTCGCTGCGTCTTCATATCACTCCCCTTTTTATCCCATGTTCAGCCAACCAGCCCCTTAAGATCGTACCAGAAATCGAAGCGAAGGGAGACTGGGCCTACCAAAGACCGACACCGACCGCTTGGAAATAATATCCTTGGTCCACCTCGACGCCGACGCTATTGTGTAGTGGAGCATGACCCGGGCCGACCGGTGACCGGGTTTGTCCAATCCGGCGATGGCGGGTCTAGACCTGCCTTAGGAGAATTAAATGAAGTTTCGCTGCATAGAATTCGCCGGTATCGGTTTTCTCTTAAGCTGCGTTGCGTGCGCGTCTGAAGGCACTGACTCCAGTCCCGTACCCATGTGGACAATGAGCGACAGCAGCCCGATGCAAACGCCTGACATGGCCCTCCCGAGTATCGAACTGCCCGAGTGCGTTGACGCCCGGTTCAGCGACCAACTACCCGGCGAAATGTACGGTCAAACTGACGATGCTGATGATTCTCATGGACCGGCTCCTTGCCTTGCCGATGGCACATCAGGAAGCAATGATTACTCGGTTCTATTCGTCTCGCCGACGGCGGGCATCTACCGGTTTTCGACGGTCGGTTCCTCATTTGATACAGTTTTACATGCCCGCAGTCCACAATGCGATGGACAGGTGTTGGCCTGCAATGATGACGCTGTAGACACCGCCTCGGCCATCGAGCTGAGCTTGGCCGCTGGGGAGTCCGTGATTTTAGTCGTCGACGGTTTTAATCGAGACGTCGGTTCCGTGACCCTCAGAGTCGAGGGCAAAGAAACCCAATGCGACAATGGGGCAGACGACGATAACGACGGGCTTAAGGACTGCGATGACGCTGACTGCTTTCTCTCCTGTGAAGACCCGGATGCCTGGCCGAGGGACTGGATCGCTTTCGAGGAGGCCGTTCTTGAGGAAACCAACCGAGCGCGGGCTGTTTCACGGTCATGCGATATGGATCAATTCGAACCAGCACCGCCTTTAGAGATGGACATTTATCTAACCTATGCCGCTCGCCTGCATGCCAGAGATATGGGCCTGAATGACTATTTCGAACATACCAGTCTGGACGGTCGTTCAGCGACTGACCGGATGCGCCAGGCCGGTTTTATGGGTGCTTCGCCGACGGGAGAAAACATCGCAGCTGGGCAATCTACCCCAGCGGAAGTGGTTGAAAGCTGGATTAATAGCCCTGGACACTGCCGCAATATCATGGATCCGGATTATACGGTTTTGGGCGTGGGTTATTCGGTGGCAGAGACGGGCCGTTTCGACACATACTGGGTGCAAAATTTCGGCGGCAGTCACTAAACTGGCAGCTCACATGGTGCTGGGTTGCAGGAGAACAACTGTGGGGTTGTCGGCAACCGTCACATCGTGTAGGAAATCGACTATAGGGCCAGGACTTGCTCGGGTACTGAGACCGCTCTGAAAAACACGCAAATCAGAGTGACTCGAGCTGGTTTTTCGAGCGAAAAAACAACTTTACTTGCTCGGTCAGAACACCGAGATGGTTGCTCAAACTTGGATAACAAAATGGACTTAAAAATCATCCTCAGTCGCCTTGAGAGGCCGAGCAAAGCCCTCGTGACAGCGGGTATGCCGTATGCAAATGGACCACTCCATATCGGACACCTGGCTGGCGCGCAGCTGCCTGCCGACATCCATGCCCGTTGGATGGGTCTCCTGATCGGACGAGAGAATGTTTTGTATGTTTGTGGGACAGATGACCACGGCAGCACCAGTGAGCTGATCGCCATGAAGGCTGGCATCGATGTATCCGATGCGATCGAGACGATCCATTCAGGCCAATCGGCGGTCATGGACCGCTTTGAAATCAGCCTCGATATTTATTCTGGCACGTCGAGGCCTGAGACCTTTCCCCGGCATTCTGCTCGCTCACAAGCGATGATGCAAAAGCTGTATGAAAACGGGCTCCTCCAAAAGCGGGTGAGCAAACATTGGTACGACCCCGGCGTTGACCGTTTCTTACCCGACCGAATGGTGACGGGACGCTGTCCCAACCCCAAATGCAATAACCCAAACGCGTACAGCGATGAATGCGACGCCTGCGGCATGCAATACGACGCAGCCGAACTGCTCGAACCGAAGAGTGCCGTGAGCGATGCAACGCCAGAATTACGAGATTCTGCTCATCTTTGGTTGGACATGTGGTCGGTTTCGCAATTGATGAAAGATTGGGTCGAGACGAAGAAAAAGGCCTGGCGTCCGATCGTTCTCCAGCAGGTACTGGACGATCTCCGACCGTCTCTAAAATTCTCGCAAACCCGAGAAACAGAGTACAAGACGATGGCTGGTGAGCTGCCGAAACATAAGAAGAAATACGCCCGAAACAAAGAGATGATGCTGCAGTTTGAATCGAAAGTGCATCTGACAGAAGCACGTCAAACACTGAGCGATGCTGGTATCGAGTCTGAGCTCGTAGATGGTTGGGCATATCGCTCAATTTCCCGGGACATTCCGTGGGGCATTCCGATGCCCCAAGTCGACCCAGACATCGTCAATAAGACGCTCTACGTTTGGCCAGATTCGCTCATTGCGCCCATTGCGTTTACGGAAGCTGCATTGGAGAAGCGGGGCTTGCCAACTGAGCAATACGCTCGTTATTGGCGGGATCCAAAAGCCTCGATTTATCAATTCCTTGGCCAAGACAACGTGTTCTTCTACGTCTTGATGCAGGCTGCCATGTGGCTTGGCAGCCAGGACGACATCAATCGCTTACCAGTGGAGGGTGACCTCCAACTCAACGACGTGTTCGGCTGTTTCCACTTGATGGTGGGTGGCCACAAGATGAGCAAAAGCCGGGGTAATTTCCTCACCGCCGAGCAGCTCCTTGACGAACACGGCTACAGTGTCGACCAGGTACGTTACTATCTCGCTTTGCTCGGCTTAGGCGACAAGCCTGCTGATTTTGATTTCGAAAAGTTCGATTCGCGTAATGCATTTCTCGCCGGAAGAATGAATGCCGCATTCGAAAAACCGATCTCTGCCGCAAATTCTAAATTTGACGGATGCGTACCCGATGGGGTTTTGGTCGACAAAGTTGAGGCTGATACGTTTCGAATTGCCCAGCGGTACATCAAGTCCATGAAGCATGCCAACTATCCCAACCTTCTCTACGAGCTCGAGAACTACGCGCGCAAGATCAATAGTCTCTTTACGAAATATAAACCCCATGACGATAGGCATCCTGAAGAACAGCGGAAAAATGCCCTCTTCAGTGCATTCTATTTGCTGAAGAATCTCATGATTATGCTCTACCCTTTCGTCCCTGGTGCCATGACACGTTTGCGCGAATCACTCCGACTCCCAGAATCAGTCTTGAGCATCGATGAACTGGGCACTGGTATTCCGGCTGGCCATCGTGTGGGTGAAAAGCAGGAGTACTTCCCGTCCGTGACAGTCGGTGAAGAACAGGCACCCTAACCCGTGGCTTGGGCGGCAGGCCGAGCCCGACCCGGGACACCCTCTAATCGGACGGGCTGTCTTGTCCCACGATACGGTTATTGATTTCAGCCGTGGGTCGGCACGGTTGACCGCGCAGAGATGGGCAACTTGGCCATCCAGCGGGTACGTCAACACCAGGAAGGCTCACCAAGGTTAGGCTCGATGCGTGCTCGCCACTCAATCCCAATTGGAAACGCGGCACGTCGTCGTAAGCAGGTGGCTGAAACTCCCACGTCCCGTGATCGCGACCCGGTGTACTGATGGTGATTCTCAAGGCAGAGCCGGCTCGGACCGCATGAGCGAACGATGGGATGGCAAGTTGTGAGAAGGTCCAAATATTCGGCTCAAGCGGCTGAAAATCGGATTCGCTGAAAGAACGGGAAAGACGCAGGCCTGATGTCTCTCGTGCTTTTCGATGACTTAAGCGAAGCCACCCCGATTGAATCAAGACCTCATAGCCCATCGGCGTCACCTCGCTGAGCGTCGCTTGTACCGTCACATCGTCGACGGGGCTTTTTATCCAAAGGCCCACCAAACCTGGCCCAGCGATCACGGTCGCGGCGTCAAAAATCTCTGTTTGAAAACTGAGTGATTGACCCGGTGCAAATCGGGTCCAGTCTGTATTCCAAACGGGCACCAGCAGCCGATAACCGTCCTCCCCAAAGAAATCAACGGTGCCCGCATTTGGGTCAAATTGCCATTCTGCCGCACTCAGAAGGCCATCGACGACCGGCGTGTCGTCCAACCGGCCAGATGCATTCATAAACCAACGGACAGACTCAGCATCGGGTGCGGGCCATCGCTCAAACTCTGCGACAAAGCGGGCAACAGGTGCTCCCGTTTGTTCACCACCGAACCCATTCTCAAATAAAACACGAATCGAAGACTCATTCTCGTAAGCAGCAAGCGCGCTGTCATAGTCTGGATAGGCAATAAATCGATCGGGTTCGAACTCAGCCGAATCCATTCCAAAGCTATTGCCGAATTCCGTTGCACCAACAGTTCGCATGAGTGGATGCAACTCGGGAATCCGACCCGCAACATAAAATTCTAAGAACTCGAACCAACGGGACACATATTGCGGTGCAAAGCCGTCGGGATGTCGGCCGTTGCCGATCATCGCCTTCAACGAGCGAGTGTTGATGAAGTTGTCCAGCATATCGCCAAATTGGGCTCCTGTCTGTTCGTCTTGAAAGAGTCCCCCCAGGAACACGGGGGCTTTAACCTGTGCGACCAATCGCCGAAGATCTCGATCGTCCGCTCTGGTTGGGCGAAAGGCCATAGTTCGTAAGATCGATTCAAAATCCAGGCTGTGGACCGACAGAGTTTGATTGTTTGCACAAATCTCATCGCCTTGATCGATGCGATTCCGAACCCAACTGGCACCGCCGGCAGCCGCATCGGATTCTCGAGCTTCAACCCATTGTCGAGTAAACCCAGCATTGTAAATGCCTCCGGGCCACTGCATTTCCCAGGCATCCGCAATCGTCGATAGGGGGACAACAGCAGCCAATGAGGGTGGATTGGTCGATGCCACATAAAGCTGCGAGATCCCTGGATAAGATAATCCAACCATGCCCACCTTGTGATTGAGCACCCATGGTTGGCGCGCAATGGTTTCGATCACATCGTATCCATCGGCATGCTGGGCTCGATTGAAAAAGTCAAAGACGCCACCAGAGCATCCGGTCCCGCGCATATTCACGCTGACAGTTGCATAGCCGAGCGCATTGGCAATCCGCGTTCCTGCATCCATCCGATTTGGGCGACTGGGTGCGTAACCAGAGTATTCAACAACAGTCGGATAGGGTCCATCGCCGTAGAGAACTGGGTCCGGAAGCCGAACCATGGCGCTCAAGGTCACACCATCGCGCATGGTGATGTATTGAAATCCTTGCTCTAAATCCTCGGACGCGCCGGTAATCGGTGAATGAGTCACGCCACGTAATCGTTGATTTGAATACAGTTCAGTATCGGGTATGTCGTCTATAGCAAGCACTTCAAAACGGTCTGACCATCCCCAAGGCTCGGTTGCTTCGTCTCGAATGATGTAACGGACTCCGGATTCGAGGATAGCCCCATTAGCGAGGGAAATCCCCATTCCATTGACCGGGTCTAGAACACCAAACTCGGCGGGAATATAGGCAAAGTGCGCTTGACCTAGGGGGTCTGCAACCATGCTCACCAGTTCATCGGTGTCGTCGCGGAGAAGCGTCAGTGTAGAACCCGGTACTGCACCAAATACAGTCACAGCTTCCACCCCAACCCGGAGTTGAATATGAGAGCTGGGTCCGGGAAGTGGAGCAGCATCGACGGGAGGGGGTTCAAAATCGATTTGAGGGCCAGCGTCTGCATGGGCATCGGCATCAAGACCATCCGGATTATCCGATTCGTCGCCTGCATCCATGCTCATTTCGGCCTGAAGCAGTTGCTCGGACCCGGGGTCTGCATCACATCCAAAAGCAATGATAAGAATCATACCTACGAGGCTTTTCTTGGTCACAAGGTCTATCTCCACACATCAGATGTTCGACAGTATCCCGAACCAACCCAAGATTTCACGGTCTGTTTTAAGTCGCGACGTAATCGACGGCAGCCCAATGGGCTAAACGCACACGAGATGGCCTCAATTTGTCTTGAAAGTTCAAAGCCAGACCCTGAGGATAGATGAGACAAGCCTCATATGCTCGGTGACACAACCGAGCCTCAATGGCTTTTTGACAGTCAAAAACAAAACCGAAAACACTCATGATGAAACGCCATTACACCTGGACAAAACGTATCCCATTCATATTGGCCTGTTTGTTTATGATGGTGACGATTGGGCTGACAGCCCGCTGGAGCAGCATTTCCCTGGTCTGGGCAAGCCTGCTTGGGGTCAATATCGTGACCGCCGCTGCCTTTAGTTACGACAAGCTCGTCGCAGGCGGGGATTTGACTCGAGTGCCCGAACGTGTGCTGTTAACTCTGTGTTTAATCGGGGGCATCATCGGCGGTGGTGCCAGTATGTTGTTCCTGCGTCATAAAACATCGAAGCCACGTTTTCGAAACATGGTCATCGGCATCGCTGTTGTTCAATTATTGGCGTGTATCGGCCTATTCACCTTGAGCAGCCCGTTCGCGTAAATCGCGTCTCAGCATTTGATGTTCCACCAACACACCATCGGGTTCGTTGCCGCGCCAAAACTGAACCCAACTGCTCCATTGCAAGGATTTCCGACTGAAGAATAATTCGCCTGTCTTTTCGAATAGGCCAGGGTTCGGACCACCGCTGCTTGCTGTTCTTAGGTCAAAAACAGCCGCTTTCTCTGCCGATTCCGGACGCCACATGACAACTTGCCCTCGGCGAATATCATAGGCATCGTCTAAGCCTAATTCGTGCTCTAAATGTTCCCTAACCAAATCAACACCAGCCAGTTTATAATAGCCGGTCAAGGCCGCTGTAAACCAGCCTGTGCCCGGGCCGTCTAGGGTTCCCACCCATCCGGGCTGCAAAATACCAACGACCAGCCAACCCGACTTTTCTTCGAAAGCCACCTGGAAGGGCTTTTCGTCCGGTCCACGAGCAATTTCCACAGTGATTCGACGACTGCTGAGCCCAATTTTGCTGATCTTGGTTCGCCAGAGAGCAGGACTCGGTGCCATCGATAAAGACTTGAGCAGAAAACGCTCAGTGAAGCGCCGAATCGCCGCTTCTACATGGTGCAGCCCATCTTCAAATTTAATCCTCTTTTTTGATTGTTCAAGACTCTGCGCTCGGCGCAGTTTTTGGTAGAGACTGGGCAGGGTTCCAGAGTGGAATCCAGGTTTCATAAAACGAAGCATTGTTTCGCTGTGATCGCCGATAATCTCGGTTTTGAACCCGCCACCTTGGTTGGCCTGATACAGGCGCCAATTACTCTTGAATTCCCAAACGAGAAACCCGAAAACGCCGGGGAGCAGAACGACGGTTGCCGTAGCGACCGCATTGCCGATAACCACGCCGAACACGGGAACTAACGGGGTTGCGAACAAAGTGATCAAGGTTTTAGTTAGGGGTAGAATAATCTTGTGACTCACGGTCACAACGGGAAAATGCTTGATTGGATTGACCTGCGGTTCAACCAACAAATTGATGTAAATCCTAATCAAATAGGTACAGACAAACCAAGGGATGTTGAGCATCAATTTGACGATGAAAACAGCTCGATTTTCGCCACTTCGCAGGCGTAACCACTCATCGACGCCGTATATGGCCCGTTCCATGTACTCAATCATTTTATTGAAGACGAGCATCACGATCTCAAAAGCACCCGGCAAAACTCGGAAGCGAACGGCCCGCCAACTGCGTATGTAAACCTCAGCCAGAACTTCCTCAAACCATCGCCATGGCCCCGAGTTCAACACGAGATTACTGATCATGAAGAGCAAGCCCAGAACGAGCTGATTCGATAGCCCAAATAGTGGGAAGACCCTGATAATCAGCCATACGCAGGCCGTTGCAATAGACGGTTTGATGAAATAGCGAACGGTCCATTCGTAAACGGAATGCCGCCGAATCCGTCTGACCCATTCTAAGTTAAAGAGTAAACTTGGACCATCAAACAGTAAGAATTTGAACCATTTCCAGACCGTTTTCAGACTCTCATGTACAAACCGCCGAAATGGAGGTGAGTGAATCAGCCCACCGAGTAGAAAGCCCGTGCCAATCACACTTGTGAGGCTCACAACAGACATGGGTTGGCTGGCAAATTTATTGATCCCCACCATGATTGAATGTTCTAGGCCCTCGAGGACGACAAATGCACCTCCGAAGGGCAGAACAGCATACAGGGTAAGTAAGCGTCCCAAGGGCGTTCCGAATCCCAGAGAACTCAGACGTTGCAAAAATCGCATGTAGATTTCACCGCGCCTGTACACGCCCGGTAGGGCGTCGGCTAAAAAGGCGTCGGCTTGTAGCAATTTATCGCCTTGAAAGAATTCACTCACCCCTGACACGTCGGCCATTTTGAGGTCGTTGAGGGCAATCACATCGCGCAAATCACCGATGTTAATGAAGCCTCGATTGCAAATTCTGTCCAAAAGTTCTTCAACCAACTTCGCCCATTCAATGGACTCTGCACGATTCGTTGGAATCATATGCGCGGACTCCAGAGCCCCGCTGATGAGCGTTCTGAAGTCATCCCTCAAACGGGACTCACAGAGCACTTCGATCGCCCCTAGCTCAGCCTGTAAAGTCTTCATTTCCAGTTCATTGAGACGCGACTTGCTCACGCGCTTAATCGCACCGCGTACCCGACGCAGGACCTGGACCCGACGCTGCTCGCGGAGTTCTTGTACAAGCTCGTTTTTGCCTAACGACTTCATCCACCGAAGCGGTGCAAGTTGATGTGATGTCTCTTCTGCGGCAATGCAGGCGCGTTCAAGATCTGACAGAAGTCGGGCTTCAACGTTAAAGCGGCGTTTTTCGCAAAATGCGAGGAGTGGTCGGAGTGCGCTGGCAAGCCTCTCGACGCTCGATGTTCGGCAATCTGTCGCGTCTATCAGCCGCGTAGCCAGCTGCAAAAGTGCATCGCGTGCATGGGCCAAATCGGCATCGCCATCCCGACCCTGTGCCCGAGCTGCCGTCGCAAACAAAATGGCTGTACGAGCGGAGTTGCCTTTTTCTGACAAGGTGCGGGCCATCGCTCGGAGAGAGGTCGCTGTCGCCAGAGACACCGATGATGTCGTCTCAGCCGCAGACTGAATCGGCATCGTTTGCATTTCAGCAAGCGGTCGTAATCCACTGCACGATGCAGGCCGAGCGTCCTCCAACAAACCATCGAGATCGACCTGCTGATGAACCAGGATTTCAATGTGCGGGTGATCTGCATGATGGGGAAACATGGACTCAAAGCTGTCAGGGTCAAAAATCTGTAAGGTCAGATAAGAGGCGACAAACTCTCGAAAAATAGCTGGGTCATCGTAGGGGTCTACGACAAGGCCTTGGTGGTGAATGGTCGCACGGATCTCATCGAATTGAGTCTGCCCAATTTGGTTGATTAGGTTCCAAATCAGCTGCTCACTCAGCTCACCGCGACGATGGCGTTCGCTGAGTTCCAGACTGATGCAGGCGTTGAAGAGTGAACGCCACAACCAGCGCCCGAGAGCCTTTCTACTGCGATGCCTCAACTCGTGATTGGGCGGCTCCAGAATGAGAATGACGCGGTCAGATGGGGCCAAATCCATGTCATCGAACGCCGGCGTGTCAATTGCATCGTTCAAGTCTGCAAGTTGAATGATATGACAGTTCTTATTCAGGCTATCAGGCCCTGTGGTTCTATCCTTTAATTGCTTCTTAATGACCCGCCGAAAGAGTCGGCGCGATAGCAACAGTGCACGGGGATGAGTGTCGCTCAACTCAGTCTTAAGTTCATCGACGAGGTTGATCCGTTCCTGCGGACTTCGAGTCTGCTTTTCAGTTTCGTCCACGGCGACGACCATCACCTACGCTCCATTGACACTGCGCTCTTCATTCAACCCCAGGCTGCAGGCTCACTTCGATGGTCATAATCGAGCTGCCCCTGAGTACAAACCGTTTGCTGCTTTGTAAGGACCGTGCCTGATAAGGCAAGTTTACAGCACCAATTTTGTCGTCGTGTCGAACATCACGGTCGACGAGTTTAAGACCGACGCTTTGCCCAGCAGGCCATTGGAAAGGTTGAGACGCAAAACCCCGCTCGTCGAATGTCATGGCGTAGACGTCGTCATACTTCGGACTGATGAGGAGCATTTTATCCCCACACCAGGCACTGACTTGCAGATCTGGGGGGCCTCCAAAGAGGTCCCAGGGCTTCCCGTTCAGCTTTGACTCTGCAACATTAAATTTATGAATAACCAAACGAAACCACCTCGTCGCTGATGGGGTTTCAACGGGCACGATTTGGCTGTCTTTTGCGAGCACTGCCGCCGGTCGCGTTGGGGTGGTTGATTCACCCATTGCCGATGCGGTTTGATTCACCTGGTCGTGACCCTCGTCCTTGGCTTTGAGCGGTTTACGCTGAACCGGTTCACTCACGGTCGTCTGTTGTCTTTCGTCCAGTTGTTTAGGCGATGACCAGCTGCGCTTCAACACCGCATCCCACTGGATGAGCTGACCAGGGGGCTGTCCTGGTGCCAAGTGTAATTGCTTTTCGTTTGAACCCAATGCGCTCTCTTCAACCCAGGCTCTGAGCCGAGTATCGACGAAGGGTCTGTTTTTTAGGTCCATTCTAAGTGTGATCAAAACGCCCTCGTCCTTTAAGGAGGCTGCGATGACTTTGCCCACTTTAAGGCCTCGCATGACGACGGCATCATCCACATCGAGGCCCGCGGCGTCGGACACCAGTAAACTAAACTCAAAGGGTTCATTTTCAGGAAGGGTGGATATGAAATAACCGAATGCGATGAGACAACCCACAGCGGTGACAATCATCATCAACTTACGGATGTCCTTCAAAGTCGGTCTCCCCTTACCTCTGCAGCCCGTCGCATGCACCTGCGATGTCTCGATTGACCGGTCGAACGTGAACTCTCGGCCGGCCTGTTAAAATAAAGCCATCGCACTGTCATTTATTCCATACAATAAAGCCAATCCATTAAGATTTGCAGCGTCAAATGTTTCTCGGGGCCATTTGCACTTATGCCGAGTTGATGAATGGACGACAACTGGGTTTCATTTTTACCAAAGGCGGTCGGTTATGATAGCGTATCGGCGATCAAAAGAACCAATAGGATGGCAATGAAGGCACTCATACAACCGATTATGTTTTTCCTCTGCCTGACCAGTTATGGACTCGCGCTGCCAAACCAATTTGCCCAGTCTGGCTACTTGACCGACGCCCAGAACGCCCCCCTAGACGGAGAAGTAAATATTCGGGTGCTGATCCATGATCGTGAATCACCGCGAAACGCCGAGCTCTTGTTCGAAGAAGTTCATCAAAATGTCGACATCGACGATGGCTGGTATTTTATCCATGTCGGTGCAAATGGAAATCTGAGAAACGATCTATTTCTAAGGGATGCTTTGTATTTCTCGATCTCGGTCGATGGCGGTCAAGAAATTTTACCTCGAATCTCTCTAGGCAAAGTCCCGGCAGCCTTCATCTCCAATGTGGCACTCAATGTCATCGGCGATATCGAACCGCGCAGCATCAGCATCGACGGGCAGGTCGTGATCGACTCAAATGGACGATGGGTCGGTGCGCCCGCCGGACTCGCTGGACCCGCTGGCCCAGCAGGCCCTCCAGGTCCAGCTGGGCCAAGGGGTGCACAAGGTCCAGCTGGAGCAGCCGGTGTGGGCGGGTCAGATACCGCAGCGCAAGTTCTGGATAAACTGAGAACGGTCGATGGACAAGGCAGCCGAATAGATGCCGACCTTTTGGATGGCTTCGATAGCACAGACTTTCCCAGAACAGCCGCTCAGGTTCTACAACGTGTGCGAGCCGTCGATGGCACAGGCAGCGGCATCGATGCGGATCGCCTGGATGGCATTGACAGCAGCCAATTCATCCAAACCGCTGAGCAAATTCGAGACGGCCTACGCACGGTCGACGGAGAGGGCTCTGGTGTCGATGCTGACCGATTGGATGGCCTTGATAGCCGCGATTTTGTTCGCACTGGGGCTGATATAATCGAGCGGATTCGAGGGGTCGATGGAACTGATTCCAGGTTGGACGCTGATCGACTCGATGGTTTAGACAGCAGCCAATTCATGCGTACTGACCAAAACACCGGCACGTTGGGGAATCTATCTGTCAGCGGTGCCGTCACTGCCTCCCATATAAGACTGAGGGCAGAGGGAACCCTCGCGGTCGGGTTGGACCAAGCGCGCGCTGAAGTCGATGTAAATGGGCGGGTTCGCGCTAAATCCCTCGTCCTGGTTCCCCAAGAGAACCCGCCGGAGGACCCGAGCACCGGACAAATTTACTATGACGCTGCAGAACGTACTTTAAAATTCTTCAATGGTGATGACTGGATTGCATTGGGGGCTGCGCCTCCCGATCCAGACGAGGCACGCGTCGACGACTACGTGAATCTGATTCGGGGGCATGGACCGGTCGCCTACTGGCGCTTAGATGACGCAGCTGGACCAGCACTTGACAGTTCAGGTGCTGGCCATCACGGACGCTACGAGGGTAATGTGCTTCGTGCTGTCGAGGGTGCCATCGGGCCGGGCACCAATTTCAACGAGGCCGGTTATATCGACACACCTGTGGGCTTAAACGACTTGATTAGAAATGGGACGACGGCCACGGTCACGGCAGTCATTCGGCTGCCCAACGATTACACTCAGGTCCACGATCGGCCATTTAGGTCAGGCCATCACATCTGGTCCACTTGGGCCTATTGGCAAGGCATGAGCGTCGGGAACATCGGCGGTGTGTCCGGTGTTCATTTTTGGAGCTTCTATAACGGCAGCAACGAATACCGAATCAGTATCGCCGCTCAAGGTGGACGCTGGGCCCATGTCGCTTGGGTCTACCGAGGCAATCAATTCTGTGGGTATGTCAACGGTCTGGGCCAATGTGTCAACGCCCCGCTGCCGATCGAACGCAGTTCCAATCGACTTTTTAACATCGGGCGCTATCATCAGGACCAAACATTTCCTCCGCCTTATCCCTCGGTCATCCAACATGTTGCCGTCTTCAACCAGTCGCTGGCCATCGAGCAAATCAGAGAGCAGGTCACGGCGTTGCGCGGCGAAGATGCCGTTGACGGTTCAACTCCAGATAGCACGGCCCCTACATGTCGTGAACTGCTCGAAGCAAACCCGGCTCTCGCGGGACAAGATGGTGCGTATTGGATCAATCCATACAGTGCCAATGCGAATGATGCTGTGCAGACCTACTGTGACATGACAACAGACGGTGGCGGCTGGACACTGACTGCCTATTCGAGCGAAGGCAGCGGTGGAGGTGCCGACTGCCCGGCCCGTGACCGACGAAACCTGTATCCGATGAATGAAGGTGGCGGCCAATTTCGGCTCGACCGACAGAATTCAGCGGCCTCTCTCCGGGCGGTCCCCATCGCACGTCGCTCGTCATTCATGCTCCTGGCACGGTCGAATTTGAATCGCTATGCGGGCAATATTGCTGGGCAGACAGTGGCCACAAAGATTAGGATTCCCAACCCAGCTATCGTCACACTGGCCAATTCTAGCAATCAGGCAGGCGAAGATAGGGGTCAGTGTGTTCGTGCGGAGATCACATCGATCATCGGGCCCGACGCAACCGGTGCTAACCGGTATTGGTTCAACCGGTCACTGGGCGTCTGTTGGACCGATACATATCCAACAAGTTACGGCGCAAACGGCTCCGATGGGTGCATGAACAATACCCAGGGACCGGCGTTCGCAACCTCGTTCACGGGCCGTTCAGCCCCTCAACGTTACTGTTGGCCCCATGATGACCAAGGCGGTGCGTATACCTATTGGCATCGCGGGTGGTACGACCCAACAGCGGACAATCGTGGCGGTTCTGCCAGTATTTGGTTTCGGTAGCTGATGGAGGTCCGAATGAAACGACGAGCGTGGCCGATTTTTACCGGCCTTATTTTACTCATCACTGCCTGCTCTAGCTCGGACTCTGGACCATCAGACCAACGGGCGGATGCTCAGGTCGTCGGCTCGGACGCACTCCCAGGGGCCGACGCTGCCGCGAACGGATCAGATGGTGCCTTGGATAACCAAACCCGGGATTGCGGTGGCTGCCCGGGTCGCCAGATTTGTAATGGCGAGACAGGTCTTTGTGAAGAACCCCCGGGGTGCCAAGAAAATGAGGACTGTTTCGACACTCGAGTCTGTGTAAATGGTCGCTGCCAAGATGCCTGTGGCGTCAGTGGGTGCCCAGGACAACAAATTTGTGGCGAAAATGGACTCTGCCTCGAACCGGACAGATGTGAATCAGATGACGCATGTCTCGACAACCGAATTTGCGTAAACGAAACCTGCTTGGATCGCTGCACTGAAGATGCCACCTGCCCTGGCATGCAGAGCTGCGAGGTGACAACGGGCCGTTGTCAAGCCAGCGAGATATGCATCGATGCACTCGATTGTGACCCTGGACAGGTCTGCGCGGACGGCACATGTTCGCCGGGTTGTGATGAGAATCGGCCCTGCAACGGGCAACAGACCTGCGTTGAAGGCATTTGTTTGGAACCGGAGCAATGTGCCGACAACTCTGACTGTTTGAGGGACCGACTCTGCGTCGAACAAACCTGTCTGGATGCCTGCCAGGAAGACGCTGATTGCCCTGGGCAGCGCCGCTGCGACCGGGAAACAGGACTCTGTCCCGAACCGGAGGTGTGCGCTGATGATAATGAATGCGACCAGGGGCGAATCTGTCTGGCCAATCGCTGTTCTGATGCCTGCGTGCAAGGCGAATGTCCCGGAGGCCAGGAGTGTGTAAACGCACGCTGCCAAGAGCCAGACCTATGCATCGGTGATTTAGATTGCATTGCCGATCGCATCTGCGAGAGAGGGCGCTGCTCGGACCCATGCCAAGACGATAGTGACTGCTTGGGGAGTGACGTCTGTGCTCCTAACATGGGTCGATGTGTCGAATTTCAACCTGAGTGTATCATCGACGATGACTGCCCGGCGAATGCAGCCTGCATCATCGGAACGTGCCGTGAGGGGCGGTGTATGAGCCATGCCAATTGCCCTGCTGGTGAAGACTGCATCGACGGGGGATGTGCCCCTGCCCTCCGACCAGACTGTCGAAACGATGACGACTGTGACGATGGTCAAAGATGTGCAGACTTTGGTCGATGTGTGGACGCCGGCCCGTGCAGAGAGCAGGCTGATTGCAATGGCCTGAACTCCATTTGTTTCGACACACGGTGCGTGGCCTGCAGGGTCGATGCCGACTGTCAACGGAGCGAGATCTGTCACGGCGGTCGATGCGAATCTCAAGGTGTCTGCAACCAAGACGATGACTGCCCTGGCGTCGAGAGTGCCTGTGAGAACAACCGGTGTATCGCAGCCCCATGTCAAGGCGATGAATTCGACCTGCGCTTGGGCCGTCCGCAACTCGATGCGAGACTCTATACTAACCTAGTTCTTTGCGACGGCGACGCCGATCTATACCGATTTGAAATCGGCCCTGGCGAAGGTGCAATGGTTCACGTCCGGCACCAAGAGGATGCCGGCGATTTGCTCCTGAACGTCAGGGCTCTCGGTGAAGACGCTTGGGGACAGAGCATCGCGGGCGTCGCCAGGGCTGGCATATTGCCGAAACCCGTACCGAGAATGCTCGAGGTATCGATCACAGGTCGGGCCGGATATCGAACACCCTACTGGCTTGACCTACGTCGCACAACGCCCGAAGATTGCGTGCCTGATGACTATGAGCCAGCACTCGGTAACAACCTGCAGGAAACCGCCCAACCCCTTGAAATCAACCCCAACTCAGCCGTCTCGAGACTCTGCCGTAACGATAGAGACTGGTTCCGCTTTATCGCTCCGGGCGGCACATCTGTGACCGCTGTGATCACCAGTGACCAATTGGCTGGGCTCAATGCGACTCTGGTCAATTCGGTTGGGGGACTTGCAGGAGACGTCGTGAACGACGGACGCGACAAACGCATCACGGTGTCCCCGCAAAGACGTACAGAGTATGGGCTCGAATTGAGCCTCGCGCCTGGCGTTGTCACAGCGACCAATTTTATCCGACTTGACGTCGAATCGAATGGAGATGCAGAGGCTCGTGCTTGTGCCGATGCCCCCCGGATAAACGTAGGGGATGTAGTCTGGTTCGACAATCAACTGGGTGTCGACCGTATCTCAAATCAATGCGGAGGTCCGAGTCTGTTCAATGATCGCGTGGCACGCTTCACCATCGTGCAAGACGCTCAGTATTTGATTCGAACGATGCAGGCAGATCGGTCGACGACTATCGCCCTTCGGTCAGACTGCGCTGATCCGCAGAGCGAACAAACGTGTGGTGGAAATGGTGAAGTCGGTCCAGTGCCACTCACGCCTGGTGATTACTGGGTTATCGTCGACAGTCCGCTCGCAGTCCCCTTAGGATTGCTCGTTGAACGCGTCGACTAAATCGTCAGAGCGCCGTCCGACTTGTCTTGGACCACTCTCGGCGAGCTCTAAAACGATGAACAGTGCCGAGAGAACAGCGAGAGACGATCCGAATAAATTGGAAACGGGGCTTGCCACACAAAACGTGCCGGCCAGCCCAACGCTCAATGAATGTGCGTCATTCTAAGCAAGAAACGCCGTCCCCCAAGCCCAATAGAGCGCGCGGCTGGCTAAACCGGTGTCAAGCAAATCGAATACAAACATGACATGCGTCCAAAAAAAA
>JAYZEG010000008.1:0-78562 GCA_036337435.1 Myxococcota bacterium
TGCGCGCATCGAATACCTCGTTTCCAAAAACTGTATTTCACTTTCCCCTACCTACCGAACGGTAGTTTAGGGGCAAAACAGTGAAAGATCGAGGGATTTTTTAGATTTTTTAAAAAAGGGCGTCACAATTAGAGTGAAAGCACAATGATATTAAACCCTTGAACCCCTAATCAGCCACTTCAAAAATCACGAAAAGTGCATCGAAAAGGCCCCTTTCGTGTTATAGTGGAGGCCGATTTTATCGAACATGGTTTGTCAAAACGAGGCAGAAAAACGTTGGCTGTAAAATTGATTAAAGCCCCATTCTCAATGGCCACTCTATGGTGTCGATTGCTGCCCTTTTTCATACTGCTGAACGGCTGTAACGCTGGGGATTCACCCGGCGTCAATCAAGCCCCCGACGGCCTCTTCGTACTGGTGAACCCATGGGACGGTGATGGCCAAACAAACTCTGAAACACCGCTGGTGAATGGCGGTGACTGGGTCCTGGTGCCCACTGAGGTTGACCCATTTATGTCGGACACGGTTCGCGATGATGTCTGCGATGAGACAGCATACGGTCCAGAGTATGACGGCGTGGAAGTCAGAACCGGGTCTTGTGGCTACATCACATTATCTCAGCCGATCAAACATCAGATTTCCCAGGGAAGCCTAATTCACATCATCGCTTGGCATTCAAGTCTATTTTCGCCCGTGGCAACGGCCGCAAAAGGAGTGATGACTATTCGATTCGGAGACAGCTTGCTGTGGAGTGTTAACAGTCCAATCCCCTCCACCGCACGGAGCTTTGATTTGATTTTCGAGAGCCCTCGACGCGTTGACCGAGGTTCACCGGTCTATCTCAATATCAGTAACCACGGCAGCAATGCATGGAATGTCCTCGCACTTCGTATTCTAGACGAAAGCATGAACAGGCTCAGGGTGCCGAATTGAAATCTGGAGAGCCCGACTTCAGATAGGCCCAAGCCAAAGGGGGCAATTCCAGACGTTCGTTGCTGCCGATAGATGCGCCTTGCTGACCCAAAACAATCGACCAAATAGGCCCCGGGTCCAATTGTACCGTGTGTCGAGTACGCGACAAATTAAATACGCACGTCACCACGTCCTCTCCACTGACACGGTCAAACATGAGAATGCCGTCCTCCATCTCATAAAAGCGGACCTCTCCAGCCGCAAAACCTAACTCCGTTTTGCGAATACGTATCAGGTCTTTGACCAAAGTGAGCACACTCGACTCGGCTGTCTCTTGCTCTGAGACCGATAAAGCGGGGTGGTCCTCCGAAATGGGAAGCCACGGCACCCCATCCCGCGTTGTGAAACCCGCATTGGGGCCGGTGTTCCAGGGCATCGGAGTCCGGCATCCATCCCGACCTTTAAAAGTTGGCCAAAAGGTGATGCCATAGGGATCGACAAGCTTGTCGAAAGGCACGTCTGCTTCAGTTAAACCGAGTTCATCACCTTGATAGAGACAGGGCGTGCCAGGGAGGGATAAGAGCAAGGCCATTGCCAGTTTACTCACCAAAGGGGCTTCCGACTCGTCTCGGCTGAAGCGCGTGGCCGCCCGAACAACATCATGGTTTGAAAACGACAGACAGCGCCAAAGGGGTGTCCCAGACTGAATACCGATGACACGGCGGAAATGATCCGGTGAGAAACCGTCCGATAACAAGTCAAAGGTATAACACAGTTGAAGACGACCTGGCGCCGAGTAGGCCTCCATCAGTTGGTCTGCCCAGGCCCGCTCAGCACCCACTTCTCCCAGAGCCATGCTGCCTGGATACTCCGCTAACAAGTTGCCCAAGCGATCCAAAAAATTCAGAACCTCCGGCTGATTTTTATCGTACAAATGCTCTTGAAAACCATATGGATTTGACTCTGAAACGACCTGAGTTCTGCCCCGTCCGGAGGGGGGGTTATCTTTCAACGCCACGTTGTGAAAGTAGAAATTCACCGTATCCAAACGGAATCCATCAACCCCAAGCTCAAGCCACCAGCGGGCGACATCCAACGCTTCTTGCTGCACGACGGGATTATGAAAATTAAGATCGGGCTGAGAGCTCAGGAAGTTGTGTAGGTAATATTGACGCCGTCGCGGTTCCCAGGTCCACGCGGGTCCGCCGAAGATGGACAGCCAGTTATTCGGCGGTCCACCGTCGGGCCTAGCATCAGCCCAAACGAAACAGTCGCTGTACCGACTGTCGGTGCTGAGGCGCGCGTCTCGGAACCATTCGTGTGTCTCGGACGCGTGACTCAACACCAAATCGATCATGACCCGAATGCCGCGTCTGTGGGCCGCGTCTAACAGCCTCTTGAAATCATTGAGATCGCCAAAAATAGGGTCGACGGCGCGATGGTCTTCTACATCGTAACCAAAGTCACGCATGGGTGACTTGAAGAAGGGGCTGATCCAGATCGCGTCCACACCAAGGTCGCTCAAATACCCGAGCCGCTGTTCAATCCCCTTAAGATCACCGATGCCATCACCGTTACTGTCTTGAAATGAGCGTGGGTAAACCTGATACAAAACGGCTTTTCGCCACCAATCGGGTGCGCCTTGATTGAGTGCCATCGGTGTTTCTCTCCATCGAACAGAACCATGACAAATAAACAGGCAGGGTTAATTGAATATGCATGCCATGTCAACTTGTAAAAGAGCCTGAATTTGAGCTGGTTGCACTCAGGCGTTGATGGACAATCAATGGGCTGTCGAGTCCCTCATTTTCAAACTGATTTCAATTCAAATTCCGCCGCGAAGAGGTTCTCACTACGAGAAGCAAGTGAGTCGTGCTAATCTCCCGCACAGAGGGAGTGAACTTTGAGGGGGAATAAGGCCGCCTGGCGCGGTTTCGACGGCTTATGATCGCAACAACACAAACACATCAACTCAATCTGAGCACAATCGATCTCTCGATCATTGTCATCTACTTCTTCATCGTCCTGGGTATCGGACTCTGGATAGGGCGTAACACCAAAGGCGGTGAAGACCTGTTTCTCGCTGGCCGAAGCCTTGGCTGGGTCGCCATCGGTTTCTCACTTTTCGCCTCGAATATCTCGAGTACAACCTTGATCGGTTTGGTGGGGAGTGCGTACGAGACCGGGCTGGCCGTGTCCAACTACGAGTGGATGGCGACAGTCGTGCTTGTCTTCTTCGTCTTCTTCTTTGTTCCCATTTTTTTAAAGAGTGGAATTTCAACAATTCCCGAATGGCTCGAACGTCGCTATAGTCGCGGCAGCCGTCTCTACTTTTCCGGCACGACAATTATCGCCAATGTACTTGTTGACACAGCCGGAAGTCTGTATGCGGGTGCGGTTGTCCTTCAGGCTTTTTTCCCTGGCCTTGAGCTCTGGTACACATGCTTAGGTTTAGCCATTGTCGCCGGTGTTTATACGGCCGCGGGCGGACTCGCCGCGGTGGTTTATACCGATGTGATTCAGGCTGTCGTTCTGCTACTAGGCTCATGCTTGATCACGTATTTTGTGTTTGCCCATCCCAGCATTGACTTTTCTTGGACCGCTTTGACGAGCCAGCTAGACGAGGGTCTTTTTTCGGTATTAAATCCAACACATCATCCGATATCCGACCCGAACCTACCCTGGCTGGGTACACTCGTAGGCGTCCCCATTCTTGGTTTTTATTTCTGGGTCACGAATCAGTACATCGTCCAGCGGGTTCTGGGTGCTAAGTCTGTCGATCATGCCCGCTGGGGTGCGTTACTCGGGGGTCTACTGAAACTGCCCGTCTTGTTCATCATGGTACTCCCCGGCCTCGCGGCCAAACTCATCTTTCCGGATGTTCCGGTGGGAGACGCCGTTTTTCCAACACTGGTCACTCAGTTGCTACCAGTGGGAGTCATTGGATTAGTCATGGCCGGCCTGATCGCGGCCATTATGAGCAGCATTGATTCAACCTTAAACAGTGCGTCTGCGTTGGTCACCTTGGACTTCGTAAAGCCTCGAAATCCAGGCATGTCTGAAGCAGAGGTCGCCAAGGTTGGGCGAATCACGATGGCCATCATCATGGTTTTTGCGGCGTTCTGGGCACCCCAAATCGCTCATTTTGGTGGTCTGTTCAAATACCTTCAAGAAATGCTGGCTTTTATGGTTCCACCGGTCACCGTCCTGTTTCTCTTCGGTGCTTTCAAAAAGGGCGGAACAGGAAAGAGTGCACTGGCAACGCTCATCGGAGGCCATACTGTGTCGGTGCTCTTGTTTCTAGGCATGCAAACGGATGCATTACCCAAGATTCATTTTACATTGGTTGCGGGGATAGTTTTTGCTGTCTCTGCTGTTATCTATGCGATTACTCAGGGCTGGGGTACTGGTCGGTCCGATAGTGAAATCGCAGACCTCATGGTCCAGGATTCATCCCCCCCGCAGCCGGGGTTGAAGAACTACAAACTGCAATCTGCCGTTCTCCTCGTGTTGACCGCCGCTCTCGTCATCGGTTTCTACTAAACATGTGACTCCGGTACCCCCAGCTGCCTGTCTTGAAATAAGACATTCAGCGTCCTAAGGTAAAACTTGCGCACCGACCGGGCCCCCGACTATTGTGAACCTTATGACGACGCCTAAAAGACTCCTTAAAACCTGGATTGAGCGTCAAGTCGACTGCACATGGCTTGATGAACAAATAATATCTCTAAGACAGTCATCGTCGGTCCGACAAACCTTGTTTCGAGCGGTCGGCCTGGTTCCACGCAAACTGGGTAAGGCGGACCTCAAACTGACTGACACAGATTTCACAAACGCAGCGACCAGCTCGGCGGGCTGGGACCCAACCGGATATAGTATCGACATGGCGGCAAGATTGGTCTTGCTGCTCGAAGCGTCACAACACCGTGAGCTCTTCGAGACAACGTTCGACATGCTTTGGCGAACTGCGGATGTCGGTGAACAGGTTGCCTTCTACCGGGGGCTGCCTCTCTATCCAAACGCCAGCCATTACCTGTGGCGTGCCACAGATGGATGCCGCACAAATATTAAAGCCGTCTTCGAGGCCATTGCCCATCGCAACCCCTATCCAGCAAAGCATTTTGACGAGGTTGCTTTTAACCAATTGTGTCTGAAAGCACTTTTCGTCGGATCTAATCTCTACCTGGTTCAAGGGCTAGACTCGCGTCTAAATGCCGCCCTCTCAAGAATGATGACGGACTATGCGTTCGAACGCTGGGCCGCGAGTCGAGCCATTTACCCAGAGCTCTGGCGGTCCGTTGCCTCTCACCCGGATGAGCGTTGCATCAGCGCGCTCAATCGAGCACTTGCGTCAGAGGATCGAATCACGGCGACAGCTGCCGCGCTTGCTTGTTCAACAAGTCAAGACACGGCCGCTCAACACTGTCTCGCCGCCAGTCCAAGTCGTGTGCAGGCACTGCTGGATGACAAACCAAATTGGGAGGATCTTGCGCATCAATTCCTTGCGTCGCAAAGCTAGAGTGACCCTTTGAGGCAGTGCAACTCAAGTCGCTTTTTACGCGAAATCCTTCAACTTATATGCAATTGTTAGAAAAATAAAGCCACGGAGAGCTCGCATCTAATGTTCATCGATCCACATATTCACATGCAGGCACGAACGACCGATGATTATGAAAACATGGCCGCTGCCGGTATTGTCGCGGTCATCGAACCAGCCTTTTGGCTTGGCCAGCCTCGAACAAGCGTCGAGACGTATATCGACTATCTATCATCGCTGGTCGGTTGGGAGCGTTTCCGTGCAAGTCAGTTTGGAATTCGCCACTACTGCACTATTGGACTCAATAGCAAAGAAGCCAACAATGAACCGCTTGCTGAAGCTGTGATGGAGATCCTGCCTAGATTTGCAGTTAAAGAAGGCGTGGTTGCGATCGGCGAGATAGGCTATGACGAACAAACTGAACTAGAAGATAAGTATTTTCGTGCACAACTTGAACTGGCGCGTGAGCTTGACATGCTCGTCATGATCCACACACCCCATCGGGACAAGACGCGTGGGACGAGTCGATCCATGGATGTTTGCATTGAACACGGTCTCGATCCGGCGAAAGTCATCGTCGATCATAACAATGAAGAGACCATCCGTGAGACTCTGGACCGGGGGTTCTGGGCTGCTTTCACTCTATATCCGAAAACAAAGATGGGCTCAGAACGGATGGTTGATGTGGTTCGTAACTTCGGGTCGCAGCGCATCTTCATCGACTCCAGTGCCGATTGGGGCGTCAGCGATCCGCTGGCCGTTCCCAAGACAGCACGCTTGATGCTAGCACGAGGGATTGCACCTGAGACCGTGCACGAAGTGTGTTACTCGAATGCGCTGGCATGCTACCAACAGAGCGGACAAATATCTGAATCTGATTGGCTCGAGCCGGCAGCCATCGACCAACGTCTTCTCTTCGAGGGCAACTCGGTGCTCAGAGGCCAGGTTCCGCAGGTTGGTGGCGAGGGTCGTGATGATGTTGTCGCAAGCCAGTCCATCGACAGCCTTCTCATCGACTGATCAACGACAAGCGGGCTCTTGCCCCCTCCCTAGCGTTCAGGTCGCTCTGCAGCCAACAGTAGGGCCACCAAGCACATCTCATCGAGGGTTTCATCGCCGAGCACGACATCGGTCGGCGCACTCATTCCGAGTCGTGCTAAGGCCGACTGAATAAGCGGATTCGACATCGAATTGTTATACGTACAATCGATGCTCATAACCGAACCTGGCGTGACCACGGGAAGCTGTTCAAACGGAGCATCATACTGATAGAAACGCTGCCATTCAAAACTGTATTTCGGTGCGTTAATGAGGCATTCCTGTGGGGGTTGTTCGCCTTCGTATTCCGGGACCACGTCGGTTTCACATGCCTGAATTTTAGCAAAAAAGTCTTGCTGGCTTTCCGGACCGACAGTCGCCGTTTGAAAGCATCCCCAACAGCTGACGGACATCGCGTCATACTGGGTCTGGCACCGGTTTTGTGAACACTCGAGCGCATCGTCCGCCTCGAGGCAGCCCTCTGCGACAGCGCACCCAAAAAGACCTGTCACCATGCCTGGTTCACACGCAGTTGTCCCCGCCGCTGGCCGCTCCAGGCGGACTTCCATTTCAACCCCAGCATAATGCATGTGAGGCGCAATCCCCAGCAATCGCATGTCACCCAGACCCTCGTTTGCACTACGCCGACCGGGCAATCGACCATCGTATGTCCAGCGCATGCTCTCTTTGTGTCGCGCCTGACCTGCCGGAACAAAAAAATTAGGTGTGGGACCTTCATTATCGCCCCCAACCAGACCGAACGCAGGGTGCAACATGAAGTCAAAATTGCCAATGAGTTGAAGAAAGACTTCATACCTCGGCGGGGTCGCTGCGTATTGAAAACGTAATTTGGTTTGGTCTAAAAGCGTCTCAGCCCCGCCTTGGGGGGAATAATGCATTTGCATAACGAACAAGGTGCCCGGCGTCACGCGCATCGCCATATCCTCTGGAAATTTCCGTGCAGAAATGCCCGGTGCCCAAGCTGCGGCAACGCCGCCGGGCACACCGGCACTCCCGAAGCAGGAATAAGTCCCATCCTCATTCATCAACTCTAAGCTTGCCTGCGTCGGATCGGTAAACAGAACAACATGATGAACGAGAGATTTGTTATCGGGCACAAATTCAATACCACTCAACCAAGTCTCTTCTGTAAGCCCTGGATCGATCACAATACACACGAACGAATCCCCATCGTCCTGCACACTGATGGGGGCCATCGCCTGACCCTCAAAATCCCACTGTTCCAATCGGTCAGGCTCCCGAACATCAGGGTCTGGAAACGCGCCAGCATCACCTTCTGGTTGTCCATTGTCTGCCCAAGTCCCAAGGGTCCTAATCTCGGCATCGGTCAAACGAAGGTCACCTTGTAAAGGGAACCGGGGTGCGCAGTCATCGCTTTCAAAAGCACCCCATGGGGGCATGGTCCGTGCAGCTGCCGCACTGTAGATGGCGGCAGCCCATGTTTTGGCCCCCGCGTACGTGCTAACATCAAAGCCCCCTGGCCCGCCCTGTCGATGGCAACCCACACAATTGTCGGCTAGAATTTGTTTAATATGCCCGTGATACGTTGGATTATCCACCGGCGTGACATCGCCATTTCCTTGGTCACCGTTGAGCGTGGCCGAGTCGACCGTGACACCCGCGTCAGAATTGGTCGGCGCAAGCGAATTTGATGACCCGCTACACGCGACCGACAGTAGGGCCGTTAAAAAAATAGGTGTTCGAAGATACACGTCTATGCCTCTGTGTTTCATCCCGGTAACGGCGACTATAATCGAAACATCCGGTTTTTGTATAGCCGTTGCCGACGACCAGTCTGCGCGCCGAATAATTTAGACAAGACATTCCCAATTTAAGTGCTCATAATCACGATAGAGGGAGCCACGTAATTAAATGATCGAGACCAAACGGTATGGGTGAGCCAGCGAACGACGGGTCCTATGATGCATACATGGAACGCATCGAACGAGTGTGCGACCCAAACCAGCGTCGTGTTGATGCGACACGTGCAGAACCGTCCCCAAAATACATAGCCGGTCAAGCGCAGACATTCCCTGGGATTACACTGCTGACACCGCCTGACTTGGCATGCTCATCGCGAACCCATTGCTATGGACATTTAGCGAACTGCCAGACTCGAATTTGTCGGCGATTCCCGCAGCATCTGATTCCCACAAATTCGGCGTCCTTTCACATCACCGGGGCCGATCTTTTTGCTGGGCCGAAGTATAGCGACATAAAATCCAGCAGACCTCAACTGGACCACTCTATCGCAGGCATTTTGAATGGCCTGAAATGGGAGGCGGGCGCAAGCGCGATGGGAGAGCAAACCTGGCATTTCCATGGTCTTGCTGTGTTTAAACATGCATTGGTCGCGCTATTCACACCAGCCAACCGTAAACTATACGAGGACTTATGCTCACTGAGGCGACTCATCTACGGCTCTCCCGAGCTCACAACCCTTGGTTTGCGGCGCCCTTTACCCCTTATGGTACACCTCACCCTTGCTTACTTTAGGTCACCGATAAATGGAGCCGACCTGGAGCCATTCTGTGCTCAACTCGACGATGAGTCGAACCTTTTAATGGCTGCGTCCATCGAGCATCCGATCCCCACTCTAGCCCTTACACGATTTGAAAAGATGGGAGAATTCTTCCAATCCGATGCGCACGCTCAGTTTCAGCTTGTGCCCTAGGCCGCCCTCAGGCGAAACAGGGCTCGGAGCGGCTGGGCTCTTGCCCTTTCATTCCGTAGATTTTGGTGCGAAACTGAAACCCGATCAAGGCGGCCTGACTCTGCATTTCGGCCACTCGACGCCGCTATTGTTTAAGGAGGAGACACATGGCTCAGGTTTTATTTGGCGGGCAATTCGTTCAAACATCAGGTGACTTACCCCCATTGGGTCGCCCGGCACCTGACGCTGTTCTTGTCAATGGGGCCTTACAATCATCTCGACTCCACGACTATGATGGCGTAAGGGTGCTCAACATCTTCCCAAGTGTTGCCACACCCGTCTGCCAAGCATCAGTACGACGCTTCCACGAAAGCATATCAGGGCTAGATGGTGTCGTCGTTCTCAACATCTCAAAGGACCTGCCATTTGCGCAAAGTGCGTTCTGCGCAGCTCAAGGCCTTGACAATGTCGAGATGATGTCAACTTTTCGCGGCACGTTTGGCCGCGATTTTGGCGTTGAATTCCTCGAATCCCCCTTCGAAGGGCTGTTGAGTCGGTCTTTCTTGGTATTAGACGGCGAGGGCACCGTCATCTACGCACAGCAAGCGAAAAGCACGGACGAAGAACCGGATTATGAACCTGTAATCGAGGCGGTTCGAAATGCTCTAAAATGACCTGAGCAAGGCAAAACAGTTGCCGGCCAGGGTCACGGCGGCTGCACAGCGCCCAGCACAACGTGGTCGCAACGGGAGCCTACTCAGCACGCTCGGGCATTGCCATGCCGGCGCGCCCATCAGCCAACTCGACCAGCTCAGTATCACAGCCTGCGCCGTCGACCACTTTAAGAGTCCCCCGACCTTCTTCTCGGTCTATCGCGTATGCAATGACAGGATTTGAGGGTGCTCCTCCGAAACCACTGTCGAGATAAATAATTGGGTCCACGCTGACAACCAACTCGGAAGAGCGTCGCCGAAGCTGTGCGATACGACGCCAGCGCTTGAATTCTGTGTATTTTACTTTTTGCACCCCGTCGACGGAATCGTCGTAATACAGCATATGAACAACATCACCGATGACAACGAGACTTGATGTGCGTATCTCTGAAGCCTCGAAACGACCCACGGATCGCCATTCTAAAGGCCCGACGTTCATGTCGTCATCAAGACTATAGCTCGCGTGAAATAAGCGAGGGTTTGCGTCCACGTCACCCAACACGCCGTTGAAGACAGCCGATACGGCAAGTTTGGTGGTATCCCCCCTCGTAAGGCCGAGGCTAAGCTGGGTCGCTTCAACCGGCTGGAACGCCAGGCCGCCGATTTCGGTCTCCGTATCGGTCCCAAACAACTCACATTGCATGTCCCCATTAAATGGAAACAACGTCAACCGCGACGCTCGCTCTGCAATATTTTGATTGGCCCCCGGATTGTTCGCCAATTGTTCTCTAAAATCAAAACCAGTGCCGATGACACCTTCGGCCATTTCATTGTCTGACGCGATCAGTGCCAGCCCAACACTCACAGGATAACGCTCCACATCTTCTGGCGCGATGTCTAAACGGGCGTATTTAGACCCTTGTAGCGGATCCCCGTCCGCTGCCAGCTCGCACTGCTGGCCCTGCCTTGGCCTAAGCGAAAGGTCTACGTTGCCGAGTCCGGCCTCCGCTCTTTCCCGCAGCTGTTGTAATGGCAACTCGACAACGCGAAGGTCCGCCCGGACATCGGGGTCAACTGAGTAGGTGCCCACTAAAATCAACTTGCCGCCGGCGACCCGATGGGTTTTGACTGTAAAGCCCTCAAAATAAGTAGCTGCCGGCATGTAATCGGCGGTTTGGTTAAGGTCCATTGCCTCCGGCATGGTCACCCAGACTAGATCGAGCTGTGCCAATTGACCATCGGTGCCTTCACTTTGGGCGAGTAGAACATAGGCATTGTCGGCTACGTGGTAGAAACCCAGTAAACCATGAACGCCCACTTGCCCGTACCGGGTCAATGGGACACGGTTTACACGACCATCGGTGTAGGCGAACTCAATATCACCACTTAAATTAGCACTGGCAAGCAACGGTTCCCCAGTCTGGCTGCCCTGAACGATCACACGACTGATCTGGCCATTAAAAAGGTCTCGTTCATCCCTCCATTGCACTTCATCCGCCTTGCCGTCACAGGTGTTATCCAATCCATCGCAATGTTCAGCTAAAGGCTCGCAGCCTCCGCATAAATTTTGGGTCTCTTCGGGACAAGGGTCTGGAACCGTCGGACTGACTCCGGGTACATCGTTGAACTGAATCCCATTATCTTCGATAAGTTCCGCCTGGCTATCGAAAAAGATACACCCATCAGCACCAGCCGACGCGATAAGCCCACGTTCGCGTAGACCACCAACGCGATTGCCAAAACCCGCGACATTGACCATGCAATTGCCCTGTATGGCGAGGTCTACCGCATCCCGACTGGCGACAGTGTTGCCAACCAAAAGGACTTCTCCAACGCCCTGGTAGAATTGTTTGCGGCGCGTAGCACCACCGATTACAGCGGCAGCGGAATTAAGCCGGCCGCCGCCCGCTCGTCCGCCGGTCACTCTGTTTAAGGCAAGAGCACCGAATTGCCCAAACCCAACGTAGCCCCAGGCACCATCCAATCGACTGTCCACCACGTCGACGGCTGAGTCGACAATCACGAGACCTGCTCGGTCTGCGCCCTCAACAGCTGCATTTAAGATGGGCATTGTACGGTCCACGTAGGGCGCTTCATTACTTATCAAGCCGACCGAACTCACCTTAATCCCGATATCAACCCCACCCTGCACTCGAACATCTTTCAACTGTGACAGCGACACAAAGCTTGTGCCCGGCGATTGAATTGACGCCGAAGAAGACTGTTTCACAAGGACGCCAACCCTTGCATCCTCCAGCAAATCGCGAAAATTTGGATTTGCATTTTCCCCATGCCCATCGATGACAGGTTCAACCGAAAGAGCACCGGCCAAACTCGAACCTGCCGCAGCATGAGGTCGATTTTGCTGTTGTTCAGCCCCTGTCGATGCAGCCTCATTGTCTGCAAGGGCCCCCCCGTCAACATCAATTCCATCGATAACGACGGGATGACCACTCAATTCAACGCCGCTGCCCGTAAAGCCTGAAAACGTGCTCGCTGAGAGGCTTTGCTGAGCCCAGCTATGCAATGACTCCTCTGGCAGAGCATCAGGGGACGAGGTCACCAAACCGTCGGGTAGCGGCCTAAAACTCGGCAACTCTGCATTGATTCGACTGGGCAACCATTCTCCCATTGGATAGCCCCCACTAAGTGTCTGCCATTCCCCCATTGGATACCACTCGCCCATTGGGTACCACTCGCCCATCGGGTACCACTCGCCCATCGGGTAGACCTGAGGGTTCTCAGGGTCGTGTCGCATGCGGAAGACATTTGGTCTCTCGGACCAGGCTTCTGTCGGCGTAGGCCAATCCCATCCCGCCCCGATCCGCAATGAATCCCAATCGGCTTCCGGAAACACCAGGTCATCGTCAGTGTGCCCAAGACGGTTAAATTCAATGCCTACACGACAGCCCTGAGTACGAATACCGCTTAAGTGTCCACGCGAACTCAGACTTTTGACACAGGCACCACCTGCCTGATTCACGCTTAAGTTCGAGACTTTCCCAAAACTCTGACGCAACATGGCACCCGTCGCTTGCCTCGCATCGTCGTGGCCACTCACATCGTCAACACGAACGCGGTGGAGGCCATAAGCACTGTGGTTCAATTCAAACCCTGCGCCGATTAAATTGGAAAACTCAACGTCCTCCAAGACGACAAAGTTTGCGTAGGGACAAACAGGCGAAATAAGACACTCGTCATCATCGTCTTCGTGGAAAGTCGCCACCAAACCGGCCCCTCCGTGGTCAGCAACAGTGCTTTTAAAAAAAGCGATACCGGAGCCACTCACCGATACCAATGGGTTGGGATTCTCTTCATGCCCGACGACCTCAGTGCGTATGAAACCCGCCGTGTTTACCCCGTGAAGGGACAGTGCTGGGTGGGTACCCAAGCTTTTTAAACTCACACTGTACGCATGCAATTGACTCAGCCCATTGGCCTCGACGCCAATATGATTGCTACGAATCGTCAACCACCCCAACCACACCTGCGCAGACGCAACTCCGTTGGCAAAGAGAGCCGGTTCGTCTCCGCCATTGATTTGGGTCAGATCGGTGCCTGCACCGTAAACAGCGAGGTCGTTTCGGACGACGATTGGACCCGCATACTGACCTGGGGCAACAAAAATTACGGCCGACCGGTCAGCGATGAAACTCATGGCCGCCGGTAAGTCACGAAACGGCGCATCCAGGCTACCCACTCCACCTACATCGGCCGTCTCATCGACATACACCACGACTTGTTCTCTAAGATTCGCCCCCGCGTGCGCTGGAGTGCGAAAGCGACGGACGACGTCATTTCGGTCAGGCCCGAGCAAGCTACTGGGGTTCGCACCTGTAGCGACCCGTTCATCGCCCATGTCTGCTCCGCCTTGGTCTGATACGAAAAGGTCACTCACCCCCCCATCCGAGGCATTCACAACAAGACTGCCGTCATCCATGTCGGAAACGACTGGGGATTGTCCGGAGTCATCGGCTCCGCAGCCGATACTCATGAGCAGAGCAAATAAAGAGCAAAACAATCGCATAAGGGGTGCCTCAAAAGCGGTTATGTTCAGTGCTGACGTAGATTGAACGCTTCCGTTCGAACGTCACCCACAAACTATACAGTGAGATGCGTGATGATAACCACATAAAGCACGCGATATTTAGCCATGGGTGGCGTCGGGGGGCGGCTTACGCGGTGCAGAGTACCGACCGATCCTTTGACTGAATAGAGAGAGCTCTAAGCGCGAATGCCAATAGGGATTGACGAAGGGTCGGATACTCAATCAACCCGTACAACCCCATTCGAAATAGAACCCAGTCCGATACATGAATATATTTTTGATGGCCGGGCCGGTGCATTATCCCGCAACACCATGGTTGGTGTTCCAGGACTCTCGGCCAAGGGAAGGAAAACCCTCTGACGGGCACCGCCCGCCAGAGAGAGTGTGTCAGTTCGGGGGCTGACACAAATAGCTTATTTCTTTTTGTGCTCTTTCTTGTGGTCGGCAGCGCATTTTGTCATGCACTCTTTGTCTTTAGATGCCTTGCACTTCGCTGCGCAATCTTTCTTCAAGACCTTTTCAGCGCCGGTCCCGCAACCGCCGCAGTGTGCATAAACTGATGTACTCATCGCCATTGCAAATGCAACGGTCGCCAAAACCGAAATTAACTTCTTCATAATGTCTCCTCTACTTGCACCCTTATGAGTCTAGGGCGGTCTATGTTGTTACACAAAAACGTACGCGGAGCATACGCTATCGATGATCGTTCGCCAAGTGTTCGGGAAGCGCGTCGATAAGCAGGCACTCAGTTAATCGCGATTCACTGTGTCACGTTAAATCCCTAAAACTGGATTGGGCCTTTGATTCTCCTGAATAGCCCCCTGTCCGCCAAGCGACCAGGTCTCCGCCGATGACGACAGACGTCAGACCAACAAGAGCACCCAGGGCGGCCATCGCAAAGATTTTTATGTCCGACGAGTCATCATTCCCGCCCATGTAACCGCCGACCGTCAGAGCTAACGACGAAAGCCCCCATAACACGCCGTGAAAAGCGCCGACACGTACCGCCAATTTCAACACCCAATGTCGTTTTAACCCGATGCCATCTCGTCTGCGGCTTAGCCAAAAAAACAAAACAGCCCCCGCGAGCGCGCCAAAGCTCGAACTCACCGGCCCGACGTAACCCAACAGGCCGATTTGTAGACCCCCAACGACCAATAGACTGAAAGCAATAAACAGCGCCAGGACCAGCACTTCCCGAAATGATGGTGCACTCCCACCAGTCAACTGCCGAAAGCTACGGTCGACGACTTTGGCCAGGCGTGGTTCCCCATACATGCTCCCGATGATTTCTCTCGCTCGAGGCGATGAGGGGGGTGGCCATGCTTCATTTAACTTCATCAAACGCCTCGATTGAAGGTCACACAGATAATCTGTCACGCCATCGGTCAACACGATTTGGAGTGAATATTGTTGTGCACCCGCTTCCGGTGACATTCTGACAATGTCTCCGTGATAGATCCGTTTCTGATGCAGCTGCCGCCGCAATTGTACAACTTCACGGTCGTAAGCAATTGGATCCCCCGACCAGCCATACCCGTCTTTAGAAAAAAGAACAGTATCGCCGTATTCGCGCGAGTACCCGACCATCTTTCCGTCGTGATGTAGACGAGTCCATGGCTGCATCGCATGCACGTCGTACGGGTGTTGTCCCGGCGGAGAACTATTGGTCATAAGAAGGAAGTCCTGAGAAGCACTCGATACATAGATACTCAGACTAGGTTAGCCGTTACCACCCGCCATAGGTTTAACAGAAAAGGCAGCTTGTGCCTCCGATCCGCGAGGCTAGCGATCTCACATTGCCGTCCCTGCCCAAATCAATCCATTGTGGCCAATTTCGTAAGGACGGGAGAACGGGGATAGGATCACCAATCGAGAGACAAATCCACTTGAGTAAGCTTGCAAGAGATTTTAGGCCAAGCAAGACGTGTAGACCTAAGGACATCCCGGACCATCCAAAAAAGGGATGAATAAAAGGCAAACACGCAATCAGAATTTGTACAGAGCCCACCAAAACGCTTCGTATTTCGATTCCCACTATGTCTGCTGGCATGGCCACAGCGGTGCCAAGTGCAGGCGTTATATGAACCCTCGGGGCCATTGACATGACCTCGAAAGTCTTGATCCGCCCTGATGCCCCAAGTGGTCGACCTGAGTTGGAGCTCGGGCGTCATTGTCGTCAGTGCTGGAGTACACGGTTGAGCGCCGGTCAACGCTGACCAGCCTGGGCTAGATCTAAGCTATGAAAAGTGAGCGCGAGATACGGCTCAAGGAGGCCATCACGATTCCTGTTGAATTTAGAGCTCCCTTCACGCACTACCATAAAACTGGGGATTTATCTCGCAGACATCGAGAGGTTGATTAAGTTATGCGTAATGCGTCCATTCTTCTGGTCCTGTCAGTTTGTGTGCTCAACGTCTGCTATGCGGATCGGAACTGGCCTCACGGTGAGGTGACCCGAGCGGAGGCACTTGTCTTCAACTTGGACTCCAGTCAGACTATGCGCAAACACATATATGATGGGCGGCACCTAGCGCCAACAGCCATCCCGAAGTTTTATCCTCTCGACGACAATCAACTCAAAGCCATAATGCGCTGGGTCGAGGCAGACGACGGTTTGCTTGAGAGGGGCTTATCCAAGTGTTTTGTCCCTCGCCATGGCTTTCTCTTTTACAATAAAAAAAACCAGGTGATCGCCTCACTCTCCGTTTGTTTCGAGTGCGAGGCGTTTCGTCGGTACCCCGATATTAAAAAGGTCGTCGCCCCCCTTCGCCCCACGCCGTCCACGATAAAGGCGGCGATGGGTCGCTTACACGATCTGAAGGTGCTCACAGAGCAGATGGGCCTGCCTCACTTCAAGGCACCCTATAGAGCCAGCCGAGACCCCAACCATCAAGACATTACCAGTCAGCTCAGTGCGAAGATCATTGCAAGCAGACAAGAGCTACAAGCCTGCTTAGGTTCAAACGATACTCTAGTGCCCCATGATGCGACTGTGGTTTGGTCCGCTGGTGCGACGACGGTCACACTCAGCCCGGCATCGGAGGCTGGCCGACGGTTAGACAAACTCGAGCGTCGTTGTCTCGTCAACCAACTCCAGGTTTTGGCAGGAGCTGTCTATCAACACCCGTTTTTACCGACCACCACCAGAATCACACTGACAGACGTATTCCCTTCGAAGTCGCATCGACCAGGTCTACCAGCAAACTCTCCGTCTAGTCCAGGCGGCCCGTAAGCAAGCGCCTACTATTAATCGGCAACCGGCCAATGGAACCAGAGGGTAAAACATTGTTCAGAGACGTCCACACCAAACAGCTTCTCATCGAGTGCTCGTTGAGTGGACCAGGCATAAGCGCGCGAAGCAAAGTCAGCAACGACCTGAAGACCGATACCCGACCCCGTGGTGGAATAATTCGTCGTGAACAGGGGCGAATAATCACCTGAGAATTTATTGTTCAAAACGGCACATTGCTCTGGACTGATGGGATTTGAGACCACGACTCGTAGATGTTGAGGATCCCGTTGACTATCCGTGTGCATCGACAACGAGACGCGCTGACCATCACCGTCCAGCTCTCTCATGGCGTTGTTCATGCAGTTGTATAGGACTCGGTCCAGCGCCGAAAACTCGATGCAGCTTTCGGCGATGGCACCGTCGTATTCACAAAAAACGGCAACATCGCTTTCAAGCCGGCGCCATTTGTCTACGAGCAGCCGTACGGAGTGACTTTTTAACGCGACATCGGCTTTGTATTTGTCGCGATCGATGTCCGGGAAGCTATTGCGCATAATTTTGCAAACATCACGGGCGAGGAGAAAAACACGTGTTGGGTCAACATCGTCTAGACGTCCGAGGGAGACCAAACTTAGGTCGAGCGCGAGTGAAGTCATGGGACCACCGCGCATGTCGTGAACGACTTTGCGCAAGGTTGAATTAGAGCCGAACTCGGCATAGGTATCCGGTCCGATGGCCGCCACATCACGCCTCAGTTGATTCCACGAGGTTTCCTGTAACCAACCCACCAGGGACTTAAAACTCGTATCTCGGTCTGTCACCGCCCAATCTTGCAAGCCCACCAATCGCAACACGGCCTCGTATAAATTAACGACGGCATCGCGGTCGTTTGAGGCAAGACGCTCGATGGACCACTGTAAACCGTCGCCACCATAACGCTGCTTTGGAAGATGGTTCGGCCAACGGGCCAAGCTCGCGCTCGTCGAGACATTCATGGGTATCCAACTCCAATCGAATTTAAGGGCCTGAAGGGGTCTGCCGGTGCGATGCGTCCTAGACGCGTTTCTTCCACGTTTTACGCGAGATCGGCCTCGGATATGCTTCGTCGAGGCGTACACCGAACGCACCCGTTTCGAGGCTACAATCCCTGCCATTCATTTCATGAATGGTTGGCGTAGGAAGCTTGGCGATTTCAGGCACCCACTGACGTATGTATCGAGCCTGTTTATCGTAACGCATGGACTGCCGGCGAATGCTAAAGCGATGACTCAGGGGGCTCGGACTGACGCCCGCAGACCGCTGCCAATTGCCCATGTTGGAACACGGCTCGTGATCAACCAGTTGAGTTTCGAAATATTTAGCCCCGACCCGCCAGTCCTGTTCCAGGTCGCGAGAGAAAAAGCACGCAACGTTTTGACGCCCGCGGAAGGTCATATACCCGGTCGCAGCAAGCTCTCGCATGTGAGCGTCGATGAAAGGCCACCCGGTCATCCCCTTGCACCAGCGCTCGAAAATATCTGGGTCAGAATCCCATTGAAGGTCCGTCGAATTGATTCCGCTGAGGTCGTACACAGCTTGCCCTTTTGCGAGAGCGACGAGGTGAAAGAATTCCCTTTGATACAACTCTTGTGTCAGCTCCCGCGTCGACCGGTTATAAACACGGGCCTTCTCATAGTTTTTCAGTTCATGAAAAACCTGTCGCGGTGATAGGGCACCGTGCGCCAAGTATGCCGACAACCTGGACGTGGCATTTTGGGCCAGAAGCTGGTCGCGCTTGCGTGCGTAGTCTCTGGCGTGGTCTCCCTCACGGAAAAACGTGGATAGGCGCTTCAGGCCTTGCGACGACCCTCCTTGGAGCCCGTTGAGAAGACTTCGGCTCTCCGTGGACTGAGCCTGTCCAAAGTCGCCCAGAGTGGGCAATGGCTCATAGGCCGCATCAATGCCCACCAACGTGGGCCGCGCAACGGGTTTTGGGGGTACGCCTTGAGCCGCTATTAGCTCTTGAAATTCACCGAACTGCCAAGGCGGGTCGCGCAGCTCGTCGGGCAGGGTTTCTGGGTCGAATAGGGTATCGCCCCAATGTTGACTGGTGGCAATCCCGTCCTGATGAAGCTGCGACACAACATCCTCCACCAAAGCACGGTGGGGGGCGGTATAACGACTGTGCAAAAACACTTCATCCGCCTTCGACTCCGAGGCAAATTTTGGCAGAGCGACCTCGGGCCTGCCGTGCAGTACGAACAAATCGGACCCGGCTTCCACATACTGGTCGCGTAAGTCTTGCAATGTTTCGAGGCGAAAAGCTCGGGTCTTGGGGTTTAGCTCGGCCCATTCGGCGTGGTTGAAGCACACCACGGGCAATACATTGCCGTCGTAGTGCGCAGCTGCGGCAACAAGGGCGGGGTTATCGGCCAGTCGTAAGTCGTTCTGATGCCAGAGGATTGCCAAGCTCATGCTTGGTAGAGTATTGAACCCAGCCAAACGTTACTCTAAATACCGCAGCTTTTATCTAAAGTTTCCAGACACACGGTGAAGGGTGACAAGTGCAGCCGAGCAAACGTCGATTTCAGACGATTCCGAAGGGATAATTACCACGCTCGTAAGTTGTTTGCGCAATGTGTTTGAGCAACTCATCTTCATCCCGTTCCATTCGATTCAGCTTCGACCTCATGCGTTCTTCAATCATGCATCGAAACCCGCGCGCCAATTCGATTTCACGCGCAGCTTTATCCTCGCCCTTCTGCTCGATGAATGCCGTCGTGCGAGAGATGACCGCCGCCAATCCATAGAGATCAATTGCAACCTCGGCCAAACGCTTTTGAGCGAATTGCATAAGGTGGATTCGCCGCCCGTGTTTTCGTAAAACCCGTTCAGCACACTTTGCAAGTTCCGCCGTACACTCTTCGAAGAGCACGATTTCCCTGCGTAGGGCTTCATGCCCTCCGATCAACCTATCCGGCGATAACGTTTGCTTGGCTTTTCGAACGACAAACCCTGTCAGAACCCCAAACCCTTTAATGGGTTCGCGCATGGCTTGTAAAGCTTCCTTGAGGTGATTCCCCGGGCCCTGTAGACCCGACAGCGCGATAAACGCCCTCAGAATTTCATTAGTGCCTTCAAAAATCAGATTGATGCGGGCGTCTCGTAGAATTTTCTCGTAGGGATACTCGCACATGTAGCCCAAACCACCTGCTATCTGCAGAGCCTCATTGCATGTCACCCATAGAGATTCTGACCCGTACACTTTGCAAATGGCACTCTCCAGCGAATAATCGGGAACGCCGGCGTCAATGAGCCCTGTCGTCAAATAGGTCATACTCTCGAGGGCATAAGTCTCGCACATCATTCGCGCGATCTTATCTTTCACCATCCCGAATTCGCCTATTTTCTTCTTGAAGGCGACTCGTTCATTACAACGTTCTGTTGCTAAGGCGATCAATTTCTTATTGTTACCGATACACCCTGCCGCAAGCCCGAAACGTCCGTTGTTTAGGACTTGCATGGCGACTTTAAAGCCGGCCCCTGGCTCGCCCAGCACATTTTCCACCGGCACTCGAGTATCGTCGAAAAACAAATCTGTTGTCGAGGAGCCCCGTATACCCAGCTTGTCCTCGTCTGGACCATTCTTAACACCATGCTGCCGCTCGACTATTAAGGCGATAATCTTGGGTTTACCACTGCCATCCGGATCCGTGGTCCGAGCAAACACCGTAAATACGTCAGCGAATCGACCGTTGGTAATCCAAATTTTAGACCCGTTCAGGATATACTCCGTGCCATCTTCGGATAATTCAGCCTTCGTCTTGATACTTCCCGCATCACTGCCTGCGCTGGGTTCTGTGAGCGCGAAGGCCGCAACGGTTTCACCGGTCGCTAAAGAAGGCAGGTATTTCCGTTTCTGTTCCGCATTCCCAGCCAAGAGAATGCCCTTTAACCCGATGGATTGATGCGCACCGATCGTGACTGCGAGACTTGGATCGATTGAGCCCAACTCCTCCATCACGCGCGCATACGCCGTGTTCGATAGCCCAAAGCCACCATATGCTTCCGGAATAATCAGGCCAAATAAGCCAAGCTCTTTCATCTTGTCTAAGATTTCATCCGACAGTTTATGATCGGCGTCGATCTGAGCCGGGTCGATATAGGCCTCCGCAAACCGGCGGATACTTTCCAGGATCATCGCGACCGTCTCACTCTCCTCGTCGTCCATTTTTGGATACGGGAATATCAGTTCACTCTCGATGACGCCGTGAAATGCGGCCTTCATAAAGCTATCTTCTCTCAACGTTGACTCCTTAAGTTGCCTACTCAGGAGCATAGGGACAGTTGCTCTTAAACGCCAACAAACTTGAATGTGGAGATGCGGGCATGAATGCTTTTTGGACCCAACATCTGTCGGAGGGCCCGACTTGCAGACAACTGTTGGTTTTATCGACGTGAAGGGTCTCAGCGTGAATTAAGCTCCCCAAAGCCTGCAGCGTTTAACGAATCAAATCGGCTCCACTTTCGACTGAATCGGCACGAAGCGCGGTCGGACGAGCATAAGCTGAAAAGGGTCACTTGCCGTTTCGCTGACCCTGCCTGTGCCTACGCCTATCGCCCCGTCGCACCCGTTGACGTTCCATGAGCGAAGTCAACTCTTGGCGTTGTTCCTCGGTGAGCATATCCCTGATGGTCAACATTGTGCCAACGCGCTTTTTACGGATATCCGTGCTTATCTGACCGATTTGCTCGATGAGCGTCATGACTTTAGCCCGCTGCGGCTCGCTGACGGACATCAGCTTTTCAAGTTCAAGTCGGTGTTCGTCGCGTTTGGCTTTGAGCCCGATCATAGACTTTCGAGTCTCGAAAAGAATGGCTCTAATCTTCCTCTCGGCGGCCTTATCAACACCCAGTTTTTTAATCATCTTGCCCAAACGCATGGGATTGAGGTTACCTTGTTTTTGTCGGCGATCGGCATGCGCTTGAGCGCAAACTCCCAAAAGCAAAACAGCTATCAGAATTAGGTGTGACCTTGCGTTTATCATTGTATGCTCCTTAAATATCCATTGAATAAATGAGATCTGAAATCGCCGCCAATTCTGGCGTCCACAGCTCATCTAGCTTGTCTTCCGCATCACTCGAGACATCGAACGCGACCAAGTCCACTTCAAAATCATCGTGTCCCGAGACATCGTTCCAAGCCTCGTAAATGTTTAGAAATTCGTCTTCAGCCATGGCGGCCGTTGGGGTCTCCACGTCCATTGTCACTGACCCAGCAAAACCGTGAGTCGGTCTCGACGCATCCGTAATCAGACCCGTTCCAATCAGAGAGCCACCTACGGCCGCAACGAGAACAAGACCCAACACCACTTGTTGTCGGCGCCGTCTCCGCTCAACCAGTCTATCAACACCAGCTCTGAAACTGGCCTCAGACAAACCGGTCTCATCAGGCTGGTAAGCCTTTTTAAGCCGTTCAAAAAATTCGTTCTCTTCATTACTCATCTTTCTTTCCTGGGCTCCCGCAATTCTCCAAAACCGCGGTCATTAGGGCCATGCGTTGTTTATTTGCTGACGCACATCAGGTGCGAACGGTTTACACGTCAGGGAAATTTTTTTTGAAAAAAGGGGCCGCTCTTGAGCCAGTCATCCTTGCCGCCAAAGTCATCGGGCTCATTCGCTCGACGATATAAAGCATCAAATTGACCCGAAGGGCTTGTGACAAGACGCCGTTAGCGATAGCGTCGGCCCTCGTATAGCAATGAGGACAGTTGCCATGTGTGCAATCGTGGGCATCTCTGGGTGCGAACCTGTCAACCAGCGTATTTATGACGCCTTGACGGTCCTGCAACATCGAGGTCAAGATGCGGCCGGCATAGCAACAACGGCTGGCGAGAGAATTCACCTGCATAAAGACAAAGGTTTAGTTCGCGACGTTTTTCGGACGCGTCATATGCGTGCGCTCTCTGGCACCACGGGCATCGGCCATGTTCGCTATCCGACCGCGGGCAGCAGTTCCGCCGATGAATCTCAACCGCTCTACGTCAATTCGCCTCACGGTATCACCCTGGCCCACAATGGCAATCTGACGAACGCCGAAACCCTGCGGCGTGAACTGTTTGAAAAGAACAAACGTCACATCAACACGAACTCTGACTCGGAAATTCTCCTCAATGTTTTTGCTCACGAGTTGGCCATACAGGGGTTCGACAAATTGTTGCCAGGCCATATTTTTAACGCCATCCGAGGCGTGCACAAACGCTGTCGCGGTGCCTATGCTGTCACCTTGATGATCCCGGGGTTTGGCCTCGTCGCCTTTCGTGACCCATATGGAATTCGCCCCCTGGTTCTTGGTCGACGAGACGTAGACGACGGCACCGAATATATGGTCGCCTCCGAATCTGTCGCCTTGGACGCTCTGAATTTCCAACTGATTGGCGATATTCAGCCGGGGGAAGCGGTTGTCTTCAAAGATGGCGGCTCGCCCGCCATACGCCAGCAGTGCAGCATGACGCCGAGTCGCCGGCCGTGTTTATTTGAGTTTGTCTACCTGGCGAGGCCCGATTCCATCATCGATGGTATTTCAGTGTATAAGAGCCGACTCAGAATGGGTGATTTTCTGGCGAAAAAAATCTTAACTGAACGGCCCAACCACGACATCGACGTCGTCATCGCTGTGCCTGATACGAGCCGGACTGCGGCTATTCAGGTAAGCTATCATCTCGGTGCGAAACTCCGGGAAGGTTTTATCAAAAACCGCTACATCGGCCGGACGTTTATCATGCCCGGCCAAGCCGTCCGAAAGAAATCCGTACGCCAGAAACTGAATCCGATCGGTTTAGAATTTAGAGATAAAGTCGTTCTCCTCGTCGATGACTCCATCGTCCGCGGAACGACCTGTAGCGAGATCATTCGAATGGCTCGTGAAGCTGGTGCTCGAAAAGTCTACTTTGCATCAGCCGCTCCACCGGTGCGGTATCCCAATGTCTACGGTATTGATATGCCCGCAGCCCCTGAGCTCATCGCTCACAATAAAACCATTGGAGAAATTGAAGAGGAAATCGGTGCTGACTGGCTCATCTATCAGGATTTAGAAGACCTCCGCTCCGCTGTGGCGGGCGGGCCGTCCAATGTACGACAGTTCGAAGACTGCGTGTTCTCGGGCTCGTACCTAGAAGATAGCATTAATGCCGCCTACCTGGACACGCTCGAAGCATCCCGTGCTGATGCAGTCCGTACTCAAGCCGATGCCGCTGTGTCCGAAATGGAAGAAGCGTAAGTCCCACTTGGACTGGCTGAATCGCCCAAACTCTACCGCCGACGCTTCATTATCATCTCACTGAAACCGCTCGCAGCTCTGATGACTCTTTCTCGAGCTATTCAGCTGCCGTAGGGAAATACACTTTGAAGCGCGAAAAACTCAACACGAACCATGTGGTCGTTTGGCATCGCACAGACCTGCGATTAGACGACAATTGGACACTGACAAAAGCAATCGAACTCGGCATCCCCCTCTGCGCCGTATACATCATAGACCCGTTCTGGCTCGAGTCAGGTCTACAGGGGATTGAACGCTGCGGCTCCAAACGTTTTGGGGCACTCTTGGAATCACTCGCAGATTTGGCGGAACAATACCGTGCTGTCGGGCACGACTTAGTTGTCCGTGTGGGCGATACCGTGACTGAATTGGCTCGGATTGCAGCCGAGACCAACGCGAGTCACATTTTTTTCACACGCGGCAAAACCACCTATGAGCGGCAGTTCGAAGACCGATTACAAGCTGCACTCGGTGATGAGCTGGAACTGGTTGGGCAATGGAATGATGTTTTACTCAACCCGGATGTCGTCGCCGCTAATCCCATGGTCAGTTTAAAAACGTTCTCGAGATTCCGAAGGTCGGTCGAGGTCAATCTGAGCCTGCCGAGCCCTAGACCCGCGCCCAAAAAGTTAAATGCGAACCCTCTCGCGAAAACACAGGTACCACATCCAAATCAGTTTGGGCTCGAGGAATACTCCATTCACAGTGACTCACCCATCGCCGACCTCGACTTCGGTTCAACTGGGGCATTCAAACAGCTCGAACGATACCTATGGGACTCCGATTCCATTGCTCACTACAAGCAAACCCGAAATGGAATGCTCCAATGGTCTGAGTCGAGTCGGCTATCAGTCTACCTAGCCTTTGGATGCATCTCGCCCATTCGACTTTTCCACGAGATCGACCGTTATGAACTAAATCGAACAAAGAACGAAAGCACCTACTGGCTCAAGTTTGAACTCCTGTGGCGGGAGTATTTTCATCATCTTGCATACAGCGTCGGAGCAAAATTGTTTCAACTCGGTGGAACCCAAGGTGTAAGCCGACGATGGCGAGGCGCTTGCGCCGACTTCGACGCCTGGTGCAAGGGTGAGACTGGGATACCATTAATCGATGCCAATATGGTTGAGCTTAACGAGACCGGCTACATGTCAAACCGGGGCCGGCAAATCGTCGCGAGTTATCTCGCGAAGGAGTTGGGCATCGATTGGCGGCTGGGTGCGGCTTGGTTCGAATGCCAACTCATAGACTATGACCCCTGCGTCAACTGGGGCAATTGGCAATATCAGGCTGGCGTCGGTGTCGATGCAAAAGACCGCCGTTTCAATGTCCAACTGCAGGCAAAACGTTACGACGCACGGACGACCTACGTGCGACGATGGCTAGGCGAACGCTACACCAACGTAACCAATGAGCAGCTGATCGCACTCAACGCCGCGCCACGGCCCTAGAGTGTTGTGGAGCCGGCAGGACGAGGACTGGGCTTTGGGACGCCCTCGATGTCGGCGTCTTCCAAGAAGAGTGGGAAATTATAGGCACCACCTATTTGGGCGTTCTGCCGGAGTGTGCCTTTAATTGAAATATCGATACCTGGGTGTGCGATTTGGCGCGTCTCGGCGACTAACACGCGTCCTCCCGCCTTGTCACAGAGATGGTACCAATTGGTGCCCATGATGTCCGGATAGACATTCATGATCCTTGCCTTGACTGAAACGGTGTCGCCATCGCTCTTCGCCAGAAGCTTATCAATATTCATCGCCCCTTGCTCACGAACCGGCTTTGTGAAATTCGAGCAGTGAAACGTGGGATGGTGTCCGGATGCAATCCCATTCATAGGTGCAACCTCCATTGTCCGTTGGATTCCATTGGGCGCCGAAGGAACCAACGAAAGCTCCCGAAGCGACCATCCGATCATGATCCCGGCTACAAGAATGACCATCGGGAGCAGCAAGCGGAGAGCGGGGCGAAGCAAGGCGTATAGACTCGTCATAATGAGACCTCCACCACGGGGATGCAAAGACCGACCCAACAGTCACCGCCCAAAATCGGAATTGATGAAAAACGACCGATAGGCTGTGGATTTTGGGACCAAAGAGACCCATCAGAGAGCCGGTGTCGATGCGCGGAAAAGCTGGCTAGCCATCGTATTCGTAATGATAAGAAATGCCCGTTTTGAATTCGCTGGTCTCCTCACCACGATACGCCTTCAAAAACAGACCAAAGCCCATGAGTTGTACGGGCCGATAACGAACGGTCGTATGATACAAATGTCCGAATGTAAAAAAGTCATTGGACAGGGCACCGAGCAGTCCGAATTTTTCATCGACATTCGAATACTCCAAGAACAGGACCAAGCCTTTCCAACTCAATTGTGCATTGAGGTCATACGCCGGCGTATTTTCTGATAGATTGTACAAATACTCAGCTGCAAACTCCACGGGCATTGAGGCAACAATACGGACCATAGCTCGGGTCTCGAGGCGAACGTGTAGCTGTTCAGATAGACGAACAAAACCAAGCTCTCCACGTACCGAATCACCGTAGGGTTGGGTCCATTCAAATTCTGCGTAATTGGCTTGGTCCCACCACTGAAATCCGTTCGGGTCTTGCAAGTGGTCCAATGCCCCACCGACGAGCTCGATGCGACCTTCAGCCCAGGTTCTCAAAACAAACCGTGCTCCTCGGATCCAACCATCTCGATCCAAACTGGTCGCCGACACTTTCCCTTTGACTGGAGGGATTACGCCCGCTTGAAGCCAAAACAATGGCGCCGTCCACTGAAGATAGATTTGACGCATATTAATGGGTTGTTCGAGGGCATCATCTTCAATGCGGTCGTATATGCGGTTCCACTGAGACGTATATTTCTCCCCTGTCCCCAGGAGCCCCCGAAAGTTTAGGGTTCGCCCGCCATCTAAATTGAGCAGCCCGATGTCATAACGAATGGCAAGTTGATACTGGTAGCGGCTTCTGAGGGCGTCTCCGGAGTCCGTCTCGAGCCGATGGTCATAACGAACAGGAGCACTCAGCTTGATAGACTCTAACCTGGGCTGGGCAAAACAGAGAGTGCAACTTAAGCTCGCAAACACCGAAGCCACCAATATGCGTTCAAACCATCCTGTCACGTTCGACGCCTCGCTCAGTTATCAAAACACCCTATGGCTGATTTACACCTTGCCCAACGGACAGTATCGCACGTTCGAATGCTGCTCGATAGCTTCGCCCTTGCTTTCTCTCAAAAAGCCTACGGCGGAGGCCTGCGATGGCCGTCCATGGCTTATGCAAAGCATCGTAATCGGATATCTCGGCCCCCTCGTATGGCTCACGATGCTTCAGCCATTTGCCCCCGGCACGTCGGTAAAGATGAAGCAAATATCGACTGCCATGTCGAAGCTGAGCATCATTATCTTCGGTACACCCATACTGCCGGAGGAGATCCACGAATTCGGCAAACAGATCCAGTTCCCCCAATTGCATGGCGTCGTAGTAGTTCTCCCGAATATAGCGATATAACCAAGGCCCATCGTCAACAAAGAGTTTGTGTCGTCCATAGCCCGTTGGGATGTAGCCAATATGGGTCATCAAATAAGCGCCATCGTAGACGTCGTCCTGATTCATGCCCCCTGCGGCATCGCGCGCCAACGGAACCTGATAGGTCGCTAAATAACGCCAGACTTCGCCCACAAACTTTTGGGACCCGACCGGCAGTGTAATAGCGGGTTTCGCCAAAGCATCACTCAGGGTCACGGACCACATAACCCAACCATAAACCTGGTCATTGGCTGCATCCACCGTTCGGAGGACCATCTGAGGGTCAAAGCCGAGCAGTCCACTGAGTCCGCCACAATCGGCGATCGCCCGATTGGTTCGCGAGAGCAGTTGAGCTCTCACGGCACCTTTCCTGTTCTCCGGGCCCAAGCGTTTATCGAGTTCCAACGCATAAATGGCCAAGGTCAGGTAATCAGCGGCATAGATGCAAGTGGCTGGATGAGTTTTTTGGCCCAGATAAGGCCGTGCAATGACCATAAAGTTTTCGTCGGCAATCTTTAAAGCCTGCCCCGCTAAAGGATCATCAGGCCGACTGGCATAAGCCGTATTCAGAAATGCTTCAACGGAGTTATCCCACAGCTTTCGTACACGAGATTCATCATCCCCAACCAACTCAGCCATTTCCTTGAGGCCCGAATTGATGGCCAAGTCACTCTCCGCCAACTCCGCTCGAGTCCAAGGCAAATCGGACGGCTTAAAGCGAATGTCCTTCGGTGGCCGCCAAGACGGTTCCATTTGCTTGAAGTCACCTCGACAAACCCCAAGCGTATCGGAGCGCACCTTGATCGAGCTGCACCCTGTAATGATGCACGGGAGTATGAAGACCACAGTGGCCAGGCGCCTCACAGAGTCTGAAGCATGGCTCAAACGAGACACAAAGACGGCCCCATACCGTGCTAAAAAATGGAATAACCCTGCGACTGGCACCATCTCATTTCACCATCGGATGTACGCCTAATATCGAAACGGCCAAGCCATAAAATAACGTTTAATTCGAAGCCAAATGCCCAAAATCCCGAGCGGCTCAAAAACAAGGAAAACACACAGAACCGGGAAGAAAATGAGGGCACCTTGTTGTTCGCCGCTGAAGGTTGCGGGGAAAGGAAACAATTCAGCTAGCTTTTCAGCCAGTGGAAATAAGACACTCAAAGAAATGGCTCCAAGGACAGCCCCAAAGGTCGTCCCAATTCCACCAAGAACGACCATCGCTAGATACAAAACGCTCATGGTCAGGCTAAATGGAGCACCCGTCGAATCAAGAGATATGGTCGGATGAGCGTAGGCGTACATCGCACCTGCAACGCCCGCCAAAAAGGAGGATATCCCGAAGGCGATGAACTTGACGCGAGCTGGATTGACGCCGATCACTGCCGCGGTCATATCTCGGTCCCTCACAGCCATCATGGCCCGACCAAGACGACTGTGTTGAATCGCCCAACTGAGCCAAACAACAAGGCTGGTGAGGACAAGAAAAAGCCCATAGAGCTTTTGCTTGAATGAAACGCTCATGCCAAACAATTCGCTGTCCCCGAAAAAAGAGCCTAAGCCGCTCCTTGCATCGCCTTCGGCAACAAACCACAGGTGCATTGAGGCGACAAAACTATCCTGCTGATAAAGTGGTTCAATGCCCTGTTTAATCAGGTGCTGGACCAAGAATAAAAGGCCAACAGTCACAATGGCCAAATAGAGCCCCTCCAACCTCAGAGCGAAGGGACCCACGGTGAGGCCTATACAGGTCGCCAAGACTCCAGCCGTCGGAATATTCAGCCAGAAAGGCAGGCCATAGATGCTGCCTAGAATTGCAGCCCCATAGGCCCCGACCCCAATAAACGCCGCATGACCCAGACTCACCTGGCCTGCAAATCCAGTTAGCACCATCATAGCGACAGAACCAACGATGGCCACCATCGTATCAAGAGAGATAGACAGCCAATAATCACTCGCCACGAGTGGAAATAGGGCCAACAGACTGTAGATCAGGATGGCCCCCGCTTGTTGCCAACGGTCCGGAAACAGAGCCAGATCCTGGTGATAATCAACAACCAGTTTACGGGTTGGCATGGCACATTCTCACAATCGTTCTACTTTCCGAGTTCCAAACAGGCCATAAGGTCGAACCATCAGGACGACAACCATCACCAAGTAAGGTAAGACCTCATGAAAGTTATTGCCGAAAGAGCCCAACGACTCATTCAGATATGCGCTTGTCAGCACTTCCAGGACACCAAGAGCAAGCCCAGCCACAACCGCGCCCACTGGTGATTCGAGTCCACCAACGATGACAGCTGGAAACGCCTTGAAGGCTATCAACCCCAGATTCGGATCAACGCCGATTTCACTGCTTGAGCCGACAAAGACGCCTCCCAAGCCTGCGATCGCCCCTGCGATGAACCAAGTGGCTCGAAAAACACGTCCAACAGGTATGCCCATCGCGACACAGGCCTCCTGGTCAACCGCAGTGGCACGCATAGCGACTCCGATACGACTGAACTTGAGAAGGCAGTAGAAACCACTGATGGCGACAGCAGCCGCGATGATTGGTGCCAGGTCATCAAACTTCAAGACAGCCCCACCGAGTTCAAGACCGGACATGGGCGCCCAGGGCGTCGGCACCGGGATAGGTTGTGTGCCCCACAAAAGGCTCATTACCGTCCTGAGAAAAACACCAATGAAGAGCGTGATAATGATGGTTACAAAAATGGGACGACCCACCAGCGGGCGCAGTGCGAGTCTCTCAACCAGAGCTGCCAGAACGCCCGTTGACACGACCGTTAGAGTCAGAGCGACGGCCCAGGGCAAGCCGAAACCAGATAAGACTGCCCCACCGAGCTGGTTTGAAAGATCACCTTCTATGGGTGGCGAATGAAGGAGGGCCATCAACAACGCACCAAACGCGAGAAACTCTCCATGAGCGAAATTAAAGACCTTCGACGCTCTGTAGATGACCACAAACCCCAAGGCCACCAGGGCATAGATGGACCCAAGAGCCACACCGCTAACAATGTATTGTACAAAATCCTGCATACTAGGGTCCGTACATATCCGTGATGAGTGCTTCAAACTTTTCGCAGACCGCAGCCCGCTTCACTTTCTGAGTTGCTGTCATCTCTCCATCGTCTTGATGTAACTCCTTGGGCAAAAGGCGAAATGCCCGCACTTGCTCCACCCTCACCAGCGCGTCATTGGCACTCTGTATTTCCGACTTAATCAATTCTGTGATCTCGTCTTTGCTGGTGAGGTCTTCGAAGGACGTGAATGGGATCTCGCGTCGAATTGCCCAATCCCCTGCTGCATCTTGGTCAATTTGGACCAAGGCCGAGATAAATTTACGTTTATCTCCGATTGCAATGGCTTCCTTGATGTACGGACTCATTTTGAGTGCGTTTTCAATTTTCTCTGGCGACAAATTCTTGCCACCAGCCGTAATGATGATCTCTTTCTTCCGGCCCGTGATGAACACGTAACCCTCTTCATCCATGCGCCCGATATCACCGGTTTTAAGCCACCCATCAGAATCAATGGTCGTCGCAGTCGCATCAGCGTTTTTCAAATACCCCGGAAAGATATGTGTCCCCCTCGCAAGGATTTCCCCGTCATCGGCAAATTTTAACTCCGTATTGGGAATTACCCTGCCGACTGAGCCCAATTTATAAAATCCGGGTAAATTAATGGTGAGTAAGCCACCGGACTCGGTTTGTCCGTAGCCCTCATAGATGCGCACACCGATTCCGTGAAACCAAGTCAATAAGTCCTTGGAAATCGGTGCCGCGCCTGAATACGCGAGTTGGCAGCGTCTCAGGCCCATGCGTTCCTGCAGCGGTCTGAATACCAAAAGGTCACCGCACCACCAAAGAACTCTATCAATGTTAGACACACAGCTGTTGCGACGATTCTCTTCAACCCGCATGCCCACGTTGACCGCCCAAGCATACAAGGTCCGCTTTAGCCACGAGGCATCCTTCATCTTGAGCTGTATACTGGCATGCATTTTTTCCCAAATTCTCGGCACACCGAGAAAAACCGTCGGCGAGACATCGACCAGGTCTTGCCGAACGGTATCGATGGACTCGCCAAAGTGGACGACTGCTCCTGTTGTCAGCGGCAGAAAATAGGTAAAGATCTTCTCTGCAACGTGGCACAGGGGCAAATAAGACAGAAGCGAATCTGAATCGCCCATGCCCATCTGCTCAATGAGCTCGTCAGTGATGGCGAGTGCGTTGCGTCCGGTCAACAAAGCCCCTTTAGGCGGCCCTGTTGTACCGGAGGTGTAGACCACCATCGCGGCCTCATCAGGCGAGTTTGCTAAGACTGCCCCCCGGAACCAGTCAACGCGGTCTCTGGCGTCTGAGCACTCACCAAGGAAGTCGAGCCAGGTCATCAAACGCGGATCTTCGATATACCTCAGACCGCGAGGATCGAACACGATGATATGGTCTACCTCTAGCTCGGCCCCATCTGCAGCCAGCACCTTGTCGACCTGTTCTTGGTCCTCGCAGAACACGATTCGACTCTGGCTGTGGGAAAGCACATAAGCCACGTCCTGAGTTGTATTGGTCTGATAAATCCCGACGGAGCGAGCACCCAATCCCTGCGCTGCCAAGTCGGCAAATAACCATTCAGTTCGATTCTCGCTCAGAATGGCCACATGGTCTCCCCTGGACACATTCAATCTTGATAGCGACAAAGCGGCACGGCTGACCATCTCCAAATAGTCCTGCCAGCTATATTCTCGCCAAACACCAAGTTCCTTTTCTCGGAGCGCAACCGCTGTCCGCTTTTCATCAGCGAGCGAGAGTAATCGACCCGGCAGGGTCAGCCTGAGAGCCTCAGTCACGGTGACTCCCCCCCCACATCCAGTGTCTGTCCCATGTAGGCTTGTTTGACGGCATCGCTGCGTTTGATTTCCGCCGGTGTCCCTCTGTCCAATGTCTGACCAAAATCAAGAACAGTGACCTGGTCAGCGAGGTCAAAGATAAAACGAAGATCATGCTCAATCAGGACCTGAGTGACTCCGAGCACGTCTTTGATATCCATGATGAAGCGAGCCATATCCTCTGTTTCTTCTTGGTTTAAACCAGCAGCGGGTTCATCCAGCAAGAGAAGTGTCGGTGCCATCGCGAGAGCTCGCCCTAACTCGACACGCTTAAGTATTCCGTAGGGCAAGATGCTGATAGGCATCATTCGATAGGGCTCAAGGGCTAAAAACTCGATTATCTCTTCGACCGACCGTCGATGCGCAACCTCGTGTCGGCGCATGGTGGGCGTCCTAAAGAGGTCATGGAAGAAATTCGTCGTATACAAATGAGTGCGACCAAGCATCAAATTATCGAGCACGGTCATATGCTCGAACAGAAGCAAATTCTGAAACATTCGCGCAATACCGAGACGCGCAATTTCATCGGGTCGGCGCCCAACCAAAGACTGCCCCGCAAAACGAATTGTGCCCTTTTGCGGTCGGTATGAACCAGACACGCAATTAAAAAGCGATGTTTTGCCGGCACCATTCGGACCTATAATCGCGTGGATACTCCCTTGATTGACGTCAAGACTCACACCGTTTAGAGCGCGGACTCCAGCGAAACTCAGTTCGACACCCTCAAATTGAAGGATTGCGCTTGTCATGAAAGCCACCGTTTTCGGCGCCGATAACGCTTCACGTCTCGATAATTCGCTGTTGAATCGGAACCGACCCCCAGATAGAACTCTTGGACATCGGAGTCGTTTTTGAGTTCTGCAGCTGTGCCGTCGAGCACAACGCGCCCATGTTCCAGAAGGTAGCCCCGGTCGGCTAACTCCAATGCGACATGCGCGTTCTGCTCGACGACCAGAATCGAGACACCCTCTTCATCTCTAATGGTTCGAATAAGGCCTGCCACCTCAGCAACGATTTTTGGAGCCAATCCCAGAGACGGCTCGTCGAGCAGAAGCAACTTAGGCCGTGACATCAGAGCGCGCGCGATCGCTAACATTTGCTGTTCGCCGCCCGACAAGTAACCGGCCGGTTGATGCCGGCGTTCGGCGAGGATAGGAAATTTTGTGTAGTACCGTTCTAAGTCTTTTCTAATAAACTCACGTGTACTGGAGTACGCTCCCGCAACCAAGTTGTCTTCGACCGAGAGCTCTGCCAAGATCCGCCGGCCCTCCATCACCTGCGCAACGCCTCCACCGACAATCCTTTCAGCACTTTGGGCCGCGATCGATGCCCCCTGCAAGCGGACTTGCCCCTTTGTGATGCGACCTTCATGGAGCGGCAATAACCCGGTCACCGCTCTGAGCGTCGTTGTTTTACCCGCGCCATTGGGGCCGAGTAAAGCAACGATCTCGCCGTCACCCACGGAAAGACTGACGCCGTGTAACACCCGTACGACCGAGTGATACACAACCTCAAGATTTAAAATGTCCAGCACAGATGCTAATTTTTAGGTGCTGCGTAATCAGCGACAACAGACCATGTTTTCTTCTCAAAGTCCGGTTTAAGAACACGGGTTTTCTTACTGACCACGTATGGAAAGCTGGTCATATCGATAGCTGGAACCATGCCTCCAGCTGTAAAGTCTTTCGTACTCTGCAATGCCTTCAGATAGCCAGCCCGAGTCAAGTCACCCGCAGCAATCGCCCGCTTTGCCACCTCGATTGAAAAGAGTGCTTGGATGTATGACATCAACAAGTAAAAATCCGGTCTTGCATCTTTCCCGTGCGCCTTGAATGCCGCCAGAAACTTGTCCATACCGGGCACTTTTTCCCCCCAAAAGGGTAAGCCATTAGCCCAATAGTAGTTTGTAAAGACAGCCGCGGGCAGCTTCGGATGCGCAAAAAATGCATCCAACCAGCTTGGTGTGGCACCGACCCAAGTCGGCATGAACTTCATGGCAGCTGCGGTGCCGAGGAGTTTGGCGGAATTGGTCGGCAAAATCGCCATATAGATGTGAGTCGCCCCTGCGTTCTTTAATGCAGTCACTTCAGCGGCCATACTCGCTTGGCCAGGCTTAACTGCGCGTTCTGCCACTATGGCCACCCCATGCGCTTTTGCCGCATCAACCCAACCCTTATAGCCATCTTTTCCATAGTCATCCTGTTGATAGACTATCGCTGCTTTCACCTTGTCCGTTCCACCCGCTGAGTCGATCACCCAATCCATCGCACGCGATGCCTCCACAACGTAGGAGGGTCCAGTTGGTGGCGTGTGTTTATTGCTCGCCATCAGAGATGACAATGAGGCAGGATAGGCCACCAAGTTGTCCTTACCCAGGAACGGTCTGAGTGGCAGTGTCGTCGGCGTCCCAAAACTTAGGCCAAGAAAGAGGACATCGTCCTTGATGGCATCGAACCCCTGTTGAGCCTTTGACGGGTTGTACCCATGGTCTTTCCTTACCAATTCAATTTTCCAGCCCTCAGGCAAGAGGCCAGACTGACCAGCATTAATCTGGTCCGCAAGGATCTGCTTGCCTGAACCGAAGGGCTTACCGATAACTGCAACCGGTCCACTTTCAGCGTTCAAAACGCCAATGCGGATAGTCTTACTCGCGAGATCGACACCCTTATCCGTCTTGATGACGGGCGCACTTGCGCTTGCCTTTGTTTTCGTTGCTTTGGGCGTCACCGTACTCTGTGAGCTGGCGTTGGTCGCTTTGGCTGTCTTTTTGTCTACGTTGTTCTCGCTGCATGCACCCATGGCAAGCAACAGAAAGAAAACACTGATGGTCTCAAATTTACTCAACTTCACCCGGTCCCCCTAAAAAGCTCTGTCTCCGACGAGACGTAAAAATCGCAGCGTTATCAATGCGTGAAATGAAGACGTCGTCAAGTGGGATCCGCATGGCTCGTCCCTTTCGGACGGGAATTGAATACTGACCGACCCCGAGCCATTGCGAAGGACCGCTCAAACTCAGTGCAAAGCCTTCGCGCTCAGGGAGATCCGACGCCTTTTCACATCAACCGTGAGCACCCTGACAGAGAGCATCTGGCCTGCTTCGACAACATCATGAGGCGACTTGACAAAATGGTCGGCTAATTCGGAGATATGCACCAGACCGTCCTGATGGACCCCGATATCAACGAAGGCCCCAAAGTCGGTCACATTGGTCACCACCCCCTGCAGCACCATGCCATTTTCAAGGTCATCGATTTCGTTGATATCCTCTTTAAACGTTGGCCGCTCAAATTCGTTGCGTGGGTCACGGCTGGGCTTTTGCAATTCGCTGAGGATGTCTAAAACCGTCGACCGCTGTACATCATCGCAAATGTAACGAGACACATCGACGAGAGCAGACAGGTCGGCTTTCCCCATCAACGTATCCGCATTCGTGTCAAGATCCCGAGCAATTCGCCTCACCAGTCCATATCGCTCCGGATGCACAGCCGACGCATCCAATGGTTCACGTCCCTGATAGACCCTCAAAAAACCGGCGGCCTGTTCAAAGGTCTTGGCACCGAGGCCGGGCACGGAAAGGATCTCTTGCCGGCTGCTAAAACGGCCGTTTTGATGCCTATATTCAACCAACGCTCGTGCCAATTTTGGCCCAACGCCGGCCACATGCGCCAGCAATGCCTGTGACGCCGTATTCAAGTCAACACCAACCCGGTTGACACAGCTTTCGACCACATATCCCAGGCGTCTCTTTAATTTGCCTTGGTCTACATCGTGTTGATACTGACCAACCCCGATGGACTGGCAAGGAATCTTAACCAATTCTGCAAGCGGGTCTTGTAATCGCCGCGCGATGCTGACGGCACCACGAACGGTTAAATCGACGTCGGGCAGTTCTTCTCCGGCGAGTTCTGATGCGCTGTACACGCTTGCACCAGACTCGCTGACCGAGACGACGATAACCTCCTCGGGAATCGATTTGACTACGGCTCTCACAATTTTTTCGGTCTCCCGGCCACCTGTCCCGTTTCCCACGGCGATGGCTTTGGGACGGCACTGTTCAATAAACGACCTGAGGCCGTCTACATCTGCGTCCTTTCGTCCCACGAGGTAGAGTGTTCTGTACCGGACAAGTTCGCCGCGTGCGGAAACATGAGCGCATTTACACCCAGTTCGGATGCCTGGGTCGATCCCCATCACGGACGATGAACCGAAAGGGGGTGCTAAGAGAAGAGCCTCGACATTCTTCTGAAAAACATCGATTGCCCCGTCATCGGCTCGATTTTTAAGCTGATTGCGAACGTATCGTTCCGCCGCCGGAGCCAGCACCTTTTTAAATGCATCGTCGATGGCGAGGCCCATTTGCTCACCGTAGGGCGAATCCGGATAGTAGCGCTGTCGACGCCTGAACTGGGCAAGACTCCTGTCCATGTCAGGCCGGATGGTCATACTCAGAACTCCGCTATCTTCCCCACGGCAAATGGCCAGGTATCGATGGGATGGGATGGTTCGGACGCGTTCCTGGAAATCGACATAACTCCGATATTGGTCAGCCTGTTCGACGCCGCGTTTCTTCTTTGCCTGGACCAAGCCGTGCTGCATAAACATGGACCGTACGAGACTCCGATTACCGGGCGATTTAGCGAGTTCATCAACGACGATGTCTCGAGCACCAGCGAGCACTTTGGCAGAGTCATTGAACGGCGTGTTTGGCTTCACGTAACGCTGCGCATCGGTCAGCACATCCGCATGCCTCGGCTGGCTCAACACACGTGCCGCAAGGGCCCCTAATCCATGGTTGCGCGCCACATCCGCCCGACTGTTTTTTCGTTTCTTGAAAGGTGCATAAAGGTCTTCTAACTCACCTTTGGTCTCACACGCCTCAAACTGTCTACTCAATGACTCTGTAAGTTGCCCCGATTCACCCAGTTTTTTAAGAATTATCTGCCTGCGCTGCTCAAGCTCTGCCAAGTAGACCTTGCGTTCCAAAATATGCCTCAATTGAACTTCATTGAGCCCACCCGTTCGTTCCTTCCTGTAGCGCGCAATAAAAGGCAGTGTCGCGCCGTCGTCAAACAGGCGCAAGGCCGCCTCTACTTGTCTTGACGCCACACCCAGTTCGTTCGCGATCAAATGTGCAATTCCCATTTCAATATCCTGCAGCACAGTGTCTATGCCTTTGTGAATAATGGGTATTGGGGATGATGGGAAGAAAACAAAGACAGAGTTTTGCAAGAGCCCAACCGTAGAACCAGTGTGGACTTAACGCCGTTTGATTGTCGGCCGATGTATGCCAGAGCAAACGACCTATGCAGCTGAACCGGCTCGATATCCCTCATTTGGGAAGCAAGTCCGGTTCTATGATGTCCCGGCAGGTGGGCTGTTTCCGACGGGCACCTACCCGCCCGATGTCGTCAGGGCTCCTTCGATTTCACGTACCAGGTCAAGATCGGTTGGTTTTGTCAGGGAGGAAAAACGATTCACCAGCTGACCACGTCGGTTTATTAAGAATTTCTCGAAATTCCAACGAACGCCCGCGTGCCGCCCAACACTGGTCCCCATCAAGCGACGGAACAGTGGGTCAGCCTGTCCTTTGACCTTCTGTTTCTTGAGCAACGGAAACGTCACGCCATATTCCCGCTTGGCAAACGCCGCGATTTCGGCCTCCGTGCCTGGTTCTTGCTGTCCGAACTGATTGCACGGCACACCAATCACCAGCAAGCCCCGCGCTTTGTAACGCTCGTAGAGCCGCTGCAGCGCACCGTATTGGGAGGTGAAGCCGCATTGGGATGCCACGTTGACGATCAACACCACTTTGTTCTCGTAGAGCCGAGGGGGCAGAACCACTCCGTCGATGGAATGGAGAGTCAGCCCTTCAAACACTGACGTTTCCTTCAATGCAGCCTCCTTGGCCGCCTGGCTGACGGTGCACCCGCTCAGCATCAAACATGCGATAAGATAAAAGCGAAACATGATTACAGACCTCGTACTATGCAAGGCTTAAGAGTTTACTTTGTCCAGCAATGTTACACGAACCAGGACAATCGTCAGTGAAGCCGTCGCCCTGAGACAGCCGCTGAATCTCAAGGGTTTCATTTTCAGGGTTGTCATCGTGCATCAGACCCGAGCAAACTGTCGTGACATCGGATCGGTACTGACAGGCCTCCACCGGTCTCGCAGAAGGGACAATCATGGCACGAGCATTTAACCACTATGGATGGAAGGTCTCTCCATACACGGCGAAAACCCGCGCCTACTTGACGTATCAGTCTTTTCGTTTCAACGACATAGAGCCCACAGCACTGGCCCTGTACGGCCAAATCAAACCCCAAATCGGGCGAATCATTATGCCCACGGTCAAACTCAATGATGGGCAGTGGATTCAAGACTCTAGCAATATCATCGACCACTTTGAGGAAAACGGCTGTCGTTTATCGGGACGCCCGAGCGGACCTGTGCAAGCCTTCGCCAGTTCACTGTTGGAGGTTTTTGCCGATGAGTGGCTGCCGATGGCAGCATTACACTATCGATGGAATATCGAACAAAACCACGAATATGCGCTCAATGAATTCAGCCGGTCTGGATTTCCCTGGCTTCCGCGTCTGGTAGGCCGGCGTTTAATTCGACCCATGGCCGATAAAATGCGGAGTTATTTACCCGTTTTGGGTGTATCGCAAGTCACAATCCCTGGCGTTGAAGAAACCACCCTTGCTACGTTGACCTGCCTGAACACGCAATTGTCCCAGACCCCGTATGTCTTCGGATGGCGTGCTTGCATTGGAGATTTCGCGCTCTTCGGTCCCCTTTGGGCTCATCTATATCGAGATCCCGGGAGCCGACATTTGTTTGACTCTTTTCCAGCTGTGCGCGAGTGGATCGATCGGCTAAAGACGGGCTATCAAGCCGATGGCCAATTTGTCGAGAATGACCAAATACCAGCCGCTTTGGCACCTTTATTTGCCTTAATCATGGATGACCAGTGGGCCTGGATCAACACACTCGTGACACAGATTGACAGGTACTGCTCCGATACCCCGGATGCCCGACGAGTTCCACGGGCACTCGGTGTCGCCCCCTTTACGATTCGAGGGTTGCCGGGCGAACGAAAACTGATTACTGGGGTTCAATGGAAAGCCCAACGAGTGCGCCGATGCTACGATGCGGCACCCGACCACTGCGAGGCATGGCTGCGGACGTTACCCGCCCACGACGGCAAAAGACAGCGGGTCATTCCCACCATCAAAAACCGACTCACTTATCACGAGCACGCGATGGTCCTCGAAGCACCGCTGACGACCCCCTCAATGGATTGAGTTAGTCTGCAACGTATCCAGTCTAATAACGATAGATCATCCTGACTAGGTCGGGCTTGTCGCCGTTGGCATCAGCGATATGTGTAGGGCCGACATATTCCAGTAACCGGCCCGATTTTTTATCGTAGACCAGCTTCATTTGAACGCCAGCAAAGAACCTCAGAATAGCACTGTTAAGGTCGACTTTGATAAACAGCCTATCCCCCTCTTCTGCCTGCCCCTCCAAGCGAAAGGTGAAATAGTCAAACCGACCGGGGATCAAAAGCCGGATTTTCTTTTTTGTGCCGACTTTGAAGGCACCACTCTTGATGATGCCGCGTAAATACCAGTGAAACCCCTGACCTGCGACTGTAATGGGCGCCGTTGGGGGTCGATAGATCTTTTCTTCTAAGGTGTCTTTCTGTGTGTCGCGACGATACATTAACGGGCGGCCATCGACCAACCGGACTCCATGCTGTTCCCCGGTCCGCCGGTCAACATAATCATAGGAATAACGGTCAGTCACCGTTTGAAAATTCATTTCCAAGCGGCCCCACAGAACCTTATCTGGGCTATAATAACGTGTAACCGCTGCGACAGGATTACCTTGACTCAATCGGTCGACGTGTTCCTCGATGTAGAAGATGTGCCCGGTCTTAGGGTGCGTCGCAATCGCGGTATATTCAAGCGTCCTTGACGCGTTCAACTCAGCCGACGCTGATTGTAGACCAAGGACCAACTGAAGGGCGACAATGCACCCAACGTTTGCGAACCACTTCATATCTCCCCCTACGCCCCACCAACGTGTCTGCAGGATACCGAGATCAAATGGAAATTACCAACTGGGAATATACGACACTCATGGGCCCGATGACTGGTGCCACAGGTGTCCCTTGGCAAGTTTAAGGATCTGCGTGCCACCGTTACACCGCCAACTGCATCAGTCATGCAACCCCCCATGCAGGAGCGAGTGTCATGCCCGAAGGTCATACGATTCATCGACTCGCGAGAGACCACAGTAAACCGTTTGAAGGACAAACCGTCGTCAGCACATCGCCTCAGGGCCGCTTCACCGAAGGAGCAGAGCGCCTCAACGGTCAGCGTGTAGACCGGGTTTTCGCCCATGGGAAACACCTTTTTTACCAATTCAGCAGCAGCCAACATGGCCCGCTTTACTGCCACGTGCACTTAGGCCTATTCGGCCGTTTCAAAAAAATAAAAGCTCCGTTCGGTGACCCGAAACCGACGGTTCGTTGGCGTCTCACTACACGAACAGCGGGTTTCGACCTGACCGGGCCAAACTACTGCGAACTTCTGGATGAGCTCGCGGTGAGGCGGCTTCGGAATCGTTTGGGGCCAGACCCATTAGCATCGACTGACCAGGGAGAGGCGTTTGCGGCCAATATGGCGAAGACGCGTAGGGCCATTGGCGCAGTTCTACTCGACCAGGCGATGGTGTCTGGGGTTGGCAATATCTATCGGTGTGAGTTGCTATGGGCGCACGGCTTATCGCCCACCCAGCGAGCCTGTGACGTTGACTCAAAAGAGATCACGGCTCTTTGGACGACCATGCGGCGGTGGCTCAAAATTGGTGTCGAAACCAACAAAATTATCACAACGCTAGACGACGATGAGAGACCAGCAAAAGCATTGACACGGTCCGAACAGGTACGCATTTACAAAAAAGAGGTCTGCCCGAAATGCGAAAATCCAATCTCGATTAAGTCGATTGCACAACGAAAATTGTATTTTTGTCCCCAGTGTCAACGTGAATCAGACTAAACATTGCCCAAGCTGCGGTCGGTCCTTCGAGTGGCGTAAAAAATGGGCGTCCAACTGGACTGAGGTTCGGTATTGCTCTGCCCTCTGTCGCCGTCAGCGACTTGAGCGTAGGGATAACCACTTACACGAAATCATCCTGCGATTGCTTCACGCACAGCAGCCAAAAGACGGGTTAAAAGCATCTCAAATTGCCGACCATGCCTTCGGATCTCGAAAAGCGGCCGATTGTGAACGGGTGCTTCGTGCTGCGCGGCGACTGGCCCTCGACGCAAAAGTCATTTTCTTCGAGAACGCGAAGCGAGTCGATGCCACGCATGCACGGCTCTCAGCCCAAATCAAGCTGAGTAGAGGGTCTGTTGATGTCTAGACGCAGAAACCAGCTGATGCTGTTCTGTGCCGCCCACGATAAGACATTCGAGCTGGGCAGCCAACGCGACGCGGGCTGGCAAGGGAAGTGCATTCACTGCCAGCGTAAAGTGTTATTACGTCGAGACGGCAAGCCTCATTCTGGATCGACATTAGAACATATCTGGCCTCGGTCGAAGGGAGGCAGCGACCACCCTGACAATCTGGCCATCGCGTGTAGCCGTTGCAATTCACAAAAGGGCCGAAAAATCGACATCCTGGATAACGATGATCCTCGTTTGATCAAGGTCGTCAACTCATTGAAGAAGAGAAAATCGGACCGCCTAAGACACGATATAAACCATCTTCCCGCCGATCTCCTGTGGGTCATCACAAACCTGCTGCCAACCGCGCCAGACCCATTCAACGAGGCCTGAGCGGACGCCCGCGATTCAGCCGTGGCCCTCGCCGCGGTGCCCGAATATCAGACCCGAAGATGATGCGCTGCACATACCAACGCTGGCCTCTCCAAGGGGCCAGAAGGTCAAACATACGAGCATCATCTGCCCTTTCTTCGTTGGCAAGAACCCAGGCAACCGTATGGGGCAATTGATAATCGCCGGTAATGACGACATCGGGGGTGTTCGTGGAGAAACCAAGGCAATGTTCAATGGTCCAGTTTCCGATGCCAGGGATGGTTCGAAGGCGTCGTGACAACGACGTTTCATCGTCACCCACCCACCCATCAAGTCGGTTACCGAGCCGCGCTAACTCGCGGACCACTGCCGCTCTTTTGAGAGACAGGCCACACGCTTGTAAGTGACCTAAAGGATGCCTCTGGATATCCTCAAAGCTCGGGGGGCAGTACAAACCGTTCGGGGCCACTTGGGAACCGAACTTTAAAACCCATTGGCGCCATATTTTGGCAGCATCCCGCCATTCGATGAGCTGTTGGAAAACCGTCCGAATCAAGTCGTACCCAAGGGAGACACTCACGCCTAAATGAAGGCCGGGCAGCTTTCTCGATAAGCGTTCAAGGGTGGGATGGCCAGTGACCCGTAATGGAGCGCGGTGTAGACCAAATAATGCCTCAATCGTCTGCCTATCAAATAGCGTTCCAGCGCTGATCACATCGACCGACAAGCGCGTCTTGTCTCGTGTGGCGTCGATGACGGTTATGGCCCCATCAAAGTGGGTTACTTTCACAAAACGATCATTGGACAAGGTTTGCGTAGGATCCCACTGACCAAAGCGCCCGAAGCGCATGGTGCCGAACAAGTCATAATGCTCGGGAAGCTCGAAATTATAGCTGGCTTGATTTTTCATAACTGTTTGCATAGCCCAGGATAATGATACGCTTCAATCAGAGACGTTACGGCCCAAATGACAACGCAATCAATCACGACACCGGGCCTAGGAGAAATCTTCAAATATGGGCGGCTTTTGAATCTGGTCGCCCGTCATGTGTATCTGGACAAGAGATGCAGGATTATCAATTTCATTCCATCACCAAAACATGGTTCGCCGAATGTTTTAATTCGCCGACACCAGCGCAAGACGGTGCGTGGAAGGCAATCGCCAATGGCAACTCAACGCTTCTGATGGCCCCAACGGGCTCCGGTAAAACCCTTGCCGCATTTCTGTACGCCTTGGACCGGATGATGTTCTCCTCGGCCGATGGGGTCGATCGAGGGCGCATCCTGTATATCTCACCGATCAAAGCCCTGGCGGTCGACGTCGAGCGCAACCTTCGGTCACCACTCACCGGATTGGCCACGGTTGCCAGCCGAAAGGGACAATCGGTCAACCCGATTCAGGTGGGGGTGCGAACAGGCGACACTTCGCAAAGAGACCGTCTCGCCATGGTCAAAAACCCGCCAGACATCCTGATCACGACGCCCGAATCGCTGTATTTGATGCTTACCTCGAAGGCTGCCTCAATTCTTGAGGCCGTCGATACCATCATCATCGATGAGATTCATGCCATCGCCGGCAGTAAACGGGGCACCCATCTATTTTTGAGTCTCGAAAGGCTTGAGGCTCTCACGGAGGGTGAACATACGATTCAGCGAATCGGGTTATCTGCAACGCAGAGGCCACTCGATGAGGTTGCCCAACTTCTGGGAGGCTTTCAGAGGGTCGATGGCCAACTCCGTCCTCGGCCCGTCGAGATCGTCGATGTGAAAGAACGCAAGTCACTCCAGCTGTCGATCGAGGTGCCGACCGCGGATATGGTGACTCTTGACGATATCGACTTTGAATCCGAGACCTTTGAATCCCCCGACGTCGGAGTCACATCGGCTGGCCAGGCCAAATCTATCTGGCCGATTCTATACCCTAAGATCATTGACAAAATTCGAGCCCATCGAACCACTCTGATTTTCGTTAATTCCCGGCGAACGGCAGAACGTTTGGCCAATGCCATTAACGACGTAGCGAAAGAAGACCTTGCCCGTGCACATCACGGGTCCTTAGCGCATGCCGTCCGAATGGATATCGAAGACCAACTTAAACGCGGCCTACTGCCGGCGATCGTGGCGACGGCATCCCTTGAATTAGGCATTGATATGGGAGCTGTTGATCTGGTGATTCAGGTTGAATCTCCACCGTCGATCGCGTCGGGATTGCAGCGAATCGGACGAGCCCAGCACCATGTAGGCGGTGTACCTATCGGGGTCACATATCCCAAATTCCGTGCTGACCTAATCCCATGCGCGACGGCCCACAGTGCAATGCTTCGAGGGGCAATCGAGGCAACTCGGTATCTTCGCAATCCGCTGGATGTTTTGGCTCAACAAATCGTCGCCATCATCAGCATGCATGACCATTCGGTCGATACTCTGTTCGAACTCATCCAAGGTGCAGCGCCCTACGCAGAGCTTTCGAAAGGGCTTTTCGAATCGGTCTTAGACATGCTCAGCGGCCGGTACCCATCAGACGATTTTAGTGACCTCCGGCCTCGGATTACTTGGGATAGGCTGACCGGTCAATTAACGGCCAGAAAAGGTGCAAAACGACTGGCCATTCTGAACGGCGGCACCATTCCAGAACGCGGTTTGTACGGCGTTTTCCTCCTTGGCGATGAAGCCGGACGGAGTCGCCGTGTTGGTGAGCTCGACGAAGAAATGGTTTTCGAATCGCGGGTCGGCGAGGTCTTCTTGCTCGGTGCCAGTTCTTGGCGCATTGAAGAAATCACGCATGAGAAAGTGCTGGTCACGCCGGCCCCTGGAGAACCCGGAAAAATGCCGTTTTGGCATGGCGATAGACCTGGTCGTCCATACGAATTTGGGCTAGAAGTCGGCGGTTTCCTTCGGATGCTTGATGAGCTCAACTCTACAGAGACTGACTCGCAACCACTGCAGACTGAGTATACCCTCGATTCCAATGCTCGACTCAATTTGCTGAATTATGTAGGTGAGCAGCGGGAGCACTCGGCTGTTCCCACAGACAAAAGACTGGTTCTGGAACGTTTTGTCGATGAGCTCGGCGATTGGCGAGTCTGTCTGCTGAGCCCGTTCGGTGGACGAGTTCATGCACCATGGGCAATGGCTGTGCGAACGAAGTTGATGGACGAGTACCAACTCGAACTGGACGCCGTTTGGTCAGACGATGGCATTGTCTTTCGCTTGCCATTTGGTGAGGACCCGCCTGACGCGCAGCTTTTCTTTCCCAGCCCCGAGGACGTCGAACCGCTCTTGATCAGACGATTGGCTGAATCCGCGCTATTTGCGGCGCGTTTTCGAGAAAATGCAGGTCGCGCGTTGCTGCTACCGAAGAAAAAACCGGGGGGACGAACGCCCCTATGGGCAATCCGACGCCGTGCTGCGTCGCTCCTGTCTGTGGCCGCTCGATTCAATGACTTCCCCATCATTCTGGAAACGTATCGGGAGTGTTTGCGAGACCAGTTCGAGATCGAATCCCTGCAAGACGTTCTACGAAAAATTGAGAACCGGCACATTAAAGTTGTCGACATTCAAAGCGACACGCCATCGCCTTTTTCGACATCGTTGATGTTCGAGTACGTCGCGAATTTTATGTACGAAGGCGACGCACCACTGGCCGAGCGTAGAGCACATGCCTTAACCATAGACCAAAGTCGATTACGCGAATTATTGGGCACCTCCGCACTGAGAGAGTTATTGGCCATTGAGGCCATCGAAGAGCTGAACGCGGTTCTCCAGCGTCTCGATACCAAACTCAAGGCAGAGGATGATCTCCATGACCTCCTTCTCTCCCTCGGGCCACAATTTCGTGAGGAGATCGAGGCAAGGACGGCTGACACTGCCAATGCCAGCGAATTGATTGCCACATTGATACGCCATCGACGGATTATTGACGTCGTCATCGGTGGACATAGACGGCTGGCTGCTGCCGAAGACAGTGCGCGTCTTCGAGATGCCCTTGGAACGGTCATTCCACCAGGTTTACCGTCTTCCTTTCTTGAGCCGGTGGCAGACCCAATGGGAGACTTGGTTTCTCGATACGCTCGACGTCGTGGCCCCTTTACTGCAAGACAACTCGCCAGTCACTATGGCTTAGGGTTGTCTGTAGCGCAGACCGCCCTGCAACCGTTGATTGCCCGAGGACGTATCATCGAAGGCGAGTTTCTCCCCGGGTCTCAGGGCACAGAGTATTGTGATGCCGACGTGCTCAAGCGTTTAAAGCGTCTGTCATTGGCCCGGCTCAGAGCCGATATAAAATCTGTTGAACACTCGGTTTTCTCGCGTTTTACACTCGCATGGCACGGACTGGACCAAAAGCAAAGAGGGCCGGACGCACTGCTCGACGTCGTCGATCAGCTACAGGGGGCTCCCCTGCCCGCGTCCGTGCTCGAGAGCGATATTCTGTCGGTTCGATTACATGATTACCAGCCGTCCGACTTGGACCAATTATTAGCCCACGGAGAGGTGGTTTGGGTTGGCCTCCGGTCTACGGGTGTCCGAGATGGTCGTATTGCCTTGTTTACCATGGCTCATCTCGATCTTTTAGCCCCTGTCCCCACGCCATTGGATGGGGAGATCTATGATGAGGTCAGACGAGTTCTGAACGAACGCGGGGCTCTCTTTTTTAAACAACTGAGTGGTTTGGTCGGCGGATTTCCGGAACGCCTACTAGAAGCCGTCTGGGACTTGGTTTGGAACGGAGAGGTCAGCAACGATTCATTGGTGCCATTGAGACGCATGGTCCGCCCCCCCCAAGAGCTGAAAAAACAACGCCGACGCGCCTATCGACTCCGACCAAGTCGTCATCACAGCTTGCCGGGCTCCGAGGGTCGCTGGTGGCTGGTCGATGAGCGGCGGTCGAACGCGCCAAATCAAACGGATCGGCGTATGGCCTTGGCCCAACAACTACTCGAACGCCACGGCATTATCACCCGTGAAGCCGCAGCGTCAGAACAACTGGACGGCGGTTTTTCGAGTGTTTATCCGGTGTTTAAGGCACTTGAGGAGAGCGGTCGGATTCGACGGGGCTACTTTGTCGAAGGTTTGGGTCTAACTCAGTTTGCGGTGCCCGGTGCCGATGACCAACTGCGACAAGGTCGGACGAGCGATACTGAGAGCTCCGTTTTATTACTGGCAACCACCGACCCAGCTAACCCCTTTGGCGCCGCATTACCCTGGCCCGATGATTTTAGTGGGCGCCCGGAGCGGTCCCCTGGGTCCAGGGTTGCGATCATGGGCGGACGACCAATCGCTTTCATCAGTCGCTCTGGGCGGAGTCTACACACGCGGTTTTCCCAGGACATCATCGAACGCCGTGTGGAGGTCCAGGGTCTGTGTCAAGCACTCCGTGACTTCGCGCAAATCAACCGCATAAAGGTCATCTATATAGAGCAAATCAATGGCGAGCTCGCGAGAGACTCGAGTTTAACATCAGAGTTTATTGAACATGGGTTCCGCCCCACGGGCGATGCGATTCGACTCACCACAAGTAGACAAGCAGGTCCGACTGATGCCCGAGGGTGACTCCATTCATCGACTGGCCAATCGCTTCAATACCCAATGCGAGGGCAGCAAAATCTGCAAGGTCACAGCTCGCCAAGTGCATCGCTCTGACCGACTCTTAGGCGCGGGCGTGTTGACAACCGAAGCCTTGGGAAAACACCTTTTAATCCATCTTGATAACGACCATATCATTCATACACACCTGGGCCGTGAGGGCCGCTGGATCTTTAAGCGAACCCAGGAACTGAGGCGCGCCTCAAACGGCCTGAGACTGCGATTGGTGTTCAAAAACATCACAGCAGATTGCTTAGATCCACGGACCATTGAGGTCTTGACTCATGATGAGTTGAGACGCCATCAACTCCTCGGAGGACTGGGTCCAGATATTTTGTCCCAGTCCACAGATTGGGCACAGATTTATGAGCGAATCAAACGAAAGCAGCCGATGAGTGTGGCTGATATGCTCTTAGACCAAAGCATCTGTTCAGGAATCGGCAATGTTTATAAATCCGAGGTTCTTTTCTTAGAGCAACGGCATCCATTGACAGCCCCATCGGCCCTCCAAGCCACGGAGATCAAAGCTCTCTACCAACGCGCGCGGCGTCTCATGCGGCGGAACCTCGGAGCGAACCCCAGACGGACCCGTTGGGCCGATGGACCCAAACTGTGGGTATATAATCGCAACAAAGCCCCCTGCCTGGTGTGCGGTACGCTCATCGGCCGGTTCAGACAGGGCCAACCACCGCGGTCCACTTATCTCTGCCGGACCTGCCAAAGCCATTGAAGGCCTCGCCATCACGCTTACGGCAGACCCTGCGCGGCTCTAAAGCATTCTTCGAAGGCATCGAAATTACACTCTCCAGCGGCCAGTCGCTCAGTAATACAGGCTCTGAGTGCCGCATTCACCTCCGGCTCTTGGACGTCGGACTCTTCGCATCCATTGATGCATTGTTCGAGTCCTCCAATGGCTCCACCGATACCGCAGTCAACCAATTGCGGACAAATCTCTCGACACGTCAAAACGCCAGCAACGAAACCAGGTTCAAAACACTGCAAACCTTGTTCTGCGCAAGCCGCCTGTTCCATCGCGTCATCCCCGAGCAGTGCCGTCAAGCAATTGCTCACTTGCAAAGTGTAAGTCGGTCGGGCATTTGGCTGTCGCCGATTTGCGTTGCATTGCGTCCGGCATGCATCGAGGTCGACAAATCCATCGCCGCCACAGTTCAAGTACTGGTTACACGGCGCATCGCAGCCATTCCCAAGCACAGCCTGCTCACACTCGCTGAGAGCCGTGCACGATATGGCATCACGGCAGGCCAGGAGCTGACCTTGAGCCCCGTCGACCGAAACGCGAAGGGCCGAAATGCATCGGTCAATGCAGGACCGCGTATTTAGGTCCAACTCCAGTCCACAATTTGCCTCCGCATCACAAAGTCGACGACAAACACCACTTGAATCAGCCTCGGGCACTCGTTGGATTCCATCACCACATCGGTCTAAGACCCGAAATAAATCAGCAGGACATGGATTTAAATTCGAGGCCACACAATCGAGAAAACCCGGCTGGTCGCGTCCAACGTCAAGTAACAGGTCGCATGGAAGCCGCCCGTCGGGTTCGCACACGGCCAACTGCTGGCAAAAGTCGGCTTCATTGATCGGACCGGGAGCCTCAGGCAGACCGGTTTCCAGACACGCCTGCACATCGCCACATGCAGCCCCGTCAGCCACAACACACTCATACTGCTCGATGGCGCGAATTTTACTCAGCTGGTCGACAGAGCAAATCGCACCGCAGCCATTGGCCAGTTCGCAAGATTCAAGAGCTGTACACCAAGGCTCACAGGGGGGGGCAACCACGTCATTAAGACAGTCACGGGCTCCGCCACAATCCTCTAAATCAGCTTGAGCTAAACAATCTACGCTGGCTTCAAATCGAAGGCGTTCATCACCTGTGTAGCCTTCACCACAGGCGATTAAACAGGCCCCCAACTCTGCCCCATCTTCGGGTGCGCAGTTGCCCTTGGCATAGCAATAACGAAAGCACTCAGAACCAGGATTGGCATCTCTGGAGCAGGCAAGAACACCCTCTGTCCCAGAACAGCTCGGAGCAGCTGCCTGACAAGCGAAATACGCCGCCCTACTTCGTGCATCCTCGAAATGCTCATCATCACACGATGCAACGCAATTTGGATCGCCAACTCCGCATGTCTCCAAACGCTCGCACGCGTACTGGCAGGGTAAGGGCGTGTTTGGTATGCAATCCGCCATGATGCCGCACTCATTAGCTGCCTCGATTACACACAGTCGACTTGCTCGATATCGGGCACGGTAAAAACCCGCGTCGCAGGCTGCCAAACAGTCGTCAGACGCAAGGTCACAGCCGGCCAATCCGTCGCAGTAATCCTCACAAGCACCCTCCGGGCTATTAACTCTCAAACACCCGCCGAGTGCATCGCAGCTCAGGGAAAGACGACATGTAAGAAGACCTTGGAGACGCTGCTGAGCTTCGTCGGACCCGCCGGCCAACGTCTCGATGCAATCGGCCGTACAACTCCTGATGGTCTGTTCCTCTTGAAGCTGTCCACATTGCCCCAAACCAAAACAATATCGACGGCATTCTATCGCAGCCGACGCACCCTCTGCTGGTTCAAGATTACCAGGCTCATCAAAGCCGGGTGCGCACACTTGAAATGCCTCAAACGCCTGGGCTGGGCAACGGGACAATTGTTCAGCGACACATGGCCTTAATTGAGGTGGCATGCCGTTGATATTGTCTTCGCATTCACCAAATTCGGGGCCATATCCACAGCCGCGCCAAATCTGACAAATCCGTTCCTCAGTGATTTCGCCAATCACGGGTTGCAAGTCGCCGATGCACTGCTCAAGGCCATTGCAGTCCAGCGCATCCTCGAAACAATCCAATTGCTCGAAGGTGCGAATCTGCGCCAGCGGATCCACGGGGCAGCTTGCTGCACATTGGGCCGGTGCTCGGTCACACTGGTCCAGCTCACCACACCAGTTTTCACAATCTGCGTTGAGATCAGCTGGCACACAGTCGGCCAATTCTTGGCACATGGCGTTCTGCGGCAATGAACTAAGACATGATCTGGATGCAGCCAGACGTATGGCATCGGCACCAACCCATCCGTCACCACATGCGAGCAGACAATCAGTCAGTGCCCCAGGTCCACTATCTCCGCATTGGTTAAGTGCGAGGCAATGTCGTGCACAGTCACGACCGGGTGATGAATCTAGTCGACATCCGGCCCAAGAATGACCACCACCGGAACAAACGGCTGCAGACACCGAACAAGCAATCACCTCCAAGGTCGAAGAAAAATCCGCATAGAGACCGTCATCACAATCGGCTACGCATTGACCCAGATCGGGTTCACAGGCACTCCCTCGCTCACAGACTCGCTCACAATCAAGCTCCACAGGTCGCGCACATTCAGCAATGGCATCACACCCCTCTGCATCACGGACACAGGCGCGATAGGCGATAGCTCGGTCCCGATTAAATCGCGCATCGCACTGCTCAATACAATCGACGGCTACAGGTCCACATGCCTCAAGTCTCATGCAGTGATCAGCGCAGGCCGATTCGGGTGAATTTTCGAAGAGGCATTGGTTTAGCTCTTCACAGCTCGACGCCAAGCCGCAGGGAAAGAGATTGGCCAAACGTGCCGCATCATCCGCTGACCCATTTACTCGCACCGAATTACAGTCTCTTACGCAATCTAGGCGGCCTTCGCCTTCGGGTAGAACACCGCAAATGTCACGCGCCTCACACAACTCATTACATCCGGGTCCACGCTGCTGCATCGGGCCCTCTAAACACTGAAAAAGAACGTCCTCACCGTCGCCACACCCATTGTTACGAATTTCGGTGTAGATGCAGTTCGCAATTGGGTCTTCGTCAATCGGGCCATCGCCGACAAACTCGTCGAGGGCAAACTCACAGGGGATGACCTGCGCCAAACATTGATTCCAGGCGACACAGAAGTCCCGTTCGTTAAACCGGGCTGTTTGCACCTGTGTCGGATTCACACATTGATCAATTCGACGACAATCGTCATTTGATATCGAGATACACAGATTGGTCTGATTCCCACGATGAGCACGAAGCGGGTCGTCTGCCGTGAGCTGGTCGATGCAGTCATAAAAGCAACCGTCTGCGCGCAATACATTGCACTCGACGCCTCGCTCGCAGCGTGTTTCACAGCCCGGAAAAACGGTGTCTCCAAGACAGCTCTTAAAGCCAGCCGTATTGCAGGCACCTCCAAAGAGCAACTCGCCGCATCCATTGAAGTCTGCGCTCTCCTCCAAACCGCCACAAATAGACAGGCAGTCGAAGCCTTGAATGCCGCCACACTCATCAACAGCCCCACATGTTTGCGCGCAACTTAGCGGAGTGGGGGCTGGGAGCCGACAAATCTGAAGTAGGTTGCAGTTTTCTGTGGCCACACATTCAAACCAGTTATCCAAAGAACGCGACTGCGCACTTCGCTCGCACGCAGCGAGGCAGGTTCCTTCATCCACATATAAATCAGTCCGTCCACACGCGCTGTAACGAAGGCAAGCATCGGCGCACGTCTCGACTGAAATGGGCCCCGCTGAATCAGAACGGACATCCGCATCACGGGCACCTAGATCTCTAAATCGTCCGGCATCAAACACCGCATCGGATTCAACATGCCCGTCATCTAGTGCCCCATCGGTCGCGGACTGGTCCGGTCCCATCTCAATCGAGCCGCTTGGGTCCGAGTTTCGCCCCCCATCCGAAGTGCCGTGATCGCATGCAGAAAAAACCATCGAAAAAATCAATAATGCGCTAAGTCGCATGGATTATCGCCTCCTCATTTTGCCCGCCTATATCACGAAGTCAGAGACAGATGCGAAAGTAATCTAAACACTGTAGACGACCCGATGGCCGCCAATCGCCCCATGCAGGTCTCGGTGGTCCAAACACGGTGAACTGCGCTATGCTGGCCACCGAGCACACTTTCGGAGAGCGGATTTGGAGCTTAATTTGCTACTTTATTTGCAGCGCCTTGGAGATAGAGCAGGCCCGCAATTAACTCACACTACGGTCCAGCATCAATTCGCTGGTGAGGCTCATTCACTTGCCTTGCTATCCAATCGTGTTTTGCGACTTATCGCGGCCGTCTTGCTATTTTTTTCCTGTGCATGGTCGATTGCAGAAGGCGAGACTCGGGGTCGAGTGCCCCCCGCAGCCCCCGAGTTGAATACGATGCCGCCAAAGGCACAAAAGCTCAAGCTGACTTGGTATTTCGAACTTACGCCGCGCTATTTCGTGGGTCGGAATGACATTAATCAGGGCTTTGTCGACCCACAAACAAACACACTGGATAGACGTCATTTCCTCTCACCGAGTATCGACACGGAATATGGGTCTGTTTATATCGCGACGGAACAAACTCTCGCCTACGCCTTGGGGCACCAAACCGGACAGATCAACCTGATGCTCGATACAGGAGAAATTTATCGTCATACAGCCAGTGAGCTCAATCCGAATACCGAACAAGTGACATCACGGTCCGAATGGCAGACCAATGGCCAATCGCTTGCGGACGAATTCCATTCCACCTACTTCGTGCGCAAATTGGCGGTAACACATTCGCTGGACAAAGACCGCCATGTGAGTTTTACAGTCGGAAAAGGGAACCCGATCGTGGGCAATGGACTCGTCTACAATGACTATAGTCCGCTTGCATCAGTCGCTTTCGATAGTCAGAAAAAATGGGCCCACGGGGTTCGACTCGAGGGCATGATCGTTTCTGTAACCAACGATATACAACCCACTGCGACCACCATTAGCCAAGTGCAACTCACATTCAGGACGCCATCCGCCGGCATCTGGCATTTGATGGGTGCCTATTTCAATGACCAAAATCAAAACCTGGCCAATGTATTCAAACAGTGGCTGACAACAGCAGCTGCGGTGACGGCTCGCTCTCGTTCAGCACTCTATGCAGGGCGTCCTGGCCTTTTCGATCGGACTGTTGAATTGCGGTCAGCAGGACACGTGAATTGGGTTGGTGGCGGTTATGACCAATCCTGGCCTTCCGGTCACCGACTCTGGTTGAACATCTACCTCAGCAGGGGGAGTGGAAATGTCACATTGGATGCGACACGCTTCAATCGAATCCTAAGGAGAACATCACGCCGCTTGAATCAGCAACAGGAACTCGACCAGCGTTTCTTTTCCTTAGACCTCGCCGGGTGGGCATTCCAAGGTGGTGCGGACATTTATCTTGTTCGCGATTGGTATCTATCGCCGTTCTGTGTCGGCATCTCTGGAGATGATGGCTTGGACGTCTTCTTGGAGTCCAGTGCAGATTCGAGGGCCAGAAAAACATTTCGGGGATTTCTTGGCGTCGTTCCCTATCTCGACCAAACCAACATTTTCTTCAACGGTGGCCTTGGCCATCATTTTTCCAGTCGAACAATGTCTTTGTCCGGGCTTGCTGGCCGGGGTGTACTCGCAGCTGGCTTTTCCGCATCGGGGTCACTCTGGAGGGATCTGAGCTATCAAGGTGGACCCGCGTTCCTTCGAGCGATGCACAAGGGGCCTCTAGCCAGCGGAAAGAATTACGGATTGGAAATAAACCAATCTCTTACCTATTCACTCCGGCCTGAGCTCACTCTGAGTCTACAGTATGACCTTTTACGAACCGGAGATTTTTTCATTGAAAATGCCTGGAATAGTCAGACCACCGTCCAAATGTCATACGCGCCGACAAATGGCCACTAACCTGAGCCGCTCGGCCCACATACGAGACTATCTCTTTCATCGCCCTCGTCATTCAGTGGGCTTTGAGGCACAATCTGACGGGGAGGTGCAATGTGAGTGGTTCCTTAAACATGTGGCTTCGCATTGGGGTCTATTCAATCAGCCTGGCCGCAGGTCTCATACAGACCTCGCAGGTTGCCCTTGCGTTTCCCGCGAATGAGACCCCAAAAAACAACCAAACCCATGAACAAACAAAAGAGCTGGATCTCGAACTGGATGCGTCTCCAAAAACCGGTTTTATTCGGGGATTCAATATTGAAACCACAACCACACAATGGATCTACAAGCCCATCAGCGTCAAAGAGTCGGATGAAAACTCCGACTGGAGCCGTGTCTCTACAGAAGAAGAGTACCAAATCGACCCGCTCCACTTTTATGGAGCAACCGCAACCCTAAAGACCCGATTGCTAGACGTGAATATGAGATACCAATCGAATCGGGGTTTCGGTGTCGATGCTGGTGACTCAAGCTATCTCGACCTGTTATTGGTTCTCACGGGCATCCCACATCTACAGCGTGTCTCAATTTTTTATCAGTCGCTCGACTTTAAAAATGGAAAAGCCATTCTCAAAGATCGGAATACTGCTTTTCCCAGGGATGTTGCGGCCTTCCGAGTGATGCTTGACAGCGTTGAAGGCCGCTACCAGCTGAAGCAGCTCATGCTTTTCGGGCGATATATGAGCTATTCCTTGCCCAGAAACGTCTATCTCGCCCAACGCCTAGGTGAGGGTGAAAATGCCCAATACATTTACTACCCCATCTCCGAGCGTTTAATGCGCATAGACAATCAGTTCCTCATGTTCGGGGCAGGAATTGACAATAAGAAGCGTAAAGAAGTGGACGCACTCTTAATTGAGCAGCCAGACCGGCGGTCTTTTATCTTCGGAGGGCTAATGGGCATCGGCGGTGGTTCGTACGACATCAGTGACTTACGCACTGAAGATGACATTGATGACGGTTATATCATGTCGCTGACCCTCCAGCTGACACTCGGTTATCAACTACGTTTATGGGATACACTTGTCGTCGGCATCAAAAACGAACTCTCGATTCTCTTTCTCAAGCCCATCGGTCTGCCTGAGAAGTTGGACCGGGCTGCGGAGCTTGAAGGAATAGATACGGAAGGCTTATCCCTCGACTTCGGCGTGATTGAATTCTTAAATGGGTTTACCGGTTTTGCTCGATTGGAATTCTAAGTCGAGTGGCCACGTTAAAGCTGCCTGGCGGAACAAAAGTTCAGAGGTTTCGTGCGTTGAGCGCGCCAACACCGTCGACAAAACTTATGTAAACACTTCTATAAAAAGACCTGTTATGACCAGACCAGTTCATAGGCCAGGGAGTGCTCGATTTGCGCCGAAAATTTACGAATTGACTTGGCTGCCATCTTCTCACTGAGCTTAACTGGGATTAAAGAAATCAATCTGGATGCCATCCCCTGCGACTCGCCAATGGGCTTTGCGCCTCCTGGTTCTTGATAGCCAATCTGAGCCTGCTGCCGACCCGCTTTCATCAAGAGACCAAATAGATCACGGAAGACAATGAAAGACGTATCATTCAGATGAGTGGACCAATTTGCGACAGGAAGAAAATCAATCAGATGGATCATCTGATAATTCAGCTGAATCCAAAAATCCTGAGCTGACATGACTAAGGGCTGATTGTCGATTACACGATGAAAATGAACCGACTGAAGCTCATGCAGACGTTGTAAGTTGGCCCAAAGGTCCGAACGAATCCCACCATCGTACAACAGCCTGAGTACAGTGGGGAACGCTTCGATATGACGCCACTCAAATTCGTTAACCAACTCTCGTAAGCGAGGCATTTTCTCGGCGGTCATCGCAAATGTGTTTGTACCGGTTCCCAAGATCGAATGAAGAAGCATAACCAGCGGTGAATGATCAGGAAAATAGTGATGTGTGTACTCGTAGCAGAAGTACAAATGGTCCAGAAACGACCCATCGGCATGTTCCACATCGAAGTCACATTCATCCACCATAAAGCGAATCAATTCCGGCTCGATTTGAGGCAGGTCCACGCCGCGAGAAGACCGTTGATACGCCGATTCAATCGCCTGTCGGTCCTCTGCTCTCCAATGCACCTGTTTCGCAATTCTAGTTTGCATAACGTAGCGGGGCAACCGGCCCTCGAGAGTGTTAAAAATGGTTCGATTCAGGTCGAAATCTTTTATCGGCACCACAGCGACGGAGCCGGCATGATCGCGAACTTCGCCGGAGGCAATGGCCGCCTTGCGCTGATACGTATGGATAGGCACCTGGGCTGCTGACTGTTTCACATCATCCCCCAAATATTTCACTCTGGCTGTCGTGTCTTCACAGCTCTTTGCTTAGTATAATCAGTCATTTCATAAAGCTTCAACCCGCATACGGTCTTCCACCATCTCACTCGCACGGTGAGGCTGTCCAATCAACTGCGGGCGTATGCTGAACAGTGGTCAGTCTCGGCCACAGCTCACAGAGACCCAATGTCTGGGTCGAATCTGAACAAAGTCACTCAATGAGTGACCGTGGTAATTCGCTAAAAACGCTTGCTCACTTCAATACAATATCCGTATTCTGGTACCCCGGGGGAGTCAAATATACAAAGGTGGTGTCATGGCTGGTCAGCTCGGCCCATTCATGCTTGAAAAGCCTGTTGGTCAGGGCACGACCGCGTCTGTCTGGCGTGGACATCACCAAGAGACAGGCACACCAGTCGCCATAAAAGTCATTCCAATGGCTGCAGAAACTAAGGACAGCGACATTTATCGGTACCGTGCCGAGGTGAGGTCCATCGCCCGCATCGTCCACCGCGGTGTCGTACGAATCTACGATGAAGGCGTCGTCACAGGTATCGATACTGTCGGCGAAGCCGACGAAAGTCTAGTCGGCTCCCCCTACATCGTCATGGAATGGGCAGAAGATGGCACTTTGGCTCAGCATCCACCGCTGAGTCATTGGGGCGATCTAAAACGGATACTATTATCGGTATTAGATGCCCTGGCTGCAGCCCATGCACGAGGTGTCATACACCGAGACATCAAGCCACAAAATATTTTGCTTTCAGCCGGCCGTGCAATACTCACCGATTTCGGGATTGCCTTTGAGCGACATTCACCGATCTCAGATCCGCACCTCAGTCAGGTCATGGGTTCGCCGAACTATATGGCTCCAGAACAGGTTCTTTGCCGCTGGCGCGAATTCGGCCCTTGGACTGACTTGTATTCTGTCGGATGCGTGGCCTGGTTCCTCACGACTGGACATGCCCCCTTCAAAAGGCAACGAAGTCGAGACGTTTTAGTCGCCCACGTAAAGGACGACCCCCCTATATTTACGCCCTTCTTCGAGTTGCCCCAAGGCTTCGAAGCCTGGACGCGGCGTTTATTGGCAAAACGACCCACCAATCGCTTTCGATTTGCAGCGGACGCAGCTGCCGCTTTAGAACGTCTCGAGGATGCCCCGAGTACGACGAAACACCACACGAGTTCGCTTACTGTGGAGCCTGGTAAACGGCGAGATGAACGGCTTAGTCGAATGGAGCTGGGGCCATCAATAACAGCACTGTCGTCATTCTCGTCTCCTGCTCCCACATTGACGCCAAAGCTTGCGGCAGATTGGCGTCGCCCTGAGAACATTGCCTCAGCAAATGACCCTCTCATTGGGATCGGTTTAAGCGTTTTTACGCGAACGGAGGGGGCTTTCGTGGGGCGAGAAAATGAACGTGACCTGCTGTGGAATAACTTCCACGCTGTAGCAAGAGCAAAGGCCAGCCGTGCCTGCTTTATTTCGGGATCAGCCGGATCTGGGAAATCAGCTCTGTCGAGGTGGTTTGTAAGCCGCCTTCATGAGTCTGGTGCCGCTGAAATTTTGCTCTGCCGCCACCAAAATGGGCAAGACAGCCTCGACTCACTACGGAAGATGGTCGAGAATTATTTTACGGCCTGGGATTTGGACGAATCAGAGAGACTCCGTCATCTGCGTCAACGATTGAGGCGTTGGGAGTCTACAGAACTCGCTGCGGAATTGAACGCCTTTATCGACGCCGGTCAACGGGTCGGGATTGCGAAGCAGACGATCGCACTCGTGTCAGAGAAGGAGCGTTACATGACGCTTTGCAGGCTGGTACATGCCCTCTCGCGTGAGCGGCCAGTCGTCATTCTAATCGAAGACGCGCAGTGGGGTGAATTCGCCTTAGAATGGGCGAAATATGCACTCTCGGACCATGCAGACCTGAATGTTCTTTGGCTCTTTACGTGGCGTTCGAATGCTGACCGTGACCATCTCGAGGCGCAAACCAGCAAGTTTGCCATTCAGAGCCTAGACGTGTGTGATGACATCGACCTCAAACCACTGGGCGCCAATGAGGCACGCGCGTTGATCCAGGCACGGCTTCAGCTAGACGACACATCTCTTGATGCCCTTGTGGAACGAGCAGACGGAAACCCCCTCTTCGCGGAACTCTTGGTGGAGCACTGGATACGTGAAGGCCGTCTCGATTGGACGGGTGCTGGATTTAGGGTAAGTGACCTAACGTCTAGCCGATTGCCTGACAGTGTGCACGAGCTCTGGCAGAAACGACTGAGCTGGACAGGTTTGTTAGATAATTCAAATCAACAATGGGCCTTAGAACTCGCGGCCGTTCTCGGTCAGCAATTTTGGCGCAATACCTGGATTTCTGCCTGTCAACTTGCCCAAGTGCCAAGAGCCAAAAGTGTTTTAGCAACGCTAGAACAAAACGGCCTTTTGAGACGCGAAGAGGATGGGCAATTCTGCTTCGTTCATGCACTCCTCAACGAAAGCATTCTGCGGCTTGCCCAAGACGGGCAACGACTCCGGCGTTGGCATGCCGCATGCGCGCAAGCCTTAATGGTCGAAACACCAACCATTTGGTATCAAGTCGCACGACATCAAGCGGGTGCTGAGCGATATGAAGATGCTGTCGCATCGCTGCGTCATGACATCGAGCATAGGCATATGATTGGAGACCTAAAGGGGCGCAGCGAACGTCTGGTTCAAATGATCAAATACCTCAGATTGGCCCGTGTGCCACGAACCGATTTGCGATGGGCTTACGTTCGGATCAATTGGGGGTCTAACCACGGCTCACTCGGGGTACAGACATCAGCACTCAGGCATGCGAGGAACGCGCGGCGATACCTCGATCAAGAGTGCGAGGCACACCGCGCATTGTATGCCGAAGCGGCTCTAGGTGAAGGCCTGGCGGTCAAGTTTGTCTATAACCATAGAACGGCACTCGACTATGTGGTCCATGCTCGTGACGCCGCCGTTCGCTCCGAGGACCGTGCTCTCGAATTCGAGTCGAGACGACTGCATTCGTCCCTATTACGAGAACTCGGCGAATTAGCACTGTCGGCTGAGGAGTTCATTCATATTCAAGCGTTAATGAAGGGCGACTGGCTACAGAGGCTGCCGACACATAAGCGCCAATACGTTGAAATTAACTTCCACCTTGAAAGCACGAAGCAGGCTTGGTTGTCGGGAGAGCATGAGCAAGCACTTCACTATGCACGAGAAGCAGAGACTCTAGCACTCAGGTCGGGTGCTCGTTCGCGCTCTGGTCTTGCGCTGAATTTCGCGGGGCGTGTTCTGCTGGACTTACAGCGCTACGACGAGGCATACGACTATTACATGCGAAGTCATGATCTACTCGCTCGAGTGGGACACACTGATCGGTTTACAAGCCTTGGATACGCTGCGGTCTGTCTCGCTCAATTAGGTGACTATGATGGCGCGCTCGAAAATTATCACAGTTTCACAACAGGCTTGCGCAACTCTGGTCGCTTACTCTCAGCACGCCTTGGACAGCCATTTATGTTAGGGGCCTTGGCTCGGGTGGGAGAATGGACCCAGTGGGATGAAATCCTCATCGACTTTACCGACCTGGTTAAACGAAACGGGTACAGCATCATCTTCGCACGCGTTGTCGAATTGTCCGTCCCTCATTTGCTTGACCTGCGCCAATGGGGCCGAACTAAAAAATTACTGGATGTGCTCATCCGTGTTTACGAAGCGCAGGGTGGAGAAGACGATCTCGAAAGATTGCGAACCCGTTACCCAGACGCGCTGGAGCGGGCCCTGCCACCAACATAACTTCATCGAGTTCCCCTCACTTCACATCGACACATAGGCAACGCGACCCCCACAACCGTCCGCCCCAGACGAATCGTTCAATATCGTAGCCTGTGTAGCGAACCAGAAAAACATCTATTAATAACTTTTGATTATCAATCTAATCAAAATTAATAACTTTTTTAAAAATCGATAAATCAATAGGCTGACTGCGGTTCTTGAACACAGGAGTACAAGAGTGATTTTATTTGCCAGCCTAAGACTCAACCAGTCCTTGATTCTCATCAGCAGCGTCTTGTTCGCAATGACAAGCCTGTCGGACGCAAGAGCGTTCTGTAAGGGAGGTATTTCCGTCATCGATGGAGAGCGTCACGGAGATACAGTTGAACTTGAAACCATTCTGACGCGGCCGGATAGACAACGAAAACTGAGAACGTGGACAGTGGATATCAAAATCGCCAAACGATGCTTCAGACGAAGTAGGTCATCGAAACCGGTGCTCAAAATTAAGTCGGCCTCCAATACGAGTCAGCTCATTCCGCAATACGGTCACCATAAAGGCTCGCTCTCCGATGGGGTCACAACCTACCAATTGAGGGTAGATCGAGAGGTCGCAGCCTCAGGTGAAACGGAAACCGTGTTGGTTTTGGTTGAAGGTGAAAAGGAGCTTGATCGCATCCGTATCGTTCGGATTCATCTGATGAATTGGTCCAGCGGATTCAGACTGGGCGTCCAATATGAAGGCTACTCACCAAACGGAGCCGGCTCTGATCAAAGCCTTTGGCATGGCCCGTCGGTCCAGTTTTTTCTAGGGTCATGGATCGATCAAAGAAATCGGCGCCGACCGAGCCACGGTCAAGTGTACTGGAAGACAAGTCTCCTAAGCCGCGCGGAGGGTGGTGAACTGAGTTTGATCTATGGGTTTGGAACACAGGTTTCGTTCGAACCGGACGCCTTGCGGCGCTGGATGATCCCTACATTCGGCATCGACATTGGTGGGATATACGGTCTTAATCAAGAAACGCGTTCTCACAGCTTTCAGCTGACACCTCAGCTCGGGATCCTGATTTACTCTTCACCTCGATTCACAATCTCAAGTCGAATGGGGTACATACTGCCTATGGTGAGCGCCCTTGAACGCCATAGAGGATTTATCGGCAGCCTGGGAGCGAGTGTAGACATATGGTGAGACAAGGCGAACTTGTGAGTCGAACCAAATGAGTTGCCACAAACCGTAGGGGCCGTGCACATACCAGATGAAAGGCATGTAAACCGTTTAAGGGTGGCTCGCGTCTATGTTGATGTTGGTAAAGAGGAGCAGGTTTGTCGAACGAGGCTGAAATGGCGGTATGCGCGCGGACTAAGGCTGAGCTGTTCAGTGATTTTGTTAGTCGGTATCGACTGTCGGCGATTCGTTTGGCGTGGCGATTGCTCGGTCGACACAAAGCGGCTGCTGAAGATGTTGCTCAACACGCTTTTGCGAAGGCGTGGCATCGTATCGATCAGTACCGCGGAGAAGCGCAAATTAAAACTTGGTTTAATCGCATCTTGATCAACCAAGTTCGAAGCTATCTCCGATGGGCTTCAGTCCGAGAGCGAGCACGTTTTTTTATGGGTCCGGCTAAAATCATCCACCCGTTGGAAAATGACCACGCTCTGGCACAACGCATTGAAATTGCACTCCAGCAGCTCACCCAGAGCCAGCGTGAGGTTTTCACCCTTGTTTATTTGGAAGGCCTGTCTGTTCCTGAAGCGGCTGATGTTCTCAGAAAAGCCCCCGGGACTCTCAAGTCTCATCTTTTTCGAGCGATTAGAAAACTGAGGCAGGAACTGGCTGACCTAGAGCAAGACCTGTTCTGGTAGTGGTGTCGCGGCCTTGAGCACACCGCTCAACGTATAGTTTGGACCGAGCGGTCTCAGAGCCTACTTAGTTGCAATTATTTGAACAATTCCGCCGAGCGCGCCTCCGACGTTGGGCACAGCTAACCTCAGAGCCGCCATTGGATAAGCAAACAGCCTCGATCCTTTCGCTCCGTTCGACGCACGCCTCCGCACATGCTTCAGGATCGTCAACATCCACGCCACTCCGGTTTCTACATTCGTCTCGGACACAGGTTCGTAAAGCCCCTCGACCGCGCTGTATGCAATCCTCCGCCGTTCCCCCACTCGCCCTGCAGTCCTCGACCAGCCTATCGGCCTGACCCCGGCAATCGTCACGACAGTCATCATCCGCACCACCCACGTTGCCGTCGCCCATGCGTCCACAGTCACGTCTGACGCAGCTCCTTACGTTGATTCGATGCTGCCGTTCGCAGTCGGCGTCGGACCCGCCTGCGTTTGTACACTCGGAAGCCAATGCCTCTGCCTGCTCCCGACACGAAGTTCGGCATTCAGCCTCGGTACCCTCCATATTGCCGCCCCTCATCATGCCGCCACATACGTCCTGTACGCAGGAACGCATGGCCACTCGACGCTGTTGTTCGCATTCACTGTCTGATCCGCCAGACGCATGACAATCCGAACCAAATCGGGCAGCACGCTCTCCACATTCAGCCCGGCAATCCACGTCTATGGTTCCATCATTGACCTGATTTAAGCCGCCATCTTGGATTGGTTCGGGTGCACTGTCATGGCCCAAAACCATACCTCCCGAGTCAGCTCCGGGCATCCCGCGGTTCAAACTGCCATCAATGGCACTCGATGATTCGTTAGAGAGGCCCCCGTCCCATTCCAAACTCTGCTCATCCATTGAGCAACCGAAAAACCAGAAGGTCATTAATCCGAGGATAAGCCTCATATTAGCTCTATTTTTCATACTGCCTTCCTTCTTTTGCCTTACACAGACTCACTGCGTAGCGTGTGGACTCATGCCGCACAGGGGTTTACAGCCAACCCAGAAAATCTCATTGAATACCTGAACCCCGAACGTGAATCGGATGCATTCGAGGAGTCTACTCACGGCTGAACCCATGACTGCCTCGGGGGCTTTGACGACGAGTTGTCATATTATTCACGAAAAAAAGGCTAACTTGGTCGCTGTTTCGATGTGAATGCAACGGGTTCCCTCCGCACTTGACATCCAACTTTCAGGGTTCAAGTGATGGCGAAATCCAGATGGGATTTACACCGAGTCCAATCCGTGTCTCTATACCAGCGGTTTCCAAGACCATGTTCGTCTGTGATGGGGTCGAGAAACTCTGATTGAGGTGGATCATGTTTCAATATAACGGCAAACACTTACTGATCGATGCGAACTGTACCCAGACACGTGCTTTGACGGATCTGGCCATTGGACAGACATGCCTCGAAACCCTTGTTCGAACAATCAACATGAAGATGGTGCTGCCGCCCATCGGCGTACAGTTCCCAAACGCCCTTGGCCATCTTGAACAGGTCGCCGAAAGCTTAGAAAATGAGGGTCTTGGACAGTCGCGAACGGCAACCGGGATCCGTAAGCATCTTGACGATGGTCAACAGCAATCCGGCTATTCAACCTTCGTCATGATCGCAGAATCTCACCTCTCTCTCCATACTTTTCCGGAAGCTGGCTTCCTGACTTTTGACTGCTACTCCTGCCGGGACTTTCAGCATGAGGACGCCATTAAGGTGCTTGATCAATTCTTTAATTTTGGTGAACAGGTAAACATCCAAATCATTCCAAGACCCTTTGCAGCATCAAAGGTGCTGACCAACGCGATTCGCAATTCATAATTCAACAAACCGTCCGGAACCGTTTGGCTTCACGAGAACGACCTACACAGCTGAGGCTAACAGGAGTACCCGTGAAGACCCAATGACAATAGCCTTGGGCCTTTTATCTTTGGTTACGGTTCGTCATAACGATGTGACGCCTAGAAACCCGATCGAAATTTCAATTTAGTCGAGTCGATCCATCGCTTTTTGCCACACGGTCAATTGGACGATATCATCGGACACGCCCCATACGAAAAAACTCTTTTTATGGTAGACGGGCCGAAGAATGAACGCTGATTTGCGATGGCTGCTACCTGTTGACAAGCCAGCGTCCGTTGACAATGTGGAATGCCTAACCGACTGTTTCAGGCGAGTCTAGGTATCGCTATTCGGAGACAAACATGTGGTTATTCATCCGCTGTTGGAAAGCCCTAATGATCTTGACGATTCTGCCCATTTCCGTCGGTCATGCAAGTGATGGGAACGACACAAAGCCATTTCAACAGCTCCTGGAAATCAGTTTCGGCCAGAGTCAGCTATTCATTGAACCCACCCATCGCGACTTGGCGCAAAACAACACTGTAGAGCGGTTACCCACAACCAGTGCCTTATTTCTGGCAGAATGGCTGTTTTCAGAAAAATTAAGCCTGATGGGTGCTTTCACGCTGCCCCTCACCACGCAACAGATCCTGATCGATGGAGAGCTCTACCATGAGAAGGCTGCGCCGACAGCTAGTGTGGGTCTTCGCTGGTCGGCAGTGGGATTTGAAGTCCGTAAAGGCACCCGGATTGAGATCCAATTAGCCGGCCTCGTCGGGACCTCGATCGGGAGTCAGCTCGGAGATATTGTATTTCCAACACTAGGCAGCCGAGTTGTACTTTTAAGGGTCGATGGCTTTGGGCTGTATGCAGGTTCAACATGGTCATTCAGGCGAGATACTCTCGCCCTAATTTACGGAATTGGACATCGATTTTAGGACACAGAAGGCTTACAAGGGATAGGTATCGATGACGGTCCGAAGTCGCTGACTATCAAACATGGCTTCGGGGGTAATGATGCTTTCTTTTGCATTGGGTATTCTGCGTCCATAGGCTCGCTTTACGTACAACCGAGTAATTGGATTCCAGGACTTATTGAGGTCTCCAATGGTATTGAGTTTGCCGATGCGAACCCCTGCCCCCCGGAGATATGCCTTGTACACAAGCTCTGAGCAGTACTGTTTTTTATCGCTCCACCGAAAGCGAAAATCGTAACGTCGACCCAGTTGCCTTCTAGCCTGTTTGGCAACCGATTTCGCCAGCTTGTCGGTGAGGCCTTTTTTGAGTCGTTTTACGGAAAAATAGTGGTTAAGACCCCGTCTGACAAATGTGTTAAGGGGTGTATATTTGACTGGACCGACCGCTTCGATCACGAAGGGGCTACCCCCTTTCATAACCACCATACCCACGTGGGTAATCAGTGACCCAGTGGTCCCTATGACCGTCGCTGCCACTTTTGTTTTGGATGTTTGAAAAATCAGATCCCCCGTCTTCAACTGAACGTTTCTTTGCTTCAGAATAGACGTCGCCCAATCACTGGGTGGTAAAATATGAATGGCCCTCACCGCATTCTGCCGCACAAACGACGCGACCTCATCTATGGCTGAATCCGTTGCCATGGCGATGCAGCCAGCAGTCCAGTCCCGACTGACGTTTAGGGGTCCAAGCCAACGAAAGCCACGGGCCGGACCATGAATACCCACCGCAGTACCAATCCGTCGAGGCACACGAATCGGAATGAAAGTTTTATAGCCGGACCTGGACTTTTTCGGTGACCCCAACTTAAAGGTTCCAACGGGGGTTTTACGATCACCCTGTTTCTTTTTGCCAAGACCCTTAGAACCAAATGCGACTGTATAGTTCTCTACACTCTTGCCCGCCTTACAGAGAAAAAGGTCGCTGGTCTCCCCGCTGACAAGGATAGATGTACCATATCCAGCGCATGGGTCGGGGTCGGCCTGGGCAAAACCATGACTGGCGAATGGGGCAACACCCATGACCATAATCAACAGAGTCAAAACAGTCCGGTGCTTCATCTCGCTTTCCTCCAAATCAGTCATCGCAAAAAGGGGTGATTGGGCTAAAGAGCATATATCGTGCCATCTAAATTAGACCCTGGCTGGCGCGAATAGAAACCACGCAACGCTTTGAATAATTTCAATCGATTATAAATTGTATCATCGTGTTGTCGCTGTGACCGGCTGTCCGGACACATAATCGTTACAAATTTAGGAATACAAAAGGCTCGTATTCAACTCTGAAGGGTGCGGGAGTCAGAGTACCTTATTCCCTAAGACTTGATTAAAAGTAGTGGCCGTGACGTATTCTATCCCAAACAGCCTTATCGGAGACCGACTGAGTGACAAGACACAACTTTAATTCAGCATTTTTAGCAAGGCTAACCCTCTATTTGGTGGTCGCCGTCCAGATCAGCTGTGCTCGCTCGCTCAAATTGGCAAAACCAGAATGGTACACAGCGCACTGCAGCACATCGGCGACTCAGCAAGCCCTCACCTTTTGCACAGAGGCCGTTGCCGATACGGAAGAGACAGCCATCAAACAGGCCTTTACACAGGCACTTGCCCAGGCAGCATCTCAGCTGGCAACAACAGTGCAGGAAACCGTACAGATAAATTCAGAATGTGTGGAAATTGACAAGAATGGCATTGATACGACTCGTTGCGTGGAAGCCGTTCAAATAAAGAGTCAAAGTCGGAGCGCGGAAGTCACGTTTCGAGGCGTAAAACTTGCCAAGAAACAGCTCTACACACACGGGACCAGATATCATGCATTCATCCAAATCCGAATTCCTCAAGCTGAATGGAACCGCCTCCAAGTAAAGCTACGTGGTCAGAGTTTGCTCTTGGTGGAATGCGATCTAGACGGTCATTCCCAATGCCCCATCGGTCTCGTTAACTCTGTGAGACACGCATTGCTGGCCTGTGGGGTTCAACCTGTACAAACGACTGGTCGCATGACCGAAACAGACACGATCGCACTGCAACATTTGGCCAAGGTCAAACAAGCATCTCAGGTTGTCAGAATTAATCTGAAAAGCCGCATCGCAACTTCACAGGATGGCTTATTTAAAGGCGTCGGTCGTGGTAGCTGGTCAATTGTAGATGCGTTTGACGGTCAGGTGATTGCAGCCCGGACACTCCCGCCACAAACCCATGTGACCACGCAGAGGCAGACGGCCGTCGGGGGTGCATTCCGGCTCTTGCCAAAACAGCTGACGGCCACTCAATGTGGCCTGACACAATCCACCGGTTCTCTCTGCTGTGCGCTCAATGGTCCGTCCGAAATCGAAAACCCTCGAAAGCCCTAAAACAACCTTCGACGGCCCACGATGAACCCGCCCCCTGCGCCAAGGCAAACAGCCAGAACGTTAGCCAACGACATCTTTGGGAGGCAACCAAAACGACACAGTTTTTCGACCGGGTTGCGAAGTCATTTCCGAGTTCATCTGACCCCCAGACGAGCCCGTTTTCGGCTTTCGAGGCGCAAGGGCGAATCCGTCTCCATTAAAACGAAAGGCTTCGGTAGACGGAGACCGCTTAGAAGGAACGCTCGGTCTTATCCAGTTCAGCCACGACCCCAAGGCTGCAATACGCCAGACTGAAGCATTTCAAAAAACATCAAGGTCAAGCCATTGGATTCGAACCTGCCGATTGAAACGTTCACTGGCTGTCAAGCGATGTTTTGGTCTAGAGTGCCTTAGATAAATGTCTCGCGCAGCCCTGGAGGACCGCAAACCATGGCAAAGTCAGCCCGTCTTCAGACGGTCCTCGGTCTGATAATTACCCTCGCGGCCTGTTCACAGGAAAATCCGTTGGTAAACCAGTCCCCAACCGCGCCCGAGGCGATGGATGCTGCTGATGTCAGCGACATATCAAGACGCGAGACGTTGACTCCACCGGATGTAGGTGATGAAAGGCCTCCTCGTGATGCGGCGGTAGCCGATGATGCTGAGGCGCATTGTTTAGACGGCGACACACGCCCATGCATGAACCAACCAAATTGCCAAACCGCGGTACAGACATGCACCGAGGGAGTCTGGGGTGAGTGTATCTACCCGAGGGATACATGTAATGGAATCGATGATGATTGCGACGGTCGATTAGACGAGGCTTTTATCAGTGAGCAAACAGACTGTGGGGCGGGTGCCTGCGTGGGCATGGGGGAAACGCGATGCGAGGGCGGACTCCTTGTGGACACCTGTCGGTCAACAGCGATCCTTCAAGACTCTGTCTGCGACGGAATAGACAGTGACTGCGATGGACGACTGGATGAGGGTTTTGTTCCCGAGGAGACGACATGCGGAATGGGCATTTGTCGCGCCATGGGGCGGCGCACATGCGTAGATGGACGCAGTCAAGACAGCTGTCAAGCCTTGATGGCTGGACAAAATGAGCGGTGCGACGGACTTGACAACGACTGCGATGGATTCCTCGACGAAGACCTGGGCCAAACTGTGTGTGGGCTCGGTAGCTGCCGTCATCAACAGGCCAATTGCGTCGATGGCACTCCTGTGCAGTGTGATCCTCTCGAAGGGCGAGCTCCTGAAATCTGCGACGGCATTGATAATGATTGTGATGGGAACATAGACAATGGTCTTGCTCTGTTTAATTTCTATCCAGACCCAGACGATGACGGATATTTCGGTCCAGTGCCTGCAGATATCCAGTCTTCGTGCAAAGGATGGTTTGATGTGGGCAGGCGGGCTAATGGCGTCTATCCGATAGACCCAGATGGTCCGGATGGGCCGCGCCCACACTTTGACGTATATTGTGATATGACGACTGATGGGGGTGGGTGGACTCGCCTGTTCTTCCATGATGTAAGCGGGGGCTATTTCGAAGGCAACAACGACGCCATGGAAAGCAACGCCGCCGACCCACTGGCTTTGCGCCATTCTATTCTGTTCCGTCTAGACGATTTCAGATCGAGCGACGGTTTTTTCGACTTGCGAATAAATTGGCCCGACACCAGTGTCGTTGGGCGCAACATCTGGCGCCAAAGTTCAAATCCAACGCAGGCTGCCATCGAGGGCTACCGCCCAATCTCAATCGATTATGACGACCAAGGCTTTGGCGGTCTCGAATTAGACGAATTTACAGAGGAAACGTTTATCGACGGGTCAGTCGGCAGCGGCTATTGGTTTTATGCCATCGGAGTGAGAGGGTCCTGGTTCGGTGGCCTCCCAGCGTACGGACCGGCTGTTCGTCGCGTCGCTTTATGGGTCAGACCCGACGACTCGGTGCTGATGAGACCACTGCCCAGCATTGACGCCTGCGCAGCCCCCCCAGGACACGCGGCTGAGGGTGGTGATTGCAACCCCAATAACCCAAATGCCGCACCAAACCAGAATGAAGTCTGCGACAATGATGACAACGATTGCGACGGTTTGATTGACGAAGGATTTCCGATTCAGGCTTGGTACCCCGACAGAGATGGCGATGGCGTCGGAGCAAGTGGCCCAACCAGCTGCGAGAGTTTATTTGCTGACGGCCATCGTCGAAATGGTCTTTATACGATTACGTCGGATGCTGAGGACGCTGATCCAATCGAGGTAGTATGCGATATGACCGAGGACGGAGGCGGCTGGACCCGACTCTTTTACCATGACGTGGTCGGTGGCTACTTTCGATCGGATGAGCAGGCACTTTCGTTCAACAGACTCAGTCCCGCACGTCCGCTCTACTCAATTTTAGACAGGCTCAACCAGTTTAGAACGCCGGATGGACGTTATGTGTTCAGGATTAATTGGCCGGAGACAGGCGTGGGATTGAGCAACATTTGGTCACAAACATCGAATCCGACTTCGGGGCCGGTACAGGGGTACACGCCGTTGGCTGTCAGTCATCGGGACGCCCATTGGGGTGGTCTCGAACTCTCTGGGTCGGGTCATACCTTTTTGGACGGCTCCGTCAATTCGCCTTGGTGGTTCTACTCGGTTGGGTCAAGGGTTCCTTTCGGAAGTCCAGCCGGTATTCCAACCTATGGGCCGCCGGCACAACGGGTTGCACTGTGGATTAAGCCTGAAAATTGGGCCAGAGCAGGCACCTCGGTCTCGGCATGCGCAGCCCCACCAGGATTTACTGATGAGGCTGGCGATTGCAATGATTTCAATGCCGCACAAACTCCTGAGGCAGTCGAAGTCTGTAATGGCATTGATGATGATTGCGATGGCGTGACCGACAATGATTGTCCAGCGGGGGGTGTACGTCTGACAACGGCACCTGGGCATAATCATTTTTATGCCCGCTCCCTGGCAACTAACCGTTGCCAGGTAAGACTTGCCGGTCAGCTGACTGGGGCCGCCTCTCAACTCCGGGCAACCATTGAGGTCGATGGAGAGCCGATCTCTCAACGTGAAATCGAAGACGCCGAGTTTGAATTCAGCTTGCGTATCGATTCAGGGCTGCAGAATTACCGGCTTTCTCTCGCCTGGAGTGACAATACCAACCAATGGCGACCCATACGGACTATCGAAAACATCGTATGCGGGGATGCCTTCCTCATCGATGGACAATCCAACGCTGTCGCACTCGATTACCACAATGAGCGTCTGGGCGACCAGGAAATGAATTCATTTGTGCGAAGCTTTGGAAACGCCGCTGACAACTCGGACATTGCCGCCGATGACACCTTTGTCATCGCGAGGGCGGATAATGGCATGGGTGTCGGATCAATCGGCCAATGGGGACTGCGGCTCGCAAACATCATTAGCGAGTCTCAACAGCTCCCTGTGCTCATCATTAATGGTGCAGTTGGGGGCACACCAGTACAGGTCCATCTTCGCGACGAGCAAAACCGAGAGAACCTGAACAGCATCTACGGACGGCAGCTGTGGCGAGCACGCCAAGCGGGTGTTTCTGGACAGATCCGAGCCATCTTTTGGCATCAGGGCGAGAGTAATGGCGGCATGCCTTATGCCAACTACCTCGACCACTGGACGCAACTGTATAATGCATGGCTTGAAGATTACCCAGCGGTCGAAGGGATCTATCCATTCCAAGTCAGGGCAGGCTGCGGAAATCCGACGTGGAATCGCAATGTGCAAATGGACTTACCCAACTTACTTCCCCGCGTGCTCGGAAACATGAGCACGACTGGTGTCTCTGGTCATGATGGTTGCCATTTCTTCAATCGGACCTACGCTGAGTGGGGCAATCGCATGGCCAGATTGGTTCTCCGAGACCTCTACGGGGTCATACCCAACGGTAATGCAGATGCGCCGAAACCTCAGGCTGCACAGTGGAGAGACAGGCAAACTTTAGTGCTCGAGTTTGGCGAGACGGGTGGTGGTCTGACTCTTCAAGACGGAGCCGAAGTATACTTTAGCCTATCGGACTTGGTGCCCATAGTACGGGCTGAAGTCGACGGAACTGCTCTCATCCTTACAACAGCATTTCCGAGCTCAGCCCAGGCTGTCTCCCTCGTCGATATACCGGGCGACATCCCCTGGCTTGTCAATGATCTCGGCATCGGAGCATTTGCCTTCTACAATTTTCCCATCGACTAAGCCGCTGAGCCAGTCATTACAATAAGTCGGGCCTAGTTATAGGTTGCCGAAAAGAAAACACCGCCTGACAAGCTCTGCATATCTTGATCACAGCTTCCGATACACTCCGCAGCAATACCCACGGGGATAAGAGCATAATTGAATTGCCCACCAACACCCAAACTCCAGCTGGACGAGACAGACCACTCCTTGGCGATGGACGCCGTCGAACAGAAACCATCTTTACTTCTGTCCTCTACACTTCGATTGCCATCGGACACCTCGAGCACCGCTTTTCCCATGCCCAGACTCGCCGAAAAATAGACATTGGCAGGCATGAGATAATACGTCAGACCAATTCCTGCCGCTTGGAGCGAAAAGGTAACCTCGACCGCCTCCGAATCATGTCGTTCACCCCGAGCGTCTTCAATGGTCGGCTCGGATGCTTCGAATCCAAAAAAAGTCGCATGAAGGGCCAGATTCGGAATAATGAACCCGCCAACTGCAAATTGTGCAAACCCAGACGCCCCCTTCACACTGAGTATGCCGATATGTCCGCCCAGATCTCGTGATGTCTCGGAATACCCAGCGCCTCCATGAAACCGCAGCATGAAGCCTGTGCGGTCGTCCGGCAAAGCCGCCTCGGCATCAAAACTTGTGAACAAAACAAAAACCATGAAGAAACGAATCGAGCGCAACTCTCTTCTCCCCGCTTTAAGACTGGCCTGGCCCAGGGCTTTAAGGACACCCGCCGGTATCATAAGCCATTCGGGCGATTAAGTAACTGCACAGCCGTGCGAATCACCAGCTCTTTGTGACGCGGGTAGACATCGAGAGTAAACTGTCCGAGCGCAGCCGGTAGAGATTTTGGTCTCACGTTTTTGGAGAGGCCTTTGAATGCGGCGATCCTCTCAACGATCGTCTGCATTGCATTGGAAAACCGACCGACATCATAGCTCAACGTGATGAGCCTTGGCGGCCCCTGTTTTTTCTCATCTAGGATCGAATCAAGGCGATGCGAGTGACCTGCCCCGATAGCCAAGCCTAACTTTGAGGAGGTCAGGTTGACTGCAACCGGCGTCGCAAGCGGCAGTCCCTTCGACACATCAACGGGTCGCGTTTGGCCATCGGCTTTGATCTCTGCCGACACCAAACCTGGCATGATTGTTTTCACGAGCTCATAAACGGCGTCCATCCGTTGGCCAAAGATCACAGTTGTGCCCTTGGCATCTGCCCCAACCTTCTGCTCCAGGTTGAGTTGCACGAGTTCCACATAGCCACCGGTGATGGTTTTCAGCACCGGCGGAATCATCGCGATACGCGCTGCCCAGTCCGCCCTCAAATCATTAATTTTCTGATTCATGAACACAAAGTCAGAGCATGTGAATGGCTTCATCGTCGACAAGACATCCAAGAGTAAGCGAATTGCCTCACCAAATTTAAAGCCGATGCCCAATGAGAAGAGCGTGTCTTTTTGTATGTCTATTGGCGGCAAGGGGGTCATCAAGGTTTCGAGCGCATGCACGAATTTTTCGTCGGAATCGACGAAGATAAAACCGGTAAAACGATTGCCATCATCCAGTCGACTACCAAACTCGATTCGACGAAACGCTCCAGCCAGACGACTGCCTTCGTCTTGGCACTGAGTGCTCCGCGCCGCCTGCTTTAAACCGAAAGCGCGCCAGCTGGTCATCAACGCCTCTGGCCCGATTCCCAAATACCCCTTCCAGAGCGCGTCGACGTCAATGAAACCGAGCCCCATCCCACTCAATTTTCGGTCCTTCATCATCTGTTGAACAGTGCCCTTGCTCTCCAATGAGGGCTGCCTGGGCCCTTCGCCACGGATGTGGGCCATCACCTGTTCGTGCACAGAGTGTGGATGGGCACTGAAAACCAGATCATCGCCGGTCAACCCCAATACGTGAGACATACGGCTCCCTTTGTGAATCCAAAGAGTATTGGTATTTGGGGCCACCTGAGATTTAGGTTCGATTCCAGCCCGCCTGAGAACTTGCTTAATAAAACGAACGCCCCGGTCCGGCTCCGACAATTTTACGCGAACAACCGGACTGAGTCCGATTCCATAGATTGCCAACTTCGGTGACTCCCCGGCCCCCAAGCTACCAAAACCCAGTCCATCCCTGCTTTTTGAGGCTTCAAGCACAAAAGCCATGGCAAACCGCTCGGCATCGGAAATTGAAGGCACGTCAGTGTCTAGCTGCGCAGCCAATGCAGCGACTTGACCGTCGGACAGTGACTTCGCGGTATCGGAAAATTGCCGCAGGATCTCTTTGGGCAGTGGCTCAAAGGAGATGTACAAAAAAGGTGTACTTGCAGGAATGACATTCAGAAACGGAGCCGGTGACCTCCCCTTCGCTGACGTCTCCCCGGCTCTCGGTTTCGTTCTTTTCTCATCGTCAGAACAGCCGCTCAAAACGAACCAGACGAACCAGATGACCCCGATGTACCGTTTATTGATGGACACGTTTAACCTTCCATGGGGTTGCCCGCAAAGGCTCACTTTATGCCCTGTCTTGTGACATCAGGCAATGGATTGATTAGAAAAGAAAGTGGTAGCCAGCCCAGGCCTCACATCAACCCTCGGCAAACAGACGGTCTTACGCATCGATAATTTTCCGACCACAGGGATCGCTAGCCCCCGTCCTGACACGCCATTGTCAAGGGCTTATGGACCCCAAACACCGCTGTCATTCTGGACGCCTCCGACCTAATCCCACCCAGGAACAAGCCAAAACAGCCGCTTAAAAAAAGAGACTTGTCGGCCAGGATTCCCCATGACCTTTACGGTTCCAAATACCATTTAACACCCAGCCTAATTGAACACTTGACACGTCAGAAAATTCTCCCCCGAGCCATAGCACCCAGTTTCAGACCTAGGCTCCCACAATGGAAGACCGTATAGAGTGTTCCGAAAACATCCGTTTAAACCCCAATTAACTCATCAAGATGCCAAAGCACACTCGCCAGTACCGTCGTGTGACAAGTCCCGCGACTAAAAAAGAAAAGGTCTTACAAAATATTTTTTGGGCCGAATGCAGATCTCGAGACGACCATTCAAAACCAGCGGCTCTCGTACACCAAGGCGCGCAAAGCGTGTACCATACAAAGCCAGATCGCCAGGTTGTCTATCCGCTGCAGGGTGTCGTTGTCGCGACCGGGCAGCATTCGCAGTGGCACTTGAGACCGACGCAGCTTCCATAATCTTGAGATACCGAGACGGCAAAGTGCTCGACTATCAAAGGTCATCGGTCACCGCATGTTCGATGTCAAACCTCACCGGAAACATCCGGGCGGCCAACGCCCGATTAGACCGTCCAGCAACGGTGCCAGCCCCGAACGATTTAAGACGTTTTATGCACTGTGTTCAAAGGGAGCAACAGAGGTGTATGAAGAGGCTGCGAAATGAGTTCGGCTGGTTTCCAGGCCATCTGATGAAACGGACCCATACTTACTGGGCAAGTCCGGGTTTGTGCACGTTGGACAACCGCCACGGGCGATGAGTACGTGAAAGTTTACGGGTCCGCCCGACAAGACGACGGTTCTGGGCACCCTGTGCATCTCTTCGGGCCCAATCATTGCCCAAGACTGGTGGGCAGTTTGGCAAAAGAAGTCGAGGCCATACCATGCGGGTTGTTCACCGACGAGGCAAGAGGCCGCGTCCCAGTAAAACCGATCTCATGTCATGTGAGCGGCTGACGTTGCATAAGATCTGCGATTTGGCGATACGTGTCTGCATTCGGGTCGTCTTTCCGATAGATGAGTCGGAAATAATCGCATCGCAAAGCAACCTCAGGAAAAAGGCGTACGAGTTTTCCATCGTCCAGATCGGGCTTAACCAGATAGAGGGGCAAGACTGAGACCCCTTTTTCGGCCAATACAAGTAATCTGATAGCCGCGGTCGTGCCCATGATGCGGACCCGATCAAATTGGATTGAATCGGGTGCTGACTCTGCGTCACGGAAATAGCGGAAGAGCGGTTGTTCGGCTTGTACATCCAAGAGGCAATGGCGACTCGCATCGGCCGCCGTCCTGAATGGCACCTTATCCAGAAGTCTTCTGGCTGCCACGAGCACGTAGTCTTCACGCTTGAGTCTGATGGAGCGAAAAATTGGATCGACGAAAACCCTCGAGGACACCGCACAATCAATATCATAGCCCCTGACTTTCGATTCGATGTCTGGCCCTGAGCCAAAATAATAGTTCACATTTAAATGAGGATAAGTTCGCTGAAAGCAGTCGAGCATCGGTACAAGCCACGACATGCCCAATTCGTGGCGGGTTCCGATGGTTAAAGACATCGGTGCAGGACCGCTGCCCCCTCGCCCTATCCGCATGCACTCTTCTGCAATGCTGACCAATTTCCGAGCATGCGGTATCAGGCGCTGCCCAGCAGGCGTGAGTCTGACGTGACGTGTCGTACGCTCAAATAGTCGCGCCTCGAAGAGCTCTTCTAACTGTTTAATCCTCTTGCCGAAAGCGGCAGGCGTTAACGCGAGGTCTTTTGAAGCCGCTCGAAAGTTCAGAGTGCGTGCAGCTGATAGAAAGCATCTAATTGACTCGATATCCGGAAGCAATTTGACACCCATTGTATCGTTTAAGAATACAACAAAAAACACAGATGTCCGCTTTGCACAAGCAAACACCAGGGCGCCGCAGCTGCATCTGAATCAAAATAACAGCGGATGTTCTTAGTCCAGAATCATCTATTGAATGCTCTGCCAATGGTCGCCGTACGGAGCACGATCTACATAGATGGGCGACGACATCATACCGATGTAGTCCTCCAGGGTGCTCGGTATTTTCTTTTTGAGTATCGATGAGTAATATGGCGGTTTGAGTTCTTTGCGCAGCAGCTGAATCCTAAGATAAGAGTCCCCTTTGAGCGGACGCAAATCCACGTCGGTTTCAAGGCCATGACAACCCGCCGAAACCTCTTGACGTGCAATGACCTTCTTCCCCAAGAACAGCATGAGCCGACCGCCCCGCTTGCTGCTGATAAATACGCGAATTGAGAGCGAAGCGTCGTTGGGTCTGATACGGATGGTCTCGCCGATTGAGTGTTGATCTGCGTAAAAAGCCAGGCTGGCATCATCGGTTACGTAGGTTTTGCCATCCTTGACGCCTGCGATGAGTCCTCGGGGCGTAAGTGACGCTGCTGCAACGGCCGTCGCAACCCGACCAACGTCTTCATGTGAGTGTGCATCAGAGCCTGCAACAAGCGGAATTTTAAGACCACTGGAAAGAAACTCTTCCCATCTTTTAACAATTCGAAGCGTTGAAAACCTCAATAACGAACGGCCGTTGAATATTTCCACCGCCTGCAGCTTGGGACGACCCGTATTGTCTTTGAAATTCCTTCGTCTGTAATGTCGACCACCAACGGGCCACCAGCCAGGATGGTTGAGTATCCTTAGGGCCTGCGGTTGTTGTTTTGCGTAAAATTGAATCAGATCTCGAAAAGAGCGTATCCGCTTACCCGTCCAGTTTGACTCAACCCCCCAGAGTCCAAGGTGGCCATTGGCACTGCCAGCTTCAACTCCGAGAAATATCCGCGGGGGCAGCCCTTGGTCAAATCGCCGTTCTTTAATGGCAGGCCACTTTTTTATACCCATGTGGTCTGTGAGAAATAGGGCATCAATTTTTCGCTTTTCGGCCATTTGACGAATGTCTGTGAGCGCAGAACGATTGCCGCTATGATCGCTGCTGTGAACATGTCCATCTACCCTGTAAACGTGTTGTATTGTGCCCTTTGAATCGCGAACTGTCGTGAACAAATTCGAGGGATCTAAGTTCGCTGCGAGCGGCCTGACGACAGATGGGTCATAAGTCGCAAAGTTCGACATCTCGCACGCAGGGAGTGTCCGGTCGAATTCCGGCGGTGCAGCCTTGTTGAGAAGCGGACAGAGAAAGAGTCCTATGCCGACCAGATAGCTCAATGAGCCGTTCCAGAAAGTCGCTTTCATTAACCCCACTCCAGCGCAGACATTAACTCGATTCTGCAAAAGCCCTGATAACCGACACCGTCAACCCAGACGAGAAGCCAGGGCGTATCATTGGTGAGCCGCCTGATACCCGACTCTCCTGCCTATCGCGTGCGCCGCCGAATCCTTAACCTGGCGTAATAAAGTACCCCGACTCAACGCACAACTGTCAATGGGCACATCGTAGAAAAGTGGTGGTCGTTCAAAAGGGAGACACACGGGATAGCCAAACAGAGATGAA
>JAYZEG010000009.1:0-41050 GCA_036337435.1 Myxococcota bacterium
GTATAAAGACAACTGGTACAATCACAACCAGGGTGGCATTCATTTCGAGACCTACATCGAAGCGCGGGAGATCCGTCAGAAAGAATTTCCCATCTGTGTTCATGCCGAAGAAGATTGCCCGTCGCAGGCGCGCTTCATTCAAGAGCTCTTCGCCATTGAAGGGGATCGAATCAGGGGCTGGAAAGGCTATAAAACCGTGGGGACCGGATATACCATTTGCCTACGGACATTGCCGCTGAATACCAAGAATCTCGAACAACGACTCTTCGAAGAATTCTCGAGGTTGAGGACACTGGAAGCGGGCATTCAAGAAGCATTGTATCGAGTGACTGGATGATATCGAACAAGCGACTATGAGCAAGCGAAGTAAAAGTCCTTGTATTGATGTGTGCACGTACACTGGACCGAAAGGCTGGTGCGTAGGGTGCGGTTTGACGCGGAGTGAATCTCAAGGCTGGCGGGGAATGAAACCCTATGATCGGACGGCTTTACTCAAGCAATTGCAACGTCGCCAAGCTGAGTTAAAAACACTGAATCGAACTCAGTCTGAGTGAGTCAAATGAATCAGAGCGAGTCTAGGGCTCCAAGGCCATCGGGGGAGAGCCGAAGCGCGTGTTGAAGACCCTGTCGCGATGACATAAGCCATGGCCATGTCATCACCAGGTCAACTCCATTGCTCGTTGACCAAAATCTGCTTATTTTGTGCTGAGTGAGCGCGTGGAAAGGGCATTGGAATGGTCCAGACAAGAGACATAAACCGATTGATCGAGGCTCTCGAAGAGGGGGCTGTCCAACGAGATTTCAGGGCGATGCTGAGTGGCTGTCGCGATCTTCTCCAAGCACACGGGGTTTTGCCGGATCGAATTCAAATTCCCATGATCAAACCGCTGGGTTTTCGCCATCCAACCATTTGGGGGGTTATTCTGACTTGGCATCGCGACAGGGCATTTAGCGACACAATGGTCATGACCCATGACGAAGCAAAAGCCAGGGGTGCCTTGGATGAAGAGCAGCCACCCGATTCCGACGGCCGTCCGACCACGCCCTACCATTATGTCTATGGTCAGAGAGACTGGATGTTTGAGTGTGAGACGAGCAGCCCACCCATTGATTTACCCATCTTTGATAATTTAAGGGAAGACGGTCTGAAGTACTATGCGTGTTTTCGGCTACATATGCCCGCTGTGAATCGACCCGCCGTCGTGAGTTTATCAGCCGAAACGCCGTTTCCCAATGATTTAAGAGAGCGACTTGAGCCGCTACGAGGTCTGCTTGGGATGGCCTGGTATGCCGCGTATCGAACATCGCAGGCTCTTCAAATCGCCCGAAGCTATGTGGGGCCGACCACCGGACCCAAGGTTCTCGACGGTCAGATTGTGCGCGGTTCGTCGGAAACCATAGACGCCGGTGTGATGTTTTGCGATGTACGTGGTTTTACGGCTCTTTCGCAAACCGTTGGGTCCGAGATTATCCCCATTATGAATCGCTTGTTCGAAGTCATCGGCGATGAAGCCAATCAGCGTGGTGGCGAAATACTTAAATTCATCGGCGATGCAATGCTTTTAATTTTTCCATTGGATGGACGCACTCAAATAGACGTCGCCCGATGCCTCATTGAAACGGTCGAGCAGTCGCTTCATCGAGTCAAGGATGTTGCCCTCGACATGGGCTATGAATTGGCCTGCGGCTTTGGCTGTCATATCGGCGAAGTCATTTATGGTAATATCGGGACCTCACAGCGCCTCGACTTCACCGTCATGGGGCCCGCAGTCAATTTGGCCAGTCGCCTCGAGAGCTGCTGTAAGGAATTCGATGCAGACGCGATCTTTTCTACGTCTGTTAAGGCCCATGCTCCTCATCTGGTCAAGGTTGGAGAAAAGACCTTGAAAGGCATTGAGGGTTCCACGCCACTGTGGGTTCTACCAAACTGAGCTCAGTCGCCACACCTTTGGTTAGTGCGGGGACACTTGCAAAGGGCCCTCTTTAACATCGATACGACAAAAGCAAGGTGAGTCGTTGAGCCGAAGGCGTGCAAAGGCAGTTTATGGGCTCCGAAACAATGTTCGCATTCTGACTCTCTCCGTTCCCATTTAAATCGGTTCTGAAGGCTTCAAGGGCATCAGGGTGAACTTCATTTTTTATCGGTTTCTCGTGGGGTCGAGGCATCATGGTTTGTCCTTGAGGCCATTGCTGAGTTCGGTCCTTCATTGGGTTGGGCCAGATGTGCGAGGTCAAGGGCGTCGAATCCGAAGATAACGAAGAATCATGAGAATGCGCAGACGGACAGTGGCGCGACTCGAAATGATGGGCCGGGAAAGCAACTCGATGGAGTCCGGGCTAATTCTTATTCGAAGCGGGAGGCCGCTCGTGGGCATCGAGCAAAGACCAAGCAAGGCGAAGCACTCACACGCGAGACGAGTAAGCGCAGGGCATCCAAAAAACGACTCGGCGTCAGTCGGATAGAACGCAGATCTCATTTCGCCATGAACGATGCAACAATGGACCCAGGGGCCACTTCACCAAACCCCTTTAGCCGCAACCTGCCGCGCAATCTAAAGAGACAGCCTTGCCAAAGTCGCTTTGACCTTCTTATTGTCGATATGCCGGTTTCACCCTAAGGCTTTCTTATGGGCAGACTTGCATTGAGGGGGGAGAGATAAATGAAGCTTTTTTACACGCTATGGTTCTTCGCCTTTGCGGTCAGCCTTCACGGCTGTTCTGGCTCTGATTCAGGGGCCAGTCGGTTGACACCGGATGGGTATCTTTCCGGTGATGCGGGTGACACCGATTCGGGCATGGCTCTCGATGGACGCACGTTGACTGACGCCGCATCCGATGCTCTGAGACCCGTGAACACGGCCGACGGAGGCATGTCCGACATCGATGGCGGCGGCGATTTGGCAGATATGGGGGACACCCCCAGAATGTCGTCCATAGACCCTGTCGAAGTGCCCTTGATGGATCAATCGACCTTGGCTGACCGGCTTCAGGTCGTCCCCGGCGAAATGTTGGCTGATATTTCGCCTACGGCAAGCGTCTGGGCGGTTGACGGCACTCAAGAACCTTTCAACACCTTTGCTGTTGGAGACGTGGTTGTGGTGCAGGCAACCCCGATGTATTTCGTGAAAGTGACTCTCATTGAGGACCGGGATGGGTCGAGACGTGTTGGTGTGGTCCCAGCGAGTATCGCTGATGTCATTGTCAATGGACGGATTCGTGCACAATTTGATGGTGCTGGACTGTTGGCTCAGGTTGGGCTTCCAGCGCAAAAACGGGACTTAGGGCCGTTCGTCGCTGAGATCGATGCGTCTGGAGAACAAATACCCGTGGTTGCCACCGGTGAGGCCGGGATACTCAGTGGAGAGGGCCAATTTCACCTCGATTTGAATACGGCGACAATTGAACTGACAAACCTCATCGAAACGGACTTTGAGATTTCATTTCGCGAGGGGCGAGTCGACTATGCCCAGTTGTTGCTCAATACGGAACTGCGCATGGTGCTGGACGCGGTCCTACGTGTGCAGGGACAGATCGAAGCGAGTAAGAATTGCCAGATTTTTCCTTGGAATCGATGTGACCCATGCGAATCATATCCTGGTTGGGGCATCCCGTTCTACGTCCCTGTCACCATCCCAACGCCTATCGGGCCGATCCCCATTCGAATTCCCGGCTTTATTGCCCTGTCTGTCAACCTTGGTCTCACAGCCTCAACTCAGGGGACAACAGCGGTCCGCTTTGGTGGCGTCGGTGCATGGAGCACCCAAACGGGATTCGAATACACGCCTGACGGGACAACATTCGCAACACCCGACCTAGACAATGTGAGCTTTGAGCCTGCCGAATTGGCTGTACCCGAAGACTTGGCCCAAGACTCGTTGGGTGTGACGGCACGCTTAAAAGAGTTTTTGAACGTGAATGTTCGGCTTCCCGGAATCAAAGATCGAAACCGGTCCTGTGACGACGAGTTCGATCCGGTCCAATCGCTCAATAATTTCGGGAAACTGCTTCATCCTGAAGTAGATGCAGGCTTCTTCCAGGAATTTAATTATCGCTTCATCCCTCCACCCTCCTATTGCACGTTTCGTTGGGGCGGATTTTTCAATGCTGGAATGACTTTCAATTTGCCCGATTTGCCCTTCGTCGACCACGAACTAACCGACATTCCCTTGTTTTCTTTCGAGAGTGGTGACCTGCCAGCAAATCCTCAGGAACCTCCATTTTTCTATCAATTTTGCGGTGAATGCGATGGAGATGGTCAGTGCGAACCCGACTTTGGTGAGACCTGTTCTACATGTCCAGATGATTGCGGCGAGTGTGGTGAAATTGCATGGGCTCTCCTGGACGGCCGACCAGGTCGAGTGGTGGCCGTGGAAGTGACCGCTGCGACGGTGGGTCAAGCGTCACTCGATCAGGTGGATGGCGATTTCATAGAGGTTGGCAGCCGCCCGGCTGACCTCGCCATGTGGAGAGTGAACGGCATTGATTATGGGATTGTAACCAATCGCCCCGATAACACCGTCTCCCTTATGCGACTCACGCGGAATGGGGGCAAAGAGCTAGATGCCGACCGGGATCCCAACACCACCGATCCGGGCGCGCCGTCTGGGATCACTCGGATTCGGGTCGCCAATCCGAATTGCGTCGATTGTCCGCCCGCTGCCCCATCAGGGGTCGCGGTTGATGCTCACGGAACCTTCGCGGCGGTTGCGCTCCAAGGCACCGATGAACTCGCCATCATTGACTTGCGGCAGCGCCGTGTCGCCCAATGGATCTCGGTGGCCTACCCATACGAAACAGACCCCCTCGGCATAAACCCGGGTCCTGCCGTTCCCGGTCATCCAAGCGACGTCGTGATCGTCCCTGCGCGGGGTGAACGCAGCCGTGGCCGAATCATCGTGAGTCTTCGAGGCAACCCAAGGGACAAAGGCCGATTCCTCGCCATCGTTGATACATGTCCGGTCGCCGCATGTGCGGGCGATGTCCGTTGGATCGATGTGGGTAACAATACTCGTCCGGGCCGCCTGGCGATGGATGCGAATGAGGACTATTTGGCGGTCGCAGTCAGCGACAAGAACCGCGTCGCTGTCATCGACTTAGAAAGCGAGACCGAGATCGACCTTTGGCCGACTGAACCGTCGCGACGTCGAATCGATACAGGGGTCTCACCAGATGTTTTACAGTGGGTCGATGGCTTACTTTATGTGGGCAATACGGGTGGGACTCCAGGGTCGGAAGTAGACAGCTATGGCAGTGTGCTCCGCGCTGAAGTGTATCCCGGGCAATGCGCAAATAATCGAGGTGTCAGTTGCGAAGACGGGGGCTGCGGCGGTGCATGCAATCGGGGCCGCGAAACCTACGATGTTGGCATTTGTAGTGCTGTACGAGGCATGGCCTGGTTTGATGATTTGAACATCATGTTGGTCGGGGATTCCCTTGGAAACTTAACGGCCTTGCCAAACGGTCTCTTTACAGGCGAAAGAGCGGTCTGTGAGGGCGTCGCGCCCAATCGAGACCTCTGCGCAGGCTTGAATGCGATCCAAACAGATTGTGACGACCTGGGGCCGCCACCGGTAGATCATGCCGGTGGGTGTTACGATGCCCGTCGGGAGCGTGGTACCCCATGTTCACCGGCCGTGAATCTGGGCGCATCGGTCCGCGCCATGGTTCGACCTGCTGCCGAAGCTGAGACCTATGAGGGATCCGGTGGCCGGGTCATGGTGGGGTCGTTAACCGATGATTTTGTTTCTTGTCAGAGGCGAATTGCATTGGACCAAGAGGCTCGACTGCTCGAAGGCCCGATTCCCGGAGATCATGAGTTGGGAGCCTGGATCCGTGGCGAATTGGCGGCAGCTGAGGCCATCATCGTCAACGAGTCCGGTGTCAACGGATGTTCTTTGGCCAGCACCATCGCTTTGCCGTTGATTCTGAATGACGCCGAATTGCGTTCGAAGACAACGTTCATCGATGAGGGATGTGAAGCCCCTGGCGACGGCGGATCGGCCGCCCTGAATTGCGGTTGCGATGTGGATGATGGCAACGACGATTTGGACCAGGATGACCGAGTTGACCTCTGTGATAATTGTCCGCGTGTGGCTAACCCCGGTCAGGCTGACAGCGATGGTGACCAGTATGGAGATGCCTGCGATAATTGCATTGAAGACTTTCAGAACGACCAATCGGACCGAGATGGCGATTTGGTTGGTGACATCTGTGATGGGTGTCCCGATGACCCCCTTAAAACTGAGCCTGGATTGTGTGGTTGTGGTCGGGTAGATGAGCTCGGAGATACAGATGGAGACGGTGTGCCAAATTGTGACGACAATTGCCCAGATTCTCCAAATGAGGACCAAATCGACCTCGACTTAGACGGGCTGGGTGATGCCTGTGACGGCTGCCCAGACTTGTTTTGTCAGAACAACAGCGACGATGACGAAGATGGAATTCCATCGTGCTGTGATAATTGTGTAGGGGTCTCTAATCCGGACCAGGCAGATCTCGATGGAGATGGAATTGGCGACCTTTGTGATGTTTGTCCGGGTGTGTCGGATCCAATCCAAGCAGATGCTGATGGTGATGGGGTCGGGGATGCGTGTGCCGAGTGCAATGAGGGGCCCGATGAGGACGGAGATGGGGTTGGAGATGAATGCGATGTTTGTCCAGGGGCGGATGATGCTGAAGGCTGTCTTGGCTGTATCGTCACCCACGCGTGTGTTCCAACGGGAACCGCGGCTGATGTCGCGGTTCAGGGGGAGGCGACTTATCTCGTCGTGCCAGCCTTTGCCTCGAACGTACCGGGGACACTTTGGGTTGTACGCAATGGAGTCGCTCGACGACTTCGACACGATCTTGCCAGTGGTACAGTTGCGATCGATGCGAATGCTGGTCGTTTGATGACGTTGAGTGCCGATGGAAACACTGTCGCCGTGACGTCACTTGATCTCGGTGATGGATCGTCCATTGGCATTCTGGAAAGCACGCCGAGTGCCGTACTCTTTGACGATTTTGCGTCCATCGATGGTTTCGTTTTAAGCGATGGAGGAAACAGGGTGTCCGTCTTAAATGGTGGGCTCGCTGAGTTTGCAGATGTCGATGGGGCGGTGACAGCGGTAACGGCCGATGCAGACAGCGGGGATGTGTATGCCGTAGTCGGTCAGCAGGTCGTTCGCTTGGTGCCGGGCGATGGCTTTGTGGTAATTGCTCAGCTTGAGGGCCAGGCGACGGGCATCGCAGCTCATGGCGGCACAATTTGGGTTATCGATTACTGCGAAGATTGCGGGCGGATTACGACATTGGTCAGGGAAATCGATGCGACCAATGGACGTGAGACGCTCCGGTGTGCGACGCCATTGCCACTGACGAGTCTCGACGTCGAGCCCATTTCGGGATCGCTGACGGCCTTTACCACCGGGGCTCTACCCGCTTGCGGCGCTGTGAGAGGTGGGGTTGTCCGTTTGCCTTAAATGGCCCGTTCAAGGAATTGATGACTGGCTCACTCAAGGATGGACATATCCATGTGTGGTTCCATCTCATCATTGGTCCTCCAGTTGACCGATTTGACCCACTCAATGAGCCAATTTTTCTACTGCTCGGCAACGGAATGGCGTAGGTTATCGACATCTCACTAAAGGAGTTCCTATGACTGTACGGCGTTTCGTCCCCGAGACTTCGATTGTCTTTTTTTTGCCCTTGGCCCTGTTCGCGGCAGGCGGCTGCAGCGATAATTCAAACTCGGCTGTGAGTTCGGCTTCGGTCATCGATGCCGGACCCGATGGGACCAGCGAAACAGGCGATGCGGATGGTGCAGCTGGACGCGGTGGTGCTGGCGGCGAAGCTGGAAGCGGTGGTGCTGGCGGCGAAGCTGGAAGCAGTGGTGCTGGCGGGGAAGCTGGAAGCGGTGGTGCTGGCGGGGACGCTGGAAGCGGTGGTGCTGGCGGCGAAGCCGGAAGCGGTGGTGCTGGCGGGGCAGGTGGCGTAGGCGGTGCACAAGGCTGCGACCCCAATACAGATTTTGGCAATCTTGCGCCCGATGAAAAGATTGTCGTTGGTTATTACCCGAATTGGGCTGTTTACGGACGACACTATTACCTCAATAGTTTTGCAGATATAGAAAACCCAGGTGTACCGTCTAAAACCGTTCCGCACGCCTATTACACCCACATCCAATTCGCCTTTGTTAACGTCTCGCCTGATGGCCGCTGTGTCTCAAGCGACCCAGCCGTCGATCTGCCTCGGAGTGATTGCGACTGCAGCAATATCAATCCGCCCCATTTCAGGAGTGACTGCGATTGTACCTGGGTCAAGACGTTCGGAGGCCACGAAGGCCTGTTTCGCGACATGGCTGCGCTCAAGGCGGCCAACCCAAACTTGAAAATGCTCATGTCCATCGGTGGTTGGACCTATTCACAGAACTTTTCGGATGTCGCGAGAACACCTGAGGCGCGTGCTCGGTTTATCGACTCCTGCGTAGGCTTCATGAATAGCTATGGTTTCGATGGCATCGATATCGATTGGGAATACCCCGGTGGCGGAGGCCGAGATGCAGCGAGCTGTGCCCAAGGGGCTGACCCATGCACTAATGAGCAGAAGGTCGACCCGTCGAGCTGGATCGCGGCGGGTGATGGGGCCACCTACATGCAAATGCGCGATGGGGTTTGTCGAAGCTGCCGTCCCGAAGATGGCGAGAACTATGTGGCGTTGCTGAAGGAATTTCGTGAGGCAATGCCACGGGGTAAAAGTTTGAGTGTTGCCGTCGGTGCTTCGCCGGCACGGATCGCTGACATGAATGTGAGGGACATGGCTTGTCATCTTGATTGGATGGGCCTGATGACCTACGACTTTCACGGCGCCTGGGAGCAACAAACAGGCTTCCATTCTCCTCTTCGTCGCGGCGTTGACCGTGCTGAGGCCGATGGGTTGTCTATCGTCGAATCCGTCGAGAATTTCATGGCTGCGGGCTTACCTGCATCCAAAGTCGTTACAGGGACGGCGTTCTATGGTCGAGGCTGGGTAAACGCTCAACGAGTCGAACCTGGTGGTCCATCTCAAGGCCCTGGCGAGGCCACTCTAAATGAACAAACAGGAAATGTGACCGATGCCAATGGCGTTTTGGTGGGTCGCTGGGAAGCAGGCATCTGGGACTACCGAGGCGTTGTGGAAGAGTACCTCGACCCAGCGGACCCGACACGTGCCATCAAACCTGGATATGTGCGTGGGTGGGATGAAGCTGCACAATCGCCGTATCTCTACGGCGAGGCCGACGGTGTTTGGTTTGCGTACGAAGATGCAGAGAGCGTGCGGATTAAGGCGAATTATGTGCGCGAAAATAATTATCGCGGCACCATCATTTGGGACGTCACTCTCGACGATTGCGATGATACCCTCGCTCGGGCCGTCAATGAGGGCATTGGGCGCGCTGGTGTCAATCCGCCACCACCTGGCTGCCGAGGGTCTGGAGTACAAGCGGGGGGCGGCGCGCAGTCCTCCTCGCGGTGCGGGTCTAACTGGCCCGACGCCAACAGCCGTTGTGGTACGCCTTGTCAGAACAACGGTGACTGTCTAAATGGTGAGATCTGCTTTGCCGATTTAGATGTCCAGGTTTGTGGTGGCGCCGGTGGCAATATGAATGGCGGAGGGAACATGAATGGAGGCGATAGACCGTCGACGCGCTGCGGGCGGAACTGGGCGGAGGCGAACGGCCGTTGTGGTGTAGGGTGTCAGAACAACGGCGACTGTCCCGCTGGTGAGATGTGCTTCGCTGATTTGGCTGTCGAGGTCTGCGACCCATAAACTCAGGCATGGGGTTCTCGACGGCTTTGGTGATAGCCTGGTCGCCTGGTAAGCCTGTCGATGAGATCTTCCTTGAGGCGCAGTAACACGATGCTGGCGTACTCAATCCCAACCCGCCATCAGCCCCTGATAGACCTGCTTTGTTGCAGTCTAAGTTCCCAACTCAGCCCAGGCACTGAACGATCCTCGGCACTCTCTCCCGCCTGTTCTTTTATGCAAGCGGCTTGCGTTTGAATGCCGCTTATGTGTAAAAGCGGCCTCGAAAAGAAAATCAACCGGGGAGGACCGATGCGACTTTCGCATCGGTCTGTTGAAAAATGACGCAAACGCTTCGCAAAGAAAAAAGCAGCGGTATCCGTACGCGACTGCCAGTCACTGTATTATCGGGTTTCCTTGGAGCTGGTAAAACAACTCTTTTAAACCAAGTCCTCAACAATCGTGAAGGCCTCCGCGTGGCGGTTATCGTGAACGATATGAGTGAGGTCAACATAGACGCTGAATTGATTGAACGCGGCGGCGCAGAACTCAGTCGAACCGATGAGAAGTTGGTTGAAATGTCCAATGGATGTATCTGTTGTACACTGCGCGATGACCTCTTGAATGAAGTTTCACGGTTGGCTCAAGACGGGCGGTTTGACTATCTACTGATCGAATCAACAGGCATCTCGGAACCTATCCCTGTTGCTCAGACCTTTACCTTCGAAGACGAAAATGGAGTCAGTTTGAGCCGGATTTCCCGACTCGATACCATGGTGACCGTCGTTGATGCAGCTAACTTTCTGAATGATTATAACGCGGCTGAAGCACTTCAAGAACGCGGCGAGTCACTCGGCGACGACGACCATCGCACTGTCACTGACTTGCTCATCGACCAGATCGAATTCGCCAATGTCATTTTGCTCAACAAGTTAGATCTCGTCAGCGAAGAACAGGCTAAGCGGGTGAAGGGGATTCTGACCGCCCTCAATCCGGGGGCGACTATCTATATGACGACCCGAAGTGAAGTCCCGCTCTCCGCGGTGCTTGCAACGGGCCTGTTCAATTATGAAAAGGCAGCCAGCTCTGCCGGATGGATTCGTGAGTTGCAAGGCGAGCACATCCCCGAGACCGAAGAATACGGGATTTCAAGTTTCACCTATCGGACGCATCATCCCTTCGATGCGGAAAAGCTGTGGGCCTTCCTTCACGATGCCGACAATTGGAGTGGTATCCTTCGGTCCAAGGGGTTTTTCTGGGTTGCAGCTGACCATCGAGCCGCCTACGAATGGGCTCAAGCCGGCGGCGTCAGCAGCGTGAATCCCGTCGGGACCTGGTGGGCGGCCATTCCAAGGGACCAATGGAGTCACCCAGAGGGTCGACGACCCGACCAAAGACCGGACTGGGACCAGCGCTATGGTGATCGCACCCAGCAACTGGTTTTCATCGGACAAAAAATGAATGAATCTGCCATGCGGACTGGCCTTGACAGCTGCCTTTTGGACCCGAGTTTAGCCAACGCCGATAGCGGCGTCTGGGCCGCAATGAAAAATCCTTTTCCTGATCTGCCCCTCGATGGCGAATACCAGTAACACTTTTTGAGCAGAGTCGACTTTTAGATGAGTGCCATTTTGTTAGCCCTCACCCGGTTTTTTTACCTTATGGCTGCATCCACTGTTCACAATCGAGGTCCATCGGACCCTGTCTTTGGTCAGGGGCCATGCCAGTGGTTGGACAATGGATGAAATGAGACTCGATTGGTTGATCATCGGCGGTGGCATTCACGGCGTTCACATCGCCGGACGGTTGCTAAAAGAAGCGCACGTACACCCGGAGAGGCTCCAGATTGTCGATCCCGGTCAACGCCTCTTAGCGCGTTGGCGGACGTGTACTCAGACGACCGGGATGACCAATCTACGGTCGCCCTCAGTACACCACCTTGACCTTGACCCGTGGGCTCTTCAACACTTTGCTGGTGCTCGAAAATTTACGGATCCGCACCTGTTTGCGCCGCCCTATAACCGGCCCGCTCTCAGTCTCTTCAATGCACATTGTGAGCAATTTATAGACGACTGCGGCTTGGGCTCTTTGCATATTCAGGCGCGTGTCATGCGCTGTTCTGTCGACTGTGATGCTGTCATGGTCAAGCTATCCAATGGGCGTATACTTCGAACTCGGCAGGTTGTGCTGGCAATCGGCGCGAGTGAGCAGCCCGAATGGCCCGATTGGCTCCCAAATCCTAAACATCGGATATACCACGTTTTCGAACCCAAGTTTGACAAGTGGCCTTGTTCGCGAGAACGCGTCATCGTCATTGGTGGTGGGATTTCCGCAGGGCAGGTGGCCCTTCGACTGGTCGATGAAGGACACCAGGTTCATCTGGTCTCGCGACACGCGTTCCGAATACACCAATTTGACAGCGACCCTGGTTGGTTGGGCCCTAAATTTATGTCGAATTTCAGGCGTGAAATGGACGTAGACCGAAGACGCTCACTCATCATTGAGGCGCGTCACCGCGGCTCGATCCCCCCCGATGTGCACGATGGGCTACAGCACGCTGTGAAACAGGGAGGATTAGAGGTCCATGAGTGCGGAATTGACTCCGTTATCAGCCATGAGCGGGGAGTGAGCATGCATTTGATGGACGGTGTTGTCATCGAAGCACAGAGGGCCTTGCTTGCGACGGGCTTTTCGGCTCAGCGTCCGGGTGGTGCTCTGATCGATGATTTAGTTCTCTCCGAATCCCTCCCGTGCGCTCATTGTGGCTATCCAATTGTCGATGACGGGTTGCGCTGGCATCCACGGATCTACGTAGCGGGGCCCCTTGCTGAGCTGGAGCTGGGCCCAGTCTCTAGAAACATTGCGGGTGCAAGGCGAGCGGCCGACAGAATCGTGAAGGCCGCATTGGCGAAATCTAGCACTGAGATGAGGGATGTCTCCTAATGGGCGGTCTCTTCCAGACAGGCCTTTGCGAGACCCTCAGCCCAACGCTGAGTGCCTTTGGCTGTGCTGTGCCAAAAGCGTGCTTCGTGAGTGGGCTGCTTGAATGCGAATGATCTGGTCCTAGTTCGCGGTGACGGAGAGGACATACTCAAAGGCCTCATCTCGGAAGGATTGCAGCTGAAATTCCCACCTGCCCGCACGACCACCCGTGAAAGTCCAAGAGATCGATGTTCTCACTCGAGCACCAAGTTGACTTCTTGTGGCGCTCAACAATGGGGGCGGTGGACATTGGCCTTCACACGCGGCAATCACCTGGAAGTTCCGTACGAGGCATGGATCCCTGATCCCGCCCGGTGCGCAGAGGTTTTGCGGCGTTGACAATCTAAACTGCCAGTTTATCTCACCTCCAGGCGGGCAATCGGCGCCAGCGTCTACGCCACAATCCACTCTGAACTGATAGGTGTCGTAGCCCGGATTCCGGTCATCACCAGCCTCCATAACACCCACGACTTGGCCAAAATCAATGACATCAGCTTCCGGTCCATAGCTATCATTGGGTTCACTCTCTGTCTGCTTGCATGACGAATTGCACCCATCGTATTCAGCATCATTTCCGTCATCACAATATTCAAAACCACGTGCTGACGGATCGGAGATATCGGTTCGCCTTATGCCATCACCGCATGTTGCCACAGCACACGCATTGGTACATTGGTCGCTGTTGATTTCGTTTCCATCATCACACGTCTCCTCACCGTTCCAAACGATCTCATCACCGCAAATTGCCTCGGTGCAATCGTTGAGACATCCATCGTTATTGTCATCATTGCCATCGTCGCACGCTTCGTCGCCTTGCTCGATACCATCTCCGCATGCGGGTGTCGTGCAGGCGTTCGTACAGTCATCGTCGTCTACTCGATTTCCGTCATCGCACTCTTCAACGCCGCGTTGTTCGATGCCATCACCGCATCGCGCGTTGGTGCACGCATTGGTGCATGCGTCGTGGTCGATTTGATTTGCATCATCGCAATCTTCAACCCCATCCAGAACAAAACCATCTCCACATTGATTGAGCTGGCAGCCGGGCAGGCATCGACCGTTCGCTGCGTTTTGTGGGCCATCGTCGCATGCTTCGCCCGTGTCTACTCGGCCATTACCGCATGTGATGACACGGCATTGGTCGTCGCAAGCATCACCCTCACCAGTAAAACCGTTGTCATCACATTCTTCACGGCCCTCGTAAATTCGACCATCACCACATCGGGCATTCTGACATGAGTTTGTACAAGCGTCGCTATCGATGCCGTTTCCATCATCGCATTGTTCGCCCAAATCAGCTTGTACAACCCCATCGCCGCAGGCTGCGGATTCGCAGTTATTATTACACTCATTGGTGTCATCGCGGTCTCCGTCGTCGCATTGCTCACCTGGCTGAACAATGCCATCCCCGCACGCAGGTTCGACGCACGTGTTACGGCAGCCATCGGTGTCGACCATGTTGCCATCATCACAAGCCTCTCCGTCCTGCAAGTAGCCGTCGCCACAGCGTGATTGCTGGCAAGTGGTTGTGCAGTTGTCTGTGTTATCGGAATTGCCATCATCACATTCTTCCGCGCTACCATTGACGTCGAGCCCGCGAAAGCCGTTTCCACAGCGTGGCCGTGTGCAATTCGGGTCGCATTCCCCGTCATCGGATAGCGTTGGTTCACACTCTTCATTGTCGTCGAGAACACCGTCTCCACAGCTCGATTGACCACAGCTGGCGGGCCCCGAATCATCGACACAGCGCTCTCCGCTTGGACAGGCCGTCGGTGCGTCCCATACCCCTCGCGGTGTACACGTTTGCAATTCATCACCCACGCAGCGCGTCTCACCGGAGATACAATCATTTGCGCAATCGATAGGACAGATCGTGGGGCTTTCACCACGATCGCAAATGCCATTGCCACAGCCCTCTGGTGGTTCGGCGCAGACGATGCCTTCTGTTGGTGAGACTCGCGAGACCCCGTAGGTGCATTCCGTCAACAGACGGCAAACAACGCGACACGTGCCGGATCCGGCACACGCCGTCGACACCGCTGCACCTGCATTGCCCCCGAGGTTGTCTGTCCCTTGGCTTACATCGATGGATCCGCTCATGGAGCAGACTGATGATGCATCGATCGAGAGGTCGGCCATGGTATTGGGTGGACATTGGGCGATTAAGTCAGACTCAGCGCATGCGGTTGCGTTTGCTGTGCCAGCATTGGCACCCGCATCTGAATTGCCGCAGCCAGACATGAGAAACACTGCACACGACAGCACAGAAAGATACGCAATATGTTGCAAATTGGCCTTTTGCATTGTCCCTCCCGATTTGGACTCTTCGCCTCGTACCCCGCCACCTTCCATAAAATGGACGAGTGAAGCAAGTCTGTCTTGCCACGCCTTCGAAAAACATCGACGGTGCGAGAGTTGCACAGTCACACCTTAATTAGTCGTGCGCACCATTTCCTGGTCGGGACGCATCGGTACTTTGATCGATCAGAATTGCAGGCGGCGTTCTCCCGTTCCCATCGCCTCAGTTGGGGTTTGTCCTCTGGCGCGAGTTGCGGCTAAATTGAGGTGTGTAATGAGTCGATACCCATCCATCAAAACGGCCAGGCGGGTCGACTGCGCATCAATGTAAGGGTCGAGATCATGGTGAGTAAACGTCATAGAAGTATGGCCTGTTTTTTGATGGTGGCCCTGTTCGGCACTGGATGTTCGAGTCTGGTTGCGACTGAGTCAACCGGGGGAGGTAGGTCCGATAACCGAATCGTTGATATGGGGTCGTTGGATATCAGTCTATCCACTGCATTCGATGTGTATGTTGGGCAAGTTCCAGACGCTACAGTCACCCTGCTTGATGAGCGTATACAGTCAGATTTAACACCATTCGACCAAGGACTTGGCATCGACGTGGTCAACAGGCTTACAGACACGTCAGTGGGGCAAGCACCAGACGTGCGATTATTGGATGCTGCACGGCCGTCCCAGACCGAGTCCAGCCTGGATGGGCAATCGGGTGCCTTGGTCACCCGTGATTGCGAATATCGAACATATCCATATGCGGTCGACATCTTGCTTTCTTGTGGCGATGAACGCTTCGGTCAAATGTTGAGGTTGCATACCTTCAAACGGCATGCCCATGGCCACCGGCGGGTGTATAACGACCAGTTGATTACGTATCGCGATCAAAGGTTGTGGTTCGACGCCTACGATATCGCCCGATGCGTAACCATCGATAACCGTGGCCGGATGGGGTTATCAATCGAGGCCGCCAGATGTGCACGACTCGACCTCGTGCAGAATGCCAATGGATTTTTAATACGGGAGTCGTCGGCGAACCGCTGTGCAGGCCTCGGCACTGCACAATGTGATGACCATCAATTTACGGGTGGCCGAGAGTGCGGTGGTGTTCAACATCGGTATCTGCCCATCGTGATGGGCGACTGTAATTCGGCCCTGCAATTTCGCTTCGAGGCCAGGGCCGATTTCTGTGAAGGATTCTTGCCGGAGCCAGCCTGTTTTTGAAATGAGCTGACTGTTCGTCGTCAACGTTGATAGCAACAACTGAGGGTTAGACTGGTAAAAAGCCGGTTCATGTGTCCGATCCGTCACGTTAGATTTCAAATCGGCCGATATTGTGGGCTATAGGGAGACAGGCCTTGCATTGAGGCTAGGATTCCATAATGTGGCAACTGTCATGATTGAATTTTCAAATAGCGATTTGATACGGGCGTTCCTCGTCACGACGGCAGCGGGTTTGGCCACCGTCATTGGTGGCTTGCTGGTTTTGTTTTCCAAGCGTTCTAATGCACGCATTCTCGCCTTCGGTTTGGCGTTTGCGAGTGGTGCCATGGTCTACGTTTCGCTCACTGAGATCTTCACGAAGTCTGTGGACTCGTTTTCTGTCGCGTACGGCAATCAAGATCTCGGATTTATGTACGGAAGCGGTGCCTTCCTTTTGGGGATTGTCTGTGTTGCTATTTTGGACATGATCCTGCCGAATCCTCATGGAGGTTTGGTTGCTCAGTCTGGCGATGAAAATGGTGAGCCGGCTGTGAATCTGAAGCGCGTCGGTCTGCTTACTATGGTTGCGATAACGGCTCATAACTTCCCAGAAGGCTTGGCAACATTTTTTACAATGTTGGACAATTCTGACTTGGGTTTATCTCTGGCCGTCGCCATTACTCTCCACAATATTCCGGAAGGCGTCTCCATTGCAATTCCAGTCTATTACGCGACAAATCGTGCATCGCTGGCCATTGGTGCTTGTTTTTTGTCAGGCTTAGCCGAACCCGTTGGTGCCGCTTTGGGCTTTGCTTTCCTTGGACAGCATCTATCTCCAGCCGTCTTCGGTGGGGTATTCGGCTTTATCGCCGGTATCATGGTGTTCTTATCCATGGATGAACTCCTACCCGCAGCCAAACAGTATAGCCGCGGCCACGAGACCGTGTATGGGCTGGTTTTAGGCATGGCGAGCATGAGTGCAAGCTTGGTGGCATTTCGGCTCTAGGCGCACTTTTTGCCAATTGGGCTGGCGTATGGCATTTGGCAGGCATCGCTTGGCGTTGGAGGCGTCTTACGGCATCGAAGTCAGCACGGGTGTGTGGAATGGTGAGTGGGGCTGAATGTCTATTTTAATCGATCTGCATGGAATCCTTGAAGCTTGACTCAACCCTGCTTATTCTCCCCAAAAAACGGAGTACTTATGACATACAAGTTAATTTTGCTGAGGCATGGAGAAAGTCAATGGAATTTGGACAACCGATTTACTGGTTGGACCGATGTCCCTTTGACTGAGAAAGGGTTGAGCGAGGCGCGGGCAGCGGGCGCTGAAATTATGTCTGCAGGCTTGGACGTCGTTGAAGCACACACCTCTTTGCTATTGAGGGCAAATAAAACACTTCAAGAAGCTCTTTTTGTCATGAATCGGTTTTGGATTCCTGTACACAAGAATTGGCGTCTAAACGAGCGGCATTACGGAGCCCTCCAAGGTTTAAATAAGGCTGAGACTTCAGCCAAACACGGCGAAGCACAAGTCTTCGCTTGGCGCCGGTCGTATGATGTGCCCCCGCCTGCTTTGGACACGGATGATGCCCGCCATCCGTCGAAGGATGACCGCTATGCCTCTTTGCCTGCAGAGCTTCTGCCTGGCACTGAATGTCTTAAAGATGTGGTCGATCGTGTTTTGCCTTACTGGTATGACGCCATCGTACCCTCCTTACAGAGAAGTAAGACCGTTCTGGTTGGCGCACACGGCAACAGCTTGAGAGCCTTGGTCAAGCATCTCGAGGGCATTTCCGATGAAGATATTGCGAGTCTAAATATTCCCACGGGGGCACCCCTGCTTTTCGAGCTGGATAAAGACTTTCAAGTGATTAGCAAGCGGTATCTGGGTGATGCGGATGCTGTTGCTGCGGCCACGGCAGCTGTTGCGAATCAGGCAAAATCACATTAGGCGAGGGCGTAACTTGGATGTGCTCATGCTCTGATCAAAAAAGTGATGAGCGGTCGTATTTGAATCCTGACTTGGCTCGATTGAGCAACTCGCCCTCGGTGTTTAGGTTACGATAAAGTGCCACAAAGGCCGTGTGATCGATAAGAAGACAGGCTCCGTCAGGAGCCCGCGCACTCCATCCAATCTCCGTCTCGATCTCCGGTTCGGTGGGGGCCTAATAGGTACGGGTCGGCTGCTGCGGACCTCGTCGTTGGCCAGCCCGAGCAGACCACCCGGGCTTGATGCTTAGACGTCTTCTGCGTCTAGACCAGCGTCTTTCCAGCCGACGATCCCGCCATCAATTACGCTGACGTTCTCGTATCCATAGTCGTTCAAGACGCCGGCAGCGATGGAGGCTTGGCCGCCCAATGCGCAGGTCACAAAGATGGTTTGACCTTTATCAGCCAGTCGGTCATCGCGGATGCCTTCCGGCATGGTTTGATCCGCTTTGTAGAAAAGGCTGCCTAAAGAAATATTGATGCTGCCTGGGATCACGCCAGTGGCGGCGAGATCGCCCGCATCACGGACATCGATAATCAGCGCATCGGCGTTGGCCTCAATCGCTTGTTTTGCATCTGAGATGGTTAAGACGTCTACGTTGGCCTGCCCGGCCTGTACTCGGTCTCCGAAATTGGTTGCCATAATGGTGTCCTCAAGATAGCCCCTTGGTCCGTCGCTGCCTAACCGTCCGGGTCGCACGTCGTTGAGACGAGCGAACGAGCCCTGGTGGAACGCAACGATGTTTCCGCTGGGATTTTATTGTTACATGAACTGCCGCCCAGTCGAAACGATGGACGGCAGGCAAAAATCGTTCATTGAAGGCTACGCCGCTCGCGGCACAACCATGGGTCGGGCAGCTGAGTCACTCAGCCGCCCTCGAAAATCCATTATGCAGCGTAGGGCATTGAAGAGTGGTGGAGATTAATGCGCACTGCACCAGCATCATCAAGGATGTACCCAAAGGAGTATTCCACTTTCACTTCATCCCCTTCCGGTGTCGTGAAAAAGTAGTTGCCCATTGCCATCCCAACCTTACCCTCGGTCAGGATGTCGACGTTTTCGAACCGGACAGCTGTCCAACCCTTAATGGCAAACCCTTTGTCTTCGGGGCAGGCGTTATTCGTTGCCACAAAATAGGAGAGAGCGTCGTCAAATGTAGAGCGGAACTGCTGCTCAGCTGCCAGAGTTGGCTTGAAGAGAACGGGTGTGAGCCCGTACGCGTACAACGTCTCGACATGGTTCCTGGCAACTTGCTCGAAGTTGTCATTAACCGTGTGAGCTGCGGCGATCCGCACGATCCCGTCACCCCATGCTTTTTGTGCGCTTTCGATCAGTTCCTTTGTCATCGTTGCCATTTGGTGTCTCCGTTATGTTCATGGTTAAAAAGCCTGCGATCAAGCACCCCTACGATGCTCAGTGCGACAAAAAGATGCAAAAATACCAGAAAAAGATCACGTACTTTTTCAAGTTTTTTGAGTGCAACCATCTCAAGGTTGCTCGGTGTCGACACTCGGAGACAAGCTGTCGGTCTAGACGTCGCGTTTCAGGTCCATTCAGCGTCCGGATTGGAGACGGTCCCTTGTAACGATGGTATACAATGAGCGGGTGATTGAGTCATCGACGCAATTGTTCTTGCGGTCTGCGCCTACGCCTTGTCTTTTTTTCGTGAGAATATCTCGCGGTCGCGCTCCTCAATTCCCAGCAGTTTCAGTGTGATAGCGTAGAATGCCAGAGCGGCAATGAACAGGCCAATGCGTCCGGCGAAAGCCAGATCCGGATGGGCATGAAAGCCATATATTGCCACGGCGATGGAGGGCATGATCGCAATCCACGGCTTGTATACTTGACCGACCAAAATACGTGCGCCCACAAGGTATCGTGCTTCCAGCAACTGGGCGATGCTGATCGCTGTCGCAGCCAGTGCCGTGGCATACGCTGCGCCCAGGATTCCGTATTTTGGAATCAACAAATAGTTAAAGAGCAGGTTGAGGCCAGCCACAGAGACAGAATTGACGAGATTCCAAAGCGAGTGACCCGTCATCACGATGATGTTGCCAGCCAAGCCGACGGAACAACTTAGGATAGGCGGAATCAGCAGCCAAAGCATGAACTGGGTATCATCGGTAAAGCTTCCATGGAAAAGCACGACCAACTCCCCGCTAAAAAACACCACGAGAAGGGAGATCGGTAAGGCAAGTGTGGTTGTCCAACGGGAGACCATTGAAAACGACTCGTTCATGCTTTTTTTGTCATTTTTAGCGTGAAAACGCGCAATAACAGGCGCATAGGCACCGGAGAAGGCGAGCTTGACTTGACGTACATTACGCACGACTTGAGCACCCATTCCATAAAACCCAATGACCTCAGCTTTGAAACCGAAATAACCCAGCATGACCACATCGAGGTTGGTAATGAAAGTTGAGAAGGTCATGTTTAAATTTTGTGGAATTGCAAACCCGATCATGGGCTTAGAGAGCGTGAACGACTTGAATTGCTCGCCCAGTTTTTTAAACGAGAATTCGCGCTGAAAAATCCACAAAGAGACTGCGAAAAGTATGATCCAGGTCGCCAGATAGCACCAAGCCAGCGTGGTCACTGTAGGCGATATGAAATAGCCTACAATGGCCATCAGGACCAAGAGAACAGGCCGTAAAAATCCGTCAAGAATCGCTTCCCACTTCATGATGATTCGGGATTTGGTCGCAGCAATTACGACGATTGTGACCACCATGAAGGGCAGGGAGAGAACCATCAGTTCCAGAGCAGCGACCAAGGGCTGATTATTATAGTAGCTGTAGACAATCTCGCTCGCACCGAGCCTTGATGCCAAAACGAGGAGAACGGCGATAGCTAGGCTGATAACGAAGCCGTTGGCGAAAACTTGGTAGGTTTCGTTTTCCTTTTCAGAATCGTCGACGACGCGGGAGGCGAACATCAGTACGCCATCCTTGATACCACTCACAGTTAAGCTCGCGACGATCTCCAGAAAAATATAGGCGATGTAGAAGACACCAAGATTCTCGGCACCATACATTCGACCGATGAGGATAAAGAAAACAGGCAGCAGTGCTTTTCCAAGCGTCCCGAGAACGTTGACGCCTGCTCCTCGGGCGATGACCTTGCTGGTCTCTTTGTTGGTGGACGCCATTATTGGCCCGATTCAGAGACGATCCCCTGACGTACCTCATCGTAATGTCGTTCAAGGACGTCGATGCGCTCTACAATATCGTATTCACGAACCATTTTTTCACGTGCTGCGCGCCCCATTTTTTCACGCAGTTCAGGATTTGTCATCAGTTGCCAGAGCCGTTGCCCCAGTGCTTCGCTGTCCCGTTCCGGAACCAGAAATCCAGTTTTTTGATCGTCGATGATTTCTGGGATGCCGCCATGGTAAGTGCCGATGACTGGGACGTATCTTGCACCGGCCTCTTTCGCGACCAAAATCCCCGACTCTCGGTCACCATTGGCTGCGATGACGCTTGGACACATTAAGACGTCCATACCTTCCATCAAGGCGAGCACGTCTGGGTGAGACAGGACACCATGGAATTGGACCCGGTCGGCCATGTCAAAGTGCCGAATGACCGCATCGTAGTCCGGGCGAAGTTCACCATCTCCAACCAGGTGCAAGGTGGCGTCAACACCTTGTTGGAGCAATTTTCCAAATGCTTCTAGACCGTAGATGTGGCCCTTTTTCTCGGTGAATCGACCCACCATCACGATGTTTTGCCCACTTCGTTCTGGGATGGTGTTGAGTTCTGGAATGAACACACCAAGACGCCAAACTTTGACTTTTTCAGGTGGTGCCCCCAGCTCGATGAGTAGGTCATGTAATTCGTTAGACGCTGCCAAAAACCGGTTCACATTGCGAAACATGGATTTTGAACGAAGCCAGTAGCGCCAATAAGACGGATGGAAACGGCGTGATGTCATCAATAAGGGAACGTCGTATCCATGATAGGTCACAACAAGGGGTAATTTTGTAGCCCTTTGGTAGGGCAGGGCATAGATGCTACCTGGTCCGAAATGAGCGTGAATGAGGTCAAAGTCTCCGTCTTTGAGACGCTTCATATACTGGCGACTGTAGGTCGTCACTCCGTACACCGCAGCTGGTAGTCGGCCGTTGACCGTATGGACAGGTTCAAAGGGAAAGGCATCATGATTGGAGCGTACCCGCGAAAACACCTCAATGTCATAGCGAGTGTGCAAGCGCGCTTCATCGTAGATAAAGGTCTGAGAATAAGCACCGAACTGCGTCGCGAACAGGGCCGCGCGGGGTCTTCTTTCAGACATTGTCTTGCTCCTCATCCTCAAATACGACCAGTGCCTGCAGGACGCCGGTCATCGGCGATTGGGCCGACAATTAATCGTTTGACTGAAAACGCGAGAGAACGGCAGTTCGTGCGGATTCGTAGTCTTCCTGAAAGTCAATTTCTACGCAAGGCAGGTCCGTGACATCAACCATGTGGAAGGCGTGTTCTGCTGCCATATCAGCCAGGGCTGCCTCAAAATACACATTGCGATGTCCCTCGACTTTAAGACGCTCAAGTGCTTTGAACAAATACGAGGTCACCGTTGCGTTAAACCGTGCAACCCCGATGAACTCGCCCTCGCATCGAGCAGGATCTAATTCTTTGCCGATTTCATGAATTCGCCCGGCATCATCAACGACAACTTTAACCTCTTCGTCCCCACATGGCTTGCATTCAACTGCGAGCGCGGTGCCATGGGGCGATGCCATCACCCGCTCGAGTAAACGCGGTTCGAATAACACATCGCCATTCAAGTAGATGAAATTTCGGTCGACAAACTCCTGGCCGGCAATCCAAAGGGAGTAGGCCGTATTTGTATCAAAGAAAAAGTGGTTGATGAGATAGCTGAATTCGATGTCTGGGTAATGGGTCTCCGCGTACTCTTTAATCTGTTCGCGACGATAGCCAACGACCAAGCATACTTTTTTGACACCAACCGACAGGAGAGCCTGCATTTGATAATCGAAGATCGTCTGTCCACCAATTTCCATCAAACATTTCGGGCGGAACTCGGTGAGTGGAAATAGACGGCGAGAAACGCCTGCCACCAGAATGACTGCTTGCATGATAACCTTCTCGGCAACTATCGATTCTTAGTCGGACATGGTATTCATCAACGACTAAATTGCAACCATTGATCCACTTTGTCCTTCAAGAATACGGAATCGTCCCCATGAAAGGTGTCTTAAACGGCTTACTCTGGTTCGCCAGCTGGGTTTTGGGGAAACTCATTCCGAAAAAAAAAGGGCTTTTCATTTTCGGTGGGCGGCAGTACGGCGGTAACACAGCACCCCTTTTTGAACGCAGCAGTGACTTCGAGTTGGACGGGTATTGGCTGACTGGTCGTGACGATGTGTTATCCATGGGTCTCGATCGTTGTTATTCGACCCGGTCATTTCGTGGATTGATGTTGGTCTTACGCGCTGAAGCCGTCGTGCTGACTCATTCATTGGGAGATTTTAGCCCACTGACATTTTCTAGTCGCAGGACTCGGATCATCAATGTTTGGCACGGTATGCCCATCAAGCGTATTTCCACCGCTGACCCGCAGTTCATGGAACGAAAGCATGCACGTTCGAATCTTCGCGAGATGGCTCGGTTCGAGTGCATGGTCGCCACATCCAGCGAGATGGCCGCTTTGTTCTCACACACTTTTCGGCTTAAATCCCACCAGGTGCATATTACCGGGCAACCGAGGACGGATCTCCTATTTGGTGGACAGGTTCGGGATATCGCTGCTGCTTATACGCCCGCTTTACCTGCTCATTCGAAACGGATCCTGTATTGCCCGACATGGCGTGAAAACACGGCAGTCAAGCTCTTCCCATTTGCAGACTACGACTTGCATGCAATCAATCAGCGCCTCGAAGAGCTAGATGCGATTATCTATATTCGAACGCATCCAAATGATCCGGGTCGATGGCAAGCTCGCTCTGGGCGCGTCGTGCCGATGCAGAGCGATGTTGCGCCCGAAGTGACGGATGTTTTGCCACAATTCAATGTCTTGGTAACGGACTATTCGAGTGTTTATTACGATTATCTACTCTTGAACAGACCAACGGTTTTTCTGCCTTATGACCTAAACGCGTACGCTAAAGCTCCAGGGTTCTATCTACCGTTTGAACGAATCGCGCCCGGTCATCATCCGGAGACACAGAATGGGTTTCTTGATGCTCTCGAAAAAGCCCTGTCCGAACCCGAAAAAATTATGGAATCCCAACGTGTTGTTGCCGACTTGGTTCACAAGTACAAGGATGGTCTCGCGACCGAACGCCTTCTCAACGTGCTGTCCAACGGGTCTTGACGTGACGAGCGCCATCGCAGCAAGCGAGAACTGAAGTAGACGTCCTCCGGTTCCCCGTGCCGGAGCGGGGAAGGGCCGGTGCCAAACAAGCTCACTTTGCCTTGTTTGGCACCCAGCTGACGCTTAGGCGACGTCCAATGAATCATCCTCGGGCTTCATTTGAGTTGAGGAGAGTGCCATTCCGAGAACACCCGGGTCGATCGAGTGCCCCATGCCGCTTGGGATGACCATGAGCGCGCCCTTTTCTTTTATCGACTCATAGGTCATGTTCATGGCTCTCAACTGCATGGCCGTTGGGTTATTCGCATAGGTCTCCGCTGCATTTTGCATTTCGTCGGCTACGCGCTTCTCGGCTTGCGCTAAGATAATGCGAGCTTCTTTCTCGCGATCGGCCTGCGCTTTTCGACTCATTGCGTCCTCCAGTGCAGCAGGGATGACAACGTCCCGGATTTCCACTGATTGGACTGTAACGCCCCACTCACTTGTCTTGGCATCGATGGTCGCTTGCAACTCTTTATCGAGTTGCTCGCGGTCTGAAATCATGCGTGTAAATTCACTTCGACCGATGACGTCGCGTAGCGTGGTCTGGGCGGCCCAGCGAACGGTACTTTGGAATTCTTCGACCTCCAAGACGGCTTTTTCAGCATCGGTTACGACCCAAAATAAGACGGCATCAACGTTGACAGGGACCGTATCCTTGGTCAGGGCACTCTCGGCTGTAAAAGGCGTTGACCGGACACGCATGTCAACATCAGCGACGATGGTGTCCACAAACGGGATCACCCATGAAATGCCAGGTTTTAACGTGCGTCGATACTGACCCAATCGGAGGAGAATGGAGCGTTCCCATTCGTTTACCATTCGAGGTGAGTATGCGAAAAGACCACCGACAAGAGCGATGGGTATAGCGAGTTTTGGCCCCACGAATATATTTGCTGCAAGGAATGCAACGGATGTGAAAAAGGAAATGATTAAAGAAACAATATTAACGTTGAGTCGCATATGCATCACTCAATCTCCTTCCAACGAGCCTGAACGAACATGGCTAACTCAGCCTTTGTCATTCCGGCGGTTTTTGCCAATTTCGCAACCTCGAGAACCTTTTCCTCGAGACGCTTAAAATCGTGATTGCTCAAGCACTGTCCGGCCGACTCAGCGACGAAGGTTCCAACGCCTCGTTCGAGTCGGAGTACACCCTCCGCCTGAAGGTCTCGATATACGCGGGCCACTGTGTTGGCGTTAATCCTCAAAGTCACAGCTAACCCCCGGACGGTGGGGAGTGCATCGCCCGGTCTGAGACTGCCCTTATGCACCAGCAGCCTAATTCGCTCTTCCAGCTGGATGTAGAACGGGATTCCGGATTCCTTGTCGATGCTGTTCCATAAATTTTCCATGTTAAACTGACCATTGTGTAATATTGTACTATGTCAATAGCACAATTGTGTTTTTTAAAAATAAATCTTTTCCAATGTCCACCTGGACGTGGATCGCTTGAGGGGAACTCTGTGCACAAGATTTGTTTCTGGGGTTTTGATCCGATGTCCGCTTAACGAGATAATTTAACTGTCGGACAAACATACCCAGGAGGTCTCTAAGGCTGGCCTAAAACTGTCGTACAGAGAGCGAGTCGCCTGGCGTATTTCGTCTGGTTATCTGCGTAGACTCAAGGTGCGAGAGAACGCGTAGCCCACGACCATCCACGCCCAGACACTGGTGTACAGAAAGCCGATCCCCAAGCCCAATAGACCGACAAAAGAGGCGATGATTGCGCTCAGAGCAATGAGCCAAGCCCACAGGTAGTCCTTGCCACCGTCCAAAGCACGCGCGAAGGCTCGGTCGGGTCGATATAAATAGCTGATGTCACGAAAGGCTGCATTGTAGGTCATTCCACCGGGTAGGATGTAGATTGCCAGTAGGAACAATGGCACCGCCATAAACCAAAGTGCTTCAATGCCCTCTGCGTAGGCGAGGAATGCGCAAATCAGGGAGGGGGCCAAATAGACGAGGATCGCTAAAACCGCCTGCAGACCGCGCCTCATGGTGTGTCCGTAGGGTTTAAAACCCCGATAATATGGTGTCTGATCGTGATAGAGTCTGTAGATCACATCGAGCCGGTGACCGAGATTCAGAATCCAGCCCAGTGGGAGAATGATAAGAGATGTCCCCCCGATGATTAGGTCGCGCCGCGCTTCAGGCGTGGATACGGGAAACCAAAAACTCTCTTTGAGTGTGGGCGAATTCGCACCACCGATTGTAGTTTGGTGTCGCGATGTCATTCTTTAAAGCAACCTCATGAGATCATGATGCCCCATCCGACCCTGATCATCCAGCGTCCAGTCATCTTGTCAGAGTGCCCCCTCTTGATTCGATGTGTATCCAATGAGTTTCGGATCGCCATGGCCTGCCAGTCTGAGTGGGCGCGATTTGACTCTTCGGATGTCACGCTGTGCCCCGGGTCATTAAAAAAATGTTCTTCGATCCCGTATTCCCAGTCGTCGATTGCGATTTGATTGCGATGTGCTGTTTTGCAATGATTTCAGTCTCTGCCAAATGAGCTTACTTAGACTGCAGCTGAAGCCGATGAAAATTTGATGGACTTATCGCGTCCATGGCAACGGGGATTAAACGACCCCCTAGGATCTGACCGTTGAATGGATTCAGAGGCTGAGTGCTGAGCGTCGATTGCATCCACTGCGTGTCACCTTCGCAAGCCATCGATATGGTCTGATTCATCCTTGCAAAGAATCAGGCGAACTTTTTATGCTTGGGCTACTTATTTCACAGAATTGGACCCATTCCATGGTCTGTTGGTTCGACGATTCCGGAGTTAGAGATCCATGAAACAAATCTGCGGTGCCTTGCTCTTCGTCGTCACGATGAGTGTATGTTTGAACGCCTGTGGAGTCACTCAATCAGACGCGCCTGACGAGGTAGGTTCGGACTCATCGATGCCTTGCGCAGACGGAACTCGAGTGCCATGTGGCCATGACGGCGATGTTGGGGCTGGTCTCGAAGTCGAGTCCGGTACGACGTCGAATCCTGTCGATTTAGGGATTGTCGATACCGATGGACAGGCCGGTTCAATGGATTCAGGGTCTGGCGGGGCCGACGATCGAGATGCCGGAGGGGATGACACGGCGGATACGGGTGTCGCTGGAGGCAATTCATTGGCTCTCAATCTCGACCTCCGATGCGCGGTCTCACCGGTGACGACGGTGCGGCTCGTTGGTCCCTTGTGGAATAATTGGGATCCAAATTCGGGGCCGGTCGCATCGGATGCAGATGGGAACGGCATTTGGAGTGTGACGTTTGAACCGGCACCTGTACAAGATTTGGAATACCTCTGGAACGTCGATGGGGTGTACGAGAGATTGCTGGGCTCCGGTGCCTGTGCGCCGCGGACTGATGGAGTCAACTATGCTAATCGCATTTGGCCGACGAGCGAAGGGAGCAGGACCGACACGTACAACACGTGTGATGCTTGCGATGGGGGTATGGGTGCTGGCGACAGCTTGCCGCGGATTACCGTCGAGGGTCGGCGCATCCTTGTTGATGGCATCCCGTTTCATATGAAAGGTGTCAATTGGAACCCTGTTCCTCGCGGGCAGGTTCATCCAGCAGGCCTAGACTACGCCGGACTCGTCGGTCGCGATGCCCCACTGATGGAAGCGGCGGGCATTAATGTTGTCCGGACCTACGAGACGATTCTGGATCAGGCTGTCCTCGATGCATTCTGGGCGCGCGGCATTTACGTCATGAGCACGGTTTATGCTTGGGGTGGGGCACCTGTCGACAGTGTCATTGCGAAAGTGATGGCTACTCGGGAACACCCCGCGATTCTGATGTGGGCGGTTGGCAACGAATGGAATTATAACGGCCTCTACAACGGCATGAATACGGACCAGTCCATCCAACGGCTCAACGATGTGATTCGTCTTGTCAAAGAGACCGACCCAACGCGGCCCGTCGTCACGGTTTACGGAGACGTGCCTAGCCGAGAGATACTCGCGCGCATGCCGGGCGTGGATGTTTGGGGGCTTAACGTGTACCGGGGACTTGGGTTTGGCGACCTGTTTGATGCGTTTGCATCGCGTTCTGAGAAACCGATGTTCTTGGGCGAGTACGGTGCTGATGCGTACAACGCCATTACGAATGCTGAAGACCAAACTGCGCAAGCCGAGGCAACCCGCGTGCTGACCCAGCTCATTATCGATGAGAGCACAATCAATGGCGGGCCATGTAGTGGTGGCCTACTCTTCGAATGGGCAGACGAATGGTGGAAAGCAGCAGGTGATCCGAATGTTCATGATACCGGTGGGGTAGCACCAGGTGGTGGGCCGCATCCGGATGGTGTGTTCAATGAAGAGTGGTGGGGCATTCTAGAAATCGATGGCACGCCAAGAGATGCCTATCGAGTCTTTCGAGATATGCCGGTGCCTCGCGCGAACTGACTCCCACTGCCGCGGGTTTTCCAGACGGGGGCAATTAGACAACGAGGCCGACTGGTCCCCCCGACTCATGGTTTATCGGAGTTGGGTCCACACTCACGAAACAATCACTTGGCAACCGCTAAAAATACACCCTATGCTTCATCGATAGCATTCAAATGCAAGGAGGTGCTCGATGGGTCGGTTTGTCTATTCCATTATTTTGGTTTGTCTCACCTCGGGGTGTACCGAGGAGGGGGTCGACGGCCTACCTGGCGAACCAGGGGTCAATTGTTATGATGGTTTAGCCGACCAGAATGGCGATGGCGTATTGACCGATGCTGATTGTTTATGGGCTGCAATTTGTCCGGGACCAGCCGCACAGTTGCAAGACCAAAATGGTGATGGTGCCGTTGATGTGAGCGATTGTCGCGAAGCATTGCGTGGGCCAGTGGGAGAATCGGGGCCAGCTGGCAACGATGGAATGAACGGTCGAGATGGGCGCGACGGTCAGAGTGGATCGCAGGGCCCGGCTGGAGCTGATGGCCGAGACGGTCGTGATGGCCAAGATGGTACGGACGGCGCTCAGGGACCTGCGGGTGCCGACGGTCGAGATGGTCGCGATGGGGCTGCTGCTCTCGGCCCGGATGGAGATGTGGATGGCGATGGGGTCACAAACGCCAACGACAATTGCGTTTTTACGCCCAATGCTGAACAAGCCGATCCGGACCTGGATGGGATGGGTAATCCGTGTGACCCAGATGACGATGGTGATGGCCTCGCCGATGCATTCGATTGCGCGCCGACCGACCCCCTGATTCCCAATGAACAAGCCGATACATGCGATGGCATCGACAGCGATTGCGACGACCTGGTCGATGAAGACTTCGTGAGTGTTGGTTGCGATACAGACCCAATCAATCCATGCGGTCAGGGCGAGTCGGTTTGCATTGGCGGTGTCGTTTCATGTGATGGCGAGAATAGTCCGCAGCCAGAACCAGAGGCCTGCGACCAGGTAGACAATGATTGTGATGGTCGGTTGGATGAAGGCGCACCAGATTGTGGTGTTGACTGCGCGGCCATTGGCTACGAGGCCTTAGTCAAGGCGGGTGTGACCATTTGCTACAATCGAAATGCGGCGACCTGCCGGGACGCCCATGAGGCCTGTGAATCCCTCGGTAACGGCTATCGATTGATGTGCGGAGATGATTGGCAACCCGGTCGGTCTGGCGAAGGCTGCGGTGGGGCGGGGGCGTATACTGGATATGATCTTGTCAATGAACAGTTTCCTGGCAATGCAGCCATTGGTGGCTATTCTCAGGATCAGTTCAACTGCGTTCTCGGCGGTGCCAACAACCAGTGCAATAGTGACGTAGGAGAAAATGCTGATAGCAATATCAATGGTCACTATGCCTTTTGCTCACCAAAGAACTTTTTTACGGCCGCCGAGGATGGTCCTGAGTTCGCGAATCGATGCGGTAATTAAGCTGAATTTGGGTCTGAAAGGCAACGCGAGCGTCTGATGAATCAAACTCACCGTGCTTGTTGGCAAATGCTCGGACCCGATTCAAGTGGCCCGAACTGATCGCTCAGACATTAAGTCGAGACACATCTGTCGTTGACCCACGCACCTCGCTCAATCCAATACTCGCCCTCGAGGAAGTCCGAGTGGATATCGAAGTCACCTTTTCGGACTTAAGGACATCTTGTGACAGGAGGTGGCCATGCGTCGTTTAATCTTGATATTCACCATGCTGGTCTTCAATAGCTGGGCTCACGCCCAACCCTGTAATGGGTCGGCTGACCAATGCTCAGACGAAAACAAAGGCGGGGAGCCAACGGCGGTAAAAAGTGTTTTGAAAACACCCCTTGCTGTGTGCAGCACCGAGCCGATGACTGGCTGGTTTCGGGACGGACGCTGTAGGACAGATGACAGAGACCGAGGCCGACATTTAGTCTGTGCTCAAATGACCACCGCGTTTCTCCAATTTACGAAAAAACGTGGAAACGACTTGTCGACGCCGAATCCACGCTACCGGTTTCCCGGGTTGAAGCCCGGGGACCGTTGGTGCTTATGCGCACTTCGATGGAAGGAAGCCCTCGACGCAAATAAAGCACCGCCTGTTGTTCTAAACGCAACCCACGCAGGGACGTTGAACTATGTCTCGCACACTGAGCTGCTCGCCGCTGGGCACCAAAAAAACGCAGGCGAACAGAATCCACCCTCGGCCAAAAAATAATGGGCGTGGACGACATGCGAGTTGCTAGCACTTAATTGGGCACATCGCCTCGCCAGAGCGCAGTTCCACACGTTCCGATTCAAACCCAAGCTGATGTGTGCTAACACAGCCTCTCATGGGCGACACTGGTTCCTCCCGCGGTTGAGGTAAACGAGTCGACCTGACCAATCTCTTCATCAGGTCAGATTAAGTAGGTTTTTAATGCGGCTTTTTGTATCGGTTAGTGTTCTTCTTCTCACATTGGGCGGATGCGACAACTCAATATCAAGCGGTGCTGACGCAGGTCTTGCATCTCCCGACACCGCGTCCACGGCAGGACCGGAGATCTTATCAGACTTTGGTGTGCCGGCGGACCCGAGTCGAGTGCCTGGCGCGACGTTATTCGACCCAGATAGCCTCATCGATGTCTCTGTGGAACTCAGTCCCGAGGATTGGGAGCAGATCCGTTGGGAAGGACGCGACTTGACGAGAGCGCTCACCGGTTGCGACCGAGATTTTGAGTATACCTATGTGCGCGGTCGGGTCAGCATCGGTGGTGAAACATATGACGACGTCGCGGTCCGCAAAAAAGGGTTCTTGGGCTCGCTCTCGTCTACCAGGCCTTCGCTGAAGCTAAATTTTGGCAAATATGTTGACGACCGCACACATGAGGGGATGAAGCGGATGACCCTCAACAACAATGAGCAAGACCCATCCAATACGCATCAGTGCATGGCGTACGCGCTCTTCGCGAAAGCCGGTGTTATGGCACCCCGCTGTAATTTGGCGCGCGTGACTGTCAACGGAGAGGAACTCGGCATCTATACCCACGTGGAAAGTGTTAAAAAGCCCATGCTGAGGCGATATTTTGAAGATGACAGCGGAAACCTATACGAGGGACAGGGTGCTGATTTTATCCCTGAACATCGAGAGTTCATTGAACTCAAGACCAATGAGGAAGAGAACGATCGGTCCGACTTTGATCGACTGAGTGCAGCACTGAGGGTTGCCGATGAAGATCTCTTGCCAGCCCTAGCCGATGTGATCGACTTAGAGGCTTTCTTTCGATTCTGGGTCATGGAAGTGATCACAGGACATTGGGACAGCTATTCCGGTGGACGCAATAATTATCTGGCGTACAACGACCCGACCAGTGGACTTTTCTATTTTATCCCATGGGGAACAGACGGATCCTTCAGTATGTTGCGCCCTTTCACACCGGAGAACACTGCGGCCACCGTCTTGGCTCAGGGACTGATAGCCAGTCGGCTTTATAATCATCCAGTGGGTCGCCGCATGTATTTCGATCGTTTGCGCATTTTATTTGACCATGTCTGGAATGAGCCTGAACTACTCGCCGAAGCTGAGCGAATTGGGGCTTTGACCGGTGCGCCAGCATGGAGCATCGAGGCGCAGCAAGAGTTCATCACTCGCCACGGCGCGGCGATTCTCAGAGAGCTCGATGCCGCGCCCGTTGAGTGGGTTGGCGGCGGTGCAAGCAGTCCCATCATGTGCTTTGCAGACCTCGCCACCGAAGCTCGAGGCACGTTTTCAACGCGTTGGCTATCGGACAACAGCCCTACGCCAGGACAGACCGCCGAACTGGTGTTGAACGGTCAACCTTGGATGCCAGACTTACTTCTGGGGAGTGCGGGCTACGACCAAAGGGATCCAGGCCTGGCGCAAGTTCGCTATATCAGTCCACAGGCAGATGGCATGTTGATAGCCGTGGGTTTATCTATTCCGTTAGAGCGATTCGAAGTCGGCGAGCATCGGATGCATGGACTTGAAACAGCCGGAATCGTCTTTCGATTTGATCCGTCTGATCTGGCGAGTGCGACTCTCATTGCTTTCATCGGTGATGGCACCATCACATTGGACGAAGCAAGCCTCGAAGAAGGCGGGGTGATTTCTGGTTCATTCGAAGGACGTTTGCTCCAACTGCAACCCTTGTGATCCCATCGCTGCGTACGCTCGTCGGTGCTGATGAACCAGTTGGAGAGTCATTACGGTGTAGCAGTCAATCGCGCGTTTCTCCAAGGGACCAGAGTTGGGCTTGTCTGTAGATATGGCGCGAATGAGCGTTCTTCCCGAGAAAAGGATGAAAAGTTTTGAAAAAAATCTGTGTTGTTGTTGGTGTCGGCCCAGGGAACGGGGCCGCTCTGAGTCGTCGGTTCGCCGGCGAAGGTTTTACGGTTGTGATGCTGGCGCGACGCGCTGATCAGTTGGCCAAATTGGCAGAGGAAATCCCCGGCACCTTTGGTTTGGTTTGCGACGTCTCGGATCCCTCTGAAATCGAGTCCGTTTTCGAGCAGATTCATCATGACTTTGGACCGGTTTCCGCATTGATTTACAATGCAGGGTCAGGCCAATGGTCTGATGTAATGAACACCACCGTGGACGGGTTCCAGAAGGCCTGGGCCACCAATGCCCTCGGGCTCCTAGTCTGTGCACAGCAAGTCATTCCCTACATGGTCAGCGCAGGTCATGGGCAAATTATGGTCATCGGTGCGACGGCTTCTCTACGAGGTGGTGCCAACTTTACAGCCTTTGCATCAGCGAAGTCGGCACAACGGAGTTTAGCTCAATCCATGGCGCGAGATTTAGGACCAAAGGGGATTCACGTCGGCTACTTCATCATCGATGGGATCATCGACTTGGAGCGGACCCGAGACTTCTTTCAAGACAAACCCGATGACTTTTTTATGCAAGCCGATGCCATCGCTGACAGTGTCTGGGCTGTAACCCAGCAGGACCGGTCGGCGTGGACATTCGAACTGGACTTGAGGCCCTATTCGGAACGGTGGTAGGTGTTCCCAATCAGCCGTTGCCCTAAACCTCATACCAAACGCATAGCATAGAGCGGCCATCGATGAGTCGACTGAAAGTTCCAGCGAGTTTGGCCAGGTCTAAGAACGCTCACTTTGATTGATAACTGGCAGAGTTTACCGAGCAGATTTTTACTTGGATGCAGATGTGTTGCCCAATAAAAAAGGACAGAAACCCCAGCTAGACGCATTGGTCTAACTGGGGTTCGCTGTCCTCGATTAATCGGATAATCACCCGTCGTAAAATACGGCTGTGTGATTATTTCTTGGCGTTCTTTTTAGTCATGGTTTCAACGATGGTCTTCAGCTTTTCCTGACCAAACTCGTTTCCATAGAGAAGAATTGAGAATCTGGATACCTCGGCTGCGATCTGGATTGCAGCTTTGATTTCGTCGTCGGTTGCACCAACGGATTTTGCCAAGAGAACTTGAGCTGTGATGCAGTACTCACATCGGATAGCAGCAGACGCCGAAATTGCCGCAAGACGTGCTTGCTTCTCTGCGATGGGCCCCGTCTTGAACAGGGCCTTGTTCCATTGTCCGAAGTAGGCCTCGGCTGCGGCCGCGAGGTTACTTGGGTACATCGTGTAAAAAGGGCTCTTTTTGGTGGCTGCTGGCTTGCCTTTGCCAGAGTCTTGGGCAAAAGAGGTGGCTGGGAGCAAAAATAGGCTCGCGACAAGGAAGAATGTCCTCATATTGGGTGTCCTTTCAGAACGGTTAATTCGCAGCGCGTACTTAGGCTGATACAAATGATGGGTCAATAGACTTATCTATCTTTTTCTGTCCTCCCCGAGAACGAGCGACAAACAGCATAATCGGTTCGCCCCGCGGGCATCTCAACGGCTCCAAAAATGTCTGGTCTAAGTGAATGGGATGGAATCATCTGCCCAAGCCGCGACAGCAAAAGCAACCCATAGGACATACGTCTCAAGTGGTTTTGAAATGCACTATCGGTCGGCAGTTAGTCGGTGGCTGGCTGACTTTTTCGTCTTTCCGGGTCTGCGTCCTCTGTGCGACTGTTCGTGTCGACGGCACCTGTGTCATTTTTTGTTCGACCTGTTTTTGGTGAATTTTAGAACAGTAAGAAAGGTTTTTTATATGTCATCCCGTTCAATAGTCGTTCTAGCCGTTTTGACCCTTCTGGTAGCCACCGGCGGTGCACTCGCAAAGGCGGTCAAAAATTCAACTCGATGTAAAGCGATGGTGCTGCGTGATGCAGGCCCCGCTGATGGTGCCATTATCAGTGTATGCAAAGGCGACCTCAGCGTACATAAGGACGGTCGTACCCTATATGCAACCAGTTTAATTCCTGAAGATGATGGATATGTTACAGTTGAGTCATTGGGCAAACCAATGGTCGACAAGAAAAATGGACTTTTTGTCCTGCCTTTCAAGTCGGCCGAGGAAATGCCTGAATATATGGGTAAGGCCAAAGGGCGTCTTGTCTTTGATGGGCGGAAATGGCGTACGGAATGTGGCCAGGAATCCTGCGAAGTACTGCCAGCGGCGAGTAAAACAAAGACGTCCATGGGCAAAATGTCGGCCAAATCACCCACGTCAAAAAAATGTGATGGTCGTGCGATTCCGGCCGGTAAATTCGGATTGTTTCAAACAAAATTTATTGGATGTAAATCCACCGGTGAGTTTTATGTTTTCACGAAAGGTAAGCGTGTTTTTGATTTGGCCGACGTGGAACTGGAACAGAGTGGTTCACTAGAGTTTCATGGGATGAAATCAACGACTTTTAGGGGAGGCACCATGAGGCTGTCTATGACAGTCAAAGAGACAACGGAGCCCGTGGCCGCCGGCATGGGCGATCCACCGCCTGCGGAGAGCCGTAACTCTAAAGCGAGCCTGCTCATGAAAGGCTCTTCATTTAAACTACGCTGTGCCGCGAAAAAATGTTTGCTGCTGGAGTCGTCGAAACGGCGTCGGCACTAGTTTTCAAACGCCCCGTGCAGCTCAGCCTTGACCTGGTGCTGAAGTGGTCCATGGTGCTCATGGGGGACGCGTGACTCGGCCACCCGTCGTCTCGGGCTTGGTACACCGATCGTTTTTCCCATAACCTCACATCCGTCAGCGATCTCCTCGTTTTTGCCAGCATAATTGGAACAAAATGCGGCACTTGTTTTCCATCTGACTGGACCAATCAGATCAAGGGAAAGCCAAAATGCCAATGGATTCACATAAAACCGCCGTCGCGATCGTTCTCAGTGTCTTGTGGGTGGGATGCGAGGGGCGAATGCAACGCGTCGACAATCCAGTTTTTACAGAAAAAATGGACCAGAGAAGTGACCAAGCCCCGGCGGCCAAGATGGGGCAGAAACCGATTGTTCAACCGAGCCCCCGAGCCACCCGTGGCCTTGGGCCAGAAATTGCCGAGGAAAGGATCATCAAAAGCTTAGGTGCGATTGGCAAGCGAAGCGTCAGGGCGGGTGGTGGCGGCAGCCACGGTCTGATTAATCGTGGGAGGGGTCTTGGCCTAGCCCAATTGGGTGGCGGCCGATTGGTCCTAAAACCCCGAGTCGCCGGGGATGTCACTGTCGCCCGACCGAAACACTCGACGGAGGAGTATCACCGTATTGCCGAAAATGACTTCGAGGTAACCTTGGACGAGCCGCTGTCTACATTCTCAATCGATGTCGATACGGCGGCCTATGCAAATGTAAGACGCTTCATCGAGCAGCAGCATCGGCTGCCGCCAAAAGACTCAGCTCGCATCGAAGAACTCATCAATTATTTCGACTACGATTACGAGGGACCGTCTGCAGACAAGCCCTTCGCTGTCCATACAGAGATTGCAAAAGCCCCTTGGAATCAAGACCACAAGCTGGTCCATATCGGTCTGCAAGGGAGGCGGATCGACATGAGCGATGCACCACCCTCGAATCTGGTGTTCTTGATCGATGTCTCTGGGTCGATGAGGTCGGCAGACAAGCTGCCCCTATTGGTGACCGGCTTTAAAATGCTAGTTCAGCAACTACGTCCACAAGATCAGGTTGCAATCGTTGTTTATGCAAGTCGGGAGGGCGTGGTTCTGCCTCCGACATCGGGTGCCCATAAAAAACAGATCATATCCGCGTTAGATGGCCTCCAGTCGGGCGGATCAACAGCGGGTGGTGCGGGCATTCAATTGGCCTACAAACTGGCGCAAGACAACTTCGTTGAAGGAGGGACCAACCGGGTGATCCTGGCCACCGACGGCGATTTCAATGTAGGGATGTCGAGCACCGGTGAACTTACCAGACTCATTGAGACAAAGCGTCGATCCAATGTGTTTTTGAGCGTGCTTGGGTTTGGCCGCGGCAATTATAAAGATTCTCGAATGGAGACCTTGTCCAACAAGGGCAATGGTACTGCATATTACATCGACAATATCCTTGAAGCGAAGAAGGTTTTGGTCAATGAGCTGGGCGGCACGCTCGTGACCATTGCGAAAGATGTTAAGCTCCAGGTTGAGTTTAACCCTGCCGTCGTCAAAGGCTATCGTCTCATCGGGTACGAGAACCGAATTTTGGCGGCCCGAGATTTTAATGACGATAAGAGAGATGCGGGCGAGTTGGGTGCAGGTCACACGGTGACCGCCCTCTACGAAATCATTCCAGCTGACTCGAATGAGGCCATACCTGGTGTCGACCCTTTGAAGTACCAGACGAGCAAAGTCCAGACGGCAGCTGCCAACTCTGGCGAACTCTGCACCGTCAAATTGCGCTATAAAAAAACCACTGGGACAAAGAGTGTCCTGATGACTCTTGCTGTAAAAGACCAACTGAGTCCACTCTCCGAGACAACAGATGCCTATCGTTTTTCCAGCGCAGTTGCCGAATTTGGTTTGCTATTGCGTGAATCTAAATACCGTGGTCAGGCAAATTACCCTGACCTCATCAAACGAGCAATTGCAGCGAGTGGTAACGACCCCGAAGGATACCGTGCTGGATTTGTTCAATTGGCCCGAAAAGCACAGGCTCTTGCCCAAGTCCAGGGACGTAAAATCAAAGCCAGTAAAACAAAGGTCACACTTACTCAGTGACACCCAGGAGCGTGACTGTTTAATCAGACGCACTTACGTCCAGCCGATGCCAGCGGGCCTCGGCAGGACTTTGTTTAAAAAAAGAATGGAAAGTGAACGTCGAAGACTTGCCATACGGTGTATGCGGTTTATGCTCTCTACAAGGAGGTGCATATGGAATCCGTCGAGAGCCAGCCCTCGGAAAAGAGCGTCCAATCCGATGCCCCGTTTTGGCCGTCAGGTCGTTTTTTGGGCCATCTTGAACAGGTTGGCCAAGACCCACTCAATACGATGATTAAAGCGCATCGCGAATACGGCGAAATTGTCCGGATTCGGCTGGGCCCGCTCCAGGCCTTCTTTATATTCGATCCCGCGGTTGTCAAAGAAGCACTCATTGCCAAGGCAGATGATTTTGCGAAGACAACCCGCGGATACAACAAGCTGCGATTGTTCTTGGGCAACGGGCTTGTAACCAGTGAAGGCAGCTTCTGGCGTCGTCAAAGACGCATCGCGCAACCCGCATTTCGTCGCAAGTGCATCGCAGGTTTCGCGGCCACCATGACAGAGACGGCCGAGGAACTGGTCGAAAAATGGGGGGCCATTGCAGATTCAGATGAGACCATCGACATGGCTGATGCTATGCGTGAACTGACGCTCAAAATCGCCGGTGAGACGTTGATGAGCGTGGACATGACCGGCGATGCAAAGTTGGTCGCTGAAGCCATGGATGTCGCCATGGAGCGCTTTATGGATTACCTCGCGAGTCCCATCCCGTACCCAGAATACATGCCAACACTGGCCAACTATAAGTTTTGGATGATTTTCTCGCGGATGAAAAAGCGGGTTGCCGACATCATTAAAGAGCGGCGGGACAGCGGTGATGCGGTCCACGATTTATTGGGTCTGTTCATGGCTGCTGAAGATCCCGAGACCGGTGAGAAAATGACCGATCAGCAATTACGCGACGAGGTTCTGACCATGCTTTCGGCTGGACACGACACCACATCCAATGCGCTTGTCTGGACCCTTCATGAGCTGGCACGACATGCCGCAGTCGCAGCAGAGCTTGAGGCCGAGTTGGACGCTGTTCTTGGTGGGCGAACACCGAGCATCGAAGACATTCCTAAGATTCAGTACACAGCTCAAGTGGTCAAAGAGTCGATGCGCGTATATCCACCCGTCTGGGTCGTCGGGCGACAAGCCAAGCGTAAAACCAGCTTGGGTGGCTATAAAATCCCAAAAGGGGCTTACATCTTCTTGCCTCAATGGGCCCTTCATAGGCACCCAAAATATTGGGACAACCCAGAGACTTTTGACCCAAGTCGATTTGCACCAGATAAACCGCCACCAGACCGATTTTTGTACATGCCGTTTAATCGCGGTCAGCGACAGTGTATTGGAGACCGTTTCGCCGAAATGGAGTTGATTTTAGTCCTCGCCACTTTGGCACAGCATTACCGATTCCACTTGGACCCCGACCACGTTGTGGAATTGGAGCCGAGTGTGACTTTGCGGCCAAAAAATGGGTTACCGATGCGGCTCACTCGGCGGAGACCAGAGTAAAATAGCCTGTGACGCAACGGGGAACATATGGAGCTGTTGAGGCCTAAGATGTCTTTTGGTAACCGCCTAAGACCGTAGCGGCTTGAATGGATCACCAGCTGCGATACACTGGGCGCATTGGAGGTGTCTGATGCGTTTGTTTGTTTATTTGATGGGGCTCTGTCTGCTTTGCATCAGCCCTGCGCGCGCCGACTACGATGACGAGGTCGAGCGCGAAGTGCCCGGTCTTAACCCGGAGTGTCCTGGGCCATCGGAGGCATCTCCGAATGGTCGGTGCCCCCGCATTCTACAGCCGAAAGGTGGTCGTTTGGTCCCCGTACCATCGATGAATGAAGACAGCGAGTTTGAATGCCTATACAGCGGGCCTTTCGAGGTCTACATTGGGGGGACCAGCCGTGGCCGGTGCGACCGAGGCAAACCCAATGGCATGTGGACATGGACGCATACCGAGCACTCCTACGACCCAAATGACCCCAACAGCGCAATGCCACAGGCGTGCATTACGTGTGAAATGGCTGGCTACGATTGTTGTAAGCCAAGGAAATACACCGGCAGCGGCCGCTATCGCCGCGGTGCTGCACGCGGTGCTCATATTGTAAAAAAGGATGGAGATACGGTGACGGTGTCATGCCACAAACTGTCACGCACAAAAGATGAAACTGGTCGGGTTGAATACTCGTCAGAGATGCTGTGGGAATACTCCATTGACGGCCAGGAGCCTGAACCGGTCTACAAACCCACTCTGAAAGGCTTTTTGCCTTATAAGCCGGAGAAGGAGCCATTCGAGGCAAGGAAACCCATCCGCTCGGATTTCGATACTGGGGCAGACTACAGAGACGCAATGACTGATTATCGTGATGAAGTCAGGGCGGCTAAAACCGCGCATAGAGATGCCATGAAAGCCTACCGTGCCGAATATCGAGAACAACTCCCAAAAGCTCGCGTCGAACTGCGCGAGGCTCTGAAAGAATATCAAAGCGAACGCCGGGCATTCGCAAAGGCGAAAAAAATCTTCAAACAGAAAGTCCGAACCCTGGATAAAATGGCCAGGACGTGTCCGAAAATGCCCGGTCGAAAAGCGCTATGTCTCATCGCAGATGAGTGTGAGTAGTTTATGTCTCTTGATAGTTTTAATGACACAGGCACATAGCTGGCTTTCTTTGTCATCGAGCGGAGGCACTCGACTGATCCAGGAGGGAGTGATTGGCCATCTCACGACTCAGAGAAACTCCCTCGGCTGGCTTGTCGCGGCGGGCCAGCGTTTTTTTACATTTCAATTGAACTTGTGTTTGGTCCAGCCCATGTTTGGACCATTGTCTGTACATCCACTGGATTAAACGCGCCTATGCTGGTTTTCGATTTCGTCGCCTTTTTGGTCTTCGGGCTGTTCGTGAGTGCCGGGATCATATCCAATGTCGTGAGTGGCTCGAGCGCAGGACA